>JAQBEH010000142.1:0-58719 GCA_032124015.1 Acidobacteriota bacterium
ATCGTGTGGCCAGCGCAGTCGATCACCCCCACCCTCGACGCCCTCCTCAATCTCCTCGCGATCCTCGACAACGCTCGTCAGAATCCCCCACCGCTCCAACACGAGCCAATCGCGGCAACAACGCCCACCCCCTAACCCCCGCGGGGAGCGTGACCTCCGTGTTACGCTCCCCGCCCCATGGCGTCGCCGTCACGATCACGCGCGACGATTCTCGCGCATCACCTCTATGACTTCGCGGAGTGCGAACATCGCGTCGCGCTCGATGCGACGCTCGATCGCGAGCTTCGTACGCGGCCCGACGACGCGATGGCGCTCTTGCTCGAACACGGGCAGCGCTTTGAGCGTGAGGTCGTTGGGCCGCTGGGGTATCCCGCCGTCGAAGTCGATCGCGGCGACTGGGACGGGGCGTTCGAGCGTACGCGCGCGCTGATGGCCGACGGCGTCGCGGGGATCGACCAGGCGGTGTTGATCGATGGCGCGCGGCTGGCGCGGCCCGATCTTCTCGAGCGCGCGCCGGGCCGGTCGACGCTCGGGGAGTTTCATTACGTCCCGGGGGATGTGAAGTCCGCGCGCACGACGCGCAGCGATGCGGTGTTCCAGGTGGGTTTCGCGGCACTGTTGCTCGAATCCGTGCAGGGGCGGCGGCCGGAGACGGGCTTTCTCATCCTGGGGGATGGGCGGCGCGAACAGCTGGACCTCGGCGCGATCCGCTGCACGGTGGACGACGCGGTCGCGAGGACGGAAGGGGTCGCTCGGGGCGAGGCTGCAACGTCGCCGTTTTTCTCGCCGGCTTGCGCGCGCTGCCGGTGGCGGAGCACCTGCCTTCCACAACTCGAGGAGGCGCGCGATCTTTCGTTCGTGCACGGGGTCACGCGCGCGCGCCGGCGGGTTCTGCTTCGCCACGGGATTGCCACGATCGACGCGCTCGCCCAGGCCGACGTCCCGGCGCTTTCTGCCGCGGGCGTGCCGTCGGACGGACTCCTGCGCATGCGGACTCAGGCGAAAACGCTCCTCGACGGTCAAGTGCTGCACCATCGCCCCGCGGGGCTCCCGCGCGGCCTCAAGCGCGAGTTCTATCTGCGCCTCGAATCGGACCCACTCGATCGCGGCGAGCCGTTTTCGATCGCGTGGGGAGAGGCGGCACGGTCGGGAGCGATCGACGCCGCGCGGGTCGCGATCGTGTCGACACGCGACGAGCGCGCGGCGGCCTTGCTCGAGCTGGTCGACGTGCTCGAATCCCCCGCCTCGCGCGATGAGCCGATCTACACTTTTGGGGCCGGCACAGCGGGGGCGTTCGACGCGCTCGCGGAGGAGTTGGCGCTCGACCCGGCGCGCGCGGGTGATCTGGCCGGGCGCTTCGTGGATTTGGCGCCGTGGGTCCGGCGTGCGGCCGTGCTCCCCGTGTTCTTGTACCGGTTCGACGAGGTGGCCGCGGTGGCGCGCAGCCTCCCGCGTCCGTCGGCGGGCCTGGCCGAAGACGCCCTCTTCGTCCTGCACGCGGGGCTTCCCGCGTCCGAGAATCCGGCGGCCGTGCGGCGGCTCCTCGAGGAGGCCGGTCGGGACGCGCTGGAATCGCTGCGCGCAATCCGCGCATGGTTCAAAACGTGAGCGCGCCGTCCCTGTGGGACCGCCTGACGCGCCTGCTCCACCGGGAGCACCACGCGATTCTCCTTGGCCACCGCGACCTGATGACCCTCCCCCTCGACGAGCGGGTCGAACGCGGCGACAGTCTGGCCGGCTTGACGCATCGCGGTGAGGCGCCTGGGGGAAGGATCAGCCTCGGCTGTGCCGACAACCTCGCGAAATTCCGAATCGGGGATTCCCTGAGGCTGGGGAATGGCGAGCGGCTGGAGGGCGCCCGCGGGCTCGGGGTCACCTACGAGTCGTTCGACGACGCGACGGGCACGCTTATCGTCTCGCGCGATCCGTACAGGACGGACGGTGGATTCGACCCGAGCCGCCCGTTGCAGCTCGATCCCGAGGCGCAGACGTTGACCAGCCTGGCGCTCGAGGCCCTGGCGCGGGCGAGGTCGGGGCGCTCGGCTTCAGCAGAAGCCGTGCGCCTCGTGCTCGAAGGCGTGGCGGAGCGGAGCATCGATCCCAAGAAGAAGGGCATGGCCTCCGCCCAGGCCCGGGCCTTCGTCCCCACCCTCGACCCCTCGCAGCAAGAAGCGTTCGTCGCCGCGATGGCGGCTTCTCCTGTGACGCTCGTTCAGGGCCCCCCGGGTACCGGGAAGACCTACGTGCTCGCGCGCATCGTGGCCGCGCTCGCGGCGGCCGGCCAAAGAGTGCTCGTCGCCTCGTATACGCACCGCGCCGTCAACAACGCGCTGCGGATGGTGGCGTTGGCCGATCCATCGCTGTCGGTTGTGAAGGCCGGCAAGAGGAGCGGCGCCGACGATCTTCGCGAAACGCGGGTCACCCTCGTGCCTTCGATGAAGCGGCTTCCCGCCGGGCGCGATCCCCGGCGCGTCGTGGGCGCGACGCTCTTTTCGCTCAAGGCCGTCTGGGAAGAAGACGCCTTCGACGTCGTGGTCGTGGACGAGGCTGCGCAGATCCCCCTGACCTATGCGAGCTGCGCGCTCCTCGCCGCCCCGCGCCATATCCTTGTCGGCGACCACCGCCAGCTCGGTCCCATCGTTCAGGGTCGCCATCCCGATCTCCTAGCCGCGCGATCGGTCTTCGAGCACCTCGCCGCCGCCTATCCCCCCGCGCTGCTCAACACGACGTACCGGATGAACGCGGGCGTGAACGACTTCCCGAGCCGGGTGTTTTACGACGGTCGGCTCACCCCCGAGGCGCGCACCGCAAGCGCACGCTTCCCGTACGTCCCTGGCGGGCCCTACGACGAACTCTTCGATCCCGAGCGTTCCGCCGTGCTCGCGTTGGTCGCGCACGAGGGGTTTCGGACCCGTTGTCTGCCGGAGGCGCAGGTCGTTACCGGGATCGTGCTCGACCGTATCGTCCGCCAGCGGGGAGACCCTGCCGACATCGCGGTCGTGTCGCCGTTTCGGGCGCAGCTCCGACTCATTCGGACCCTCGTCAAGCGCGGCCTCGACGCGGCGGGAATCGTTGCGGCGCTTCCGGTGATCGACACGGTGGAGCGCATTCAGGGGCAGGAGCGCGAGCTGGTCGTCGTCTCGCTCGTGGCGTCCGATCCCGATCATCTCGCCGGAGACGCGGCGGCGTTTTTCTACTCGGGGAACCGGCTGAACGTCACGATCACGCGGGCGCGGACGAAGCTCATCGTCGTGGCGAGCCCTCTGGTGTTTACGGCCTTTCCGAAGTCACTCGCAGGGCTTGCGGACGTCGAACGGTTCCGGCGGCTGCGTCGGGAACTGCCAGCCGTCGAGGTCCGCTCCCCGGAACCGGCCTAAAAAAAACGCCGCCCCGGGTGGGGCGGCGTCAGGACATCGCGGGTGCGTCTGGAATCAGTTCGTGCCGGTTCCTGTTTTCGGGACCGAGACGCCCTTGCGGGACAGTTCGTCGTTGATGATCGCGCGGAACTGTTCGATCGGCTGCGCGCCGACGAGCATGCGGCCGTTGATGAAAAAGGCCGGAGTCCCCGTCACACCCAGCGCGGAGCCGTCGGCGAAGTTCGTCTTAATCAAAGCCTCGTATTTTTTCGAGGCCGTGCACGCTTCGAAAGCGGCGCCCTCGAGACCGAGGTCCGCGGCGCGCTTGGTCAGATCGGCTGCGCTCAGGTCGCCGGGGGCCGAGTAGAGGTTGTTGTTGTACTCCCAGAATTTTCCCTGTTCTCCGGCGCAATGAACCGCCATGGACGCCGGCATCGCCTGCTGGTGGAAGGGAAGCGGGTAGTCGAGGTGGATGTATCGAACCTGGTCTTTGTACTCGGTCAGGACCTGCTCGATGGTCGGATAAGCGCGCTTGCAAAACGGGCACTGGTAGTCGGACCACTCGACGATCGTAATCGGCGCGTCGGCGGGGCCCGTCGCCGGAGCTGTCGCGCGCAGCATGATCGTCGCACGGGGAGGATCGAGCAGCATCTTGACCTCATATTTGGCGGAGAGCTCCGTCATGTACTGGTCCTTGCGCTCGGCGACCTTTTGCCCCGTGAGCATTTTCTCGATGTCGCCCTTGACATCGTCGAACGTCTTTCCGCCCATGCGGGATTTCATCTTCTCGTAGTACTGCGACACTTCGTCCGGTGTCGGCTTCGCCGCCTTCGCGATGATCTCGGTCTCGACGAGTTCGTCCGTCGTGACCTTCTGGGCGGCGGCTTCATTCGTGATCAGTTGCTCTTGGATCATCCCGGTGAGCACTTCCGCTCGCACGTCGTACTCCTGTTGGCGGAACTTGGCGAGTTGGTTGGCCGCCGCGGCGTCGAGCGCCTCGAGCGTGATCACCGTGCCCCCGACCGTCGCGGCGGCGCCCGAAACGCTGGTGGTCGCGGTCGGCGCCACGGGTGCGGCCGCCGCCTTGGTCTTGTCCTTCTTGGCGAACGCCGGGACGGTGACCGCTGTGGTGAGAAGCAGGATTGCCATCGTCTTCGAGAGTTTCATCGGTCGTATCTCCATGCCGGGTCGCCCGCGATCGTCCATTGCGACGAACCGGTCCCGAATCCCAACTACTGTACACGGCGCGTTGGGGACCGTCCAACGGCGTCCACCCCCCTGAGCTATGATCGGCGCGGATTAGACCTTTCGCTCTGTTTTTGGAGACAAAACCGGCATGCCGGCAACAGAAGTGACGGTCGTCGGGGCCGGTCTTGCCGGCAGCGAGGCCGCGTGGCAGATCGCCCAACGCGGGGTTCGGGTGCGCCTGTACGAGATGCGCCCCGTTCGCCCGACGGCGGTCCACCGGACCTCCGATTGCGCCGAGCTCGTCTGTTCGAACTCGCTCAAGTCGCTCGATCACGCGACGCCGCACGGCCTACTCAAAGAGGAGATCACGGCGCTCGGCTCGAAGATCTTAGAGTGTGCGCTGCTGCATCGCGTCCCGGCGGGAGGAGCGCTCGCCGTCGATCGGGACGAATTCGCAAAGGCGGTCACGGCGGCACTTTCGGCACATCCGCTGATCGAGCTCGTTCGCGAAGAGGTCGTCGAGATTCCCGGGAGCGGGATCGTCGTCCTGGCGGTCGGTCCGCTCGTTTCGGAGCGACTGCAAGAAGCGATCGCCCGGTTCACAGGGCAGGACTATCTCTTCTTCTTCGACGCGATTGCGCCCGTCATCGAGGCCGACACGATCGACCGCGATATCGCGTTCGAAGCGTCACGCTACGGGAAGGGGGGCGGGGCCGACTATTTGAACTGCCCGATGACGCGCGAGGAATACGAAGGTTTCGTCGGCGCGCTCCTTGCGGGCGAGAAGGCTCCGCTGCACGAATTCGATAAGACGCCGTTTTTTGAAGGGTGCCTGCCGATCGAGGAGATGGCCCGTCGCGGAGTCGACACCTTGGCCTTCGGCCCGATGAAGCCGGTCGGCCTGATCGACCCGCGCACGGGAGCGCGCCCGCACGCCGTCGTTCAGCTGCGCCAGGACAATCTGGCGGCCGAGCATTATTCGATGGTCGGCTTCCAGACGCAGTTGCGTTGGCCCGAGCAGAAACGGATCTTCGCCACGATCCCCGGGCTTCGCAACGCGGAGTTCGTGCGGCTCGGACAGGTGCACCGGAATTGCTACATCAACGCGCCGCGCGTGCTGATCCCGACGATGCAATCGCGCAAGCGAGAGACGCTCCTGTTCGCGGGACAGATCTCGGGGGTCGAGGGGTACACGGAATCGGCGGCCACGGGTCTTCTCGCCGGAATGAACGCCGCGCGCCTGGCGACCGGCCTCCCGCCCCTGACTCTCCCCGAAGACACGATGCTCGGCGCTCTGACGCGCTACATCGCGTCGGCCGACCCTTTGAACTATCAGCCGCAAAATGCCGCGTTCGGCCTTCTCCCCGAAGCACCGTCGCGGTCGAGGAGAAAGCAGGACCGGCGCGCGGCGCGATCGACGAAAGCGATGGCGTCCCTGACGGCCTGGATCGATGCCGAAGGGATCGGCACGATCGCGGAGAGGGCGCGGTGAAAGGGTCGAGCGACTACGATCGCGCCGTTTCGCGTTTTCTTGCGTACCTCCAGGATCAGCGACGCGTCTCGACGCAGACTCTGCGCGCCTACGTGAGCGACCTCTCCCAGTTTCGCGCCGTGCTCGCCGAACGCCACGGCGAGCGTCTCCCCGGCCCCGAAGCGATCGACACCCTCGCGATTCGAGGTTTCGTGGCCCGGCTCCACAGAGAAGGACTCGCGAAATCCTCCGTCGCGCGGAAGCTCTCGGCGGTGCGCTCGTTCCTGAAGCACGCCGTGCGCCTCGGCGTGATCGACGTGAGCCCCGCCGAGGGGATCCCGACTCCGAAGCAGTCGAAGCTTCTCCCGAAAAACCTCACAGTCGACGAAGTGTTCACGCTTTTGGACTCGATCGCCGGAGACGACGTGGCGGCGAGGCGGGACAAAGCGCTCCTCGAGTTCCTGTACGCGACCGGCCTGCGGATCGGGGAGCTGGCCGCCCTCGACCTGGACGACGTGGATCACGCGGGCGGACTCGTGCGCGTCCTGGGAAAGGGGAACAAGGAGCGCATCGTCCCGTTCGGGAGAAAGGCCCAGGCCTCGCTCCTCGCATGGCTGTCCGCGTCCGAGCCGCTTCGCCGCAGCGGGGGCGACACGAACGCGTTGTTTTTGAACCTCCGGGGCACTCGCTTGACCGATCGCAGCGCGCGGCGGATCCTCGATCGCCGCATGCTTCAGGCCTCGATCGCGGCCCATATCTCGCCGCATGCGCTGCGGCACACGTTTGCCACGCACATGCTCGGCGCGGGCGCCGACCTTCGCGCGATCCAGGAGCTTTTAGGCCACGCCTCCTTGTCGACGACGCAGCGTTACACGCATGTCGGTGTCGAGGCTCTGATGGCCGTGTACGACAAGGCGCATCCGAGGGCACGGCGGAAGAAGTTAACAGTTAACAGTTGAGGGTTGAGACGTGAGGGAGGCTTGGGCGGAGTTCGAGAGGATCGCGGTCGAGGCGGCACACGCCGGCGGCGAGGTACTGCGGCGCCGGTTCGGCGATCGCGAATCCGTGGCGATCGAAGTCAAAGCGAAACACGACTATGTCACCGAGGTCGACCGCGAAGCGGAGACCGCCGTGATCACCGTCCTGCGCCGGCACGTTCCGGAACACGCGATTCTGGCGGAAGAGGGCGGAACGGGGGGCGCGCACGCCGCCTACCGTTGGATCGTCGATCCGCTCGACGGCACGACCAACTTCATCCACGGCGTGCCCGCCTTCGCCGTGTCGATCGGCTTGACCGACGAAAGCGGCCTGATTGCCGGCGCAGTTCACGATCCGTGCCGCGGCGAAACCTTTCACGCGCATCGCGGCGGCGGCGCTTTCCTCAACGGATCCCGCATCGCTTGCACCGAGCTCGACCACCTGGATGCGGCGCTGATCGCGACCGGGTTCCCGTTCCGCGAAATGGCTGGACTCCCGGCTTACCTGGCGGCGTTCGAGCGATTTGTGCGGTCGACCTCGGGCCTGCGGCGCGCCGGATCGGCGTCGCTCGACCTGGTTTACACCGCGTGCGGACGGTACGACGGCTTCTTCGAAGTCGGCCTGAAACCGTGGGACCTGGCCGGTGGCGCGCTCGTCGTCATGGAGGCAGGTGGCATCGTCACCGACGTGCGAGGGGGGCCGGGCTTTCTCGAGGACGGGTCGGTGGTCGCCGCGGGGTCGCGGCTTCACCCCGCGATGCTTGCGATCACGAAGGGAACGCTCTAACCGGCGGGCGTTTCTTCTTCCTGCTTGTACATGTACTTGATGGCGTGCTTGTACACGAGCAGGTTGGGCGTCCCTTCGCGGTTCACCTTGAGGCAGTTGCGGTCGTACCACTCGATGTGGCCACGCAGCTGATCGCCGTTGTCCAGCACAACGACCATCGGCGTGTGATTGGTCATCTGCTTGACGTAGTAAAAGGCCTCCGCGCTTGTGTTTTCCGGAGGGACCTGGCGCCTGCGGCCCTGATCGCGGGGGCCACCCTGCTCCGCCGGCGCGGAATCAGCGGGGGACTGAGGGGCGCGGTTCGTCGAGAACCGTTCCTTCATTTCCGCCAAATTGGGTCGAACCAGTTTTCTGTTGATCATTGACTTAATGTAAGTTTACCGGTGAAACGGACCCCACGCAAGTCTCGCTTGGACATTTTCGATCTGAAATCCCCGGGGCGTTTGTTTTCAGGGGGTTATCGGAGACTCAGGGGGAGCGTCGACCGCCGACAACCGAGCCTCGTACTTGGGTGAAATCCAGATGGTGGCCTCGGACCAGGCCTTGAGCATGTACTGCTGGTACTCGACGGAAAACCGTTCATTCTGAATTAGCTTCTCGATTTCGGCTTTCACGGTGTCGAACGGCTTGGACGTCGCTTCCGTGCGCCCATCGACCTTCAGGATATGGAACCCGTAGTCGGCTTCGATGACCTGGCTGAACTCGCCGACGGGCAGCGTAAACGCCGCGTTATCGAGGGCGGCTGCGAGGTCCCCCTTTTTCACCGTACCCAGCAGGCCTCCCGCCTTCTTGGTGCCGGCGTCCGAGACTTCCGCGGCGATCGTGGCGAAGTCCGCCCCGGGCTCGATCAACCTCGCCCGCACGGCCTCGGCCTCCGCCCGTTTCGCCGCCCGCTCGGGCTCCGTGGCCTTCAGCACGATCTCCCGCACCGTCGCCTCCGCCGGAATCGCGAAATCCGCGGCGTGCGCCTCGTAGTAGGCCTGTTCGTCCTTGTCCGAGACAGCGATACGCTCGGAAATCTCCACGTGGATCACCTGTTGCGGCGAAAACTCCTCGACGAGCCGCTTCTTCAGGTCGGCCATCGTCATGTCTTGCTCGGCCAGGAGCTTCTCGAGCTCTTTGTCGCTGCCGATGTTTTGCTGTCCCTTGAACATCTCGAGGTAATAGTCCTGCATTTTCGTCACGTCGAAGATGTGCGTCGCTTTCTGGACCAGAACACGGTGATCGATCATCCGGCGCAAGAGTTCCTTCTTGGCTTCCGCAACCTTGGCGTCGAGCTCGGTCCCGGAATTCTTCCGGTAGAGCTCCTGGAGAAGCCCTTGCTCTTCGGTTTCGAGGTCGGACATCGTGATGATGTCGTCGTTGACCTTTGCGACAATTTCTTCCACGACTTCAGCGTGCGCAAAGCCGCCGCCCAGTGCCACCGTCGCGGCAAGAGCTGTAACCCACCGAAGGAGAACTCTCATGTCGATCATCTTGCACGCGGGGCGGCATCTTCCGCCACATACGCGAACGGAAGTTCGCCGAAGTGCCGCGTCACCTCCGTTTTTCCGCGGAGCTCCAGAACCAGCCTGTCCGTCGCGGCCTGCGCCTTGTCGAGGGCGATCGCCCGGCGGGCGCTCTCCCGCCGTCGCGACGTGGGCACTGAGGGATCGTCGGCCTTTTCAAGAAGGAACAGCAGCACGCTCGACTCGAAGGGGAGCGGCCTACTGACACCTCCTGGATCAAGCGCCTTGACGGCGGCCGCGATGTGAGGGGGGAGGGCCTCGAGATCCTCGTCTCGCGGCGCATCGGGGAGCGAGTCCGCGCCGTAGGCCATCGTGGCCTCGACGAACGAGAGTTTCTTCGCGAGGATCTCCTTCCGCACTCGCACCGCCTCCGGATACGACGCGAGTCGCAACGTCCGGAGCGTCCCTTCCAACGCCGGCTCACTCGGCGGCGCGTGCGCGGCCAGCCACGCGTCGATCTCGTCGTCGCCCGCGGGGGCCTCCGCGAGCACGACCTCTTCGCGCAGTTCTTGGATGGTGAGATCGCGTCGCGCCAATTCGCGCGCTGCCGGCTCCGACGACCCTTCCGAGCCGAGATACGCAGCCAACTCCTCGTCGGAGACCGTCACCTTCCGCCGCTTCGCTTCCTGGAAGAGCAATTCCGCTTCGAGAAAATCGTCGAACAAGCGGCTTTTCACCCTGGCGAGATCGCCCGGGGACAGAGGCTCGGCGGCGGGATCCTGAATTTGAATCGTGTCCAGAAATGCCTGCAGCTCGTCGACCGTCACGGACTGCGTTCCCACCTCGGCGACGACGTGCTTTCCCGGCTCGGTGTCGAACCGGTCGCAAGCGGACACCGCGACCAGTGCGAACACGACGGCTGCGAGGCATCGGCGAGGCGTCACGATCCCTATGGTGACGCCGGAGGGCGGGCGGCACAAGACCCCCTCGGCGTCACCCCGCCATGGCCTCTTCCAAGATCTCCCGGACGACGCTGATCCTCTCCCCCGTCTTTTCGGGCGCCGGCAGCGTGACCATCCCGGACGGGGTCAACGCGCCCCGCCGCCGGGCGACGAGATCGATCAGGCGACGCGGATCGACGGCCGCCTTCTCGCCGAAGCGCACCTGCAGCTTCGCGTTCACGACGTCGACGCTCATCACGCCGGCGCGCTCGGCGGTCAACCGGAGACGCGCCATGTCGAACAGGTTGCGCCCCGGGAGCGGCGGATGTCCCCAACGATCCTCCGTTTCGGTCTGCAGGCGGTCGACCTCGGCGGCGTCCCGTGCAACCGAGAGGCGCTTGTAAAGCGCAAGTCGATCACCGACTTCGGGCATGTAGCTTTCCGGGAGCTTGATATCGACCGCGAGGTGGAGCGACACCGGCGGACGCTCTTCGATGGGCTCGCCCTTCATGCCGGACACGGCTTGCTCGAGCATCGTGCAGTAAAGGTCGAACCCCAAAGATGCGATGTGGCCGTGCTGGCGCGATCCGAGGAACTCCCCTGCCCCGCGGATCTCGAGGTCGGCCGCGGCCAGCCGGAAGCCCGAGCCCAGTTCGCTGAACTCTTGGAGCGCCTTCAGACGCCGTCTGGCGGTGTCGGAGAGCGTTTGACTGCCCGGGATCAGGAAGTACGCGTACGCGTGCAGCGCGCTTCGGCCGACGCGCCCCCGAAGCTGGTAAAGCTGGGCGAGTCCGAGGCGATCGGCGCGGTTCACGATGATGGTGTTGGCGCGGGGGATGTCGAGACCGTTTTCGATGAGGGTCGTCGTGACCAGCACGTCGGCCTCGTCGTGCGTGAAGCGGAGCATCACGCGCTCGAGCTCCCGCTCGGGCATCTGACCGTGCGCGACGACCACGCGCGCCTCGGGAACCAGCTCATTGAGGGCGCGCACGACGGCGGGGATCGTCTCGACGCGATTGTGAACGAAAAATACCTGGCCTTGGCGGCGCATCTCCTGCCGGATCGCCTGCGCCACCACGTTCTTCCGGAAAGGCACCAGGTAGGTCTGGATCGCGGAGCGCCCCGGCGGAGGCGTCTCTATGATCGACAGGTCGCGCACGCCCGCCAGCGACATCTGCAGCGTGCGCGGGATCGGGGTCGCGGTCATCGACAAGACATCGATCCCGATCGACATCTGCTTCAATCGCTCCTTCGCGGCGACGCCGAAGCGCTGTTCTTCGTCGACGACGAGAAGCCCGAGGTTCTTGAAGGCGACGTCCTTCGAGAGGAGCCGGTGCGTGCCGACCACCAGGTCGATTTCCCCGGCGGCCACGGCCCGCAGGATGGTTCGTGTGTGCTCCGCGGTCCGGAACCGCGAGACCATCTCGAGCTTCACAGGGAATGGGGCGAATCGTTCCTTGATCGTCTCGAAGTGCTGCGCCGCCAGCACCGTCGTCGGGGACAAGAGCGCGGCCTGTTTTCCGTCCATGACCACCTTGAAGGCGGCCCGCACGGCAACCTCGGTCTTCCCGAAGCCGACGTCTCCCACGAGCAGACGGTCCATCGGCTTTCCCAGCTCGAGATCGTCCTTGACCTCGCGGACCGCGCGCGCTTGGTCTACGGTCAACTCGAACGGGAACGCCGCCTCGAGCTCGGCCTGCCAGGCGCCGTCCGCGGCGAACGCGTGCCCCGTCGCGGCGCGGCGACGGGCGTAGAGCTCGAGGAGCTCCTTGGCCATCGATTCGACGGACTTCCTGACCTTGCTCTTGACCTTTTCCCAGCCGACTCCGCCGAGCTTGTCGAGCCGCGGCTGATGCCCGGACACGCCGCTGTATTTCTGCACGAGATCGAGGCGGTCGGTGGGAACGAACAGCCGGTCGCCTCCCTGGAACTCCAGAATCATGAAGTCGCGGTTGACGCTTCCGCCCTTCGGCCGTCCCAGGCCGGCGTACCGCGCAACCCCGTGGTCAACGTGCACGACCAGATCGCCGACTTTGAGATCGCGAAAGTCGGAGAGAAACGCGGTGCGGCTCTTCGACTTGCGCTCCGGAGCATGCTTTTCCTCGCCGAAGATCTCGCGCTCCGAGTACACCGTCAACTTCTGCTCAGGGAACTCGAACCCCTCGCGCAAGCCCGCCACTGCGATCGTCGCGTCGAGCTCGTACGCCGCCAGAATCTCCGCGAGCCGTGCCGCACTCCCCGGCGCACGCAACACGCAGTGGACCTGGTCGCCGGAAGCGCGGGCCTCCTTCAGAGCGGCCGCGAAATCCGCCACGCGCCCCGCGAACGATCGGGCCCGACGACTCGGCCAACTCACGTGGAGGACGCCGGCGTCGCTCTCCCCCGCATCGAGCTCGCGGAAGACGAGCACGGACTCGCGGGTGGCCGCAATCGCCGCACGCTCCGAAACAAACAGCACGGAAGGCGGAGGCAGCACGCGGTCTTGGCTTTCCTCGTGCGCCGCTCGCAGCTCGTAGCCCGCGCGCGCGAGCTCCTCCTCGACCCGTTCCGGCTCGTCAACGACAACCGCGAGTCCGCGGGAGTGATCGAAGACGGTCGAAGGCGTTTCGGACGTCAATGCGGCGAGAGCTTCGAAGCCGGGTAGATGCCCGGAGGTGCGCAGCGTATCGAGCGTCGCGCGAAACGCGGACACGGCGGAGCCTTCCTCGCGGACCCGACTCAGTCCGCCTTCGAGATACGCGGCAAGGCGGGAAACAGCATCGTCGGTTGCCGGGCTCTCGGCGGCCGGGCCGATCACCGCTTCCTCGAGGGCGCCCGTCGAACGTTGATGATCCGGGTCGAACGATCGAAGCGACTCGACGGTGTCGCCGAACAACTCGATGCGCACCGGCTCGTCCGCTTCCGGCGGGTAGATGTCGACGATGCCTCCGCGCCGCGAGATGTCGCCCGGGGCCGCGACGGTGTCGACGCGCCGGTATCCGGCGCGCAAGCTATCGAGGAGAAACTGCTCGGGAGCCAGAATGGCGCCGGCTCGCACCACGCGCGAGCTCGCGGCGATTTCAGCAGGCGCCGGCAGCCAGGCCAGAAGTGCTGCGGCCGGCACGAGCAACAGGTCGAGGTCTCGGCGCGCGAGACGCCCGAGCGCCCGAACGCGCTCGCGCTCCACCTCCGGGTGCGGCGGGATCCGGTTGTAGGGATCGCAGACCAGGGCCGGGAACACGACGATCCCGCGGGGGTCTCGGCCCAGGAGGTTGGCGAGGGCGGCCAAGTCCCGCTGCCATGCCGCAAGCGCCGCGTCGTCGGGCACGACGAGCACGACCTGGCGTCGCGTGCGCTCGAGCAGAAGCGTCAACACCGCGGCGCGCGCGGGTCCGGTCAAACCACTCGAGGCGACGCGTCGATTTTCGGTTCCGAGCGCGCGCTCCAAGACGCTGTAAGCAGGCGCGGCGACGAGGGACGAAACCAGCGCGAGGTCCGCGCTCATGAGGCTCCGGACGCTGGGGGCTCGGGATTGTAGAGGCCGCGGCGAAAGCGCCAGCGAACGCGCAAGACGTCCGCGATCATGTTCGGCGGGTCGCGGAATAACGAGACCTTCGACCCGGTCACGTTGCGCCAGGTGACCGGTACGTCGGCAACCGACAGCCCGAAGCGAGCGCAGAGGAACAACAGTTCGACGTCGAACGCGAAGCGATTCACGACCATTTTGTCGAACAGCGGCATCACCCGGTCACGGTCCATCAACTTGAAGCCGCACTGTGTGTCGCGAAAGGGAAGTCCCGTGACCACGCGGATGATGGTGTTGAAGCTCCGACCCATTCTCTTACGCAGCCGCCCCTGTCGCACCTGCACGTCGGAGTCCGGAAGAGCGCGGGAACCGATGACGACGTCGAGGTCGCGATCGCGAATCACCGCGGCGAGCTTCGCATGCTCCTCGATCGGGGTCGACAGGTCGGCGTCGGTCAGAAGCACGAAGCGCCCCCGCGCCTCGACCACGCCGTGGCGGACCGAGTAGCCCTTGCCGCGGTTGTCGCCGTTTCTGAGCACGCGGCCGCGCATGCCAAAGAGCGCCTCTGCGGCCAGCTCCGCGGTGCGGTCTTTCGAGCCATCGTCAACCACGAGGATTTCCGCGTCGATACCGGCCGCGGTGAGGTACGACGCTATTTTCCCGATGGAGAGGACGAGCCGCTCCTCCTCGTTGTAGGCGGGGATGACGATCGAGAGAAACGGGCGGCTGAACGTGGAGCTCATCGGCGCAAAGCTACCTCCCGGGGACGGGCAACGATCCACCGCTCTCGACGAAGCGGTCGTAGGGGACGAATTGCCCACGTCGAACGATGTAGAGGCGCGGATACTGTACGACATCGCCGTTCCGGTCGAACGCGAGGCGGCCGGTCACTCCTTCGTAGTTGTCGATCTGCAAGAGCGCGTCGCGAATCTTGTCCGCGTTCCACGATTTCGCCCGGCCAACGGCCACCGCGAGCACGCGAACCGTGTCGTAGGCGTGCGCGGCGTAGACGTCCGGCTCGGCGGCATAGCGCTCGCGGAACGCGGCCGTGAACGCGCGAACCTCGACCGAATCCGCCGTGGCATCGAAGCTCGATTTCGGGAACACGAGATTCTCGGCGGCGGCTCCCGCGGCACGGATCGGCTCCGACGCCGTGGCGGAGGTGCCGAGGACGATCGGCCGGATGCGTGTCTCGCTCAGGAGCCTCAAAACGGTCGCGAGATCGCCGGCGTACGCCGGGATGTAGAGCCCGCGCGGCGCAAGGCCGGCCAGTGCGGCCACGGCGTCCGCGATCGCGGCGGCGTCCCCTTCGGGAAACGTCAGCGACGCCACGACGCTCCCGCCTGAGGTGCGGAGCCGGTCCGTGAAGGCGTCGGCAAGGCTCGCGCCGTAGTCGTTGTCGACCGCGAGGATGGCGACGCGGTCGAGCCCGAGGTCGCGCGCGAAATCGGCCATCGACGACCCTTCGAGAACATCCGACGGGACGGTACGGAAGATGTACTCCCCCGCCTCGGTTAGCTGCGACGCCGAGGCGGACGGAGACATCAGGACGACGCGATTTCGCTCGCAATGAGGGGCCAGCCGCAGTGTGACGGTCGACGTGACCGCGCCGAGCACGGTCGTCACGTGATCGTGCTCGAAGAGCTCGCGCAAGGCGGCGACCCCGATCTCCGGATTCGTGGAATCGTCGCGGTAGAGCAGCTCGACCTTGCGCCCGCCGACGCCTCCCGCGGCGTTGAGTTCAGAAACGGCGAGATCGAACCCCCGAGTGACCTGTTCTCCGGAAGCCGAAGCGGCGCCGCTTCGCGACACGATCGCGCCCACGCGTGCGGGCTTTCCGCAGCCCGCGAGGAGCGCGAGCACCAAGGCGGCCGGGAGAGTCCGCGTCACCCCGCTCTTAGTTCTTCGAGCGGCCGGCGACCAGAAGCCGCGTCAGCGCCTTCTTGAGCGACAGCTCGATCATCAGCATGTCCTGGTCGGACAGCTTGGCGGCCTGTTTCATGGACTCTTCGGCGCGGCGCTTGGCCTCCCGCGCGCGCTCGACGTCGATCTCGCGGGCGGGTTCGCAAAGCTGGGCCAGAATCGTCACCCGGTTCGGGAGAACCTCGACGAAGCCGTCGGCGGCGGCGAAGAAATGCGAGCCGGTCTCATCCTTGTAGGAGATCTCGCCGATCCCCAGTTTCGTGAGGAACGGAGCATGCCCCGGAAGAACGCCGAAGTACCCTTGAACACCCGGGACCACCACCTCGCTCGCGTGAACGGAGAGGAGCTTGCGCTCGGGGGTGACGATCTCGAGGTCGATGGTGTTGCTCACGCCTTCGCCTTCATTTTCTCGGCTGCCTCCCGAGCCTCGTCGAGGGTGCCGACGTAAAGGAAAGACTGCTCCGGCATGTCGTCGCACTTGCCGTCCACGATCTCTTTGAAGCCCTTGATCGTGTCCTCGATCTTGACGTACTTGCCCTTGTAGCCGGTGAACTGCTCGGCGACGTAAAACGGCTGGGAGAAAAACCTCTGGATCTTGCGCGCGCGAGAGACGGTCAGCTTGTCGTCCTCGGAGAGTTCGTCCATGCCGAGAATCGCGATGAGGTCCTGTAAGTCCTTGTAGCGCTGGAGCACACCCTGCACCTGACGGGCCACGGCGTAGTGTTCCTCTCCCACGATGCGCGGATCGAGGATGCGGGACGTCGAGGCCAACGGGTCGACGGCGGGATAGATGCCCAGCTCGGCGATTTGACGCGACAGGTTTGTCGACGCGTCGAGATGGGCGAACGTCGTGGCCGGCGCCGGATCGGTGTAGTCGTCGGCGGGGACGTACACGGCCTGCACGGAGGTGATCGAACCTTTGTTCGTGGACGTGATGCGCTCTTGCATCTCGCCCATTTCGGAGGACAGCGTGGGCTGGTAGCCGACCGCCGAGGGCATGCGACCGAGCAGAGCCGAAACTTCCGAACCCGCCTGGGTAAAGCGGAAGATGTTGTCGATGAAGAGGAGCACGTCCTGGTGCTGCTCGTCGCGGAAGTACTCGGCCACCGTCAACCCCGTGAGCGCGACACGCAGGCGCGCTCCAGGCGGCTCGGTCATCTGGCCGTAGACCAGGGCGACCTTGCTCTTCTTGAAGTCCTTGATGTTGACGACGCCTGATTCCTGCATCTCGAGCCAGAGGTCGTTTCCCTCGCGCGTGCGCTCGCCGACGCCGGCGAAAACGGAGTAGCCGCCGTGCTTCAACGCGACGTTGTTGATCAACTCCATGATGAGGACGGTCTTGCCGACTCCGGCACCGCCGAAGAGCCCCGTCTTGCCCCCCTTCATGTACGGCTCGAGCAGGTCGATGACCTTGATACCCGTTTCGAACATCTCGACTTTCGTCGACTGATCCTCGAAGGGCGGGGCCGCGCGGTGGATCGGCCAACGCAGCGGGGCTTCGATCTCCCCCAACTTGTCCACGGCTTTGCCGACGACGTTGATCACGCGGCCGAGCGTGGCCTCGCCGACCGGCACCGTGATCGCCTCGCCGGTGTCCTCGGCGCGCATCCCGCGCACCATGCCGTCGGTCGGCTCCATGGCGACCGTACGAACACGGTTTTCTCCGAGGTGCTGTTGCACCTCGCAGATGACGTCCACCGGAATCCCGGTCTCTTCGCCCTCATCGACGATGCGCACCGCGTTATAAATCGAGGGCAGGTGGTTCTCGTCGAACTCGATGTCGACGACCGGACCGATGACCTGAACGACTTTACCGATCTTCACCATTCGAATCTCCGCTATTCCAGTGCCGCCGCGCCGGACACGACCTCGATGATCGCGGTCGTGATGGAAGCCTGGCGCACACGGTTCATGTGGAGGGTGAGCGCCTCCGTCAGTTCCTTGGCATTCTTCGTCGCCGAATCCATCGCCGTCATGCGCGCGGCGTGCTCGGCGGCGGCGGATTCCATGAGGGCCCGCCATACCTGCACGCGAACGTACCCGGGAAGGATCTCGTCAAAGAGGGACTCCGGCTCCGGTTCGTAGATGTAGTCCTCGCCTTCCCCCGCCGCGACCAGCTCGGCCCGGGGAATGGGGAGGATCTGCTCAACTACGGGCCGCTGGGAGACGACGCTCTTGAATTCGTTGTAGGCAACGTAGACCGCGTCGATCTCGCCGTCGATGTAGCGACGGACGAGGTCGTCGCCGATCAACCGCGCGGTGGAGAATTCGAGATTCCGGAAGACGTCGAGCCACTCGGACGTGACCTTGAGCTTTCGCCTCCGGACGAAGTCGCGGCCACGCCGTCCGACCGTCATGACGTTGAGGGTCTCCGGGCTGTGCTGGCCGAGAAAAACGGACGCGGCCTTGATGGCATTCGCGTTGAACGAGCCGCACAGGCCGCGGTCGGACGTCACGAGGACCAGTTCGACCTTCTTGATGTCGCGCTGAACCAGCAGCGGATGCAACTCGGAGTTGGCGCGCGCGGCGAGAGACGCCAAGACCTTGCTCGTGGTCAGGGCGAACGGACGCCCGGCGATGATTCGATCCTGGGCGCGGCGAAGGCGGGCGGCGGAAACCATTTTCATGGCCTTCGTCACCTGCATGGTGTTCTTGATGGAGCGGATGCGCCGCTTGAACTCGTGGGTCTTCGCCATACGCTTACGTCGCGGAGACCCGCGACGCCTTGAATTCGGCCGTGAATGCCTCGAGCGCCTTGCCGATGCGCGCCTTGATGTCGTCGTCGAGCGCCTGCTTCGACGCGATATCGGAGAGCAGATCCTTGTGGTGAACGTCGAAGTACCGGTACATGTCGGCCTCGAACGGGCGGATGTCCGCGACGGCAATCTCGTCGAGGAGTCCGTTGGCGCCGGCGTAGACGATGACGACCTGCCGTTCGACCGGCAGCGGAGCGTACTGCGCCTGCTTGAGCACTTCGACGAGGCGCTGGCCACGCGCAAGCTGGTCTTGGGTCGCCTTGTCGAGGTCGGAGCCGAACTGAGCGAATGCGGCCAGCTCGCGGTACTGCGCCATCGAGAGACGGAGCGTGCCCGCGACCTGTTTCATCGCCTTGATCTGGGCGTTACCGCCCACACGGCTGACCGACAGCCCGACGTTCACGGCGGGTCGAACGCCGGAGTAGAACAGGTCGGATTCGAGAAAAATCTGGCCGTCGGTGATCGAGATCACGTTCGTCGGAATGTACGCGGAGATGTCCCCCGCTTGCGTTTCGATGATCGGAAGCGCCGTGATCGAGCCGCCTCCCAGATCGGCGTTGAGCTTCGAGGCGCGCTCCAGCAATCGCGAGTGAAGATAGAACACGTCGCCCGGGTACGCCTCGCGGCCGGGAGGACGCCTCAGGAGCAGCGACACCTCGCGATAGGCGACCGCGTGCTTGGACAGGTCGTCGTAGATGCACAAGACCGCGCGGCCCGGGTTCGTCTTGCTCGCGGGCTTGCCGTCCAAACCGTTGAACTGGAAGTACTCGCCCATCGCGCAGCCGGCATACGGCGCCAAGTACTGCAACGGCGCGGGCGACGACGCGGCCGAGGAGACGACGATGGTGTAGGCCATCGCGCCGGCCTCTTCGAGCGTTTTCACGACCTGCGCCACGGTCGACTGCTTCTGGCCGACGGCGACGTAGATGCAGATGACGCCTTGGCCCTTCTGATTGATGATCGTGTCGAGGGCGATGGCCGTCTTGCCGGTCTGACGATCGCCGATGATCAACTCGCGCTGGCCGCGGCCGATCGGGATCATGGCGTCGATCGCTTTGATTCCTGTCTGAAGGGGCTCCTTCACGGGGGTCCTGTCGACGACGCCCGGAGCGACGCGCTCGACCGGCATGAAGTGGTTCGTTTGGATGGGGCCCTTGCCGTCGATGGGTTGTCCCAGCGTGTTGACGACGCGCCCAATCACGGCCTCCCCTGCCGGCACCTGCATGATGCGGCGGGTTCTTCGGACCTGGTCGCCCTCTTTGATGCGGTCGCTCTCGCCGAAGAGCACCGCGCCGACGCTGTCCTCTTCGAGGTTGAGCACCATTCCCATGACGTCGTGGGGAAGCTCGAGCAATTCCCCCGACATCGCTTTTTCGAGGCCGTGGATTCGCGCGATGCCGTCGCCGACCGAGATGATCGTTCCCACCTCGGCGAGGTCTATTTGGCCGCGAAAACCCTCGATTTGCTGTCGGAGGATCTTGCTGATCTCGTCGACCTTGATCTCCATGCCTGCTATTCCTCCCCCATCGTCCGGCGGAGCCGAGCGAGTTGCGTCTTGAGGCTGCCGTCGTAAACCATCGACCCGACCTGCGCCACGGCCCCGCCGAGCAACCCGGGGTCGATCTCGATCGTGAGACTGACCTTGCGGCCGGAGAGCTTCTCGAGGGCCTCGGCGGTACGAACCTTGAGTTCAGGTGTCAAAGGAGCGGCCGCGGTCAACGTGGCGCTCACCATCCCCTGGGCGGATTCACGCTCGAGGTGGAAGACCTCGGCGATCGAAGGGAGGTTCGCCAAGCGGGAATTGTCCACGATCATTTCCAGGAATGTCTTGACCCGCTCCGGGATGTTCCGGGGTGTGCAGAGGTTCGCGAGGAGCGACTTTTTCGCGCCGGCGGGGGTCCCGGGGTCGAGGAAGAATCCTCGGAGCTCGGCGTTGGTCGTCATGCTGTTCGCGAGCGCGGTGAGAAACTCGTCCGCGAGGTTTTGCTCAGCCGGAGTGGCTAGCGCACCGAGAAGGGCCCGCGCGTAACGCGTGGCGAGCTTCCTGTCCTTCATGAACGCCCCTGACCCGCCCGCGAAAAGGCTCAGGCCGCGCATAGGCCTCGCGGCCCTCAACCTCTGTTGTTGCTTAACGTTAGTTGAAGGCCGCGGACGTTAGCACAGGGGTTGTAAGGGGTCAAGAATTCAGGCGGTGGCTTCGATCGCGAACTCGCGTGGCGCCGAGTCGTCGTTTGCGGCGTCACGGGCGTACTCGACGGTCCCTTCGAAGAGGCCTCCCGGAGCAACGACGAGGCCTTCCTTTTCCATGACGACTTGGCCGCTCACGCGCCCCCCGGGCTGGATCTCGAGTCCTTCCTGGACGATGAGTTTGCCGCGCACGGTCCCACACACCGTAATTCTGTTGGCTCGGAGTTCCTCCGCTTCAATGTCTCCACTTGGACCCACCACCAAGAGTTCGTGCGCGGTGACGCGACCCACGACCTTTCCGTCGATGCGCGCGCCCCCCTTGAGGACGAGGTCGCCCGTGAAGACGGTTCCCTCCCCGATGAGGCTGACGATGTCAGAGCCCCCCGCACCCTCCGTCGAACGCAGCCGCCACTTTCCCATGGTGCCTCCCCTTTTCTGGACGTGGGCTCGACGCGAATTCCACCGGCAGGCGTTCGCGTGCCCGGATCGTCTCAGCGACAGCCGTGCCAGGCTGCGCGTCAGCCGGTTCGGGGTCGCCACCGGTCGAAAAGGACGACGGGAAGAGAGAAACCGCGCGGCCCGACTCTCAGAAAGAGCGCGGCCTCGGAACGACCGGTTTCGAAGATGAACTGTGAATTTCGAACATGTTTCATCCGGCGGGAGGATCGGCCGACATTTGGGTCGGCATAAGCTAAGTTGCCGACAATTATGTCTGCGATGGCCCTCTGCCGACACATATGTCGGCGGCCGACTGAAATGTCTGCGGCAGACAAAAAAGTCGGCAACTCTAGGCGCGCTTCTTCCCCGATTCGACGATCAACCGATAGACCCGATCGAGTTCCTCGGCGCTGTGGTAGTGGATCTCGACGTGCCCAACGGTTCCATTCCCCGCTATTCGGACCTTCGTCCCGAGGGCGCGCTGGAGCGTCGACTCCGCTGCCGCGACGTTGGGATCGACCGGTTTGGTCGGGCGCCCCGGCCGGGGCTTCGTGCCGGCGGGACGCTTCGCCCGGGACTCAACGTCGCGAACGGACAGCCCCTCGGCCACGACGCGCCGGGCCAGTAACTCGATCGCCTTTGCGTCCTCCAGAGCAAGCAGTGCCCGGGCGTGACCCATCGATATGAGTCGATCCCGGACCATGTCCTTGACGAGCTCGGGGAGGTTCAGGAGACGGAGGGCGTTCGCCACAGTCGTCCGCTGCTTTCCGACGCGCTCGGCGATCTCATTGTGGGTCAGCTCGAGGTCATCCACCAAGATCCGATAGGCCTCGGCCTCCTCGATCGCGTTCAGCTCCTCCCGTTGGAGGTTTTCGATCAGCGCCAGCTCCAAGAGCTTCTCGTCGGGGACATCTCTGACGACGGCGGGGATCTGGTGGATGCCGGCGCGCTGAGCGGCCCTCCAGCGGCGCTCGCCGGCGATCAACTCGAATTGGCCACCAGGCAGCGGCCGCACCACCACGGGCTGAAGCAGCCCCTGGGCTTTCATGGAACGGGCAAGTTCGTCCAGCCCTGCCTCGTCGAACGACCGCCGGGGCTGTTGGGGGTTCGGCCGGATCTTGCTGACCTCGAGTCGCAATTCGGCTGACCGAGACGGGGAGGCAGGAACCGCCGGGGCCGGAACTCGGGCGATCGAAGAGGGGATGAGGCTGCTAAGCCCCCTGCCCAGCGCCTTTCTTTTCATTTTCGACAAACTCCTTCGCCAGGCTGAGGTACGCCTCGGCCCCGCGGGACCGGATGTCATACAGGAAGATCGGCTTGCCGTGGCTTGGGGCCTCACCGAGCCGGATGTTGCGAGGCACAACCGTCTTGTACACGAGAGCCCCGAACACGCTCCGTACCTCGTCGACGACCTGTCGGGAGAGGTTGGTGCGGTCGTCGTACATCGTCATGACGACGCCTTCGATCTCCAGACTGGGGTTGAGGGCCTGCCTGACGCGATCGAGCGTGTCCGTGAGCTGCGAGATTCCCTCGAGCGCCAAGTACTCGCATTGGACCGGGATGAGCACGGCGTCGGCCGCCGTGAGCGCGTTGAGAGTCAGGAGTCCAAGGGAGGGAGGGCAGTCGATCAGGATGTGCTGATATTCGTCCCGAACGGCTCCCAGAAGCGTCTTGAGTCGGAACTCACGCCCGTCGGCACCTGCGAGCTCGATCTCGGCACCGATGAGGTCCCGGTCACCTGGAACGAGACTCAGATAGGGGAGTCCCGGAACCGCCAATGTCACTTCCTGGAGCGTGGCCTCGCCGGAGATCGCCTCGTACAGGGAGGCCCGCTCGACGTCCTCTTCAACACCGAGCGCCCGCGTCGAATTCGCCTGTGGATCGGTGTCGATCAGAAGCACGCGCCGCTCGGCTATGGCGAGCGCCGCAGCAAGGCTCACGGACGTAGTCGTTTTCCCTACTCCGCCCTTCTGATTGACGATCGAAACGATGCGACCCAACGACAACTCCCGTACGAAAAGTAGCGGCAATCTAACACAGACGCCGAAAGACGATCGGACGGGAGGTTTCCACGTGGAAACTAATGTATAAGTATTTTAATCTAAGAGGTGAATCCGAGACGGTACACCTTGGACTGATCGCGCCCGGGGAGGCTCCGAGACGCCTCGACCCGGAGCCGCGCCCACGACGTCCTCGTCATGATCGCTTCCGCGTCGGATCCAGCCCAGATGAGCACGAGTCCACCCGGCGCGAGTCGTGCCACGAGCTTCGGAACGATGCGCTCCCAACCGCCCATGGCGCGTGTGGCAAGAACCGCGACCGCCGGGAGGTCGTCGACATCAACCGTGCGCGCGACCCGCGCTTCGAGCACCCGTCCGTGCACCAGCCCTGCTGCGACGAGGGCCTCACGAAGGAACGCCGCCTTTTTCGTCGAGGCCTCGGCGAGTACCGGCGTGAGCCCAGGACGTGCGATGGCGAGAGGGATTCCGGGGTAGCCGTTGCCGCTCCCGAGATCGAGAAGAACTCCCTTGATCGCCTTTGGAAGCAGCGCGGCGCCTTCGAACGCTTCCCCGAGATGCCGTTCGAAAAATGCCGCCGGCTGGGTGATGGCGGTCAGGTGGAGGCGTTCGTTCGCGACGAGGACGGCGCGCGCATGCTCGGCGAGCGCTTGTGCTGCGGGCTTCGAAAGAACGATCCCCGCGTCACGCGCCCGCGCAACGATTGCGGATGGATCGGGAACCCCCGACGGACCGACACTCATCCCGGGAGCTCCGCTCGCATATTTTCGATGTGCACGGCGAGCAGCGCCAGGGCGGCGTGTGTCATCCCGTCGATGCGAGCTGCCCGGCCCAACGTGTCCGGCCTCACGGCGTCGAGTTTTTCGGCGAGCTCCCGGGAAAGTCCCGAGAGCCCGCGGTAGGCCAGCGTCTCCGGGATTCTTATCGCTCCGGAACGCCGCACACGTTCGGCAACGCGCCGCTGCCGCTCGACGTACCCCGCGAACTTCACGTTTTCCCCGACGATGCGGCGATCGCGGGGCGAGAGCGCCTGGAGCGCGCGGCTGTAGGGGACGACGCTCTCGACGTCGGTCTCCGGGCGGCGCACCAACTCGGCCACCGTTCCGATCTTGCCGCCTTCCCGAACCGCGGAAGCTTTCGGCAACGCCTCCAGAGAAATACCCCTCGTCGCCTCGTCGATCGTGGTCCATCGAGCAACCGACGCTTCAGCGCGTGACGCCTCGAGCAGCCCAACGCGCGTTCCGTGCGCACCGAGTCGCCTAGACGCCGTGTCCACGCCCAGAAGAAGCCGGTATTCGGCTCGCGACGTGAACAGCCGATACGGCTCGCTGGTGCCGCGAGTAACCAGGTCATCGACGAGGACGCCCAGATAGGCCTCCTCGCGGCCGAGCACAAGAGCCGGCGCCCCTTGGACCGCAAGCGCCGCGTTGATCCCGGCCATCAACCCGAGCCCCGCCGCTTCTTCGTATCCGGTCGTCCCGTTGATCTGCCCCGCGAGAAACAGCCCCTGAACCCGCTTGGTTTGAAGCGTTGGCAGCAGTTCGGTCGGATCGACGTAGTCGTATTCGACCGCGTAGCCGGGACGGACCATCTCGGCGTCTTCGAGCCCGACGACCGCCCGCACCATGTCCTCTTGAACCTCGGGAGGGAGCGACGTCGAAAAGCCGTTGACGTAGAGGAGAGGCGATTCGAGCCCCTCGGGCTCCAGGAAGAGCTGGTGTCGCTCCCGATCGGCGAAGCGGACGACCTTGTCCTCGAGGGAGGGGCAATATCGCGGCCCGCGCCCCGCGATGGCGCCCGTGAACAGGGGAGAACGGTCGAGATTCTCGGTGACGATCCGGTGGACGTTTTCGTTCGTGTAGGCAATATGGCACGGCACCTGAGGCTGCGCGACGTGCCGCGTGATTTCCGAGAAGAAAGTCGGTTCCAGGTCCCCCGGCTGCCGGTCGAATCGGGAAAAGTCGACGCTCGCCCGCGAAAGCCGCGGCGGCGTGCCGGTTTTGAATCGTCCCATGCGAAAGCCGAGGCCATCGAGCGCCGCCGACAAGGCGTTTGCGGGCGCCTCGCCGGCCCGTCCGCCGGGTGTTTTGTCGAGGCCGACGTGAAGCAGGCCGCGCAGAAACGTCCCCGTCGTCATCACCACGGCGGATGCCGTTAGCTCGCGCCCGTCGGCCAGTCGTACGCCGGAAGCGCGACCCCCATCGACGATCAACTCGGTGACCTCGCCCTCGACGAGCGTCAGGTTCGGGCAGGCGACGAGCTCGGCGAGCATCGCGCGGTGGTAGAGGTCCTTGTCCTGCTGCGCTCGAGGACCGCGCACCGCCGGGCCGCGGCTGCGATTGAGGAGCCGGAACTGGATCCCACAGGCGTCCGCCAGGCGACCCATGGCGCCGCCCAACGCGTCGATCTCGCGGACGAGATGGCCCTTCGCGAGGCCGCCGATGGCGGGGTTGCAGGACATGCGGGCCACGGCCTCGCGTTTCAAGGTCAAAAGCGTCACCGGACATCCCATCCGGGCGGAGGCGAGAGCCGCCTCACAACCCGCGTGCCCCGCGCCGATGACGACGATATCCGTGACCTTCATCATCTACTTTCCGATACAAAAGGTGCTGAAGATTCGATCATACAGGTCTTCGTTTGCAACCTCGCCCGTGATCCCGCCCAGTGAGGCCAGGGCGGCCCGGAGATCCTCGAGCACGACCTCCTCGCCCAAGGGGAGCGCTTGGCGCGCCCGATCGAGGGCGGAGACCGTCTCTTCGAGCGCCGCGGCGTGACGGACATTGGTGAGGACGGGGTCTTCCCGAGGCCCGGTCCCGCACAACACGTTGCGGATCGCTTCACGAAGGGCGTCTAGTCCTTCGCCCGTAAGGGCCGAGATCGGAATCGCCTTCGGCCACAAGACCCCGGCCCCGCCGGATGGCGCGAGATCGATCTTGTTCGCGACGACGATCGTTTCCGTCCCGCCGCCCGAAAACCGCTCCGCCAACACCGCGCGCTCTTCGTCCCGCAGGTTCCGTGAGGCGTCGAGCACCAGGATGACCAGATCGGCCTCACCTGCGGCCGCGCGGGCTCGACGCACGCCCTCCGCCTCCACCTCATCGCCGGCCGGGCGAACTCCTGCGGTATCGATGAGGGCCACCGGGATGCCCCCGAGCTCCACGGTCTCTTCGAGGGTGTCGCGCGTCGTCCCGGGAACGGGGGAGACGATGGCGCGATCGCGCCCGAGCAGTCGATTGAAAACCGACGATTTCCCGACGCTGGTCACGCCGGACAACGCCACGCGGGCGCCCTCTCTCACGATGCGGCCACGTTTTGCGTCGAGAAGCAGCGCCTGCGCCGATGCGAGGGCAACTTCGAGGCCGCCAGCAAGGCCCCCTGCGGCGAGATGTGTTTCGGCCTCATCGGCGAATTCGATGGCGGCCTCCCCGCGCGCGACGAGATCGATCAGCGCCTCACGCAGCGGGCCGAGGCGACGGGCCAGCGCTCCTTCGACTTGCGTGAAGGCGACGCGCGCCTGGTAGACGGTTCGAGCTGCTATGAGATCGCGCACGGCTTCGGCCCGGGCGAGATCGAGTCGCCCACGCCGCAAGGCCCGGTAGGTGAACTCGCCCGGGCCCGAAGGCTTGGCGCCCCGCGCGAAGGCGGCTCGCGTGAGCGCATCGAGAACGGGGGGGCTCCCGTGCGGCCACAACTCAACCGTGGGCTCACCCGTGTAGGCGCGCTCGGGGGCAAACACCACGACGTAACCGTGATCGAGCTCCCGTCCGTCTTCGTCGAGGAAGGTGCAAAAGTGCGGACGTCCGTCGCCGGGGAACGAGAACTCCCTGAGCTTTTGGAAAAGACCGTGCGCGATCGCGTAGGCGTCGGGTCCGGAGATCCGGACGCAGCCTATGCCGCCGCGTCCCGGCGCGGTGGCCACCGCCGCGAGGGTCGTCGAGAGATCGTGCACGTGTTCCGCCAGTGTCTAGGGCGCGAGCTTCTCCACGCGGACCCGTTTCAAGAACCCGTCGCCCTCTGAAACCGTCGTCATTCCGGGAAGTTCACGCACGGTCATATGAACGACGCGCCGCTCGTAGGGGTTCATCGCGCGCAGTCTGCGGGGAACCCCGGAACGTGCCACCTGGGCGGCGGCCTCTCGAACCATCGAGACGAGCTCATCGTCCCGTTCGCTGCGGAAACCGCGGCAAACGAGGCGCACGGAGGTTTCGTCGGGCCAGGCGCGGCGACCCATGCGATTCAGCACGAACTCGATCGCCGAAAGCAGTTCGCCGTCTCTGGCCATCAAGTTCTTGCGATCGGGGCCGTCGAGGGTCAACTCGAGCGTCCCGTCCCGCCGAGCTTCCTCGACGCCGAGATCGAAGCCCATTCTGGAAACGATCTCACGGAGGGCCGCGCCGGGCGTGGAATCCGGCGTCGATGCGACCGGTTTCGGCTTCGCGGGGGCGGGAGAAATCGAGCGTGCGGCGACCACTCCGGCGGGGATCGCGACGCGAATCCGGACGGGGCGGGCGCCGAGTCCGAAGACGCCCTTGCGACCGCCTTCCAAGACCTCGTAGTCGAGCTCCGAAGCGGGGCGACCCAACGCGGCGACCGCCGCGGTCAACGCGTCCTCGAGATCCTTGCCGTCGAATTCCAAAGCACTCATCACGCCTTCGAGGGGGCGGCCTCCAGCCGTGCGATGTGGCGGTTCACCAACCATTGCTGCCCGATGCCGAGGAGATTGTTCGTGAAGTAGTAAAGCACGAGACCGCTCGGAAGCGAACCGAACATCACGGTAAAGATGACGGGCATGAAGAGCATCATCCGCTGTTGTTGCGGGTCGACGTTGGCCGTGGGCGTCATCTTCTGCTGCACGAACATCGTCAACCCCATGAGAATCGGCGCGATCCAGAAAGGATCGGGGTGGGTGAGGTCGTGGATCCAGCCGAAAAAGGGCGCCCCGCGCAGTTCAACCGTCGCCGTGAGCACATCGAAGAATGCCCACAAGATCGGCATCTGAATCAAGAGAGGGAGACACCCGGTCACGCCGCCGAACGGGTTGACGCCTTCGCGCTTGTACAACTCCATGGTCTCGGCGTTCATCTTCTGTCGGGATTCCGGGTCCTTGCTCTTCTTGTACTTGGCTTGAATGGCCTTGAGCTTCGGTTGGACGCGCTGCATGTCACCGGCGACCCGGCGCATCTTGACCATCGAGTACTGGTTCAACGGGAACAGGCCGATGCGAAGACCGACCGTCAGGAGGATGATCGCGACGCCCCAGTTCGCGGCCCAGTGGTCGTGCACGTACCGAAGTGCCAGGAAAACCGGCTTCGCGCAGGCGTAGATCGGCGCATAGCTCGAAAACCACACGGCCTTCTCGAGCCCGTGACCGAGCGCTGAAAGTTCACCGAAGTTCTTCGGTCCCACGAACACCTGCGTCTTTCCTTCGGGGATCGAAACCGCGATCACCCCGGCCGACGCGAGATCTTCGGGAACGTTTTTCCCCGGTATGGCGAGCGTGCTTTGCGAATAGGGGGCGATCGTGACGGCGCCGGCACCGCCGGCCGGCAGAAAGAGCGCGGTGAAGTACTGGTCTTCCATCCCCGCCCACTGGGCTCGCGCCGTTTCGGGAATCGTGATCGTCGTGTCGATCTTCCGTTTGGCGTAGCGCGTGACCAATCCACCGTCGTACACCAACGCTTGGCCGTGGTAGTACGTGTTCGAGCGATGGTCGGGGTCCTCCGCCTCGAATCCAGGCCCCCAGGAGAGGCGTGGCGTCACCGCACGGCCCCGATCGACCGTCTTGAGCTCCACCTCCATGAGCGGCTCGCCCGAGCGAAAGACGAAGGACTTCTGGACCTCGCTGCCTGCGCCGTCGGACCAGCGGAAATCGATGTGGGTTCGGCCCGCAGGGTCGTCGGTGCGAGAAACCGCAAAGAGGGCGGCATTGATTCCGGGAAGGATCGCGCGGTCTTCGAACAGGAGCGCCATGGGGAGAAGATCGTCCCGTCGCGCCGCGCTCGACACGAAATCGACGGCGCGTCCATCGCTTTCGAACTGCTTCAGTTTCCACGACAGCACGCGGCCGCCCTTGTTCGTCAGGACGATCTCCGCGAGATCGGTTTCCAGACGAATCTCCTGCTCGGCAGGCGCGGCGACGGCGGGGACATCCGCGACTCCGGGAGCAGCAGGAGCAGGGACCGGCGGCGGGGCGAGCTCCGGTGCGGTATCCGGAGGGGCCGGCGCAACAGCGGGCGCGACCGCCGCAACGTCCTGCGGCGGAGGCGGAAAGAACTTCTTCGAAATCGCCGACCAACCCAGCAGGATCAGCACGGACAGCGCGAAGGCGACGACGAGACGCTTTTCCATGGACGACCTATCGGCTCAGGCGCGCGGCGGTGCGGCTGCCGCCCTGGCGGTGGGAACGGGATCAAACCCGCCGGCGCTCCAAGGGTTGCAGCGCAACACGCGGCCCACCGCGAGCACGCTTCCCTTGAGCGCGCCGTGGACCTCGACCGCCTCGGCGGCGTATTCCGAGCACGACGGATGAAAACGGCAGGCCGGCGGCATCAACGGGGAGACGAAACGCTTGTACGCGCGAAGGCCGCCCACGACGAGGCGACGGGCCGTCACGAGCAAAGCCTCCGATTGAGCTCGCGGAAACGCGAGGTGAAATCCGCCTCGAGGCGATCGAAGGACTGCTCGCCGGCGCCCATTTTCACGTTGACGACGACATCGATGGGCGAGGCCGCGAGGCCGCGATTCTTGCGAAAGACCTCGCGGACGACGCGCTTGATCCGATTCCTCGCGACCGCGTGTCCGAACTTCTTGGTCGCGGTGATCCCCAACCTCGACTTCGGGGTCCCCCCCGGCAGGCCGAAGAGAACGAAGAAGGAACCGGGCACGCGATGCCCGTGCTCATAGACTTCGAGATAGAGCTTGCGGGCACGGAGGCGGGAAGCACGTGCAAGCGTGCGGTCCGTGCCGTCGTCGTCAGAGCGCGAGACGCTTGCGCCCCTTTGCGCGACGCCGAGCAATGACACGACGCCCCCCCTTGGTGCTCATGCGCACGCGGAACCCGTGGGTCTTCCTGCGGCGGCGGTTGTTCGGTTGAAACGTGCGCTTCATACGTTCGATTCCTCAAACTTCAGGGTGAAAGCGGTCAGTCTACGGAAGCCTCCCAGGAGTGTCAAGCACGCCGGCTTCGCGCGCCGCCTCAGGATGTGTCGCTCGCCGTTGAAACTCGTTCACGCGCTGTGGTAGCCTCGCGGCGGGTCGGTCGTCGAGATTCAGAAAGAGTCGCAATCCACAGTTAGAGCTTCCCACGCGTCATGCCCGCGGGCGTGTCGATGGGCGACGGTTGAGAAGGCCTTCGATGTTCTCATTTTCGGTAGTTTCTACCCCACCGTCCGTCCAACTCATTACAAAAGAACGACTTTGAGACGATTTGCGATCACCCGTTTTTTCCACAGGTGTGGAAATCCTGTGAACGAATAGGCGCCGGGCGGAAGAGGTTCATGGAGCATACCCCCGATCGAAATATCTGGGACCGAGTGCTCGGCAAGATCGAGTCGCGCGTCAACGCGCACTCGTTCAAGACCTGGTTTCGACCCACCCACCTGGTCTCGCAGGACGACCTTAGCCTGCGGGTCCGCGTTCCCAACTCCTGGTTCGCGGAGTGGCTACACACCAACTACCTCCCGGTGATCCAGGACGTCCTTCGAGAAATCGAACGACCGGGCCTTTCCGTCGAATTCGTTCACGAGGGCGCCTCCGTCGCTGCTCCGCGCGCGTCGTCCCGGCCGGCCTCGCAAGACAACGCCGACGCTCTGCCGGGTTGGCTGAACCCGCGTTACACCTTCGACAAGTTCGTCGTCTCGTCCTGCAACCAGTTCGCGCACGCCGCGGCGATTGCGGTCGCGGAGCAGCCTTCGCGGGCCTACAACCCGCTTTACGTGTACGGAGGCGTGGGCCTCGGCAAGACGCACTTGATGCAAGCGATCGGAAATCGTCTCGCCCACCGCGGCGGCGCGCGCATGCGCTACTTGTCGACCGAGCAGTTCATGAACGAGCTCATCAACGCGATCCGGTTCGAGCGGACGCTCGAGTTCAAGGACCGGTACCGCAATGTGGACGTGCTCCTGATCGACGACATTCAGTTTCTCGCCGGCAAGGAACGAACCCAGGAAGAGTTCTTCCACACGTTCAACGCGCTTCACGACGCGCAAAAACAGATCGTCATCACGAGCGATTGCCCGCCACGGGCCATTCCAACGTTGGAAGACCGCCTGCGATCACGCTTCGAGTGGGGACTGATCGCGGATATCCAACCGCCCGACCTCGAGACGAAAATCGCGATCCTCAGGAAGAAAGCGGAGGCGGACGGAGTCGTCGTCCCCGACGACGTCGCCTTATTCATCGCGACAAACAGCAAATCAAACATCAGGGAGCTCGAGGGTTCCTTGATCCGTGTGGTCGCGTACGCCTCCATGTCCGGGCGCGAGCTGACGCTCGATCTGGCGAAAGAGACCCTTCAGGACCTTCTCGTGGTGGATTCGCCGGCCGTCACCGTCGAGAGCATCCAGAAGCTCGTGTCCAACCACTACAACCTCAAGGTGACCGAGCTCAAGTCGAAGAACAACAGCCAACAGATCGCGTTTCCACGCCAGGTCGCCATGTACCTTTGCAAGCGCATGACGGAATCGTCGCTTCCCGAAATCGGCAGACGGTTCGGAGGCAAGCATCATTCCACGGTGATCCACGCCATTCAGAAGATCGAGAAGAAACGCTCGAGCGAGAAGGATTTCGACAGGCTCGTGGACAGTTTCGTGCAGTTACTGAACTAATATTCACGCTTTTCCACAAGAGCGGCTTGTGGGTAGCCTATGGAAAACTCGAAAGCTCGTGCGCCGGTTAAGGATCCGCGGATGAAAGGAAGCGAGGGACCCAGCGGAGCGCCGAAGCATCCACAAGGCAAGTGCCTCAGATGCCGCGCGTTCGATCGATATCCGCAGATTCGAATCAGCTACCATTACTACTGCTAATTCTCTCTCTCTAGGGAGAATTCGTTTCTTGGGAGAGGGGACGAGAACACCATGGAATTCGTCATCAAGCAAACCGACCTCGTCAGAGAGCTCCAAACCGTCACGGGGGTCGTCGAAAAACGCGCGACGCTCCCGATCCTGGCCAACCTCCTCATCGAGGCCGGGCCCTCCGGACTTTCCGTTGGAGCCTCCGACCTGGAAGTGACGATTCGTGGAACGGCCAAGGCGACGGTCGTCAAGCCGGGAAGCGTCACACTCCCTGCGGGGAAGCTCTACGAGATCGCCCGCTCGCTTCCGGATTCCGACGTGCAATTTAAGTTGCTCGAAAGGCACATCGTCTCGATCTCTTGCGAACGGACTCGCTACAAGATCGCCGGGCAGCCGCGTGACGAGTTCCCGAAGTTCCCGGACCTCGACGTCACCAAGGGGATCGAACTCCCGGCGGGTTTTTTGCGTGACATGATCGATCGCGTCGGATTCGCGATTACGACGGAAGACCCCCGTTACTCCCTTCACGGCGCTCTACTGCTCATCGAAGAGGCAACGATGACCCTCGTTGCGACCGACGGTTACCGCCTCTCCTACGCCTCGAGAAAGGTGGCCCTGGCCAAGAATGCCGGCGAAGTTCGAGTGATCGTCCCCCGAAAAGCGCTCGGAGAGGTGGGTAAGTTGGCGGCCGAAGTCGCTGCGGAATCCACGGTGACGTTTGGCCGCAGCGGAAACCACATCTTCTTCACGGTCGGCGATCACACCCTCACGACGACCGTTCCGGAGGGGGCGTTTCCCAAGTACGAAGAGGTCATGCCCAAAAAGTGCGAGACCGCGATCAGCCTGGACAGGCATGAGCTCACAAACGCAGTCAAACGCGTGGCGCTCGTGGCAAACGATCGATTCGGACGGGCCGTGCGGTTCCATCTCTCGAGCGGACGCCTCGAGTTGTCGAGCGCCACGGAATTGGGCGAGGCCAACGAAATATTGAACGTCGAATACACCGGAGACGAAAAGACGATCGGGTTCAACGCCAAGTATTTGCTCGAATTTCTGAACGTGGTCGGGACGGACGCGGTCAAGCTCGAACTCGACCCGGTGAAGGAAGGGGAGTCGGAGACCGAACGGAAGGCGAAAAAATCCGGCGACAAACCAGGCCAATTCCGGCCCGAGCCCGCGGGAGATCTCGACTACCGGTACATCGTGATGCCGCGGGATCTCTAGATAGCGCGGCATGTGGCTACGAGCGCTCAGCGCTGACCGGCTGCGTAACCTCAAATCCGTCGATGTGAAGCTCACCGCCGGTCTGACCGTTGTCACGGGACGCAATGGTCACGGCAAGACGAGCCTCCTCGAAGCCGTATACCTCCTCGGAACGGCCTACTCGTTTCGGACTCGCAAGTTGGACGAACTCGTCGGTTGGCAAGGGGGGCCCCTGCGCGTTTCCGGTGAGGTCTCGGGCCTGTCCGTGAGCAACCGCCTGGGGCTCGTCGTCGACCAGGGCGTTCGGCGACTGTTCGTCGACGGCGCCGAGCGTCAACTCGATGTGTTCCTCGGACGGCTGGACCTCGTGGCTCTTCCCAACGAAGCCATGCGGGTTCTCCGCGATGGCCCGGATGGGCGCCGTCGTTTCATCGACAGCGGGCTCGCCGGATTGCAACCGGCCTACCTGCGAGATCTGGGCGCCTACCGGCACGTCCTCGCCGAACGGAACGCCCTTCTTCGGAGGGGCGACCGTGGGGCTCCCGGCAACGGCAAAGACGAGATGGAGGCCTGGGAAGACCGGCTGGCCGTGGCCGCGGCGCGGATCCACCAAAAGCGCCGCGAGTGCGTCCTCGGGATCGGCTCTCGCATGGGGCCGGCGGAGCGCATGCTCTTTCCGGAAGGCGACGAGATCCGAATCCGTTACCGACCGTCGCCGGCGGCAACCGGTGAAAGCGACCCTTCGCGGTTCGTCGGCCTCTTCAGGGACGCCCTGGCTCACAAGCGTTCCCGCGATCAGGCGCTTGGCTTCACGGCGGAAGGTCCGCACCGCGATGACCTCGAAGTGACCTTAGGCGGAGCCGACCTTCGCAAGTTCGGATCGGCTGGTCAGTTGCGCGCGGCGATGATAGCCTTGTGCGCCGGAAAGCTGGGGCTTCTGAGAGACAATCGAGGCGAGTCGCCCCTCTTTCTCATGGACGATTTCGATTCGGATCTGGATGAGGGCCGGACGAGGTCTCTGGTGGATTTTCTCCTCGAGGGTGGCTTTCAAGCATTGATGGCCACCTCGAAAGATGGGTTCGTGGATAGGCTCGGGATCCCCTTCCACCGCATCAGGATGGAAGGAGGGTTAGCCCGGGCGGCATAGCAGCTCTACGACGTACGACCGGCTCGCGACACGACCCGATGGGGCCGTCGATGGGACCGGCGACGAGGACAGGGGAGCCATGGGCCAAAAGGACGAGTCCGCTTCGCTCGCCCAGCAGGACGCCTCCAGCTACGACGCTTCAAAGATCAAGGTCCTCGAAGGACTTGAAGCCGTCCGCAAACGACCGGCGATGTACATCGGCTCGACCGGGTCCCTGGGTCTTCACCACCTGGTGTACGAGGTGGTCGACAACTCGATCGACGAAGCTCAGGCGGGCTTCTGCAAGAAGATCGAAGTGGTCGTGCACATCGACAACTCGGTCACGGTCGTGGACGACGGCCGCGGCATTCCGGTCGACATGCATGAGGCGGAAGGGAAGTCCGCGGCCGAGGTCGTGCTGACGATGCTCCACGCCGGCGGCAAGTTCGAAAACGACGCCTACAAGGTCTCCGGTGGTCTTCACGGGGTCGGCGTTTCGGTCGTGAACGCCCTTTCCGAGCGGCTCGAGGTCGAAATCTGGCGCGAAGGTTCGACTTACCGCCAAGACTTCGAGCGCGGGAAACCGGTCAGCGAGTTCCGCAAGGTCGGAACCACCAAGCGCCGCGGCACCAAGATCATGTTCAAGCCGGACGCGCAGGTGTTCGAAGACCTGGTGTTTTCCTACGACACCCTGGCGCAACGCCTTCGCGAGCTGGCTTTCCTGAATCAGGGCATCGAAATTTCGCTCGCCGACGAGCGCGCCGAAAAGATTCGCGAGACGGTCTTCCACTACGAAGGCGGAATCGTCGAGTTCGTCCAGCACTTGAACAAGACCCGGCAGGTGCTCCACCCCAATCCGGTTTTCCTGACGGGCGGAAGCGAAGGCGTCAATCTCGAGATCGCGTTGCAGTGGAACGACTCTTACAACGAGACGATCTTCTCGTTCGCGAACTCGATCAACACCGTCGAGGGCGGCACCCACATGGTGGGGTTCAAGGCCGCGCTCACCCGCTCGATCAACGCCTATCTTTCGACCGCTAACCTCGGGAAAGACGCGAAGGACCTCCAACTCCAGGGCGAGGACGTGCGCGAGGGGCTCGCCGCGGTCATCTCGGTCAAGATCCCCAACCCGCAGTTCGAAGGCCAGACCAAAACCAAACTCGGGAATTCCGAGGTTCGCGGCCAGGTCGAAGCACTCGTCAACGACAAGCTGACCGCGTTTTTCGAACAGAACCCGGGACTCGCCAAGTCGATCATCTTGAAGAGCGTCGACGCGGCGCGCGCCCGCGAGGCCGCGCGCAAGGCGCGGGAGCTGACCCGGCGCAAAGGGGCTCTCGATTCGGGCTCGCTTCCCGGAAAACTCGCCGACTGCCAAGAGCGCGACCCCGCGCTGTGCGAGATCTTCCTGGTCGAGGGCGACTCGGCGGGCGGCTCGGCCAAGCAGGGGCGCAACCGCAAGTACCAGGCGATTCTTCCGCTGCGCGGCAAGATATTAAACGTAGAGAAAGCGCGATTCGACAAGATGCTGGGCCACGAGGAAATCAGGACCATCATCGCGGCGATGGGATGCGGGATCGGCGAGGACGAGTTCGACATCTCGAAACTCCGCTACGGCCGGATCTTCATCATGACCGACGCCGACGTGGACGGATCCCACATTCGCACGCTGCTCCTGACGTTCTTCTACCGGCAGATGCGTCCGCTCGTCGACCAGGGGCACATCTTCATCGCCTGCCCGCCGCTCTACAAGATCAAGCGCGGCAAGGAAGAGCTCTACCTCTCGAACGACAAGGAGCTGAACGCCTTCGTCATCCGCAAGGCGACAGAAGAACGCACCGTCGAAGCCGGCGGCCGCGTCGTGTCGGGCACGGAGCTCCACCACCTACTCCAGTCGCTCATCGACCACGACCAATACTTGAGCGCAATCGAGCGCATGGGAATCGACCGGGCGAGTGTCGAAACGATCCTGGACGGCGGCATCACCACCCGTGCGGATCTGGAAAAAGACAAGCTCGAGGTGTTGGGTGCCCGGTTGGCCGCCCTCGGGCACGATGTTTCCGCCCCGGAGCCCGACGAAGAACACGGCCTGTTCCAGCTACGGGTGCGCTCGGCGACCCGGGGCCGCCGGGAGTTTCTCGTCAATCTCGAGCTGTGGCAGACCGTCGAGCTTCGTCAGATGGCGAAACTCCACCCCACGCTCGCCCTCCTGGCGAACCCCCCGCTCGTGGTCAGGCACAACGGCAGCGTCGACGAGCTCGACTCAAAAGAAGCCCTCCTCGCGCACCTCATGGACGCCGGTAAAAAGGGACTCGTCATTCAGCGGTACAAGGGCTTGGGCGAGATGAACCCGGACCAACTCTGGGAGACGACGATGGACCCGGCGCGCCGGCGCATTCTCGAGGTGCGCATCGACGACGCCGTGGAGGCGGACCGCCTCTTTTCGGTTCTCATGGGCGACGCCGTCGAGCCGCGCCGCCAGTTCATCGAGGACAACGCGCTCGACGTCCGCAACCTGGACATCTGACCACACCGCCAAGTACGCTGTAACAACCCGCGGCCGCAGGAAATCTCAATGGACCCCAAGGAAAACAGACTCCCCATAAATATCGAAGAGGAGATGCGCCGTTCGTATCTCGATTACGCGATGAGCGTGATCATCGGGCGGGCGCTCCCCGACGTCCGCGACGGGTTGAAGCCCGTGCACCGCCGTGTGCTGTACGCCATGTACGACACCGGCAACGCGTCGGACAAGCCTTACCGCAAGTCCGCGCGCGCGGTGGGCACGGTCATCGGCAAGTACCACCCCCACGGCGATTCCGCGGTCTACGACACGATCGTTCGCATGGCGCAGGACTTCTCCATGCGCTACACGCTCGTCGACGGGCAGGGAAACTTCGGGTCCGTCGACGGCGATCCGGCCGCCGCGATGCGGTACACCGAGATCCGGCTCGACAAGCTCGCGCACGAGATGGTGCGGGACATCGAGAAAGAAACCGTCGATTTCGGTCCCAACTACGACGGCGCCGAAACGGAACCTCTGGTGCTGCCGGCGGCCTTCCCCAATCTGCTCGTCAACGGATCGTCGGGGATCGCGGTCGGGATGGCGACCAACATGCCGCCGCACAATCTCGGCGAGGTCGTCGACGTCATCAAGATGCTCGTCGAAAACCCGGATGTCGAGCTTGGCGAGTTGATGAAAGCGATGCCGGGCCCCGACTTCCCGACGGCCGGGTTCATCTACGGGATCGCCGGAATCCGGTCCGCGTACGAGACGGGCCGCGGACGCCTCGTCATGCGCGGCCGGGCGACGATCGAGGATCAGCCCCACCGCAAGGACCGGCAGGCGATCATCATCACCGAGCTTCCCTATCAGGTGAACAAGACGCACCTCATCGAAGAGATCGTCGCGCTCGTCCGCGACAAGAGGATCGAAGGCATCTCGGACATAAGGGACGAGTCCGATCGCGACGGCATCCGCATGGTCATCGAATTGAAGCGCGACGAGAACCCGGGCGTCATCCTGAACCAGCTCTACAAGTTCACGAAGTTGCAGTCGACCTTCGGTGTGATCAACCTGGCGATCGTTCACGGGCGGCCGCAGGTGCTCCCGCTCAAGACGCTGCTCCGGCACTTCATCGACTTCCGCCGCGAGGTCGTCATTCGCCGTACGCAGTACGACCTGCGGAAGGCCGAAGAGCGCGCCCACATCCTGGAAGGCCTCAAGATCGCGATCGACAACCTCGACGAGGTGATCACGATCATCCGCCAGAGCAAGACCCCGCCGGATGCGAAAGAGGCCCTGCGACTCAGGTTCCACTTCAGCGATCTCCAGGCCCAGGCCATCCTCGACATGCGGCTGCAGCGGCTGACCGGTCTCGAGCGGCAGAAAATCGTCGACGAATACGAAGAGACTCTCAAGCTCATCGAGCGGTTGAAGGCGATTCTCGCGAGCGAGCGGATGCAGCTCCAGATCGTCATCGACGAGCTCGAGGTTCTGAAAGAAAAGTTCGGCGATGCGCGCCGCACCGAGATCGTCGCGCACACGGAAGAACTCTCGCTCGAAGACCTGATCCAAGAGGAAGAGGTCGTCATCACCGTCAGCCACACCGGCTACGTCAAGCGCACGGCGCTTTCGACCTACCGGTCGCAGCGGCGCGGCGGCAAGGGCCGGATCGGCATGACGACGCGCGACGAAGACGCCGTGAGGCATCTGTTCATCGCCTCGACCCACGACTTCATCCTCGTGTTCACCTCGTCCGGGAAGATGTACTGGCTGAAGGTGCACGAAATTCCCGATGTTTCGAGCTCGGGGCGGGGCCGGCCGATCGTCAACATGATCCAGATCGGCCCGGAAGAGAAAGTCTGCGCGACGCTCAACGTGCGGGAATTCTCCGAAGGAAAATTCGTCGTGATGGCCTCGCGCAAGGGGTTCATCAAGAAGACGCCCCTCTCCGCCTTCTCCAACGTGAGAACGAACGGGATCATCGCGCTGTCGCTCGATCCGGGCGACGACGTGCTCGGAGTCGATCTTTCGGATGGCGAGTCCGAGATCTTCATGGCGACGGCCAAGGGGAAGTCCATTCGCTACAAAGAAACCGACGTCCGCCCGATGGGCCGCAACGCGCGCGGCGTGATCGGCATCCGGATGGCGAAAGACGACCGTCTCGTCGAAATGGAAGTGCTGTCCGGAAAGGCCGACATCCTCTCCATGACCGCCAACGGCTACGGCAAGCGCACGGCTGTGTCCGAGTACCGCCTGCAGGGACGCGGCGGCACCGGGATCATCAACATCCGGACCACCGGGCGGAACGGGTTGGTCGTCGGAGCCACGGAGATTTCGGCCGAAGAACAGGTCTTGTTGATCACCGCTCACGGGAAGATCATCCGCATGGACGCCTCCGGCATCAGCCGCATCGGGCGGGCCACGCAAGGTGTCCGCCTGATCCAGATGGAAGAGGACGACGTGGTCGTCGCGGCGATCCGAACCGCGGAACGCGAAGAGGAAGGAACGTCCGATCCGGTCGAGACCGCACCGGATTCCGACGACATCACGGGCGTCGAAGACGACGGGCCGGGGGAATGAACGCATGAAATTTTTCATCGATACCGCGAACATCGACGAGATTCGCGCCGCCGCGCGCCTGGGCATCATCGACGGCGTCACCACCAACCCCAGCCTCGTCGCGAAGGAGGGCCGCAAGTTCGAGGCCGTCATCGCCGAGATCTGCACGATCGTCGACGGCCCGATCTCCGCGGAGGTCACGGCACTCGACTTCGACGGGATGATGGCGCAGGCCCATCCCTTAGCGAAGATCCACAAGAACGTGACGATCAAGGTTCCGCTGACCCAAGACGGCTTGAGGGCGTGCAAGGCGCTGCGCGCCGAGGGCATCCTGGTCAACGTCACGCTCTGCTTTTCGCCGTCCCAGGCCCTGCTCGCGGCGAAGTGCGGCGCGTCGTTCATCTCCCCGTTCGTCGGCCGCCTGGATGATGTCTCGCAAGACGGGATGGAGCTGATCCGCCAGATTCGCGCGATCTACGACAACTACGGCTTCACCACGCAGATCCTCGCCGCGTCGATTCGTCACCCCATGCACGTCGTCGACTGCGCGCTCGCGGGAGCCGACGTGGGCACGATGCCCTACAAGGTGATGACGCAGCTTTACGAACACCCGCTGACGGATCTTGGGCTCAAGAAGTTTCTCGAGGATTGGGAGAAGCTCAAGTCCAAGTAGCGGCCGGGAGACCCGATGCCCGACTCACCTCTTGAAACGATGCACCGGCGCTACGCCGCCGCCCGGAGCGGCGGGGGCGATGAACGGGTCGCGAAACAGCACGCTGCCGGAAAGCTCACCGCGCGCGAGCGGCTCGAAACGTTGCTCGACCCGGGTTCGTTCGAGGAGTTGGACGCGCTCGTCGTCCACCGCTGCAACGATTTCGGCATGGGCGCCCAGCGCATCCCCGGAGACGGCGTCGTCACGGGCCACGGACGCATCAACGGCCGGCCGGTGTTCGTCTTCTCGCAAGACTTCACCGTTTTCGGAGGGTCGCTCTCCGAAACCTTCGCCGCGAAGATCTGCAAGGTGATGGACCTCGCGATGAAAGCGGGGTACCCGGTGATCGGAATCAACGACTCGGGCGGCGCGCGCATCCAGGAAGGGGTCGTTTCCCTCGCGGGGTACGCCGATATCTTCCTCAGGAACACGCTCGCTTCCGGCGTCATTCCCCAGATCTCCCTGATCATGGGTCCGTGCGCCGGTGGGGCCGTCTACTCCCCGGCGATCACCGATTTCACGATCATGGTCCGCGACACCTCGTACATGTTCATCACCGGGCCCGACGTGATCCGGACGGTGACGCACGAGGAGGTCACCAAAGAAGAACTCGGCGGCGCGATGACCCACAACGCGACCTCCGGCGTCGCGCACTTTGCGGCGGCGGATGACCGCGACGCGCTGATGCTCGCTCGCGACATGCTCGCCTACATGCCGTCGAACAACATGGAAGACCCGGCCGAGAAGGCGACGGACGACCCCGAAGACCGTGCCGACATCGTGCTGAATTCAATCGTGCCCCCTTCGTCGAATCAAGCGTACGACATCAAGAAAGTGATCAGGAGCGTCGTCGACGAGGGGACATTCCTAGAAGTGCACGAGCACTTTGCGAAAAACATCGTCGTCGGGTTCGCCCGACTGGGCGGGCGCTCGGTGGGTATCGTGGCGAATCAGCCCGCGGTTCTCGCGGGATGCCTAGACATCGATGCGTCGGTCAAAGGGGCGCGTTTCGTCCGCTTCTGCGATTGCTTCAACATCCCCTTGGTCGTATTCGAGGACGTGCCGGGTTTTCTCCCCGGAACCGACCAGGAGTTCAACGGGATCATCCTCCACGGGGCGAAGCTCCTGTACGCGTTCGCGGAAGCGACGGTGCCGAAGATCACGGTCATCACGCGAAAAGCCTACGGCGGCGCGTACTGCGTCATGGCGTCCAAGCACATCCGGGCGGATTTCAACTACGCCTGGCCTTCCGCCGAGATCGCGGTGATGGGCTCGGACGGCGCCGTCAACATCATCCACCGCGGGGAAATCAAAGCTGCCGGTACCTCCGGCGAGGCGGTTCGCGTGGCCAAGGTCGCCGAGTACAAGGACAAGTTCGCCAATCCGTACGTGGCCGCCGAGCGGGGTTACGTCGACGAAGTCATCGAACCGGCGCTGACGCGGCGGAAGGTCATCGGGGCGCTGCGCCTGCTCGAGAACAAACGAGATTCGAACCCGCCGCGCAAGCACGGCAACATCCCGCTTTAGATGGCGGCCCCGTTCAGGAAACTGCTCATCGCCAACCGGGGCGAGATCGCGGTACGCGTGATTCGCGCGTGCCACGAGATGGGCATCCGCACGGTCGCCGTCTACTCGGAAGCCGACCGCGACGCGCTGCACGTGCGCTTCGCCCACGAGGCGTACCTGATCGGGCCGCCTCCCTCGTCCGAGTCCTACCTGCGCATCGACAAGATCTTGGACGTCGCGAAGCGAAGCGGCGCCGAGGCCATCCATCCCGGTTACGGGTTTCTGTCGGAAAATGACGAGTTCTCGCGCGCCTGCCGCGACGCGGGCGTCGTGTTCGTCGGCCCGCCCCCCGAGGCCATGGAGGCGATGGGGGATAAGGTCCGCTCCCGCGAGTTGATGATGAAGGCCGGCGTCGCCGTGGTTCCCGGCTCGCCGCCCCTGACGGACGCCGGCGCGGCGGTCGCCTACGCCGAAAAGATCGGCTATCCGGTGCTCTTGAAGGCGTCCGCCGGCGGCGGCGGCAAGGGGATGCGCGTCGTCCGCACGTCCGCCGAATTGCCGTCTCTGTTGGCACAGGCCCAAGGGGAGGCCCGTTCGTCCTTCGGCGATGCGACCGTCTTCCTGGAAAAGTACGTCGATCGCCCGCGCCACATCGAAGTCCAGATCCTCGCGGACGCCCACGGGAACTGCATTCATCTGGGCGAGCGCGAGTGCTCGATTCAGCGGCGGCACCAGAAGCTGATCGAGGAGTCGCCTTCGCCGGTCATCGACGCTGCAACGCGCGCGGAGATCGGCGCCATGGCGGTCAAGGCCGCGATGGCCTGCGGCTACGTTTCAGCCGGCACGGTGGAGATGCTCCGGGGAGCCAACGGCTCTTTCTATTTCATGGAGATGAACACGCGCCTCCAGGTCGAGCACCCGGTGACCGAAATGGTTTACGGCGTCGACCTCGTCAAGGCGATGATCGAGATCGCCGCCGGCGCCAAGCTCCCGTGGACCCAGAACCAGATCGTTCCGCGCGGCCACGCGATCGAGTGCCGCATCATCGCCGAAGACCCCTCGCGCAACTTCATGCCGGCCCCCGGCACCATTCGCGCGCTGCGAGGCCCGGGGGGGCCCGGCGTCCGTTACGACGGCGGCGTCTACGGGGGTTTCACGGTTCCCGTGCACTACGACCCGATGCTCGCGAAACTCATCACGTGGGGCGCCGACCGGGACGAAGCGGCCGCACGCATGACCCGCGCCCTCGACGAGTTGCGGGTCGACGGCGTGAAGACGTCGATTGCTTTCCATCACCGGGTCATGACGCACCCGGCCTTTCTGGCCGGCGATCTCCACACGGGCTTCCTCGAGGAGCACCCCGAGCTGCTCTCGCCGGGAACGGATCCGTGGCTCTCCGAGGTGGCGGTGCTCGCGGCGGCCGTCGCGCACTTCAGGCGTTCCGAGCAGTTGTCCCTGCGCGGGACGAAGTCCGGCACATCGGGCGGGTCGTCCGGGTGGAAGCGTGGTGCTCGCGACGGGTGGCGGCCATGAAGTTCAAGGCCTGCGTCGGCGAGACGGACTACGAGATCGTCGTGACGCGCTTGGACGCCGATTACGTCGTGACGATCGACGGCGTCGAGCACATCGTCGACGCGCGCAAGCTCGAGGCGGACTTCTACTCGATCCTCTACGAAGGCAAGTCGTACGAGGTCTCCGTCGAGAGCGTCGGCGCGAAGTACCTCGTGCGACACGGCGCCTACGAGCAAATCGTCGAGCTCGCCGACGCGAGCCGCGGCGGCCGCGAGGAACTGCGCAAGCGGAGCGGACCCGAAAGCATCGACTCGGTCATGCCGGGCAAGGTCGTGCGTGTGTTGGTGGAACCCGGCACCGAAGTTCAAGCGGGCCAGGGTCTCGTCGTGATCGAGGCGATGAAGATGGAAAACGAGATCGGCGCGCCGCGCGCAGGCCGTGTGAAGAGCGTCGACGTGAAGCCCGGCCAGAACGTCGAAACGGGCGCCCAGCTCGTCGTCCTGGAGTAGAAACGAGAAAAGGGCCCACTCCCCTTTTCTCGTTTCTATTCCAGGCCCAAAACAAAACGGCCCCCGCGACGGATCTTGCGAGACGTCGCGGAGGCCTGAGATCTGTTCAGGGTTCGAGCGAGCCTACTTGTTGACCTTCTTGTCGAGCTGCTTGCCCGCCTTGAAGCGGACGACAGTCTTCGCCTTGATCTTGATGGCCTCGCCCGTTTGCGGATTGCGGCCGATGCGGGCCTTCCGCTTGCTGGTGCCCCACGTGCCGAAGCCGACGAGGGTGACCCTCTGCCCCTTCTTCAGCGACGACGTGATGCCCTCCGTTAGGGATTCGATCGCCGTGGCGGCGGCGGTGCGGGTGATACCGGCGTCCGCGGCGATCTTGCCGATCAACTCTTGCTTGTTCATGCGTTTCACCTCCTCTCGTTCGTGGCGTTCTGGTGCGCGATGTGTGACGCGCGCGTCGATGGGAACGTGACGTGAGCATTACAGCGCGCCGACGCGTCGACGTCAAGAGGAGAAGCGCGAAACAAGGCACCGAAACCCGCACTGGGAGCGGGTTTCGGAGAGGTCGCCTCGCATCGAGCGCCGACAAAAATGTCGACGCGACTCGAGAAGGTCAGTTCGAGGAGTTGCGCGCGAGGAAGCGCGCGAGGCGCGCGCGACCGTCGTCGCTCAATCCCGTGAAGAAGAGTCCCAGCTCGAAACGCTTGGCACCCGAGGACGACGCGAGCTCCATGCGGCGAACGACGACGGCCTCGACCTCGAGCGTGTCGACGCGTCCGCCGTTCGGGAGCATCAGGCGAACGGCAACCCGCGTCATTTCGGGGTAGTCCTGGCTCGACGAGCAGTGCAAGCCGCCCAGCGAGAGGTCGCTTGCAATCATTCGAGCCTGGGTGCCACTTCCGTCTTGCGGGCCTTCGATCTCGAATTGATGCAAAAAACGGGCGTGGGAGCGGCGTTCTACGGTGGTTGGGGTCACGGTGTTCCTCCGGAGATTACAAGGATGACGCGCTATCCTAGCAGCGTACGCGAAAGGACCAGCCGCAAAGGGAGAGGCTTTTTGAATCGCGACGTGCTGAAAAAGCTGCTCGAAGACGTCCGTTCCGGACGCCTTTCGGTCGCGAAGGCCGGCGATCGCCTGCGCCATTTCCCCGTCGAGGAGCTCGGCTTCGCTTCGCTCGACACGCACCGCACCCTCCGTCGCGGCTTTCCGGAAACGGTCTACGGCCCCGGGAAGACAATCGAGCAGATCCTCGCCATCGTCTCCAAGCTTCACGCGGCGGGACAAACAGCCCTGGTCACCCGCGTGGGCCCGGAGGCGCACGCCGCCGTCGCCGCAAAGCACAAGAAGGCGGAATACCACCCGGAGGCTCGCGCCCTGGTTCTGCGCTCGGGACCCAAGCGGCGAGGACGACCAGGCGTCGTCGTGATGACAGCCGGCACGACGGACATCGGTGTCGCCGAGGAGGCCGCCCTGACCGCGGAGCTGATGGGTGAAAAGGTGCACCGCATCTACGACGTCGGCGTCGCGGGACTCCACCGGCTGCTGGCTCACCGCGACACCCTGACCAAGGCCAACGTCATCGTCGCCGTGGCGGGGATGGAGGGGGCGCTGCCGTCGGTTGTGGCGGGCCTGGTCGATTGCCCGGTCATTGCCGTGCCGACGAGCGTCGGTTACGGGGCCGGCGCCGGGGGCTTCGCGGCTCTTCTCGCGATGTTGAACTCCTGCGCACCGGGCGTGGCCGTGGTCAATATCGATAACGGGCACGGTGCGGGATGTCTCGCAGCGCTGATCAACAGGCGGTGCAAGTCTCCAAAATCCCTTGCGTGATTCCGCGAGCGGCCGTACTTCTGTTCATGCTTGAAGCGTGGTGAGCCGCGGGGCGGAAGGCCGAAAACTCAATAACCACGCGACTTGACGGCAACTGAGGCAACCGCTAGAGTTACCGTTTTTGCACCGTCCCTTATACCGGGGCGGAAGAAATGAGAATACGAAAGCGGGGTGAGTATTCGATGCCGCTGATCAAGGTGCGCGAGGACGAGAGCCTCGAAAACGCCTTGAAGCGCTTCAAACGGAAGTGCGAGAAGTCGGGCATCTTGACCGAGATCAAGAAGCGCCAGCACTACGAGAAGCCAAGTGTAAAGAAGAAGAGGAAGGCGCTGGCCGCACGCAAGAAGCTGTTGAAGCGTTTGGCGCAAGAACGCAGGGGTAACGGGTAAACTTCTTTCCGGGCCGGGGCGGTCGCGAGGCTGCCCCGGTTCCGTCCTGGCAGGTGGCCCCATTGGCCGTCCCGCTCACGAAGGACTTCGTCGCGGCGGTCCGGAATGCGGGCGACATCGTTCGCCTCGTTACGGACTACGTCCCCCTCAAGCCAGCGGGGAGCCGTCTCAAGGGTCTGTGCCCTTTCCACCAAGAAAAAACGCCGTCGTTTTCCGTCGACCCCCAGATGCAGCTGTTCTATTGCTTCGGCTGCCAGGCGGGAGGCGATGCGTTCAAGTTCGTGATGCTCTACGAGAAGATCGATTTCCCCGAATCCGTTGAGTTTCTTGCCAATCGCTGGGGAGTGCCCCTCCCCAAATTCTCGGCCCGGCCCGAGGACGACGCGCGAGCCCGCCTGCTTCTGATGAACGAGGCTGCGGCCGGTTTCTTTCGCGGGCAATGGTCCGATCCGTCGCACGGCAAGCTGGCGCGTGACTACATCGCGAAACGCGGGGTCTCGGACGCCGTCGCCGAACGTTTCGGCCTCGGCTACGCTCTCGACAGTTGGGACGCCCTCTTGAACGTCCTTGGCTCCCGTGGTTTCAAGGTGGCGGAGATTCAGGCCGCGGGCCTGGCGATTCCGCGAAAGGACGGATCCGGGCAGTACGACCGCTTCCGCCACCGGGTGATCTTCCCGATCCGGGACGTTTCCGGGCGGGTGATCGCGTTCGGTGGCCGCGCGCTCGGTGATTCCGAGCCGAAATACCTCAACTCTCCCGAGACTCCTGCGTATGTGAAAGGTGAGAACCTCTACGGCCTCGACGTTGCCCGTGAAGCGATCCGCCGTGAAGGGTTCGCCATACTCGTCGAGGGGTACTTGGACCTGATCGCTCTCCATCAGGCGGGATTCGAAAATGCCGTCGCTTCCCTGGGCACGGCCCTGACCCCCTCGCAGGTCAAGCTGCTCGCGCGCTATTCCGAGCGAGTCGTCGTCAGTTACGACGGCGACACCGCCGGGATCAACGCCGCCGCGAAATCGCTCGATCTGTTCCTGGAGCGAGGCTTCGACGTTCGTGTCGCCGAGATTCCCGAGGGGAAGGACCCGGATGACTTCGTCAAGGAGCAGGGAGTGGCGGCCTACGACGCCATCGTCCGGCAGGCCCCGGGCTACCTCGACTTCCTGGTCAAGCGCGAGCTGCGCGGTCGCGATCTCAGCCTTCCGGAAGAAAAGGTCGCCGCGATCAATGCGATCCTCCCGAAGCTGGCGCGGCTCGAAAGCGCGGTCGAACGCGTCGCGTGGGCAGGTCGCCTGGCCGACGCCCTGCAAATCGACGACGATCTCGTGATGCAGGAATTGCGCCGTGCTCTCCGCGCGGCGAAACCGGGCATCCGCCATCGCGCCGACGTCCACGAACCCACCAAAGACGTCGAGGCGTGGCTCGTCCGGCTCGTCCTGGGAAGCGACGAGGCGCGTCAACGCGCTCGTGAAGTATTAGAACCTTCAGACCTCGCCGGAACGCGCGTCGGCACGATCATCAAGACCATCCTCGACCTCGATCTCGCGGGCCTTCCCGTGAAGGGGCCGCTCGTCATCGACGCGCTCGAAGACGAGGCCGACCGGGAGCTGCTCACGCGGATCTCCTTCCGCGACGAAGCCCCCGGCGGGGCGACGGAGGTCGATGGATGTTTGGTCACCTTGCGGAAAACCCGTCTTAAGAAGGAACATAGGGATGAAAGTCGCGAACTCGAGGCGCTCAGTCGCGACGATCAGGACCAGAGGCTGCTCAAGTTAATGAAGCTGGGGCACGAGATGGATGCCCCCCACCGAGACGTTACGCACTAGTTGAGAGGACGATGAGCAAGAAAAAGCGCGAACAAGTCTCGGGCATCGAGGCGAAGTACGAAGAGGTCCGCCAACTCCTGATCGTCGGGAAAGAGCGCGGATTCCTTGCGTACGACGAGATCAACGAGTCGCTCCCCGATGAGATCTCCTCCTCCCCGGACGAAATCGAAGAAGTCTTCACCCTCTTGGAGTCCCACGGGATCACCGTCGTCGACGCCGACGCAAGAGAGCAGCTCGGCCCCGGAGGCGCGGCGGCTGCGGTCAAGGAAGCCGCGAAGGACGACAAGGAAGAGGACGGGAAGGAGATCGTTCCCGGCCCCCTGGAAAAAACCAACGACCCCGTCCGCATGTACCTGCGCGAGATGGGGACGGTGCCGCTGCTCACGCGCGAGGGCGAGGTCCGCATCGCGCGCCGCATCGAGCGCGGCGAGCGGCGCATCATGAACGCACTCGCGCGAAGCGCCTGGGTGCACGACGAGATTCGCCAGATCGGCGAGCGGATCAAGAGGGGGCAGATCTCGGCAAACGTCTTCGTGGGCGGCGTGACGGAAGAAGAAGAAGAAGACAAGTCCGCCAAGAAGCTCGAGCGGGCGAAGCTCGTCATCCAGCGTCTCAACAAGAAGCTCAACCAGCTGGACGTCGCCACCGCGAAGATGGCGAGGCTGAAGACGAGCGGGCGCGCCTACAAGACCGCGCGCTACAAGGCGATGAGGCAGCAGATCAAGCTCGCGCTCGAGTTCAGGCAGTTGAAGCTCGTACCCTCGCAGATCGACAACCTGGCGAAGCAGGTGAGGGACGCCGACCACAAGATCAGGCGCCACGGACGCAGCATCGAAGATCTGAAAGCCAAGGTGATGTCGTTCCGCGACCCGTCCCTGAAGCGGGAGGTCCAGCGGAAGATCGAGGGGCTTCGCGGCGACATCAAGTCGATCGAAGCCGAGATGCTGGCCTCGAGGGCCGAGATCCACGAGGTCGGAATGGCCGTCGCGCGAGGCCTACGCGAGGCGAAAAAGGCCAAGAGCGAGCTGATCGAGGCCAACCTCAGGCTCGTCGTTTCGATCGCGAAGAAGTACACCAATCGCGGCTTGCAGTTCCTCGACCTGATCCAGGAGGGGAACATCGGCCTCATGAAGGCGGTGGACAAGTTCGAGTACCGCCGCGGCTACAAGTTCTCCACGTACGCGACGTGGTGGATCCGGCAGGCGATCACGCGCGCCATCGCCGACCAGGCGCGGACGATCCGCATCCCCGTTCACATGATCGAGACGATCAACAAGCTGATCCGCACCGCCCGAAGCCTCGTACAAGAACTCGGCCGCGAGCCGACGCCCGAAGAGATCGCCAAGAAGATGGGCATCCCGGTGATGAAGGTGCGCAAGGTCTTCAAGATCGCCCAGGAACCGATTTCTCTAGAAACGCCCATCGGCGAGGAAGAGGACAGTCATCTCAAGGATTTTATCGAAGACCGGAGCGCCGTCTCCCCGGTCGAAGCAACGATACAGCTGGACCTGAGGTCGCAGACCCAGACGGTCCTGAAGACCCTGACGCCCCGCGAGGAAAAGGTTCTAAAACTGCGGTTCGGCGTCGGAGACGGTAGCGAGCACACGTTGGAAGAGGTCGGTCAGAACTTCGCGGTGACCCGAGAGCGCATTCGTCAGATTGAATCGAAGGCGCTTCGAAAGCTGAGGCACCCGTCGCGCAGCAAGGTTCTGCGCGTCTTCCTGGAAAAGGCGGGGATGCCGTAGTTTTAAGAACGGGGCCAAGGAAAAGGGGACACTCCCCTTTTCCTTGGCCCCGTTCTCGAAACTACCGTAGCGGAATGCTAGCGTCCGCGCGTCGCGGCCAGCGCGAGGCAGACCCAGCCCGCGATGAAGCATAGGCCCCCGATCGGCGTGATCGCGCCGAGGGCGCGCACGCCGGTCAGCGCCAGGGCGTAGAGGCTTCCCGAAAACACGACGATTCCCGCCACGAACAGCCAACCCGCCCCGTTTGCGAACGCTCCGGGCCAGCGCTCGCAGGCCCAGCCGGTCGCAAGCAACGCGAGCGCGTGGAGCACGTGGTATTTCGCGCCGGTTTCCCAGATCGCGACCATGTCGGCGGAAACGCGCGTTTTCAATCCGTGCGCGCCGAAAGCCCCGAGGGCGACACCTGCTGCTCCCAGCCACGCGCCGATCGCAAACCAACGAGCCGCCATGACGTCCCTCCCCACCGTGGAAAACCGCAACTACGTTAGCAGCATCGTTCTTCCTGGCCGTCCATTTCTCGTATGATCGTCGCGTGCGCCGACTCACCCTTGCCGCGACCCTCGTTTTTGCATCGCTCATCGCGCGGGCGGGGACGCTCGACGACATGGACCTTCGCAGCAATGTCGAGACCTCGATTCGCGGCACCGCCCAGACCGCGCACCTTCACCTGAAAATCCAGGTCGAAAACGGCGTCGCGATCCCCGAGGGCCTCGTACACGATCTCAATGAGGCCGACGAGGTCGCCGACCTGGCCGCCAAGGTGAAGGGGATCGTGGGCGTCGACCGTTCGCGGCTCCGGCTCGAGTTTCCCGTATCGAACGACGACGAGCTGGCATCGCACGTCGGCCGCAAGCTCTTTTCCGAACCGAAGTTCGCGGCGTCCTCGATGAGGATTGCCGTCGAAAACAGCGTCGTCACGCTCACCGGGGCGATCAAGAACGCCTCCTGGCGCGGGCAGATCCATCGCCTGTGCGCCGGGGTCGAAGGCGTGGTCGACGTCGTCGATCGCCTCGATACGCCCGAAACACCGGACGCGAAGATCCAGAAAGTCCTCGATAGCATCTTCGGCGTAAGAGTCGTTCCCCGTTTCCCCGGGTACGTTCGTGCCGAAGTCAAAGACGGCGTGGTGACGCTCGACGGTTACGCGTCGCGTCTTTACGACAAACAAGCAGCCGAATTCGACGCCTGGGGCATCAACGGCGTCACGCGCGTCGACAACCGGCTCGAGCTCCGCTCGGCCACAGCCATCAAGGTGATCCGCCCATGAAAACGCACCGCGCCCTCGTGATCCTGGCACTCGCGTTGATAACCGTCGCCACGCTCGCGGCGCCGCTTCTGGCCGCGCGCCCGCCCGCAACGCCGACGCCCGACGACGCCCCGCACGGCATCGCGAATCAGTCGGGCGAGCCTGAAACCGCGAAGACGGAAGGCCTCGGCGAGACCGGCCCGGTGGCGGTCCCCGAGCCGACCGAAAAGGCGCTCGCGCACGCGCGCGGCGGAAACTGGCTGTGGTTGACCTCGGAGCTGTGGGCTCTCCTCGTGCCCGGAGTCATCCTGTTCACCGGGTTTTCCTCCAAGCTTCGGGATCTGGCGCGCCGGATCGGGCGCAACTGGTTCTTCACGATCGCCGCCTACTTCGCGCTCTTTGCTCTCATCACCTTCGTCATCGATCTCCCGCTGTCCTACTTCGCTGGTTTTGCGCGGCCTCACGCTTACGGTCTATCCAATCAGACGTTTGGCAAGTGGTTCGGCGACGAGCTGAAGGGTTTGATGGTCGGACTGATCATGGGTGGGCTGCTGCTCTGGGTCCCGTACTTGCTCGTGAAAAAGAGCCCCCGCCGGTGGTGGTTGTGGACGAGCCTCCTCGCGATCCCCTTGACGGCCTTCTTCATACTGATCGCACCGGTCGTCATCGACCCGCTGTTCAATAAGTTCGGACCGATGAAGGACAAAGCACTCGAACAGCAGATCCTCGACCTGGCGGGACGCGCGGGCATCGAGGGGGCGCGCGTGTTCGAGGTCGATAAAAGCGCCGACACGAACACCGTCAACGCGTACGTCACCGGTTTCGGCGGGTCGAAGCGAATCGTGCTGTGGGACACCACGATCGCGAAGTTGGCTCCCGACGAGCTGCTGTTCGTGATGGCCCACGAGATGGGCCACTACGTCTTGGGTCACGTCGTGAAGTCGATCTTCTTCGCCGCGGCCATGATCCTCATAACGCTGTACGCGGCGTACCGCCTCCAGGCGGGGCTGATCGCCCGTTTTTCGACCCGCTTCGGCTTCACCGAGCTTTCGGACATCGCTTCGCTTCCCCTCGTGATGCTGCTGGTCGGGGTGCTCTCGTTCGCCGTCACGCCGGTCGCCAACGGTTACTCCCGGTGGCAAGAGCACGAGTCCGACCGCTTCGGCCTCGAGATCACGAAGAACAACCACGCCGCGGCCACGGCGTTCGTGACCCTTCAAGAGGAAAACCTGGGCGTCCCGCGCCGTGGCGTCTTCTACAAACTCTGGCGTGCAAGTCATCCGCTGCTTGGCGAGCGTATCGATTTCTGCAATTCCTACCGCCCCTGGGAGGAAGGGAAACCTCTCCGCTACGAGCATCTCTTCAAGCAGACACGGTGACTCGAAGCCTCAGGCGCGCTCATCGCGTGATCGCGGTGGCCTTGGCGATCTTGCTCCCGATCGCGTTCGCGGTCGCGCTGCTCTACCGATGAGCGTCAAGTACAGGTTCATCAGTTGGAACGGGGCGAAAAAGGCCTACGACCTGACGCTGGCGACGGGGCTTGCCGTCTACCTCGCGCTATTCATTGGCCTCGGGATCGCGATGCACCCGGATGCGACGATCGAGACGTTGTTGATCCGGGCTCTCGCCACGGCGGCGTTCCTGATGCTGCACGTGATCCTGTCGATCGGGCCCCTGAGCCGGTTGAATCCGAAGTTCCTCCCGCTCCTTTACAACCGCAGGCACCTCGGCGTGGCGATGTTCCTGGTGACGCTCGCGCACGCGGTTCTTGCGATCGTGCTGTTCCATGCGTGGGGGAACGTCAACCCGCTCGTCAGCCTGTTGACCGCAGGGACGGGATTCCAGCTGTTCGGCGCCGCGGCCCTCGTCATCTTCTTTTTCATGGCGGCGACGAGCCACGACTTCTGGCTCGCGAATCTCGGCCCCCGCTGCTGGAAGACGCTTCACATGGGCGTCTACTTCGCGTATGCCCTCGTCGTCGTCCACGTCGCGTTGGGCGCGCTTCATTCCGAGGCCCATCCGGTGCTCGCGATTGCGACCGGGGCGGGGATGGTGTGGCTCCTTTCGCTGCATGTCGTCGCCGCGTTTCGCGAGAGGGCGGGGGACCGGGACACGAAACGCGTCGAGTACGGTTGGATCGACGCCGGTCCCGTGGACGCCATCCCGGACGGCCGCGCGCGAATCGTCTGTGCCGGGGAGCGCATCGCGGTTTTCCGCTACGGTGGGAAGCTCTCGGCGGTCTCAAACGTCTGCCGGCATCAGGGCGGCCCCTTGGGCGAAGGGCGCTTGATCGACGGCTGCATCACCTGCCCGTGGCACGGCTACCAGTACCTGCCGGCAAACGGCCGCTCGCCTGAGCCCTTCACCGAAAAACTCGCAACCTACGACGTGCGTGTCGTCGGCGGGCGCGTTTTCGTCAATCCCGAGGCGCACGAACCGGGCACGCCGGTGGAGCCCGCTCATGTCTGACACGTTCTACGTCGGCTACCTCGACCCGAAGCCCGAAACGGCTCGCCGCTTGAAGCGTTGGGCTTCCGCCCTCGTCGTGCTCGCCGCTGTTGTCGCCACCGTGCTCGCGATCGCGACGGGCCCTTTCGATCGCGCGACGTACGAGTACGCAACCGAACGCGAGTGGCAGGGCCGGCTCGAAGCCGCGCCGTACCCGGTGCTGATCACGACGACTCGCGCCGTGGCGAGTTCCCCGTTCGGAACATTCGAGCGATTCCCTCTCGTGGCGGAAGGGAAGCACGGCGCCGACGCACTGATCGCCGGACTCGACGGCGCCACGGTGCGACTGAAGGGCAGGCGCATCATGCGCGGGCAAACCACGATGCTCGAGGTGGTGCCGGGCACGATCGAGCGCTTCGAACCGTCGCTCCCGGAAGACGGCCGGCCCGCGCCGGCGTCGCAGATCGAGGATCTCGGCCGCAGGACGTTTTCAGGCGAGATCGTGGATTCGAAGTGCTTCCTCGGTGTGATGAACCCCGGCCGCTTGGAGGTTCACCGGGCTTGCGCCATCCGCTGCATCGCCGGCGGCGTTCCGCCGATGCTCTTCGTTCGCGAGAGCGAAGGCCGCGAGGCGCATCTCCTCCTCGTCGATCCGAACGGTCTACCCTTGAACGACCGCGTGCTCGACTTCGTCGGGTACCCGGTCACGATCGAAGGCCGTCTCGAGCGCCGCGACGACCTCTACTACCTGTATGCCGTGACATGGGGGCGGAGCTAGGGGACAAGGAAAAGGGGACACTCCCCTTTTCCTTGTCCCCTAGTTCTCAGCGCGGCTTGCGGACGTCGGCGAGCCAGTTGAGCCAGACGGAAAGCACGACGATCGTCCAGATCGCGCGCGCGCGGTCCGCCTTGCGGGCCCGGTGCTCGTCCAGGATCGTGAGCGCCGCCGCCGAATCAACGCCCACGCTGGCGAGCCGGGGAGACGCCAGGAGGTCGTGCGTCCAGTCGTACAGCGGCCCGCGCAGCCACGAGGCCAGCGGCACGGAGAGCCCGCGCTTCCGCCGGTCGATGAGCGACCCCGGGAGATAACGCCTGGCGTAGCGCTTCAAGAAGGTTTTCGTTTTCAGGCGCCGCACGCGCTCTTCGGGCGGGAGCTTCGCCGCGAACTCCATCACGCCGACGTCGAGAAACGGCGCCCGCAGCTCGAGCGCGCAGCCCATCCCCGCGCGGTCGGCCTTCGTCAGCAAACCCTCGGCGAGCGTAGTTTCGAAATCGCTCTGCTGCACGATGTCGAGGATGTGCCCGGCCGCCGCGCGTTCGGAAAGCGGGGGCTGACTCGCCACGCCCAAAGCGGTCAGCAACTGCGGCGCGATCTGCGAGGTCCACACGAGGTGCCGGCTCAGCCCCGAGAACTCGTTCCCCTCGATGAAGCGCTTGAGCAGGTACGAGATCGTCACCTTCTTGTCGCTGACGGGCAGTGCGGCCACCGCGGCGGCGATCGCGGATTTGACCGGTCGTGGCCACCGCGAATAGCGGTCGGCGAGCATCGCACCGATGTAGGTCGGGTAGCCTCCGAACAACTCGTCGGCCCCCTCGCCCACCATCACGAGGCGCACGTCCTCGACGGCCCGCCGCGAAAGAATCGAAGCGGGCACCCACGCGGGATCGGCCAGCGGTTCGCCCGACACCGACACGAGGGTTTCGATCTCGCGACGCACGTCGGTGAGGCCGACGTTGACCGAGGCCCACGGAATCCCGAGTTCCGCGGCCGCCATGGACGCGATCGAGCCCTCGTCGTACGACGCCTCTTCGAATCGGATCGTGAAGGCCGTCAACGTCCTGTCCGGTTGGACGCTGCGCGCGACGGCCGCGACGAGCGACGAGTCGAGCCCGCCCGAGAGGAAGACCCCGCAGGGGACGGCGACGTCGCTTTGGCGGGCGACCGCTGCGCGAAAGAGACCGTCGAAGGCTGCTTCCGACGTATCCGCCTTGGGGTCCGCCGCGAACTTCAGACTCCAGAAGCGCCTCGTGCGCACCTGTCCGGCCGCGATCGTCACGACCTCGCCGGGCTTCACGCGAAACACGCCGTGAAACGGCGTCGCCGGCGCCACGAAGCAGCCGCGGCGCAGGTAACCGGCGATCGCCTCGGGGTCGATCTCGAGCGGGATGTCCAGGTCGGTGGCGAGCCCCGCGAGCTCCGAGGCGAACGCCACCTCGTCCCCGCGCACCGTGTAAAACAGCGGCTTTTCTCCAGCGCGATCGCGGGCCAGAACGACCCGGGGGGTGCGTGGGTCCCACACCGCCACGGCAAACGCGCCGATCAGATGTTCCGCGAACGCGTCGCCGTGTTCGAGGTAGAGACCCGGGATCACGGCGATGTCGGTCTCTAGCGGAACTTTGTGGCCGCGACCTTCGAGCCACGCGCGCAGCTCGCGGTGATTGTCGATTTCGCCGTTGCAGGCGACGATGACCCCGGTGCCCGGGTCGATGACGGGCTGCGAGCCCGAGTGCAGCCCCCGGATCGCCAACCTCGTAGCACCGATCGCCCCGCCGCCGCACGCGGCCAGCTGCTCTTCGTCGGGGCCGCGATGTCTCAGGCGATGAAGTGACGCGGCGGCCCGGCGCCTAAACGGCCCCGAAGAGACTTGCGGCGTGAGGCCGACGACTCCGCAGATCCCGCACATGCCTAACGCTCCTCGGGGAGCGGAACCGAGGCTCCCGACCAGCCCGAAGCCACCGCGCGCACCGGGAAGCGCGATCCCAACCACTCGTCGAGACGAATGCGGGAGTTGCTCGGCGCGAGGATCATTGCTGCGGTCTCGCGAGAAGCCAGCCATTCGTCTCGCTTGGAAGGGGCGACGAGGGTCGGCGGACGCACCGGCGCCTGGCGCATCCAGTGCAAGACGAAGTTGCTGCGCAGCGGCGTGGCGTCCTCGCCGATGAGCGTCAGCGTCCGCCCGAGGTAAAACGACAGCCCCGCCGGGTAACTGTCAAGGCACGCGATCTCCGTGTCGCCGGGGAGCGAGGCAAGTCGCTCCGCCAACGGCTTGGCCGAGCGCGTGCGCGCGTACCCTTCGAGGGCCGGAAGCGAAACGGTCACGAGTGCCAACGGGAAGAGAGCGAACGCCGCCACGGCGAGCCCGGCGCGCCGCATCACGAAGGCGGCCGAGCCGACGGCGGCAATTGCTACGAACACGATCAGAAACGTCGGCCACATCGACCAGAACGCGCGCTCGCGAACCGCCATCGCGGCCAGGCGGCCGGCATCTGCCGTACCGCGCGCCACCGCAACGCCCACCGCGCTGGCCGCGGCGAGCGCCAGCCCCGCGAGCGCCAACGCCCCGCCCGAGACCAACCGCGCCGCGCGCCCCTCGCGGTTCCGCCAGGCGTAGCCGACACCGCGTGCGACGAGAACCGCGGAAGCCATGACCCCCGTGAGGATGTAGCCGGGCTGCTTGGTGCGCGAGAGCGAGAAGAAAACGATCACGACGATCGCCCACGTCACGAACAGGCGATCTTCGCGGGTCAGGCGTTTGCGGGCCGACCAGGCCGCAAACGTCATCGGCACGAACAGCACCGTCCACGGGAAGAACGTGACGAGGAACACCGGCCCGAAGTACCAAAACGGCTGACCGCGGTTGAACGCCGGCGTGAAGAACCGGCCCAAGGATTCCTCGATCACACCGTAGTGGAAGAACTCGGGGTGGACGTAGACCAACGCGGCGAACCACGGCAGGAACAGTCCCAGCACGATCACGAAGTTCCACGGCGCAAACACACGCCGCAGCGCGCGCGGCCGTCCGTCCGCCCAGAAGAAGGCGACGAGTACGGCGGCAGGAACGAGCGCGCCGACGGGCCCTTTCACCAATAACCCCAAGCCGACGGCGACGGCGCTCGCGGCGTGCCAGCGCCGGTCGGGGGCATCGCCTTGCTCGCCGAGAAACGCCGCGAGGATCGCCGCGACGGTACAGAGCCCCAGCATGATGTCCATGATCACGATGCGCGAGAACGTGAACACCATCGGCGACGTCGCGACGACGATCACGGCCAACGCCGCCGTGACCGGGTCGTACTGCCGCCGCGCGAACGCGTACACGAGGACCAGGATCAGCGCTCCGCACAGGGCCGACGGCACGCGGGCGCCCCATTCGTTGACCCCGAACGCCCGCAGCGAAACCGCGACGGCGGCGAAGTAGGCCGCCGGCTTGTCGAGGTACGGATGCCCCTCGAGCGTGGGGACGAGCCACGACCCCGAAACCGCCATCTCCCGCCCGACCTCGGCGTTTCGCCCCTCGTCCGGTTGCATGAGAGGAAGCGAGCCGAGCCCCGAAAAGAGCATGACGGCCGCGATCAGAATCGCGGCGACCCCCAGGAGTGCTTCGGCCCTGGATGTGGGCGATGGGTCAGTAAGTGCGTTCAAGCGCCCCACTTTACACCGGGGGTGGTGAGGTTCAGCGCGACCGTGGCAGGCGCTACAATGCCGCCGCCCCCATAGCTCAGTCGGTTAGAGCGGCGGACTCATAATCCGTTGGTCCCTGGTTCGAGTCCAGGTGGGGGCATTACATCCGAGCTTCCGGCGCTTCGACCGATGTCGCGGCATGGCACGGGGAGGGTCCGTCCTTCGGCGCTTGGCCGGGGGAGTCCCTCCGGTTCTCGCCTCCAGCACCTCCAGCGAATTTTTGTCGACCGAATTTGTTTTTTTTCGGTATCTTTTCTCGTACGGTTCCCAAAAGGGTTGGTTCGATGGATTAGCGGTCGAACGACCGCGTGGCCAGGGGGGGCATCGTGCTCGACGAGAGGATCAACCATGAAGAATAGAGCTTCGCCGCGACTCGTCGTGTTGGTCGCATCGATTCTCCTGGCCTGCGGCGCGGCCTTCGCGGAGAACATCGACCCCAACAATGACGGGTCGAAATACGCCTGGGCCGAGAACCTGGGCTGGATCAATGCCCGGCCGAGCGGCCCCGGGGGACCCGGCGTGACGGTCTCGGATTCGGGCCTGACCGGCTACGCCTGGTCCGAGAACGCGGGCTGGATCAGCCTTTCGGGGGCGGGCTACGGCGTGACGAACAACGGCTGCGGCACGCTCTCGGGCTTTGCATGGTCGGAGAACGCCGGCTGGATCAACTTCGCGCCCACGGGGGCGGGAGTCGCCATCAGTCCCACGACGGGGATCTTCAGCGGGCGGGCGTGGTCGGAGAACGCGGGTTGGATCACGTTCTCGTCGGCCGGTCCGAACCCTTACAAGGTGGCCACTTCCTGGCGCAGGGCGGCTCCCACGGGAACGTCTGTCCTCACCTTCACCAAGGGCGTCGGGAATCTCTTCACCGCCTCGTGGACCGCGGTGGCAGGAGCGACCCTGTACGACATGGTGTACGGCAATCTCGCGGCGCTGCGAAGCTCGGGCGGTGACTTCACGTCGGCCGAACCGTGCATCGCCAACGACATGGCAGCGCTGTCCGTTGGCCTTATCGGGGATCCAGGAGTTGGGGGTGGCTTCTGGTTCCTGATAAGGGGCGCGAACTGCGGGGGAAATGGAACCTATGACGACGGTTCGCCGTCGCAGGTGGGCCTGCGCGATGCGGAACTTAGTGCCGCGGCTGGTAG
>JAQBEH010000143.1:0-53807 GCA_032124015.1 Acidobacteriota bacterium
TACGACCGAATCGAGCTCGAGCTCGGGAGCACCGCCGACGCGAGCGCGTCTCAAACCATCCGCGCGCCCGACCAGACCGTTGGCGCCCGTCGCCTCGAGCAAGTGATGCAACTCGACGACGAGCAGTGGAGAACCGTCGAACTCTTGCTTGCGCTCACACCGCGCGATTGGCAAGTGTTCGACGCCATAGTGAGGCAAGACGCCGGTTCCGCCGGGCTTCCGCGTCTGAAGCTCCCGACCGCACAGCCGGAAGTCCAAGGCCTCGCCGACGTCGTCAACACGATCCTCGGCCGCGTCAACGCGATCCGTGCGAATTTGGACTCGCTCTCCGGCCGTATCCCCGACCGATCGGACGTCAGAGATCTCCTCTCGCAGATCGACCTCGACCACCTCCGCGAGCTTCTCGGCAACGTTCGGGACACCCTGCAGGGACTCGTGGACATCGCGCGAGATCTTCGTGAAGGGTACGACAGCTTCGACGTTGCCCGATTCCGCACCCGTCTCGAAGGCGTGTTCGACGATGTCGAGTCGGCGTCGAGCCTCTACCAGCGAACCCTGTGCATCGACGATCCGGACCTACAGATCCGCCAGATCAGCACCGCTCCCCTGAAGCGGCTGATCGATCGCGCTCCCGGCGTCACGCTCTACGCCCTGAGCAAGATCATGGAGGCGATCGATTCCGATTGGGACCAACGGATCGGCGCCGTGGTCGACGCCGTGCCTTCGGAGATCACCGAGTTCTGCAACGAAGGGAGGCTGTCCTTGCCGGCGCTCTCGGTCGACGCGGCCAACATCAAGTGCAAGGTGCTGCGCCGCAAGGTCGTCGGCACGGGACTCGCCGTGGCCAAGGTCCGCCTCGCCGTCCCCCTCATGGTGTTTCGCTACATCAAGAATCATACCGAGGAGGAGATTGCGGCTACCGTCGGCGCGTCAGCGGTCGCCGGGGGCGCCGCCGGATCGAAAGTCAAGAACCCGGCGTACGAGGCGATCGCGCAGTGGATCGACCGCCTCGAGAACATCAAAAACGCGCTTTCCGACGTCGCCGATCAAAGGAAGGACTGCCTCGACGCCGACAAGGACATCGAGAATGACCTGAAGGACTGCGCGAAGGACGGGTGCAATTGCACGGTGCCTTTGTCGGTGCTGCTCCAAGGCAAGGTGTCGCCGACCTACGTGTACGTGGCCGACCTCGTCGACGCCCGGATCGCTCAGGCCGAGGACGCCGGGTTGCCCGGCACGGACGGCGCGCGGCTGAAGCACGACGAAGCCGTCGACACGACTCACGACCAGACCGCGGTGGGATACGGGCTGCTTTGCGACGCCTACCGGCTCCTGTTGCCATCGTCGCGCACCTCGCGCTTCGAAACCCTTCCCGATTCTGCCGTGGTCGAGGCCGTCCAGGCGGAAGAGTCTGCACAGTAGAAGGCATTGAGGACCGTTCGGGGGTCGGGAGCACCTTACTCTTTCCAATCTTTGAATGCGGCGAGGCGTTGCTTTCGATCGTTAAAGGCGACTGAACCTTACGGGGCGATGGCAGCAGCCAGCTCCGCCTCGATCTCCTCCACCGTCGGCAGTACCGACTGCAGCCGCGCCGGCAGGGCCCGCGTCAGCTCATAGGTCGAGATTCCGATCGGCTTGTCGATGCCGGCGAAGGCGAACCCTTGGCCGAGTTCGAGCAGGAACTTCTCCAGGTGACGGACGAGCTCCGTCTCGAGTTCGCGTTCCTGGAATGGCTCGGTGAGGGTGAGGACGTTGCGGGTCCAGCCGTTGGCGAGCTCGACCCTCAACGGGCGCAGGGAGCCGTTTCGTGCACGCGATCGAGCCAGGCCACGATGCCGGGTCGACGGCGTACTTCCGCGGCGGCGTCAGGCGTCAGCCGTGGCTCGTCCATCTGATCGACGACAGCCGCCACGGCGAGGTCCGCTCGACTCAGTCGATCGCCGACCAGGTAGCTCCGTCCTCGCAGCAACACCTCGAGTGCGTCCAGGCACTCGGCGAGCTCGCGCCGGACCACGTCGTCGCCTTTCAGCCCGACGCCCTGAGCGCGGCAACGGCCGCGGGCGATGCGCCGGGCGATCCCCGGGAGGATCCAGCGCGCCGGCCAGGGCAGCCGCGAGAGCCTCACGGCGCGCATTCTCTCGAAATTGGCGTCCACGCCCCAGCGCAGCCAGGCGAGGTAGAAGTAGAGCACCTCGTCGGCCCAATCCTCGAGCAGCTTGGCCTGGGCCTGCTCGAGCGGATCCACGGGTGTCAGCGGGGGGTCGGGAAAGCGGGCATCGAGCGCGGTGACGATGTCGGTGCTGTCGACGATGGTCTCGCCATCGATGAGCAGCGTCGGCACGCGGCCGCGAGGGTTGAACCGCCGCGCCTCCATCGGCGAGCGAACGTTCTTCACGCGGAAGTCGAGCCCCTTCACCCGCAGCGCCATCAGCACCTTGCCGCACGGGGGCGAGAGCGTGCCCTCGGCTCTTGCCCCGGGATACTGGATTACGGTGATCTGGGCCATGACCGCCTCCTCGGTGAATCTGCTCGGTCGTGAACTCGTCGGTGGTGACCTGTTCCTCGCCAAAACCCAGCCCGAGTGTACGGCAACACCGAAGGCCTGGTGCCGGACACGAGGGTTTTCTGGCGATGCTCGATCATCGTCGTTGCGACGGTGCGGGAATGATGTGCCCCCACCAGGACTCGAACCGGGGGCCAACGGATTACGAGGGCGCAGGACAGGGGCGAATTACCTAGGGAAAACGTGTGGTTCGAGCCATTCCGGAGCCAATTTCGTCACGCTACCGGTGCGCCGGGTGTCAGATAGCAGCTGACACACTGAACAACGACTTCGCGTCCAACAGGGTCGACGGCCGCGCTTTTCGGTTTCCTTCCCGCCAAACTCAAGCTCCTTTGCGAGGGGATCTTCGACGTGGGAGGGTTGCGAGAAGACAACCTTCAAGGACAGGTCGCCGATCCCGGCCACCGAGTAGCCGAGATTGTCGTAGATCGCTCCTTCGGGATCCCACAAACGGTCGCCTCCCCCTGATGGTGGAGGCGTTCATGCCGCACCCGCTTGTGTGCCGTCTTGCAGTTTACAGGGGCCGACTGCCCCGCTAGCTCTCTTGAAGCGTCCGATTCATCACGGGCACGTTCCGTTCAGTACCTGCGGCTTGTCGCATGCCCCGATCCCCACCGCCTCCGGCCGTTCCGTGGATGACACGCCGTCCCACGCCACACCGTAGCTTCCTTCCGCGGTGGCACTCTGGCCGACGATCACGAAATAAACGAACTCGCCCGGCGCCGGATCCCCGGGATCGAACGACGCCAGACCCGTGTTCCCGAGAGAACAGGCCGCTTGCGTCCAGTTCGAATCACCCACGATCGGACCGTTTCCCCAGAAGATGACGTTGTCGAGCGTCCCGCAACCGGAGCCGAACGCGACGTCGACCGCGCTTCCCGCGGCGCTTCGGGAGGCCGTCATCGGCGACGCCGGCCCCCCCGCCTCGGCCGGGGCCGACGGAAGCCCGGGCGCACAGACCTGACGGAAGACGCTGTTCGTGACGGAAATGTCGTCCACCCACCAGCCCGCTCCCGTCCCGGTGGCGTCCGTTCCGATGCGCCAGCGCAGCTTGATGTCGCTCCCGGCGTACGCCTCGAGCGACCCGGTGTAGTTCGAGGCGGAATAAGCGGGCACGGCGTTGGTCTTCGAGAAAACCGTCCCGGTGAAGGTCTTCGGAAATCCGCAGGCGTTGCCGGTGTTCCCCAGAGCGTCGGGGTAGTTGACGGTCGCCAGCCGCGTCCACGTCGAGAAGGCAGGACCCTCCGCGACCTCGACGATGCCGGCGTCCCAGCTCGTCTCGATCGAGTACTTGGCCGCGAAGCTGAGCGCCGCACCCGTCTGCACACTCAGCGTCGGCGAGGTGAGAGCGGCGCACAGGTTGTTCGTGTAGGTCCCCGTCGCATAGACGGCGGGACCCGTCTTGCCGCCGGCCGGCTGAATCGACCACGGAGCCGAAGCCGACAACTTGGCGGGGCTGGTATCCCCCGCGTCGTCGGTCCAGGTTCCGGAGTCGAACTCACCGCTCGGCGTTGCAGCGCGCTTGACCGTGTTCCCGTCATTCGCACCGTTGGCCGCATCGACCGCGCGAACCCCGTAGTAGTACGTCGTCCCATCGAGGAGCGCGTCGTGATCGGTGAACGAGGTGCCGGCCAACCCCGAGGCGACGATATTGTCCGGGCCGGGGACGAAGTCCCCGCTGGTCCCGCGGTACACGCGGTACGACACCTGCCCACCGCAGCGGGCTGACGCGGCGGGCCACGTCAGCTGGATCCCGCACGTCGACGCCTCGACGTTGACCGCCGAAGCCAAACCCGTGAATGCCGGCCCGACGAAACAGGTGCCCGTGGTAAGAGCAGCCGCCTCGACGGAGTTTCCCGAATCGCACGGCTGCATGGCGCGAATCACGTAGGAGTAGACCGCGCCGCCCGAAACGGTCGTGTCGATGAACGACGTCTCGGGCGCCGCTACCGATCCGATCTCGGTGTACGGACCGCCCGAGGTCAGCGATCGCAACACCCTGTACGTGACGGCGGCGATCGCGGGCGACCACGAGACATCGATTCGGTTGTCGCCTGAGCCTGTCGCCGTCACACTCGCAGGCGGAGTCGGCGGCACCAGCGCGACGTCCAGCGTGGCGGGTCCCGCGCCCACGGCCACCGGGAAGGTGGCCGGGCAGTAGCCGGGTTGCGACACCGTGACGTGGTACGTCTGGCCGCTGCGGGCGAGCCAGTAGTAGTTCCCGTTCGGCGCCGAGCGCCTCGGCGACTCACCGTGCGTGAACGTCACCTCGTCCACGCTGACGTTCGCTTGAACCGGCGCCCCGGTCACGGCGTTGGTCACCTTGCCGCGGATCTGGGGGCCGTCCAACGTCTTGTCGAGGAAGAACTGCCAAGCGGTACGCTGGCGCTGCACCGTGACGTTGCGCCAGGTCGCGTAGTCCGGCTGGAACGACGAGGCGCTCGCCTCGATCGTGTAGGCGTACGTGCCGTGCCGAGCGTACCAGGTGTCCACGCTCCCGCCGTCGACGATGTAGATCGCGGACCAGATCGGGCCGACCGTATAAGAGTTCGTCTGGCCCGCGTCGTCGAGCAGGATGGCGTTCAAGCTCTGGGCCACCTCGCCCATCGCCGTCATCTCGTCGGGGTTCTGACATCCGTACGAGTACATGATGTATTCGCCGTACGTGTGGTACGAGAGCGCGTAGAACGCGTGCACGTCCGCGGCGAGCTGCAGCATGCCTTGCGTTTCGAGCTCGGATCCCGGCCCGAAGCCGCGGTACGTCTCGTCGGAACAGTTGCCGCTCGAGCCGTTACAGCTCCCCCAGGCGAAGGGGTAGTTCCGGTTGACGTCCACGGCGCACGAAGGGTGCCGGTTCTTCCTCCACATGTTGTCGTGCTCGAAGACGTACAAGGCGCCGTCGGGGTTCACGCTGGGCACGACGTAGATGTCGATGTTGTCCACCCAGCGCCGCACTTGGGGGTCGGTGGCGTAGCGCGAGGTGAGGTAGTCGATCATGTCCTTGGCGATCTCCGCGGTCATGACCTCGCGGGCGTGATGCTGCGAGTCGAGGACGAACACCGGCCGGTCGTTCGCGACGCCCACGTTGCTCGTGATCTCGACGGCGTACTGGACCTGCCCCTCGTAGAGCGGGCCGGTGAGCGCGAACTTCCGGACCATCTCGGGATAGGCGGCGGCGGTCTGATCGAGGAACGCCGACATTTCGATCGGGTCGGTGTAGTCCTGAAGGGCCGCAATCGACTCCGCGTCGTTTCTGGACTGGATCACATAGCGATAGCCGAGGGCGCCGAGGCGGTCGAGGTCCGCGGCGGTGGCGACCACGCCCACCGTGAGCTCCTTCTTGTTGACGCCCGCGACGTCGAACCCGGCACTTTGGATGTCGGAGGCCGCGGCGAGCGAGGACACGCGCACGTGCACCAAGTATTTCGTCACGGGCGCGGCGATTCCGCTCGTGACGAATGCCGTCGTTGCGAAGGCCAAGGTGACAAGAAGCGCGGCGTGACGTTTGAGGCCGTGGCGCAGCATCGCGTCCTCCCGGATTCGAAAAAAGCCGCCCCGGTCGTCGCCGTTTGGTTCCGGCGGGACCGGGGCGGCCGTCGATTCCCTTGGGACGCCCCGCCCGAAGGCGGGGCGTCTCTTCACCTAACGCGGGATCAGGGGCAGTTCCCGCTTTGCACGATGCGGGCCCGCCCCGCCGACTCGGACCCGAAGGAGCTGTCCGCGACGCCGTCGAAGAACTGCACGGCGTAGAAGAACGCCTGACCCGGGGCCGGATTCGCCGTGTCCTCGTGCCCGCTCGTCGTTGCGTCGATCGAGCCGTTCTCGATGCAGGTCACCTGACCCAGCAGGACGTCCGATCCGTCGATCCGCAGCGCCGCGAGGTTGCCGCGGATGACGTCGTAGGACTCAGCACCGTTGACCGCGGGCCATGTCACCGTAGTCGCCGTCTTCCCGTCGACTCGGAGCACGATCGGCTCGACGACGTTGCCGAGATCGTGAGGCACCTGGACACCGGCCGAGGCGCTCGTCGAGTTGCCCGAGCCGTCGGTGACCATGTACATGGCCGTGTAGGTGCGGCCCACGCCGCGCCCCTCGCGCTCGGCGCGGAGCTGGACGAGCCTGTCGTCCGTTCCCGTCCCGGCGCCTTGGATGTCGTCCGTGGTGTGGCCGTCGCCGCCGCCCTGTGCGTCGTCGGGCTCGTTCGATGTGACGGAGACGAGCACCACCGAGAGGTTCGGGTAGCACGCGTCCGTGGCCACAACGTCGTAGGTCACGTCGACCATGCGGTGGTTCGGAGGCCAGAGGACGTTGGGCGTCGGCGTCACGGTCAACGACGGCGGGGTCGTGTCGACGACCGTCACAGACATCATGCAGCTCGCGGTGTTTCCGGAGCCGTCGACGACCGTGAAGGTCACGTCGGTGGTGCCGAGCGGGTAGGAGCCCGAGGCGTCCGCGCCGCCGGCGTTGTGGTTGTTGGTGATCGTCACGCCGCCGCAGACGTCGCCGGCGGTGGCGGGAGCGATCGCTACGATCGCCTGGAGATTGGACTGGCACTCGACCGTAGCGGAGGTCGGGCACACGATCGTCGGCGGCCGCGTGTCGATGACCGTCGTGTCGACCGTGGCGGGATCCGAGTCTTCGTAACCGTCATTGACGACGAGCGAAGACGTCGTCGTGCCCAACGGGAAGAACCCGGTGGGCGTGGCGCTGGTCGGGTCGTCGAAGGTAACGCCCGGCGCAGTCCACGACCAGGTCAGAGGATCGAGATCCTGGTCGCTGGAAGCAGAGCCGTCGAGCATGGCGCTGGCTCCGTCGTTCCCCGTGCACTCCAGGGTTTGCGGCGTGCCGGCATCCGCCACTGGCTTGTAGTTGACCGTGAGCGTGGTCGGAACCGTGGCGGTTTCCAGGTACGGATCGTTCTCGGCCCTGAAGGTCAGCACCGATTCGTGCACGCCGTGGGCGAGATCGGTCGAGTCGAACGTGACCGTCACGTCCTGGCACGCTCCCGACGGGACGACGCCGCTCTCGGGCGACATCATTGCCCACAGCGGAATCGCCTTGAACTCGACCGCCAGGTTGTCGTGCACGTAGCCCGTGTTGAAGGCGACCGTGAGACCGTCGTTCTTCGCGGCGTTTTGGATGCCGATGGTGACCGAGTTGAGCAAACCCGTCACCGTCAGGTACTGCGTGACGATGCGGCCGTTGGGATAGAGGATGTACTGGAACGAGTACAGCCCCGTGGACGCCGACGAGTAGTGCGGCACGTCGATGTACGAGAGGATGAACCGGGTCCCGTCGTTGTAGTAGTACGCGCTGGCGGAGCCGTGGGTCGGGCTGAAGCTCAGGTCGTCCCAGAACCCGGCGATCATGTTGTCGGCCCCCGACGTGCTGGGCAGCGCGGAATTGGTGAGGAGGCTCGACGTTCCGGTGTAGGTGAACGAAATCCACCCGTTCGAAGAGACCTTCATGCTGTTGAACGGATTGCCGTAGAACGGGAAATTGAACCCGATCGGGAGCGGCCCGACGACCTCGTCGTCCGCGTTCAGGTCGGTGATCGGCGTTCCGATGCTCGTGATGTCGACCCAGTCGAAGACGGGACCGCCCGCCTCGTCGGAGTCGGTCCAGCGATAACCGAAGACGTCGGGGCCGCCGGCTCCGAGGATTCCCGGAGTCGGGTCGACCTCGTCCTTGTCGAGCTCGGGGCCGGTGTACTGCGTGACGCTGCCGCCCGAGATGATATTCGTCCCGGATGACCAGTTGAGGTCGGAACCGCCGGTGTTGCACACCTGCACGGTGCGGGTCGTCGTCGAGGACGGAGGCAGGAACGCCGACAGGCTCGACGGTGCAACGTGCATTTCCGGTACGACGATCGCGTCGCCCGAGAGCGGCACCGTGATCGACGCCTCGTCCGGATCGTCGCTCGTGATCGTGAGCTCGCCGGTGAGCGATCCCGTCGAGGTCGGCGCGAAGGCCACGGTCACCGGGAGCGATCCTCCCGCCGGAATCGCGACGGGCGGAGTCAGCCCAACCTGGCTGAAGTCCCCGGTGACGGCGACTCCGGTGACCATGAGAACGTCGGTGCCCACGTTGCGGATGCTCGTGATGAGATCCCGGGTGTACCCGACATAGGTCGTCGGGAACGTGAGAGACGTCGGCAGGGCGTCGATGTCGGGAATGCCGGTGACGTGCAGGGTCGCCGGCACGCGGATCAGGGCGTGGGCCGGGTCGTTGGTGCTCAGGTCGATGTTGGCGGAGTAGTCGCCGCCGATCAGTTGCGTGGCGTCGAAGGTGACGTCGATGTCGACGAAGCCGCCCGGAGGAACCGTTCCAGCGTCCGGCGAGACACTCAGCCAGCCGGCCGGTGGACGGAACTCGATCGCGAGGGCGTCGTGCATGTAAGCGCCGTTGAAGACAACCGTCAGCCCGTCGTCCTTCGTGGCGTTCTGGATACCAATCGTCGCGCCGGCGAGATCGTTGGTCGTCATGGTGAGGTACTGATAGACGATCCTGCCGTTGCGATAGAGGATGACCTGGAAGTTGTAGAGCTCACCGCTCGGTGAGAACTGGTCCCAATCGGTGAACTGCACGATGAACCGGTTCCCGTCGCTGTAGTACTTGGCGTTCCCGGTCCTCTGGTGCAAGTCGTCCCAGAAGGCGGCGAGCAAGTTGGCCGGCGCTGAGGTGCTCGGCAGCACGTAGTTGGTCAGGGCCGTCGCCGTTTCCGTGAACGAGAGGAACCCATTCGTGCCCGCGCGAATCGTACTGAAGGTCTGCCCGTAGTAGGGGAACGGGAAGCCGATGTTGATCGGACCGAAGTTCGAGTCGTCCGAGCTGGCGAACGGGATCAACGTGCCGATCGCGCTGATGTCGACCCAGCCGAACGCCGGTCCTCCCGGCTGATCCGAGTCGCGCCACGTGTATCCGTAGACATCGGGTCCGCCGGCGCCGAGCACGCCGGCTCGCGTGTCCGGCTCATCCTTCTTCAGCTCGGGGCTATGGTCGACCGTGACCGTCGCTCCGCTGTTGAGGCCGATCTGTGTGATGAAGTTCAGATCGCTACCGCCGTTGTTCTGAACGTGCAGCATGCGATGGAGCACGTCGCCCGCGTTGGCGGCCTCGCTGAACGAAGCCGGCGACCACGCCGCCACCGGCGGCAGGATCGCGGTGCCGGTGACCGGCATCTGCCTGTTGCCGTTCACCGGATCGTCGCTGATGACGTGCACGTTCGCGGTCAGGGTGGCGGGGGCCGTCGGCGCCCACCGGAGGTTGAAGAGGCGCGAAGCCCCCGGGGCCAGCGGGAACGCCGCTTGAGGCGTCTGCTCCCCGCCTTCGTTCCCAGGCTCCAACACCGTCAACGACGGGTCGTCGGAGTAGACATCGCTCACGTTCAGCGTGTCGGTCCCCGTGTTCAGGACCTGGAACGTGGTGAGGTGCGAGAAGCCCGTGAATCGGGTGCCGTAGTTGAACGACGACGGCACGATCGACGCGATCGGCGCGCCGATCACGTGCAGCACCGCGGGCACCTGTTCTACAGCTTGGCCGGGAACGTTGGTCGACAGGACCACGGCCCCGGTCAGGGCCCCGCCCAAGCGCTCGCTGGAGTCGAACGTCACGTCGAAGTTGGCGCTCGCTCCTGGCGGAATCTGGGCGTGGCTCGGCGTGACGCTGAGCCAATCGGGCGTGCGGCTGATCTGGACCGCCAGACCGTTGTGGATGTACGCCGCGTTGTAGGTCATCTGGAGGAAGTTCGTGGGCGTCGTCATCTGCAGATTCTGGATCCCGACGGTCGCGCTTGTGACCGATCCCACCATGCTGAGGTACTGGATGAGGATCTTGCCGTTCGGATACAGGATCACCTGGAAGTTGTAATCTCCCGTGGTCGTGCGATCGTACCCGTGCTCGTACTGGATGATGACCTTGCTGCCGTCGTTCTGCCAGTACACCCGCGACGTCCGCAGGTAGGACCCGCTGGCGTTACGGAAGTACATGTCGTCCCAGAACGGGGCGATGGAGTTCGGGGGCATGGTCGAGGTCGAGGTCGCGGTGGGGAGCGCGGTGTTGCTGTAAGCGTTGGTGGTGCTGGACGTCGTGAAGCTGATCCAGCCGTTGGTGCAAACTCGCGCACCGTTGAAGTTGGTCCCGTAGAACGGGAAGGTCATCCCCATGTCGGCGATCGTTGCCGATGCATCGTCGCCCGTGAGCGACAGGGCCGTGCCGGTTCCGCTGATATCGACCCAGTTGAACACCGGGCCACCCGACGCGTCGGAGTCTTTCCACCTGTAGCCGAAGCCGTCCGGGCCGCCGGCGCCGTTGACGCCCACGTCATCGGCATAGACCAGCTGGCCGCCGCCGAGGTCCGCGGCGGCGTCGACGATCAGGTCCGGGCCGCCGGTGTTGGTGACGGCGAGGGTTCGCGTGACCTGGTTCCCGGAGAACAGGGTCTCGTCGAACGAGGTCGGGTTGACGACCATGACGGGGGACGGAACCGAGTCGCCGGTGACCGGGACGTTGATCGTCGGGTCGCCGACGGCATCACTGTTGACCGTGAGCGATCCGCTGAACGGCCCGAGGACCGCCGGGGTCCAGGTCACGGCGACGTTCTGGGAACCGTGCGGCGGCACGTTGAAGCTGTCGGGAACCGCCGTCAGCGACGGGTCGGACGACACGATGCTCGTGACGTGAAGCGTGTCCGTCCCGATGTTCGAGACGATCAGGTTCTTCACGTACGGCTGGCCCAGGAAGCTCGTCCCGTACGCGAAGGAGGTCGGCTGGATGGAAACGTCCGGCGCGCCGATGACGTGCAGCGACGCGTTCACGAGGAGGTCGGGGTTCCCCGGATCGTTGGTGAGGATGTGGACCATGGCGGGATACGTCCCGCCCTCGAGGCCCGAGGCATCCATGTGCAGATTGATCGCCTTCGAACCGCCGGCCGCGATCCGACCGGACGTCGGGAATGCGGTGATCCACTGCGGGATGGCCGAGATGCGCACGGCGAGGCCGTCGTGCATGTAGGTCTGGTTGAACGCCACCTGCAGGCCCACGGTCTTGTCGGAGTTCTGAATGCCGATGGTCGCGCTGTCCAGCGGTGCCGTCATCGACAGGTACTGGAAGGTGATCGACCCACCTGAATCGAGAATCGCCTGGAAGGTGTAGGGTCCGCCGGCGCTGTAGTGCGGGACATTGGTCCACTGAATGATGGCGCTGTTCCCGAAGTTCTCGAAGAAGACTTGGCCGCCGGACACCATGGTGAGGTCGTCCCAGAACGGCGCGACGAGATTCTCGGGCGCCCCGGAGTTCGGCAGCGGTTGGTTGGAGTACGCCGTCGCCGCGCTGGTGAAGGACAGCCAGCCGTTGGTGCAGACCCGGAACGAGTCGAACAGCGTCCCGTAGAGCGGCATGTTGAAGCCGAGCGCGACGGGCGCGCTCGTCGCGTCGTCACCCGTGAGCGTGATCAAGGTGCCTGTGCCCGAAATGTCGATCCAATTGAACGCCGGGCCGCCCGGCTCGTCGCTGTCGGCCCAGCGGTAGCCGAACGCGTCCGGGCCGCCGGCGGCCGCGATGACGGGGTCGCCGTGCCGCGGATCGAGCTCGTCCTTGCCGAGATCGAGGAACGGGTTGACCGCCATCGGCTCTGCCAGGGCGGGAGCCGGGATATTGAAGTCGAGCGTCCCTTCTCCGATGTTCGAGAGCGTCACGACGTGGTCGGATTGCTGGCCGGTGTACAGCTCGTCGGTCACCGAGGTCGGCGCGACCTGTCCGGTCGGCGGAGGAAGCGTGGTTCCCGTCGCGATGTTCGAGAGTGGGCCGGCGTTGCCCCATTCGTCGAACGCCTTGATGGCAAAGAAGTAGGGGGTATCCGCGACGAGGTTTCGGACTTCCATCGCCTCGGAGGTCCCGGCAGGTCCGGGTGCCGGCTCGTTGCCCGCGCGGGTCGCCGCGGCCCAGTTGGTGGCGTCGATGACCGAGGTCGAGTAGCGAACCTCGTAGGAGTTCGCGGTCCCGACTTCCCCGTCGTCGCCCGTCGCCGTCCAGGTCAGACCCATCGTGTTGGAGGTCGGATCGATCGTCGCCAGGTCGTCGATCATCCCCGGGTTCGTCGTGTCGGGCTCGGCGATGGCGAAGAAGATGTTCAGCCGGCCGTTGCTCACGCACTTCCCGGCCATGGCCGGGATGTGATCGACGGAGCTCAAGAGGATGTTCTTCACCTGCGCCACGGGGATGCCGGGGGCGCTGACCGACAGGGCCAGCGCGTAGGCGCCCGCCACGTGCGGCGTCGCCATCGACGTCCCGGAATTCAGTCCGTACTGGTTCCCGGGAAGCGTGCTGAGGATGTCCACGCCCGGGGCGGCGAGGTCGACCGACACCGCGCCGTAGTTCGAGAACGACGCGAGAAGGTCGTTGTGATCGGTGGCGGCAACCGAGATGATGTTGGGAAGGTCGTACGCCGCGGGGTAGGCCGGGCTCGTATCGCTATTGGCACCGTTGTTTCCGGCCGCGGCCACGAACGCGATGTTCGCGGCACCGGCGGCGGCGATGGCGTCGTACAGGGTCTGGGAGAAACTACCGCCGCCCCACGAGTTGCTCGTGAGTCTGACGCCCATCATCGTCGTGTATTGGACCGCCAGCACCGCGTTGGCCGTGGTTCCGGAGCCGCTGGAATTGAGGAACTTGACCGCCATGATGTTGACGTTCCAGTTGACGCCCGTGACACCGATGCCGTTGTTCCCGACGCCTCCGATCGTTCCGGAGACGTGGGTTCCGTGACCGTAGTCGTCGAACGGGTCGCCGTCGTTGTTGACGAAGTCCCACCCGTGGATGTCATCGATGAACCCGTTGCCATCGTCGTCGATGCCGTTCCCTGGAATTTCGCCGGGGTTCGTCCACATGTTCGCCGCGAGGTCGGGGTGGTTGTAGTCGACGCCGGTGTCGATCACCGCGAGCAAGACGCTCGAGCTTCCCGTCGAGACATTCCACGCCGTGTCGGCGTCGATGTCGGCGTCGGGTGTCCCTCCCGTTTGCCCCGTGTTGTTCATTCCCCAAAGCTCGGGATAACGCGGGTCGTTCGGCGTGACGTCCGCGTGAAGAATGTAGTTCGGTTCCGCGTACTCAACCGATGGATCTTGCCTCAGAGTTGCGACGGCTTGGAGCACGTCAACGTTCGGACCGAGGCGCCAATGCATGGCGCTCGAGGCGAACGTCCGCAGCTCGGTCGCTCCCAGTTGGCCTTCCAATCGACTCCTGTCGATGGCGATCGCCGAAGGCGCGAACTTCACGAGCACTTCGCCCGGCACGAAGGAGGGGCCAGACGGCGCTCCTTCCTGCATGCTGCCGACGATCGGCAGGGCAACGAGAATGAACATCGACACAAGGATGGCGACACGGAACTTGTTCATTGGACCTCCCCAATAAGCGAAGCGACACCTCGAGCGGAGCCGCTTTTTTCCCACACGATCAGGCGGTGACGTATCCAGCTTTCGCATTTTTCCCCAACACCGTGCCTTGAGACCGCGAAATCGCTTCGCTGCCGACGCGACCCGCCGATCAGGAGCGCCTCTGGGGGGGGGAGGCGAGGATAAAACTCTCCCGATCGAATGGTCTCCAAGTACTGCCTGATGTTCCGGTCGATACGACGTCCGTGGACTTCGAAAGAACGGAACAACGCGCCCTGTTTACGCCGATTTGAGCAAAAGATCAACCAATGGCTGATCTGATTGCTGGATAACTCGACCCGTTGCGTCGAGTTTGGCGGCGACCCGGGGGAGCTGGGACCTCTACGTGCGGCGCGCCGTCAGAAGGCGAAATCGATGCTCAACGTGTAGAACGTCTCGTTCCCATCGGGGAGAGACGAACCGGGAAACTCGTACGTGCGGCTCGTGTACTCGCCGCGCAGCGCGAGCTGGTCGATCAGGTAGTACCTAGCCCCGATCGTGAACCCACTCGGGTAGGCAACTACCGGGGCGGGGACGTTCAGTTCCGAGTCCGTGAAGTCGGGGATGTTCACCAGGTCGTACCGGGCGAAAGCGACCAAGCGGGTCATCGGCTGCCAGCTCAACTCCACGAAGCCGCCCCAGAAGGTGCCGTCCCTGCTCGCGTTCCACAGCTCCATGCTGTCTGTTCCGCGCAAATACTGAAGCGCGAGGTTCCACTGCTTCACGTTCAGGCTCGCGTCGAGCCCGATCCGCTGCCCAGCGGTCTGCCCCTCGCCGGCGCCGATCACAACATACGCCCGGCCGTAGAAGTCGGCGGGGCTGTCGTCTTGGTTCGTGCCGGTCCCATTCATGTACCCCGCGGCGTAACCCAACGCGACCCCGGATCCCGGCCAGCGGGTCTGGCCGTAGAACTCCACGCCCGTTTGCGTGTCGGACAGCGCGAGCCCTCCCGGGAAGGCGTAGTCGTAGATCGCGTAGGGGGTGTAAGAGAGGCGGCGCTTCGCGCTGATGGCCACGTAGGCCGGCTCCATCCTGCCGGCGCGGACGTTGAACAAGCTCGTGCCGATGTTGCTGAAGACGACATTCGCCATCTCCAGCGTCCCCTCCTGCTCCACGACCCCGCTTCCCCCCTTGATCGCGGGAACATAGACCATGAAGTAGCCGATGTTCTTGGCGAATATCCCGGCCGAGAACAGGTCGAGGCCGTTCAACTGGAGCTGATTGACGTCGGTTGGAGCGGGAACGGTGATGGTCGCGGGGAAGTCCGTGTAGTTGCGGACGTTCCAGCCGCCGCTGATCCTGGCCGCGAACGGCGCCGGGCCCTGGAGCACCGTCCGCTCCTCGTTCTCCCGGCCGGGGAGTTGGTACCCGTTCTGGCGGAACCGCGCGCCGAAGTCATTCAGGCGCGGGAACGCCGAGTGGCACATCGTGCATTGGACGCCGTACTTGCGCGCGAAAACCGGCACCGCGAACGACGGGGTCGGAAGGACGACGACAAGGCGCCCGCGGTTCATCGTTCACCTCCCTGATTCGCGGCCGAGGAAGCCGAAGGACCCTCGGGCAGAGCGGGCGGCTTGATGTCGGGAGGCGTTCCGGACAGGGCTTCCATGAAGGCAACCAGGTCGCGCTTCTCCGCGCTGGTGAGCTGAAGCGGGAAGACGAGGGGATCCAGGTCCGCGTTTCTCTCTCCGCCCCGGTCGTAGACGTCCACGACCTCGGCCAGCGTCTTCGCCGACCCGTCGTGAAGGTACGGGAAGGTCAGCGCGACGTTGCGCAGTCCCGGCGTCTTGAAACGGCCCCGGTCCTTCCGGTTCTTCGTGTGCTCCTCGCGCCCGAGATCGGGGTTCGGTTTGTCCATACCGACCCCGAGATTGTGGAACGACTGGTCGGAGAAGGCGGGCCCGCTGTGGCAGGGCGAGCAGTGCCCCTTGCCCTGGAAGAGCTTCATGCCACGCACGGCCGAAGGGGTCATCGCGTCACGCTCTCCCGCGAGCCAACGGTCGTAGGGCGAGGGGCCGCTGACCACGGTCCTCTCGAAAGAGGCGATCGCCTTCCCGATCCCGTCGGCCGTGACGTCCGTACCGAATACGGTCTGGAACTGGTCCTTGTAGCCCGGAATCGCGTTCAGCTTGCGGACCACGTTCTCGAGCGTCTCCCCCATCTCGATCGGGTTGTGGATCGGGCCGAGCGCCTGTTCCTCGAGCGAGCCCGCGCGGCTTTCGGGTCGTGGCAGGTGGCGCAGCTGATCGTCCCGTCCGCCGAGAGACGTCCGTCGAAGTAAAGCTGCGCGCCGAGACGGACCTTGGCGTCGGTTTGAGGGTTGTCGGGCGGAACCGGCACCGGCGGCAGGGGTCCGTTCTCGAGGAACCTCCCTCCGGCCATGGCCACGATCAGGCCGGCCGAGACCGCGAAACACAACACGAACAGCGCCACGTTGACCGGTCTTTTCATGCTGTTCTCCTTCTGGCGATCGTAAGACGCATCGGTTCGCTTCTTATCTCCAGCGTCGCGATCGTGCGGCAGCGTGGAGCGATGCCGTTGCGGCACACGGGACCGGGTACGCTTCGGCGGCCTCCGCCTCCGGGGACCGAGGTCCCCGCGCCACGACCACTCGGGTTCCGACCATGACGACACGACTCTATGCGCATCCCACGCTCGGCAACAGGCTCCCGGCGGACCTAGGACCTCGTTGGGTCGATCGCCACGCAGCCGCCGTGACTTCGTGCTGCGGTTCCCTCCGGGTCGCCGGCTGGATCAACCGCTTGCGAGAGGAGAACCGCATCCTTGACGGATCGTACTTTTGTGGTGGCTACCTGGCCTGCGCAACCGACCCAGCACGTGGCGAAGGTGGCGTACGCTTGGCCGATGCGATCGCCACGCGGGCGTCACCAGGTCCCGAGCACGTTGAGGAATACGCCTTGGTTGTCGTAGCTCAAGTCGGTCAGATCGTCGGAGAAGTCGGTGAAGTTGTAGCCGACGCCCGCCTTCAGGTGCTCGCCGAAGTAACGATAGACCGCGGTTAACGCGCCGCTGCGGCGTTGGCTGAGATCCGGGAGATCGAGCATCCGCAGCTCGAGCAGGCTCTCCCAGTTCTTGAGGAACCGCCAGTCCGCGCGCAGCACCGCGAGCTGCGCTGCGTTGTCGAAGAAGTTCGGCTGCGAGCGATCGAGGCTCACCTGGCCCAGGCGGTAGGCGAGCTTGCCGCCGATCGACCAGGCCTTCGTGATGTCGTAGGTCAGATCGAGCGCCGCGATGTGGCTCTTCTGGAGGGCGAGGAGCGGCGTGTTCTGCGCTCCCAGCTGGTCCGTCGTCGGAACGTTGTAGAAGAACGTGTACTTGGCCAGGGCGCTCAGCCGATCGTGCCGCACGGGGCGGTACGCGTAACCGATCACGACCTCGCTGTAGCCGCCGTCGAAGAACTCGCCGAGCGAGCTGTTGCTGAACGAGTGGTCCAGCTTGGCGACCATGCGCCAGTCCGGCGTCAGCTGGAGCTTGAAGTTGTTGCGGAAGAGCCACGCGGTCCGTTCGGCGTGCGTCGTGTCGGTTTGTTCCGCGTCGTCCCGACGATACTCGATGGCGCTCGAAAACTGGAACTCGTCCTGGGCGTAGCCCACGCGGAAGCCGGCCGCCTTGCGGTCCGTTTCGGCGCCGGTCAGCGCGTCGCGCAGCGTGCCGAACTCGGCGTTGGCGCCGACACTCCAGCGTTCTTTCGCCTTGACGTTGATTCCGGTGGCGTGCGTGAGGCCGGTCATCGGCCCGCCGTTCTGATAACGCTCCTCGAGGTAGACGCTGGAAGCATCGGAGAGCCTCGTCTTCATCCCCGAAACCAGGTTGCCCCGACGCCATTGCAGGCCGTTGGCCATCCGCTCGTTATCCAGCGAATAGTTCAGGTAGAGGCTCGTCCGCTCGGAAGCCTGGAAGCTGGTGCCTATCCGGCCGCCGGGCCCGAGGTCCCCGGCGGACACTTCCCCGTCGATGCTGAATCGTTTCGACGCGCGATAGGAGCCGCCCGCGCCGATGCGCGCGTTGTCCTCGCGGCCGCCGCTGCTCGCGATCGTTCCCTGCGCGAAGCCGTAGGCGCGCCACGTGGCGTTCGGTTGGAACATCGCCTGCACGACCGCGTCGGTGCGCTCGCCCTGTTCCTGCGTCGGGAGAACGACCGGCGAATTGTCCTCGCGCAGATCGTTGCGCACGCCGCCGCTGACGGTCCACTTGTCGGTCACCTTGACGGCGAGGTCCACTTCGATCGCCCGGGTCGTAAGCCCTTGGTCCTCGACGACCGAATCGCCCTTGGCCGCCAGGCTGACGCGGTCCGTCACCGGCATCCTGAACGTGCCGCCGTAGCGCTCCGTGTCCTTGATCGTCGCCTGGCCCGGCGCCGAATAGCCGGCGTCGACGTTTTGACCGTAGACGGTGAGGCGGCCGTCGTGGCCGGCGAAGAAATCGCCGAGTCCCACGCTGACGTCCGCGCGGTAGGCCGAAGCAGCAGCGTCGACGAACGACAGATCGTCGTACGAGCCGAACCGGAATCCGCCGTCGTCGGACCGCAGCGTGCTCGCGACCAAACCCTCGCTGCGGCCCGCCTGAAGCTTGATGAACGATGCGGAGCTCATCCGCAGCGTGAGGTCCGTGGCGGCGAGGCTGCTGTCGGCATCCCCTTCCTGGTTGGAGTTACCGGTCAGGCCGAGCCGCACGTGGTCGTTGAACCAGTAGTGGCCCTGGCCGCCGACGGCAACCGCGTCCAAATCGTCGAAGCCCGGCGTGTACTCGTAGCGCGCCACCACGTAGGCCTCGTCGCCGGTCAATCCGCTGCTGCGCACCAGCAGGTTGTCGAGAGCGATCCACGACAGGGGCGCTGACAGCAGCAGCCGGCCCTGCAGGTAGTCGATGTCGTAGTCGATGCCGTACCGCAGGTTGACGACCCCCGTGACGACGCGCGAGTCCTTGTCGCGAACCTCGATGCGCACGCGCTCGGAGCCCTGCAGGATGTCGACGTGGTGGAGGAAGTAGAGCGACCCGCCGGTTCCGCGGAATTCCTCGTAGCTGGGCACCGTGCCGGGGTCGGCGGCGAATCCGTCGACGGCGCCGCGCCGCTCGCCGAAGCTGGTGGTCGCTTCCGACCCGTAGTGGGCGTTGGCCCCGTACAGGCCGCGATCGACTTGGGCCAGCTCGTTGTCCATGTAGCCGATCTTGAAGTTGCCCCACATCCCGTAGTTCTCGCCGCGGCTCGCCTTGATGTAGAACTTGCCCAGCGTCGGCGCCATCTCTTCGACGATGCCGTCGTCGCCGAACGTCGGCCAGTGATAGTCGGGGTCGATGCGCCTAAACAGCGCATCGGGGGACTTGTCGAGGAAGTTGCTGAACAGATCCTGCACCGGGCCTTCGCGCGTATCGGCACTCGCCGTCAACCGCCAGTTCTCGCTGACCTTGCCGTTCAAGTAGAACGCCAGCCGGCCGTCCACCGGCGAATCGTAGGGCTGCGGGGCGTCTTGGCCCTGCAGCTGGTCGATCGGCCCGCTCGATTTGTTTCCGGACACCGTGAGGTCGGCCATCGCGACGTAGAACAGGTCTTTCTTCTTGAACTCCAGGTCGCGGAGGTAGAGCGAGCCGTTCCCCGCATCGTCGAGCACCGCGACCTCGACCGTATGCGCGCCGTCGGGGAGGATCTCCTCCGCGGCGAAGTTCCCCTGCGGGTCGACCGGAACCTGGCGGCCCGCCACCCAGACGGTGTGGCCCGAAGGAATTCCGCTCCCCTGCACCTTCACCGTACCGCCGACGAGCCGGATCCGCTGGCGCGACAGCTCGCTTTCGCCGTAGACGCCGGGCATGGCTTCGGCTTGCGACGCGGGCTCGCGGTTCAGTGAAAGCGGCCGGGGCTCGGCTTCGTCAAAATGCCCCTTCGCGTCGTACACGCGCAGCACGTACTTGAGCTCGCGCAGCGGGTCGGTGAGGCTTCCTACTGCCGGCTGCCACTCCGCGATACCCGCGTCGTCAACCGCGACGATGTCGACCGGCGTGGCCTGCAGCGACTGCTGCGCGTCGAAGATCCGGATCTCGGCGCGCGCGATGAAGCTCTGATAGTTGTCGTACATCTTGAAGCGTACGGCCGAGGCGGTGGAGGACGCGGCGACGCCTAAGCGCGGTTTCGATTCGAGAGGGTCGAAGCGGAAGAGGATCTTGGCTTCGTCCAACGCGACGTCGGTGCAACGCTGGACGTCGGACGAGCTTCGGTTCGGGTCGTCGATCGGCTCGCCGTCCACGGTGATGCGCATCACGTTGAGCTCGAAGGGGCTCTTCGGTTGAAGTTCCCGTGTGATCCGCGTGATGTCGACGCCTTCGTAGTCGTCGAGCGGCACCGGCTCGTCGTACACGGCCTGGACGCGCACGAACGATTTTTCTCCCTGCGTGAAGCCGACGTTGACGACGTCGTCGGACTGGACGTAGCCGCGCCCCTCGTGCTCGGACCGGGCGCCCGTCAACAGCGGATCCTGCATGACGGTGTCCATGGCGCGGCGCGCCCGCTCTGCTGACAGGCCGATGTCGTCGCCGTAGACCGACGCGGTGCGGCGGTCCAGGTGCTCGTTTTTCGTGTACCCGATGAACCGCAACCGGGCGTTGATCCGGCCTGCGATGTCTTTCAGCGCGTGATTGAGGTCCGCCGCATAGCCGGGCGGAACGATCGGCTTGCCGTCGACGAGCGCAAGCGGAGCGATGCTCCCCCACGGCGGATCGTAGACCTTGGTCACCATCTCCTCGCCGCCTTCGCCGGGACACAGCTGCGGCTCGGCCGGCAGCTCTTGGAGAGGATCGTCGTGCCAGAACTCGACCTCGACGCGGCGGTTCAGGGTCCGTCCCTGCACGGTTTCGTTTGAGGCGAGCGGGTGCGAGCCTCCGCGGCCGTCGCTTGCGATCGCCGCGGTGGGCAATCCCAGGGTGTCCTGCATCGCCAGTGCGACGCGGAGCGCCCTGGCCTTCGACAACGACAGGTGGTTTCCGTAGATGCGCTCGTCGCGGCCGGTCAACGGCGCGTCGTCGGTGTAGCCGATGAAACGGACCGTCACGTGCTGTTTGTCCCGCAGGTTGTAGAGCGCCTGCATGACCTGTTTGGTGAAGTCTTCGGAGATGGGCGTGGTCTCGTCCACGTACCGCAGGGGCACGACGAGGTTCTTGACGCGCGTCCGCCGCGCGTGGCCTTCCTTGTAATGCAGCTTGCAGACGGTCTCCGTCCGGCAGATTTTGACGCGCTTGATGTCGTCGGAGACGACGACCTCTTGGTCCTTGAGATCGCCCCGGATTTCGTCGTACCAGACCTCGACCTCGACGCGACGATTGAGCGTCCGGCCCTCTTCGGTCAGGTTCGTGGCGATCGGCTGCGTCTCGCCGGCCCACTCGTAGGTGACGGCTTCGGGCGGAAGGCCGAGCGCATTCTTGAAGTACTCGGCCACCTCGCCGGCACGTTCCCGGGAGAGGCCCGCGTTGTCCCCGAAGACGCGCACCAAGGCGTCGGACAACGGCTGCGCGTCCGCGTGCCCGACGAAGTGGACGCGGACGTTCTTACGGTACCGCATCCCCTCGAGGATCTTGGCGAGCTTGTCGACGTACTCGGGCGGAATATTCGCCACACCGGATTCGAAACGGATCGGCGGTACGACGTTCTTGAGCTTGACGGTCTCGAGCTTTTCTCCGGCGACCTTCTTCACCTCCAGCCGGTCGCCGCGCTCGCTGTCGAGCAGAGCCGGGTCCTGCGACCACCGCGTGAACGGCTGGTCGCCGGAGAGATGCCGCTCGACCTGCTCGCCCGGCCTTACCGTTTCGACCGAGTCGGCGCCTGAAGCGGCGGTGGCCACGAATGCGAGAAGCAGCGGTAGGAGACGGCGGTTGTTCATGCCGTTCACCTGCCTTCCGTGACGTGCACTTCGGATGGCTTGGGCGGGGCGCCGCTGCGCCAGAAGATCTCGGGCTCGATCGTGAGCTCGTAGGGACCCTTCGCCGCCTTCCAGGCTTCGGTCAACTGCCGCTGGACCGCCGCCACGCGCTTCTTGACCAGCCCTGCTTCTTCCGTGTCGGCGACGTAGGACAGGCGCAGCACCGCCGGGCCTTTGCGCAGCTCCGCAAGCAGCAGGTCGATGCGCGGCTGCCACTGGATGCGGATGTCGGTCGTGCCCGGCTCGAACACCGGATCGGCGAGGTCGATGGCGACCACCCGGAAGATCGACGCGCCGAAGTTGAACACCAAGGCCTTGCCACGCGTGGCGCGCTGGCTCTGCACCTGGCTGGTCGACATCCTAAAGCCGCTCGGCAGGGTCCTCTCGTCGAGCTTCAACACGAGATTGCTGCCGCGGTACTCGTTCGGCACGATCACGCAGGTGATGTGGTAACGGCCGTAGGGGTCCGTGATCGCTTGCAGGCCTCGCGTCGTCGCCACGCGCACGCCGGGCAGCCCGTCCTCGCCGTCGTCTTGCAGCCCGTTGCGATTGACGTCGTTCCAGACCTTGCCGATCACGTCGGTGCAGTCGAACGTCGCATCGGGAATGACCCTTACGGTGGCTTGGGCTTCGCCGGAGATCGCGGTCCCGGTTGTGCCTTGAAGCACCTGCGCGCTGTTGACGTAATCGCCTTCCGAGACACCGGCGCCGACCGCGAGCAGCAGCCGCACCGTGCGCACTTCCGTGCCCGCGATGGTCAGCCCGCTCCAGCTGAGCTCGCGGCCCGAAACGGTCGGCTCGGCCGGCACGCCGTCCAGAATCGCGGAGCCTTTGACGTAGCTGAATCCGGCCGGGAAGCGGTCGATGATGCTCACGTCCGTGAGCAGCAGGCCGGCCACGTTGTTCACGGTGATCGCGTAGGGGACCAACTGCCCGCGGGTGACGAAGAGCATCGGCGTCGTCTTGGTGATCGCGACGGCGCCTGCGAGCTGCGGATCGAGCGGGATGTGGTTGTTGAAGATCTGGCTCGAGCCGGGCGGCTGGCTTCCGTCCACCATCAGGTGGAGGCGGTAGATCGTCCCCGTGGTGCGCGGCGGAACGGACGCCGCCGGCGCCAACGCCGAGGGCTGCACTTCGCAATAGAGGGCCGTGCCCGGGATGACGTCGTCGACGCTTCCCGGGCAGGCGGGGACCGAAAACGCCGCCGTCGTCGCGTCGGACGACGGCGGGATGATCTGCGACGAGTCTCCGAGATACGTCCCTCCCGGGGGCGCGGCCACGGCGATGAGGTAGTCACCGCCGCTCGGGCAGGCCGGATCGCTGAAGTTGACGTCGAACTTGTAGTAGCCGTCCGCGAGCGTGACCTGCCCTTGCTGGGCCGGATCGTCGAAACAGTTGGCAGGCAGAGGCGATGCGCTTGAGGCGCCGAGCAGCGTAAGGGTCGCCCCGGCGACCGGAACGCGCGCGACCGAGTTGTAGACGACGCCGTTCGGATCGATCGGCAGATTGAGCCCTAAGACGTTCGCGCCGGATGAGACGACGATGCCCGTGATCCGCTGGAGCCCGTTCGTGAACGCAGAGTCGGCGCGGCCGAGCATCGCGGTCGTTGCCGACGCGCCCGGCGCGCGGAACCGCAGCTCGTAGAGGATGCCGGCGACGTCGTTCGGCTCGACACCGATGATGCGATAGACGCCGGCGGCGTCGGTCACGGCGGTATGCAGCAGGGACGCGCCGCGGTAGAGCTCGACGGACCAACCGGCAAGCGCCCGCTCGCCGGTATCGAAGGCGTTGTCGAAGTCGGCGTCGTGCCACGCCGCGCCGTTCAGGCTGGCCATACCGGGAATTCCGCCGACCACGATCGACACGCTGGCGCTCGCCGTTTGCGTGGGGCTGTTCCAAGCGACGACACCGGTGTTCGTGACGACCGTGCCCAGCGCCAAGCCGGGATCGAGCGTGGCCCGGAATCGGAGCACCACGGTCTCGCCCGGCGGAAGCGGACCGTTGACCGCGGCGTAGTTGGCGGTGATCGTCGAGCCGGCAAAGCTGACCCCCGCCGTCAGGCCGTTCAACGTCGCCGATCCGTTGACGTAGGCGAGCTGGCCGGGGACCGACGCAGCGAGGTCGTCGGTGATGACGACGTTGACCGCCGGCACCGCCGCGATGTTTTCCACGGTGACGACGTATTCGAGCTGGCTGCCGGGGAGCGCGGCGCCACCGCCGACCACCAAGACCTGCTTCGTGATCGAAAGCTGTTGGCCCGCGCCGACGACAACCACCGTCGGCTCCGGGCCCGTCGCAGGGTTGCCGTCACCGTCGGTCAGGAGGTCCGGCAGCTCGACGCTGTCGACCACGGCCTGGTTGCTGATCACGGTGCCCGCCGGCGTGCCGGCGTTGACGCGCAGGTCGAACTGGAGCACCGCCGTGGTTCCGGGCGCGACCGTGCCGACGTTGATGCCCGAAGCGAGCGGCGACACGCCGCCGTCCGGTTGTCCGACCGGCGACCCGTTGAGCAGCGTGGAGTTCGCGACGTAGGTCGTGTTCGCAGGAACTGCGTCGGTCAGCACGACGCCGGTCGCGGGAAGTGCTGCCGAGTTTTGAACGGTGATCGTGTAGCGCAGCGTGTCGCCCGGATCGACGATCCCAGGCGAGCCCAGATCGACAAGAAGCGCCACCCTCTTTTCGGCGTAGAGCAGCGGCAGGTTGCCGACGATGTCGCGCGTCGGATCGTTGGCGATCGGCGTGTCCGGGTCGTCGGAGGGCTGGTCCACGATGCCGCTTTGGACGGCGGAGACGAAGCCCTGGTTCGAGATGATCGTGCCGTCGACGACGGCCGGATCGATGACGACGTCGAACGTTATGGTCGCGACGTTGGCCGGATTGCTGGAGGCGTCGGAGGGCATCGAGCCCGGTGTCGCATCGGCGGGCGAGTGGATCAGCATGCCGTTGACCAGCGCGGACAGCCCGGCGGAGTCCGGAACCGGCGCGCCGTTCAAGGTCGTGCTGCCCGCCACGTACGTCGTGTTCACCGGGACCGCATCGCGCAGCACGACGCCCACGGCATCGCCGTTGCCGATGTTCTTGACCGTGATCGTGTAGCGGAGCGTCTCGCCCGCGAGCAGGACATTCGGGTCGCCCGTCAGATCGGTGGAGATCTTCTGGATCCGGAACGCGGGCGACGCCTGGATCGTCACGCGTGTCGGGTCCTCGTCGCCCGCGATCAGCGGATCGGCCGTGCCGTTGACGTTCGGGTCGTCGCTCAAAGCGACGACCGATCCGTTCGGAAGGCGCGACGTCGACTGGTTCGTGACGATGGTGCCGTTCGTGAGGTTTCCGGCCAGCGTGATGTCGAACTGGACGACCAACTCGCTGTTGACCGGCAGGCTCAGGTTGCGAATGTCGAGGACGCCCGTGCCGTTGGTGCCGCCGGTGCCGCTGGTGTTGGTCGTGTTGGCCCCGGGCGGGACCGTGACGAGCGCAAGCGAGCCCGGCACGTACGCCGGCAGCGGGTTGAGCGCGCCCAGGTCGTCGAAGATCCGGAAATTGGGGATCGCCTGGTCCGTGGTGCGGAAGCGCAGCGTGTAGCGCAACGTGTCGCCGGGGGCCGCCGTCGTGGTGGGATTCACCCCGGTGGTCACGTTCGCCGCCGTCTTCTCGAAGAAGACACCCGACAGCGCTACCGTCACCGTGTGGGCGTCCTCGTGGTCTTGCGTTCCGACCGTGCCGTTGGTCAGCGTCCTGCTGGTGGCCACACGGTTGGTGTTGCTGCTGTCGCCGTTGAACCACTGGATGGCGCCCGCGACGTTGGTGAGCGCGACACCGTCTTGCGTGTCGTCGTCGAGCTGCGTCCGGTAGCGGAGGACCAGCCGCTGACCAGGGCCGATCGCCCCCGCGGGCGTCAGCATGGTCAGGTTGAGCTGACAGCTCGGCGCACCGCTGTAGCTGAGCGAGTACCCACTACCCGCAGCGAGCGGGCCTTTACCCGGGACCGGGGTGACGCCGTCGGCGGCAAAAACCTGGACGCTCTGGATCTCGGGCGTCATGTCGCACATGCCGCCCGTCGCGCCGTCGGGGAGCAGGTCGCGGATTGCGACATCCCACGCGTCGCTGAGCCCGGTGTTCTGGGCATCGATGACGAAATCGCCCCACTGACCCAGGTTCATCGTCGCCGGGCCCGACTTGTCGACGACGAGCACCGGTGCCGCGATCGTCAGCGGCGGCGAGAAGCCGTTCTCACCGGGCAGGGGCTCATAGAAGACGCCCTCGATGAGCCGTCCGAAGTCCCACCGAGCGGTGTTGAAGAACGAAGTCCCGGGTACGTTGATGGCCGGGACGTCGTTGAGGACGACCGTGAGGTCGATGACGAACTGCCGCCCGGCCGTGACGACGGGGATGTTGTCCCAGGTGAGGGAGCCCCCGGCGTTGTTGAAGGTATGCGGAATGGGGGTCCCGTCGTCTTCCCAATAGATGTTGTAGCCGACGAGGCTGAGATTGACGCCCGTGGCGTTGAGGTCGTCCCAGACCGTGATGCTGTGCAGGTCGTTGATGCTTCCCTGGTTGTCGATCACGGTGCCGGTGCCCGGGTCGAACAGGACCGGAATGACGAGCTTCCACGTGAAGGGGACGCCGATGGCCGCGGTCGTCCGGTTCGCCGGGACGTTCTGCTTGTCGATCTTCTCGACCGGGATCAGAAGGCTCAGGCAGTGAGCCTGGACCGAGGAGGACGCGCTGTTGACGAACCAGATCTTGTTGCCCTGAGAGTTGAGGTTGCACGACATGTTGCCGGTGTGGACGACGTTGTCGAAGATGAGCAACCAGCTCGTGGGGTTGTTTCCGAACCAGCTGATGTTGGAAGTCAGCGGATTGGACGCGGGGTAGTTCCTGATCGTGCAGTTGCCGTCGATATTGATCTGGGGGGGAGGGACGGGGTAGTTGACGAATCCGTCGATGATGCCGCCGGCATCGGCGACACAATCGACCGCCAGCGCCGGGCTGGCTGCGAGAAGCGAAAGGGCAAAGGCGAACAGCAGGATTCCGATCCCGCGTCCGCTCGCTTTCGCATGACTCTTGGTGCTGAAACTCATCTACGCCCTCGTTCCTCATAAAGCAGCGATTGCATCGCTTGCGGGACCGAGACAGTCCTTAGCTTCTGGACTGGATTTCGGCGGTCCCGCCGTCATGGGGCCCCGTGGCCCGTTAGACCGGTGACTTTGCGTCGCCACCTTTCGATGGCTTTGCCTTTGTCAAAATCGCGTTGGATTCAGCCGATCAGATTCGCAGCATCCCCATTCCTCCTGGACTCCGTGCCGATCCGTATCGGCCGCTTTGCTTCACGCCGCCGGCAAAAAGTCGATCGGGTAGACGATCGTCAGCGCCGGCACGCCCTCCTTGGGACCGAAGCTGATCGTTCGCACGCGGTGCACCACCTGAGCGGACAGATCGGGCGCCTTCATGTCGGTCGACTGCAGCACGCACATCGACACGCTGCCGTCCGGCTCGATCGTCAGTCGCAGCACCATCTGGCCCTTCAAGGTTGGGTCGTTCCGCAGCTCCCGGTTGTAGAGCCGGTAGAACGACGCCTTGTAGCGGTCGAACACGATTTGAATTTCTTCGTCGGTGCGGGATGGCCCCGGACCGTCGCGCGCCAGAGGACGATCGCCGCCACCGATACCGGCGATCGCGCTGGTCGCGCGGCCGACCGGCACGCCGGGCATCCCGCCACCGCCGCCGCCGCCCGTTCCATCGCCGTTGATCCCGCCACCGCCGCCGCCACCGCCTCCGACCCTGCGGCTCAGCGAGGCGACGTTGATGCCGCCGCTTCCGCCCGGCGTGTTGGTCGTCAGCATGGAGCGTGACGAGGCCTGGCCCACTTCATCCGCGTCGCTGTAACGCGCATCGGCTCCGAGCCGCGGCGCGAGCTTGTCCTGCGCCAGGCTCGCGAACTTGTCCCGGAACGCGAGGATGCCTGCGTTTCCGACCTTCTGCTGCGGCGGCGCTTCCGCCACGGGAGGACCTTCGTCCGGTCCCTTTGCGAACTCCGGATTCCCCGGTTCATCCGGCCCGGGCAGTTTCGGCTCGGGCGTCCGGGGCGCGGGCCGCCCAGGACCAGGCAAGGGCCGGAGCCCCGTCCCCTCCCGAGAAAGCGGGAGCTGAATCGCGCGCGGGGGGGGCGTAACCAACGGCGCGCGATAGAAGACGACGTCGAGCTGCTTCTTGGCGCGCTGTGGACGGCTCATCGCCTGCGCCGGTATCAGCAGCACCGCGGTCAGCACTCCGGCGTGGAGTACGACGCTCGTCCGCATCCCGCGGACCGACAGCGCCCGGGATGTTTCAGTCACGTTTTTTTCCGATTCCACGGTTGTAGCCAAGGAACCACCTCAATGGGTCGTGATGACTTGGATCGCCACATCGTCGAGCTTCGACTTCGCCAAATCGACGATGCGTAGGACGCCTTCGTAGTTCAACCGGTCGTCGGCGGCCAAAAACAGCACGCGACCGTTCGCGGGCCGGCTTCCCAAAAGCTCCGCCACGCGCTTCGGCAGCTCGGCCACGGAGATCTCCGTGTCGGCCAGCGTCACGCGGCAGGCGGCGGGAAGGCCGTCCCCCACCGGCGGGTCGATGAGGTTGCAGGACGTGGGCCCGATGCTCAAGACCACCTGCGCCTCCACGGTCGGGGCGGGCGCGGCGTCGACGGACGATTGCGGCATGTCGACGTCGTATCCCTGCATGGAGAGCGGGATGACGACCATGAAGATGATCAGCAGCACGAGGACGACGTCGACGAGCGGCGTGACGTTGATCTCGGACTGCAGGGCCATGCCCCCCTTGTTGCTATTGAAGTGCATGATTTCAGTCTCCCCGCGCCGAAGCACCGGCGCGTTCGGCGAGCAGCCCGACTCCATGGAAGCCGGCGGCCTCGATCGCGAGCATCGCGTTCCGGATGTCGCCGAAGTGGAGCCGCGCGTCGGCCTGGATCACGACCTTGGTGTTCGTCTCGCCGCCCGCGGCGGCCCGGAGGCCTTCGCCGAAACGATCGGCCGCGAGCTCTTGATCGTCGACCCATAGCCCACCGCGCTCGTCGATCGTGACGCGGATCGGCTCGCCTTCTCCCTGCTCGCGCGGCCTCGCCGTGTCCGGCAGGTCGACCTGCGGACCCTTCCGGAGGTGCGGCGCCATCACCATGAAGATGATCAGCAGCACCAGCACCACGTCGACGAGCGGCGTGATGTTGATGGACGCCTGCATCTTGGCCGGTTCAGCGGTTCGCATAGGCCTCCTCGTCGATCGGGACCACCGGCACCTTGGCCTTCGACGCGTTCTTGACCTCCCGCACCATGACTTCCGGCACCTTGAACAGGGAGTTCACGAGCTGGGACGCGGCGCGGTTCATCTCGACCTGGAAATGCTCGAGCTTGCCCGTGAAGTGGTTGTAGGCGACGACGGCCGGGATCGCGACGAAGATGCCCAGGGCCGTCGCAACGAGAGCCTCGGCGATACCGCCCGACACCGCGGCCATCCCGCCGGACCCCGTGGCCGCGATGCCACGGAAAGCATTGATGATCCCGATGACGGTGCCGAACAGGCCGATGAACGGGGCCGTGGAGCCGATCGTGGCCAGGTAACCGAGGCCCCGCTTCATTTGAACCAGCGTCTCGGCGTTGGCGTCTTCGAGCGCGCTCGTGACCAGCTCGAGCGAGGCCACCGGGTCGCCTCCGGTCTGGCGCACGCCTTCGTACTCGAGGATGCCCGCCGAGACCACCTGCGCCACGTGCGATTCCCGGTGCTGCGGCAGGGAGTCGATCAGCTGGTTGGCTTCTCCCCCGTGAAGGAACTTCCCGAACACGGGCTTGAACAACTTCGACTGCCGCGAGGCCGAGCGGAAGCGGCGGTGCTTGTCCACGATCAGCGCCACCGAGAAGATCGAAAGCAGGGCCAGGCACACCATCACCGCGGCCCCGAACAAGCCGACGTTACCGAGCAGCTCCGTGAGACTCATGACTTCCTCCTGTGCGACGCAGTCGCGGGCTGCGCGGCGTCGGTTTGTGACCTGATCTCGTAATAGGAGAGCGCCCTCATGAACACTTCCTTGTCGACGGGTTGCTTCGAATCGTCGAGCATCGTGGAGATACCGAGCGAGGCGCCGATCTCCGAGCTTTTCCATGGAACGAGGACGAGCGCCTTGGGCGCTTCCTGATTGCCCAGGATGGACATGCCCAGGTTTGGGTCTTCCTTGGCCTTGGGCGCGTCATCGGCCAGCACGACGCCCGTCGCCAGAAGCAGCGGCACGAACCACGCGATGCGGCTCATTGTTTCTCCTGTCGGCTTTCGCGGTTTTGGAGGTCCGCGATCCACTTGACGACCTCGGCGTCGTCCGGAACGATCCGGCTGTACGCCTCGTAATGCGCAAGCGCGCACGCGGTGTCGCCGAGATAGAGGTCGCAGAGAATGGCGAGGTTCCTGTGCGCGAAATGAAACTCGGCGAACTGCGCCAGCGCGGCCTCATAGCTTGCGCGCGCTTTGACGAACTGCCCATTCCGCCGCTGCACCAGGCCGAGCTCGTTGTAGGCGGCGGGGTGCTTGGGATTCAGCTCGAGCGCCTTGAGCAGGCTGGCCTCGGCCTTATCGAGGTCGCCGGCGCGCGCGTAGGCGATCCCTAAATCGATGTGCGCCGACGTCACGGTGGGCGCCCGTTCGGTCACCTTGACCAAGAGCGCGATCGCCGGCTCGTATTTTTCGTCCGCCAGCAGGCGCACCGCTTCTTCGTAGTCGGCGCGCACGTCGGCGTTGACGCGAACGCGCTGCGTGATCGTGAACCCCGCCGCATCCCGCTCGACGTCGACGCGCGGGGTCTTTCGTTCCGCCGCCGGGCTCGCCGTCGTCGACCCATAGGCGGTCACGGCGATGAGCGCGGCCAGGCGGGCGCCGTTACGGAGTGTCATGGTCCACCCCTTGATCGCGCCGCGGCGCAAGCTGCGACGTGCGGATCGGCTCGCTGGGAAACGGGGCCTCGGCTTCGTTCATCTCCGGGCCCTGGTTCGCAATCGGCGACCGGTAGGCGTAGGTGTCGATCTCGCCCGGGAAGCCGCTGCTGATCTCGTTTTTCGCATAGCGTCCCGGCATCAGCTCGGCGAGCCGGCCGAGGCTCTGTTCGGTCCACGAGTTCAAGACGCCGGCCTGCAACGATTCGAGGTTCTTGACGTGCACGTCGATCGCCTTTTCCTCGAACGGGAACGCTTCCTCTTCGAGGGCCAGCTCGTACGCTTGAAGGTCCGCGGGCTGCAGGTCGTTTGGCCTTTCCGACGCGGCGAGCGCGCGGCTGAAGTCGAGGTAGGTCTCCGCCATGTAGAACGTCGCAGCCGCCGTCACGTCGGCGATCTCGTATCCGACCAGGCGGTCCATCGCCTCGATGGTGAGGTCCATGCGCTGCTTCTTGTCCTGCAGGCTGGCCTCGAACGGCTGCAGCAGCTTGACGGCCGTGAACTCCCGGTAGCGCTGCTCTGCTAGAACCAGCGCCGAGCGCGCGGCGAGAGTGCGGGTCCTTGCGGTCCTTCCCGTTCCGGCTTCGGCATCGATGCGAACGATGTCGGTCAGCTCCTTGTGATAGAGCTCCTCGTCGTGCGCCGTCTTGTGGATCTCGGCGATCTTGTTGCGGGTCTCCAACGCCATCTCGACCGGTTGGGGAAACTCGTTGACGTAACGGGTGTACGCGTCGAGCGCCCGATCCCGGGAATTCGATTCCTGGTACAGGTCACCCGCGACGAGCAGCGCCTCTCCGCGCAGCGTGGGATCTTCGGATTCCGAGGCGATGCGCTCGTATTCGCCGGCGGCGCGCGACAGCTGGCCGCTCTCGCGGTAGGCGAAGGCGATCTGCTTCGTGGCCTCGTGCTGTAGCTTGTTGTCGGGGTAGGTGCCGCGAAACGCCTCGAGCACCGCGGCCGCCGCCGTCCAGTCCTTCAACCGAATGAGAGCGGCACCCGCGTCGTACTCGGCCGCCGCTCGGATCGTGGACGTCGGCGCCGCTGTGCGGATCCTCAGGAAAGTATCGGCCGCCGCGCGATAGTCTTCCGCGGCGTTTGCGAGCTCACCCTGCTTGTAGATCGACGCCGCGAGGTTGTCGACGAACCCGGCGTGCGATGCGTCCGCTTCCGAGGTCACCGCCAGCACCTGGGTGTAGGCGCGTTCAGCCTGCGGGTAATCGGCGAGCTCGAACGAGCCGTGAGCCACGACGATCCACGCGGAGCGCCGGATCGCCGCTTCGGCGCTGGGATACGCATCGATGACGCGCTCGGCGGTCGCAACAGCCGGGCTGTAGTCCTTCATCTCGTACAAGTCGTCGGCGGCGGCGCCGAGGATGCCTGCTGCGTGCTCGTGCTGCGGGAACGTGTCGGCGAACTTGAGCGAGCTGGAGACGGTGTCCCGCTTGACGGCGTCTTTCTGGTCATCGCCCGCGACTTTCAGCTGTTCGCGGTAGGCGTAGATCGCGGCATACCCTGCCGCCGCCGATTGCGGGTGCTCGGCGTAACCGTAGGCCGTGCGCTCGTACTGCTTCGCCGCCGCGCCGAAATCCTTATTTTCGAGGAGCAGGTCGGCGAGCTGATAGTTGATCGGCGGAGAATCCGGGTCGGTCGGGAACGACTGAAGGTAGTCGCCGTACCACTTCCGAGCCTCGGCGTAGTTCGCGGCCTTCTCGGCTTCCAGATCGTTGTTTTGATACTGCGCGTGGTAGTGGCTCGCGAGGTCCTTCAAATTCGACTTCAGGTAGCCCACGACCTCGGGCGATTCGTCGGGCTTGAAGTGCCGCCAGTATTCGGCTTGCAGCCCGTAGTTCGTCGCGAATTCCTCTTTCGATTCCAGCACGAGCTTCGGGAAGCCGCCGGCGGTGAACGTCTCGATCACGCGCATGCTGAAACGCGGCGAGCTGCGGTGGAACGGGTAGAGCGCGACGAACGCCTTGTAGGTCTTTGCCGCGTCGTCGTAGCGCAGCTTGGCCAGGTAGTGCTCGCCCAGGTTGCTGTAGACGCGATCTTCGTAGTTCCGGTGCCCGAAGCTCGCGAAGTACTCGGGGACCTCTGTCGGCAAGCCCAAGTTGCTGAAGCTTAAGCTTATGACCCGGAAGGTGTCCGCGACGCGGCGCTCGTCGTCCTCGTCGTGCGCCTTGTCGAAGTCGTAGCCGATCGACACCTTGTAGTCGAGCAGCGCCATGTACTTGTGCAGGGCCTCTTCGTAGAACTCCTGCTTGTAGAGCGTCCAGCCGAGCTTGTAGAGGGCGAGCTCGTGAAACGTCGATTTCGGGCCCAGGTCGACGATCGCGGCGTAGGCGGTCTCGGCGTCGTGGAACTGTCTCCGGGTGTAGAAGTACTCGCCGCGCCTGAACTGCACTTCGTCGTAGTGCTCGGAGTTCGGGTTCGCGCGGATCATCCGCTCCATCGTCTCGATCGCCTCTTCCGTGCGGCCGAGCTCGTCGTACGCCCGCGCTTGCTGATAGAGGACCTTGTCCATCTGCTCGTAGTTCGGGTACTGCGTGAGCAGCTTGTCGTAGAGGGCGATCGCCTCGAGCGGACCGGCGGAATCGGCGTCGGAGCGCGGCGGGCCGGCCGGCAGCTCGGCCTGCGCGGTCGTCCGTGCCTCGAAATCTTCCTCGGACTCCGACGGGGCGGTCGGCGCGGCCATCTCCTTCGGCTTGCCGTCCCCCGCCCGCAGGCCGAACTCCTTTTCGAGCTGCAGGTCCGCGAGACGCCGCATCGCCTCGGGGGTCATCGACGTTTCCGGTGTTTCCTCGAGGAAGCGCCGGTAGCCGACCATCGCCTGATCAAGGCCTTTTTCGACCTTCGCCTCTTGCAAGTCCGGGTGCACGGTGCGCAGATCCGCGAGCGTCCCCTTGCCGGGTCGCGCGGCGCAGCCGGCGGCGAGCGCCGAGAGGAGCACCATCGGAAGGGTGAGCCGGCGCATCAGTGCTGCTCCACGCCGGCTTGGTCGCCCGCGGCGCGATCGTAGCTGTCGGCGACGGCGTAGCGCGCCTGCGTCTGCTGGTCCACCAGGCGTTCCCGGCGGGCCTTCAACTGATTGATGGCCACGGTTTCGATCAGCTGTCCCTGTCGGGCCATCAAGCCGTTGACCTGCGGCAGCGCATCGCCGACGCGCGTGCGGAGCCGTTCGAGCTGGCCTTCGTAGCCGACGTAGCTGTGTGTTGCCGCCTGCCTCGTCCGGACGAACGCTTCGTACTGCCGGTTGAGCGCGTCAACGTACTGGTTCAATTCGTTCAAGTGCACGTACGCCGCGGTCAGCCGCTCGTGGTATTCGGTTTCGAGGCGCCACGTGAGAGCGCCGCGCAGGTGGGCCGCGCGTTGCCTAAGCGCGATCGCCGTCGAGGTGTCTACGCCCGCCAACTGCTTTTCGATGAGTGCGAGCTGCTCTCCGGCGATCCTCTCGTCCGCGGTCGCCAGGTACTCGGGCCGCGGCGCGGTCAGCATCGCGTGCAGGCGCTTACCCAGCTGCTTGCGCTGCTCGAGGCGCAGATGGATCCGCGAATCCAGCTCCCGGAACTGCGCGTCGACCGAAGGCAACAGCGGCTCGTAGTTGTCTCCGCGCAGTCTTATGAGATCTTCGAAGGCATCGAAGCCGGTCTGCCACGCCGTGAGCTTCGACCGCAGGTCTTCGAGGTCGAGGTAGTTCTGCAGCGCGGTCTGGAAGTCGTGCGACGCCATCAGCTCCATCAGGTAGTAGGTTTCGGGCGCATCGGGCAGGCTGCGCAGGCGGATGACCCAGTCCTTGTCCTGCCGCGATTCTTCACGGACCAGCGCGTTCAAGAACCGGCCCTCCGTGATGCTGCCGATCGACGCGTCGACCCTTTCGAGCTGCGCGGAATACCGCTCGAGCGCGCGCCCGTACATGACCGCGGCGCGGCCGTGCACGTTCAGGCTGGCGTAGGCGTGCGGTACGGCGAGCATCGCTTCCTGGACCGCGGCATCGGTCGGCTCACGCTCGACGAGGATGTTCCACGGCACGAGCGCGCGGTCGTAGTGCTCGGTTGCCGCTTCCGCCCACCCGGCGCGCAGCATCGCCTGGTTCGAGAACGGTCCGTCGAGGCGGACGCGATCGAGCGACTGTCTTGCCTTTTCCGGGTCGGCCGACTCGAAGAGCAGTGTGGCGAGCACCAGGTTCGACTTGTCGCGGATCGCGAGATCCGCGCGATCTTCCGCCTTGAGCTGCCCGGCCTTGTCGAGTTGTTCGATCGCGTCCTTCTGCCGGCCTTCCTGCAATAGCGCGATGCCCAAGTTGTAAGAGGCGAACCCGGCGAAGCTCGGATCGCTCCGCAGCGGCTTCAACACCTCCGCGGCCTCGGCCGGCCGGCCGGTCGCCATGTAGATGTTCGCCCGGAGGAATTCGACGTCGTCCTTGATCGCCGGGGGCACCGGGCCTTCGATCCGCCCCAACGCGTGCAGCGCGTCGTCCAACTGGTCTTTCTGGAAGTGGATGCGGGCGAGCCGGAACGCGGCCTCGTTGCGCACGGCGTCATCGACGGCGCCGTCGAGCACCGCCTTGATGGCGCGCCCGGCGCGCCGGTGCATGCGGTAGTTCAGCTCGAAGTCGCCGACCGAGAACTCGGCACCGTTGATGTGGTAGTGGAGCGTGTCGAGCGCCGGCTCGTCCAAGCCGTGGTACTGCGCGAGCTCGGCGTCGAGCCGCTGGAGCGCCTCGAAATACTGTCCCTGGTAGGCGTGATAGAGGGCCTCGCCGAAGTAGAGGTCCTTCAAGTCGGCGCCCACGGCCCGAGAGGCCACAAGTCCCAGGGTCAGGCCGACTCCGAGCAGCCGGTGCGGCGTTCGCATGATCGACTACCAGTCCCCGAGCACGATGGGGGTCTTGCCGGAATCCGGTCCCGCGAGCGTTAGGCCGACGAGCTTCGGCTTCACGTCCTTGCGGAAGGTGAAGTGCTCCGTGCGGCTGAAATCCGCGCCGGCCTCGAGCTTTCCGTCGACCAACACCTCGAGCTGGTGATCTCCCGTCGTCACATTGCCGACGTAGATCCGCTGAACGCCGCCTTTGCGCAGGGCCTCGAGCTCTTTGAAGCTGTAGATGTAGTGGGCCACGAGCTGGCCGTCGATCTGCAGCCGCACGGCGTCCAAACGCATCGGATCGCCCTCGGCCACCGCGACGAAGACCGCGACCTGGGTCCCCGACGGGTACAGCAGCTTCTCCTCCAGTCGGCTCAGCTCCTGGGCGATGGCGAGCACGTCCGACTTGATCTCCTGTACCTGCTCGTCGAGCCCTCGCATTTCCTTCTGGTCGTTCGACTCCGCAGAGGCATGACGGCTGCCCCCGCAGAGCAAGACAGCGAACGAAACGCTTGCGAGTGTGTTCGTGATCCAATTGCGTGTGACCATGTCGCTCCTCGCTTCACTCACGCTGCTATCGAGAGGGCAAACAAAACCCGACTCGGCCGAGCGGGCACCCCCCGATGCGGCAAAGCGGCCCACTGCAATCGTCCTGCCACGCACGTGCCTAAAGGCAAAACGTCCGAACGGCGGCTCGCGCATTGCGAATATGGTTGGTTCCGCTGACGATCCGGTAATCGCCGCGCTAGACGAGAACGCGGCGTGTCAGTTCGGGCCTTCGAGCACGAAACCGTGCCGATGATGTGATGAAGGCGAGTGCTTCGCCCGAAGCTTGAATCGCATGAAATTCTCGCGGCGCTGCTTGCTTTCTCGGAGCGACGTCACCTCAACGCGATCCATGCACCACAGGATCACTAGAGAAAACGGAAGGGCGTCGTTTCAAGCAAGTTCGAAATCGGCGTGGCGTTTTTTGTCCCTCGATTTCAGGGGCGTGGTTGGCAACGAGGTTGAGGTGGGGGGTGATGGAGGAATACGGCGTCGCGGCCAACGGACCTGGATCATACGAGAGCGCGGTCTATCGATGAGCGACCGGCGCGCTTGGTAGAGACGCCCTCGGTGAACGCCGTAGTGCCCCCACCTGGACGCGAACGCTGAGCGGGGTCGCCTTGGTTGCACGAGAGGTGCGCGCTGGAAGCACGGCGCATCGAACATGCGCTCGATCCGCTCGTTCGAAACATGCCAGACCGGGCTACTTCGGCTTCGCGACCTTCTTGGGTGTCCGGCGCTTGGCCTTGCGGGGGGCCTGGGCGAGCGCACTCCCCGCCGACTTTCGCCCTTCGCGGCTCGTCACCTTGCGCGCGAGCGCCCGGCCCGCTGCGCTCGCTGCGCGGCTACCCGTGCGGGCTGCGCGACCCGTTTGTCCCAGGGTGCTGCCGGCGGCAATCTTCGCTGCGCGAGTGGCCGTCGGCTTCCGGAGCGTGCGCGAAGCCGCGGTGGCCGCGCGTTTCCCGGTCCGGGGTGTCGTGCTCTTCTTGGCTACCATGGAAAGCATCTTACACTGCCCTCCGGGCCGGGGTGAGTCGATTCGTCTTCCGTGGGGGAGCCGGCGTGACAACGGACGTGAAGCTGCCGACGCACGAGGCTACGCCGGCGGAACGGCACGCGCGGCGTACGGCGCTGTTGGTCGCCGTGCCGATCCTCGTTGCGCTCTCCATCATCGTGCTCGCGCTCCTACCGGCGGGCCTACCCGTATGGTCGGCGCCCGTGATCCCGCCCATTTTCGCGTTGGGCGCCTACTTCGGCATGACCAGGAGGATCCGGACCCGACGCCGGATTCTGAGCCGGCCGTTTCCCGCCGAATGGGAGGCGGTGCTTCAGCGCGACGTTCTGTTCTATCGCGCGCTGTCCGAGCCCGATCAGCACCGATTCCGGCGAAATGTCCAGGTGTTCCTCGGAGAAAAACGCATCACCGGGATCGGGACACCGCTGACCGCCACGACGCGGGTTCTCGCGGCCGCCAGCGCGATCATCCCGATCTTCGGCTTCCCCGAGTGGGAGTGGGATCAAATCAGCGAGATCCTGATCTATCCCTCGCGCTTCAAGCAGGATTTCGGAATCGGCGACAGCCCGGATCACCGCACGTTGGGGATGGTCGGGACCGGCGCGATGAATCGGGTGATGATCCTTTCCGAGCCCGACCTGATCCAGGGCTTCCGCAATCCCGGCGACAAGCGCAACGTCGGCATTCACGAGTTCGCGCACCTTCTCGACAAGTCGGACGGCACGATCGACGGCCTCCCCGTCGTGGGACTCGAACGCGAAGCGATCGGACCGTGGGTGGAGCTCGTACGGCGCAAGATGCAGGAGATCGATGACGGCAAGTCGGACATCGACCCCTACGCGTTGACGAACGAGGCCGAGTTCTTCGCTGTCGCGTCGGAGTACTTCTTCGAGCGCCCGGGAGTGATGCTCCGCAAGCACCCTGCGCTGTACGCGATGATGTCGCAAGTGTTCCGGCAGAATCTCTCTCGCCGCATGATGAGACTGGCACGCGAGGTGCGCGAAGGACGACCGCGCTTCGGGCGGAACTCGCCCTGTCCGTGCGGCAGCGGGAACAAGTTCAAGAAGTGCTGCTTGGGCAAGACGGGAGGCTGAGAGCCTGAGCTGTGTCGCCCGGGCGTACCGAGGCCAGGATCCGCTATGTTGACAGCCACGCGATCGCACACCTCGACGTGTCCAGCAGCCATTGCGTTGCGCGGAGTGCCCCCACCTGGACCCGCTCAGGCGGTCCACCGAATCGCGTACGCGCTGCTTCGCCCGCCTCGTCCGGAGGACTCGATACATCCTTTCTCGACGAGGTCGGCCAGCTCGCGATAGGCGGTGGCCCGGCTCACACGCGTGAGGCTCCCGTACTTGCGGGTCGTGAGTCCTCCTTCGAAACCATCGGGGCCTGCATCGAGCAACCGGCTCAGCACCTTCCGCTGCCGATCGTTGAGATTCGCTCCCTGGAAGCGCAGCCAGAACCGAGCCTTGGCCAGCACTCGCGAAACGGTGGTCTCCGCGGTCTCGCACGCCGTTTGCGTTTGCTCGAGGAACCAGCACAGCCACAGAGTCACGTCGAGGTCACCGCGCTGTGTTTTCTCGAGGATCGCGTAGTAGGCCTCTCGCTCTTGCTCGATCCGAGCGGACAAGCTGAAGAATCGCTGCGGCTGGCCCTCGTCCTGAGCAAGAGCCATGTCGGTCAACGCGCGCGCGATCCGACCGTTGCCGTCCTCGAACGGATGCAGGGTGACGAACCATAGGTGCCCTAGCCCGGCGCGCAGCAACCCGTCAAGTCCCGAGGGGGGATCCGTGAACCAGGCGAGAAAGCGCCGCAGCTCGCGAGTCAGGCGCTCCCGCGGCGGAGCGACGAAGTGCACGCGCTCTCGGCCGGGGCGCTCGGATACCACACGCATCGGTGCGCTGCCCCGAAGACTGCCCGTTCGAATTCGCCTGAGACCGGATTGACCCGTGGGAAACAGCGCGGCTTGCCAGCGGCACAGCCGTTCAACCGTCAACGGTGATTCGTGGGCCCGCGTCGCATCGAGCATCACGTCGACGAGGCCGTCCACGGATCGGGTTGGGGCCGGCAGCCCTGCGGAGGGCAGCCCTAAGTGCCGCGCCACCGAGGACCTGACTGCGTTGACGCTGAGTTTCTCGCCTTCGATGGCGCTCGTGGCGACGCCTTCGCCGACAAGGAAAGCGGCGTAGGCCTCGCGGGTCAATGCCGGATCGAGAATGCCGACCGCTCCCAACACCCGCCCATGGGCCAATCGCGCCCGGGCCAGCGGCGTCGCGACCGCCGTTTCGTCCCAGGAGAACTGGGGCCATTTCTTTCTTTCCCAGATCCACTCGGACATCGGGTCTCCTAATCGCTTCACTTATTGAAGCGATTATGGCACCGATTCGCTTCAGGGGCAAGGAGGGCGTACTTCCGACGCCCTCTACGCAAACTCTACGCATTGAGCGGCGCGACGAGTCAGCGGGCGAAGCGCTTGTGAGCCTGCGGTTTACCCCTCTGCATGAACGGCGACTAGCGGACCGAAAATCCGCTGGTCGCTGACTGCCGCGAGCGAGATGATTGATCGCAACGCATTGCTGGTCATTGAGATAGAAGTAGTGCCCCCACCTGGACTCGAACCAGGGACCAACGGATTATGAGGCTAACTTTCTGGGGCACCGTTTCAAGGTTTTTCGGAAACGGCGCCCATTTTTTTGTCCACCGCTTCCACCGGTGTCCACCGTTTCCATGCTGGTGCGTAGAGTTTGCGTAGAGTTCCTGTGCGAGGCGGCTGTCAGGACGACGTAGTCAGGACCATCAGTCGCTGCCGAAGTTCTTCGAGCACGTCGCTCATCTCCGGCACCGGTTCCACGAGCCTACTCAATTCTCTGTCCCAATATGGCTGGAGAGTCCCGGGGAGATCGTCCGGGAACATCTTCACGAGGTCCGCCGTCGTGAGGCCCTTCACCGCGAGCTTCTTCGGGAGGATGCGCTTCATGCGCTCGACGTCGAGTTCGAGGCCCAGGAGTTTCCAGAGGTCGAAGTAGTCCCGACATTTCCTTCGCTCGATGAGCGTCCGAACTTTGGAAGCGCAGATCTCCGCGAGGCTTTCGACGCGGAGTGTGAAGTCCGGATAGTCGGAGTAAGAACGCGCGACCTTCTTCTTCTCTGGCGTGTCGACGAGGTCGTCCTTCCGAATGTCCACCTTGATCCAGTTCCGCCCGATCGGCCCCGCGTACTGAATCTTGAGCTGCAGGTAGCCGGGGTTGTCGAACACGTTCGCGAGCCTGAAGTCGATCCCGCACTCCTTCGCGAGCGCCTTCAACAGTCCTGGCAGCGGACGCTTGAGGTCCTCCCATCCGCCTTCGATCAACGAGAAGTCCAAGTCTTCTGAGAGCCGCCAGGTCTCGGCGAAGTAGATCTTCGAGAGTGCGGTCCCGCCCTTGAAGACGAGGGACGGTACCCTCGAGAATCCGAAGAGGGCCCACCCCAGGACATAGTCCTTCTCGATCATCACGAGGCTCAGGTTTCTCTCCCTCGCCTTCTCCAAGAGCTCGCGCTTGTCGATCAATACATCCACCGTTCGGGGTCGAGCTCCACGTTCACGCGGAGCTTCCACCGCTCGTTGACCTTTCCTTGGGCCGGCCCAATTGTGTCGAGCTTCGGGTAGCCCTGCGTGAGCATGATGCGCGCGAGCACGCGGCCGTAAGTCTCGAAGAGACCGCAGCGTTCCAGGATGTAGCCGAGACGCTTGAAGACGGCGACGCTTCCGCCCTTCTGTGCGAACTTCCTGACCTCGGACCAGTCGAATTCCCCGTGGTTGAAGTAAACCGCCCTCGCCACCTCCTCGATGCCACCCGAAAGCTCGGGATGGTCGAGGCAGTCGACGAGCGTCTTCGCCTTCGAGGAGATGCGGACCTCCGCGCCGTCGAAGTTCGCGGTCTCGATCCCGATGAACTTCTTCGGGGCCAGCTGCACGAACCGGAAGGTGGAGGTCAGGATCTTCAAAGGTTTCCGGGGGCTCGTGGTCGCGATGAACACGGTCCTGGGAATCTGATCCGTGAGCCCGTGGTGGTTCAGGGCAGACCAGAAGCCGACGTAATACGGCGAGGCCAGGTGGGAGGCGACGACGAAGTCATGAACGATGAAGCTCTCGGAGCCTCGCACGCCGACGTCGATAGGGACGATCACGTAGAGTCCACGCTTCAGCCTGAGAACCCACTTCTTCTGAGAGAGCAGAGAGAGGGTCTGCCGGGTCCGGGCGCCGAGGATCTGGCGCGCGTCGCTCATGGAGAAGATGACCTTCCCTGCCCTCGCGAGCGTGGAAAGGAAGAATGCCTCCCGAGGGGTCAAACCTTGTCGATACGATTCTGTCGTTGGTATCATGATTCTTACACCAAGGGCAGAATCATATCATTGGGTGGATCCGTTGCGACTTAGACAATCGGACGGCTGGACGCTGACGTCGCCGAACTTGCGCCGACGGTGGATCGCCGGTGAGCGATGAACTCCCGTCGCGAGCACGTAGCCCACTTCGCGTAGCGCACGCCGAAACGCCGGCTCCGATGAAGCGGGGACCACGAGGTGCCGCTCCCCCGCTCGCAAACAGTGCTTGCGGGTGCGCGTGTCGTTGGCGATGAGCGCCGCGAGCACCGGATCGGCGCACTCGACGAGCCGCGCCAAGCCGCGGTCCTGGATACGCACACCTCGCTCCGCGATGTCACAAAGCAAACGTTCCACCGTGTTGGGGAGCTCGTCGGCGCTACGGGCCGTGAGGAAGGCGCGGATCTCGTCCACCGATTGCCCTTCTTCGGTGGCCGCGAGAAGCCCGGCGGGCTGGAGTCGCCACACGCCTTCCGAGACGCGTGAAGCATAGCCATCGAGGGCGAGGCGGTCCGCTTGCTCGAGTTCCTCGCCAACGGCAGCGATCTCGAGATTCGGCAGCACGCGGAGGACAGCCTTTCTTGCCGCGGGTGCTGGCGCGTAGGCTGGGGCCGACCCCAGGCAAAACGACCCGAACGCGTTGATTCGGAAATAGATCAGCCCGTCGTAGCGGCTAAAATACGACAACTCGTCGGTGCCCCACAGATCGTGGTAATCGGCGCGCGCGCCCGCGGGCGGGATGAGAGCGACATCGATCAGCCCGGCCGTCGCCGCGTACTCGAGCAGAACGCAGAGGACGTAGCGCTCGTCGAGGATGCGCTGGCCTTCCTCGTGACCGAGCGAGCCGTACCTGAGTTCTCCGATGTAGAGGCCCCAGGCGTTGCGGCTCACCGAGAAGTCGCTTCCCAAAGCCCGCATGAAGCGCAGGAACTCGGCGGTTGTGATCCAAACTCCCGCGGGACATGCGGCGAGGCCATTTGCGACAACATCCCGGCGCGACACCATGGCAGTCAATGCGCGTCGTCCTTTTCCGATTTGTCCCTTGACGCATTCGATCCGCGACAACTCGTCGAGGATGCTCGTGCCCACCCACCTCATCCATACGGCCCGAAGCGTGTCCGCCGCCGGGTCGCCGAGCGCTTTCCGGCCTGCCTTCGTGAGCTGCAGACGTGTTGCCGCAAGCTGTGCGAGCCCGCCGGCCTGGATGAGTAGCGCCCAGGCGAAGGCACGGATCGGTCCGGCGTTCTCGTCGTGCCACTTGTCCTTCGGCGGTACGTGGGGGTAGTAGTCGCCGCCCTCGAGGACGGACGAGATCGCCGCGATTGCCGCCGCTGTCGGCTTGCGGGTCGTGTCGCTCACCGCCACCTTCCCCGCGTCCACGAGGCGAAGGACCGAAAGGAGCTCTCGCTGGGCCACCCGCTCCGATTCCCGGATCGCGAGCGGTATGGGTCCAGTCCCCTTCTCCTCGCGCTTGGTCTTGGAGTTCCAACGCTTGAACGGACGGTCGTAGGCGGAGGGCAAGCTCTCGAGCACGTTCACCGCTGCGTGTTCGGGCGGCGGCACGAAGGCGCGAAACCGTTCCTTCAAGTCGTCGGGCATGACACCGTTGCCGACGAAAAAGAACCGGAGCGGCGTGGGTCTCGCCTCTCGCCGGTACTCGTCGAGCGAGCCCCACGAGGGGTCGGAACCGTACTTCGCCCGGAAACGATCCGCGGCGAAGAACGTGTCGTCGGAATGGACCACTTCTGCCACCGCGGCTTTCTGGAGCTCGTCGAGACTCTCGAAAACCGTGCGGAGTCGGTTTCCTGCAAGATGAGCAACGATGACCTCGACGAGTTCCTCTTTTCTCGTCGGGAGTCGTGCGCCCGTGAGGGAGGCCAGCTTCCTCAGTTCGCTGGCCTTCATGTGTTGGGATAGGACGGCCGCGTGGGAGCGAATCGCGTCGTTGTGAGAGGACCGCTTCACGGGACCTCCGTTTCCCTACTGCCCCAGCGGGCCTTGGCCCGCTCCAGGAAAGACGGCCTGTTGCTCGGCCCCGAGCCAGCCAGGAGCTTTTCGAACTCGGACATGAAACCTGACTTGCGGTGGTGCCGGGTGCGTACGTCGTTCACGGTCTTAGCCCACTCATCGGTCAGTCCGGCCCGCTCGAAGCAGCGCATCGCGTTCCCGAAGTTCGACAGAGCCGCCTCGTAGTACTTGCTCTTCTTCGCGTCGACGATGCGCATCCCCTGCGCACGCCACAATAGCGCGGCCAGGTCCGGGTGGATCTTCTCCAGTTGTTTCGCCGCCGGTTCGGTGACGTAGTGGCTGAGGTCTTGGAGGACATTGTCCTGGCATCGGCGCACCCGTTCCGCGAGTCGTTCCATTTCCTTGGTCGCGAGCAGCAACTCGATCGTGGAACGGAGATCGCCAGCCTCAATCGCGTCCATGGCCTTTTCGTGCCAAACGGGCCGCTCGACTTTCGGCACGAACTTCATGAGGTCGTCGTAGGTGTACTGGCTCGGACGCGTCCGATACACGGCCCAGGCAGACTCAAGCGCCTCGCCGCCCCGGCCGAGCTTGCTGAGGAGCGTGCGGCGAAGCCCGGCGAGGTCATGACCGACGAGGTCCACGCACGCGCGATTCGTGTCGTACCCGATTCCTCGCTCGACCCACGCCAAGGCCTCTCCGAGCTTTCTACGCGCGACGAGCATGGTGGCGATGGCGTGGCAGTCCTTCGCCGTGAGCCCAGTCTTCTCGGAGAGCGCGACGTAGGCGGCAAGGTTGTTCCGCGTGAGGTAGAGGTTCAGTAGCACCTCACCCCAATGTCGTCTCGCGTAGTCCGCCTGGCTTCGATGCGGCTCGTCGGATTGCGGTTGCGCCGCAGCGGCGGCGTCGAGTCGCGCCCGAACCTGTTTCTCGAAGGCTGCAACCCCGGCCTTGTCGAGCACTTTCGCGGCCGCCGTCTCCACGCCGCGGGAGAATCCGTACGGGTCATGGTCCATGAACGAGAGAACGCGAGACGCTGTCGTTTCGGGATCAGTGCCCGCCGCCTGCCGGGCCTTGATCAAGTCGCAGAAGAGTTCATTGGCGAACTGTCCGAAGCTGCCACTCGAATCGTCGACTTCCTCGGCCTTCTCGTAGCAACCGGCGAGAAACGACTCGTACAGCCCGACCGCACGCGCTGGTTCGATGGAGATCAGCTTCGCGATCGTGGCTGCGACGCCTTCGAGTTCGCTCACGAATGTGAAGGAGATTCGGTCCGGGATGAACCTCCCCGGCGCGAGCGCGGCCTCGATCTCACGTTCGACGGGATCGACCGCTCTGCGCCGTTTCTGTGTCATCACTCGCCGTCTCGGGGCTCGCGCACCTCGATGCGAGGCACGATATGGGTCTCGTCGTCGGGAACGAAGATGATGCGCATGCCCCACCCGGCGTAAGTCGTCAGGAGGCGACCGAACTCGATCCAGGAGAGTTCGCCGTCGTCGATGTGAATGATGGGTTGGTTATTGGGGCCGCCATCATCCACGACGCAGCGCAGAACCCCACCGCGAGGAGTCCACTGATTGCTTCGATCGCGGTACTCGATCTGCGGGCTACCCTGAGGGATTTCGATCGCCACGTGTTTGTAGGCCAAGCGGAGCTGCTTCATCGCTTCGAGATGCTCGTTGAAGCGATCGAGGATCTCCTCATCCGTCATCTCGTGGACCGTGGGGCCGAGCCTGAAGTGTGTCGTCCAGAATCCGGGCTCGACGTATTCGATGACAGCAACGTCCTCCACGCGCGAGATCCGAACTTGAGCGAGAGAAGCAACCTCAGGGCGCTTGAAGCGCAAAACGGCCCCCCCTTTCATGCGCCCGCCGTCCATGGTCAACAGCAGCCGCGCGGAGAAGCGTACATCAGGGTCGCGGGACCGGTCTGCACCGGGATTCCTCGCAACTCTCGTCAAACGTTCATCGAATGGTAGTAGCGAATTGAGAATCCTCTGGTCTTGGTTGACAGACCTGCATCTCGAATCGCCAAGTGCCGACGGGATGGCGACTTGCGAGAGCGGACTCGAATTCCGAGCTCTTTCGGAAACGGCGCATACACGCTTTGTCATTCTGGCTGGACGGCGTATCGGCCGTTCAGCGCTCCTCCAATCCACGTCGGAACGCGCGGATCCGCTCGAGCACGGCATCGGGATCTCGCCATGCGGGAGGCCCCAGGATGGACATGCGCGCCAGAAGCCCTGGACCCCGCGCTTCGTCGTAGATCGTGGTGACGAAATCCAAGATCCTCCGGCGCTCTTCCGGATCGACCAACGTGCCGACGTCTCGCCCGAGGAGGTAAGGAGCGACGTCTTCGTACTCCGTCAAGTCGTCAGGCACCTCGATCGAGAATCTTCGGTCGGAGTCATCACCGACGTACCCGCACATGATGTGGGCCAAATCCCCGAGGTCCTTGGCGCGGACTTCGGGACGGTCGAGGTACGCGATCATCTTCAGAACCGCGATGACGCAGATCGGAGCCACGCGCACCTCCAGATCGGCCGCGATACGGAGGACGACGGCGTGCTCGAAGGCCAGCCGCATTCCGAGAAGGCTCATTCGGAATCCGGACCTCGGCCACTCGATGTGCCCGCGTGCCAAAGCTTCTTCGCTCGCCGGAACGATGTCGACAGCGATGCCTGAAGGCGTTCGCCATCGTTGTTCTTGGCGTGAATCCGAAGACCATCCTGGAAGGAGAGACAAGGCGGCCGTCGCATCCTCGATGCTCGCCGCGACCGTCAGGTCGAGATCTTCCGTGGTGCGCCAGGACATCGGAATGGAGCAGCGAAGGGCGCCGGCCCCGAGGACCACCATCTTGGTGTTTGGCCACGTTCGAACCAACACGCGCAGCGCTTCGATCTCGTCGGGAAGGAACGGGTTCATCGCAAGTGTCCCAGGTGCCGCTCCCAGACTTCGTTCGCCGCTTCACGAGCTCTGGGGTCGTCGGTCACGAGGAGTTCCGTGTAGATCAGGAGCGGATGAACGGTTCTGGGCTTGATCCCGTCAAAGGTGACTTGGCCCGGCGCGCGCAGCAGGACGAGGGGACCGTCGTCGGCTCTCTGGGCTTTGAGTCGCTTCTGCAAATCGAGCGGGGCCTTTTCGAGATGGACGATGGTGCGCTCGCCTCGATAGAAGCGCGCCAATCGAGCGGCGGCCGCGCCTCCGCCGAACGCCCAGGCGAGCTTGTCCCCGAGTGCTTCCTCGACGTGTCGCTCGAGCGCCTCCGGATCTCGGTCCGCCGTCTGGTAGGTTCCGATCAGGAGGCGCGGACGCACGTGCGTCGCGTAACCCGCGATCCAGCGCTCCAAGAGAATCTTCGCTTCGAGAATGAACCGGCGTCCCTTGACCTCCCCGATGAGGTTCTCATCTTGCAGACGCCGAAGGGTCTCGGCCGCGGCCGTCTTTCCCGTTCCTGCTGCATCGGCTATGCGACGAACCGTCGCGTTCAACAGTTCGGGTTCGGCTAGAACGGCGAAGAGCACCTGGTATCCGGGCACCCGCAGCCCGCGTCGTTCTTCCGCGGCTCGTTCGCGGGTCCGCCCCTCGACGTGAGCCACGTATCGATGGCCGAGGACCAACCTGCAATTCCCTGCGAGGTCCATGTAGTTGGCATCGTGTTCCGCGAGGTGTCGGCCCAGCGGACGTGGGATGTGGGGAGCGAACAGGATCCAGGGTCGCGGCGTGGCCCCCTTCATCTGTGCAAGCACACCATCGGCCGTCGCGTACGTCAGGTAAGTTCGCTTCAACTCCACGGGTAACGCGTGTTCGTCGTCAGGGGTCCTCACGACAACGATGCCATCAAGTCGCCGATGGCGACCTCGGGCCTCAGGCGCTCGAATCGTCGCCGCGCGCACGAAGGGCAGCTCGCGCAGCCGGGCGAGGTACGGCTCGAATGCGTCGGCGGTTCGGGCTTTCATGTCTCGTAAACTATATTGTCCTTTAGAAAAGGACAAGCTATTAAAGCGGACAACTTCGAGCGTTGAACCCGGACGCGGGAGCGCGGGCGTCGAATCTATGTGTTTGTTCTTCAGGCGCTTGAAGGCCGAGCCTGGCCGACGAGCCTTGAAGTGCCCCCACCTGGACTCGAACCAGGGACCAGCGGATTATGAGGCTAACTTTCTGGGGCGCCGTTTCGAGGTTTTCCGGAAACGGCGCCCATTATTTTGTCCACCGCTTCCACCGGTGTCCATGGCTTCCATGCTGGTGCGTAGAGTTTGCGTAGAGTTCGGTCGGAGCGATTCATCGCACCTGCGAGAACCACCAAGCGCTGGCTACGCGCGCCGCGACGAGGCAGCAGCGTTACAGCGGCTCAGTTCCCTCGCTGAGGATCGCAAGGTAGCGATCGTAGGCGAAGACGCGATCGCGCTTCTTCCCGGTCAGCTCGCGGGCGATTCCGAGTCGCACGAGGCGCTCCATCCCGGAGGAGGTGGCCGGAAACGACAGGCCGGTCTTTTTCCGGATCTCCTGCAGCGTGGACACGGGCCGCTCTCGTAGCGCCAGATGCACCCTCAGCGCCGTGCCCGCGGCACGCCCTTGTTTCTCGATGCTCGCGCCGTCTTCCTTGAATAGCGCCCCCAGCCGCCGGGTCGTCGAGACGGCGCCGTCGGCCGTCTGGCGAACGCCTTCGAGGAAGAAGGTGAGCCATGTCTCCCAATCGCCGTCGCGGCGGACCTTGTCGAGAAGCTCGTAGTACTCCTCGCGGTGCTGCTTGAAGTGCAGGCTCAAGTAGAGGGTGGGCTCCCGTAGCACGCCCGCGTGACAGAGCAGAAACGTGATGAGCAGTCGTCCAAGCCGTCCGTTCCCGTCAAGGAACGGGTGGATCGTCTCGAACTGAACATGCGCGAGCGCGGCCTTGACAAGGACGGGTAGCGGAATTTTCTCGTCGTTCAAGAAGCGCTCGAGATCCGACATCGTTTCGTCGACAAGCTGAGGCGGCGGCGGGACGAACCGGGCCGTTCCCGGCCGCGAACCGCCGATCCAGTTCTGCGACTTGCGGAACTCACCGGGTCGCTTTTCGCTGCCCCGGCCGCTTCGGAGCAGCACCTCGTGGATTTCCCGCAGGAGCCGGTTCGAGAGCGGGAATCCGCCGCGAAGCCGTTCGAGTCCGTGATTCAGGGCGGCAACGTGACTCGAGACCTCCGCGACATCGTCGAGGGGCACTCCGGGCGCCTCGCCGAGCTCGAAGAGCAACAGGTCCGAGAGCGACGACTGCGTTCCCTCGATCTGCGACGAGAGCAGCGCCTCCTTGCGGACGTAGCTATAAAGGAAGAGCGACGTGTCCGGCAGAAGTGCGGACAAACTGTCGAGCCGCCCAAGAGCCAGGAGGGACTGCTCGAGGAGAAGCTGAAGCGGGCCATCTAGACGGAGCGGCGGCTCGGGGGGCAACCTAGTGGGAACGAAGGCGCGCACCTTCTCCCCAGCCGCGGTGGTGGTTTCGTATCGCCCCGTCTTGCCTCGCTTCACGCCTCGTCGAGCTCCTGTTCAACTGGCCTTCACAGGATATTACGCTATTCAGCGTTTGAGCTCAATTGCTTAATAAGACGTTCTTCCCCTGCCAGGGTTCTTCTCCCTTCGCGGGCCAACGTTGGACCTGACGTCACCCAAGCTCGACTGGATGGGACCGCGTGCTCGTATCGAGGCTCGTTGGTCGCGTCGAGAATCCCCGTGGAGAAGCGACCTTCGAAGGCCCTAGACGCCCATTTTTTGCCCACCGCGACCACCGGTGTCCATGGCTTCCGTGCTGGTGCGTAGAGTTTGCGTAGAGTTTCGATCTGACGCGTCAACGACTCGGCGTCGCTCGCTGGCGTGCGATCGTGGAACTGCCACCGCGGACCCAACGCTCAGGAGCTACGGACAGGCCGCCGTCACCCGCTGCGCTCCTCCACTTTGCGTGCCGTACGTTCCAGCCCCGCACTCGTTGCGACCGTGCACCAGCTACCAGTCCGCTCGGGTCCGAGGCAGGAAGTGCGACACCGCCGTGAAAACGAACATCGCCGCCAGTGCGAATCGCAATGCGCCGATGGGCGTAGCCGCCGCTCCGAACAGCCCGGTGACGCCCGCGAGCCAGAAGGCACCCCAGGCGACAAGCTGGACGATCAGTGGGGCCATGGATCTAGTTCCTCAACCGCTGTGTCGCGGGCACGCGAACATCTGGGAGCACCTGGTGCCACCATCAACGTCAGCCTTCAGCCGCGCCGTCATCGGCGGCGGCTGCAAGGCTTTGTTGTCTTGCGTTCCCGTCGAAATACTCCTCGAACGACTCAGAGTTCCTCGTGATCTCGGACTAATCCACCGCGGTTGTAGCGATGGAAGTCCGGTGAGCTCTTCCGATGAACTCCTGAAGCGTCAGGCCATGATGGGTGTTCAGGTAGGCATCCATCGATGGAGCAGCATCGCTCCCGGCCACAAAACCGACCAGGCTGGTAAGGAACTTCGCGATAGATTCCCGGTTTGCATCCTCGTCGAAGGGCTGCAAAGCGTCTGCAACATCTCAAACGTGATGGACGCGACCGTGTCGCGAGATACCGTGACCGGCGCCGTTTCAAGCAATTTCAGAAACGGTGCCCAATTTTTTGCCCACCGCGACCACCGGTGTCCATGGCTTCCATGCTGGTGCTTAGAGTTTGCGTAGAGTTCGCTACTCCGGGAACAAGCCCTTCATCCCCTCGACCAGAGCATCGAGCGGTACGGCCTCGACCCGCTCTGCCAGCGGGAAGCGCTTCGCGCCCGGGTAAACCACCGCGATCCGCTCCAGCTTCAGATCGTCCAGGGCAATTCGAATCGAAGGTGTCAGACGGGGCGCATCGACCCGTTTGCACTCCACGCCGAGCATGCGCCCGTCCTTGATCAGGACCAGATCGATCTCCGCGCCCTGGTGCGTGGCCCAGAAGAAGGCCTCTTCAGGCTGAACGGCCTTGAGCGATTCTTCGATCGCGTACCCTTCCCATGACGCCCCGCACTTAGGATGGGTCCACAGCTCCTTTTCAGTGCGCACGCCCAGGAGGTAGTGCAGCAAGCCCGTGTCGCGGAAGTACACCTTGGGCGATTTCACCTGCCTCTTCTTGAGATTGGCATGCCACGGCTGCAGCTGGCGGAGCATGTAGAGGTCGGTCAGAACGTCCAGGTAACGCCGAACGGACTTCTCGCCGATGTTCATGGCGCCGGCGATCGCCGCATGATTCCAAATCTGGCCGTGGTAGTGCGCCGCCATCGTCCAGAAACGCAGCATCGTGGAGGAGGGTATGGAGAAGCCCATCTGCCCGAGGTCTCGTTCGAGAAAGGTTCGGATGAAATCCGCTCGCCAGAGCGAACTGCGAGCGTCGTCTTCGGCCAAGTAGGACAAGGGGAAGCCCCCGCGCAGCCAGTGTCTGATGTGGGCGTCCACGCCCACTTCTTCCAGGCTGAAGCCGTTCATCTGAATGAGGGCCATGCGGCCCGCGAGCGATTCCGAGGACTGACGCAGCAGGGTCGGCGAGGCGCTGCCGAGGATCAAGAACCGGGCCGGCAACGGCACACGATCCGCCAGCACCCGCAGTACGGGGAACAACTCGGGCCGCCGCTGCACCTCGTCGATGACGATGAGGTCCTTCAGCTCACGCAACGCGGTCATCGGCTCGTCCAGGCGCGCAAGGCTCGAAGGATCCTCGAGATCGAAGTAGTTGGAAGAGTCCGTAGCGAGCAGTTGCCCACCCACGGTCGTCTTGCCGCACTGCCTGGGACCGAGCAAGGCCACCACACGACTGCGCGACAACGCGTGACGTACCGAATCGACGAGTTTGGACCGAGCGATCACGGGCGAAGGCTACCATGAAAATGCGGCATGCATGGTCAGAATTTCATGGTTAGAACTGTCCCCAGGCTCCTCCTCCTCCTCATTATTAGAGGTTTCGGAGGGCGCTCTTCACGCGGAGGTGGAGAGTGGGAAGCTCCAATTGGAGGATGTTGCGGAACGCGATGATGCGCTGGTGCTCGTGGATCTGGGCCGCGCACGCAGGATCGTCCTTCGAGAGGCGACGGAGTGCTCGAGACTCTTCGCGGCCTGGAGGATGTCGTACAAGTACTTCTTGGTCTCAAGCCGCATAAAGGAGCGTCCTCGATTGCTCGATGCTCTCGCGGAAGTAGGGGTTCTTGACGGCGGACCTGGAAGCGGCGGCAGATCGCCTCGAGCGCGACTCTGTGATCTTCGATCTCGCGGACCATGACTTCACTCCTCGAGACGCATTGTCGCGGACCGGCTCGTCCGCGGTGTCGCCCGACCGACACGACCCTCGGCCGCGACGTCGCCATCAAGGTGCTGCCCGAGGCCGTAGCCAACGACCCCGAGCGCATGGCGCGCTTCGAGCGCGAAGCGCGGCTGCTCGCCTCGCTCAACCATCCGCACATCGCCGCCATCCATGGCGTGGGTTCCGCGGAGGGCGTGCGCTTCCGGGCCATGGAGCTGATCGAGGGCGCTGAAGCAGCCGCGCGGCCCGATCCCGGCTGTGGTTGGCGTCGATGATCCGCGCCAGGATCGCCCGGCTCCGCTCGCGCAACTCGCTTCCCAGCGAATACTTGTGGTAGCGCGTGAACCCGCGCACGAGCTTTTCGACGTGGACGGCCAGGTCGAAGGCCGCCCGGTAGCTCGGCAGGTGCTCATACCGCGCCATCGTTCGAGTCCTCGATCGACGCTGCGCGCGTCGGCATGCTCATCCTTGAGTAAGATCCACGCCAAATCGGCCGGGGGGCGCTGCCCCCCGGCGGCCCCCCGAAAGGACCAAAGACCCAAAGTCCCTCATGGTCCACCGCGCACTGGCCACACATAGCCGGTGCCGGCCCTACCGAGGCCGCCGACGCCGCCATTGAAGAGGTCCACGTACCACGCGAAGATCGGGTTACCGACGTAGGTCGAGGACGACCAATAGTAGAAGGACTGCACCCCGGTGGCCCAGGGACTCGTCGAATAACACCCGGTTCCCGATGCGGCGGGAAGCGACGGATTGCACGAACTGGGGTAGGCGTAGCTAAGCGCCTGCCACTCCTCAATTGTCGGCAAGCGCCACATCCCCGCTTTGGATCCGTCGGACAAGCCACAGGCGGTCCCATCCGCCGTGCCATCGGCCAGTTTGGCCACGCGCCTGCTGGCCGCGGCCCAATCACTCCCACCGACAGGCAAACAGTTCGCGTTCTTGAGCCAGATCAGACCCGTCTGCGTGTCCTGCACCGTGCCGTTGCCACAGTCCACGAATCGAAGACCCGTGGGGTTGTTATTGAAGCAGCCCGGGGGCTTCACGGCGTCCCAAAGCTGCTGCTGCGTGGCCATCGTCGGGGCCGGCGGTCCTGGCGGCTCCAACGTGCCCGCCAAGGCCACCCCCGCGAGCAGCGAGCCGATCGCAAGCGCAAATGAAAGTCTCGTCGTCATCTTCATCATGATTTGCCTTCTTTCTTCTCGAGCCCCGCTCAGGGGCAGGTCGTCGTGGTGCGCGGCGCGCCCGGCGCGCCGTGGTTGCCTTGAGTTCCAAACGTCCCGTTGCCGCAGGCGTTCTCGCCCCGCGAGAGGTACCAGAAGCCGGTGCCGGCCCCGGGGACCGTCGTGTCGGAGAGCGACGGCCCGGGCAGGTTGTCGAAGCAGGTCTCGTCCGCCCCGCCCGGGCCGACCGGGAAGGCTGCGAGGTTGCCGCGTACGACGTCGTATTGCGTCGCAAACGTCGCCGCGGCCCAGCTGTACGTGGTCTTGTTCGCGGCGGCGGCCACGCTCTCGGTCTCCGGCGGCGCGGTGATCGCCGTCCCGCTGCACGAGCCGCCGCCGCACGTGTCGTTGATCGTGCACGCGTTGCCGTCGCTGCACGCGTTCGTGTTGTTGGTGAACACGCACCCGGTCGACGCGTTGCAGGTGTCCGTCGTGCAGGCGTTGTTGTCGTTGCAGGTCCGCCGCCAGCTCGTGGCGACCTGGTAAGGGTTGGGACCGGTCGACGAGAACGTGATCCAGCCCGCGTTCTCCGACCACGCCCGCCCGCTGAAGACGCCGGTGCAACCGTTGATCACCACACCCGCGCCCGTCGGGGCGAAGTTGATCCAGCCCTTGTTCTCGGACCACGCGTAGCCGCCGAGCGTGCCCGATCCATTGTTCGTCACGCCGTAGGCATTGGCG
>JAQBEH010000144.1:0-61766 GCA_032124015.1 Acidobacteriota bacterium
AGGGGGACACTCCCCTATTTTTCCGACAAGCGGTATCCGGGGAGCTTGTCGGAAAAAAGGGGAGTGTCCCCCTTTCTTGATGGTTCCCTCTTCCGTGCTGCGTCACCGACGCTTCGCGAACAGGACGGCCGAGTAGAGGACCGCGATTCCGACGTCGCTGCCGTGAGGGCCGTTGCCGCCGAAAACGCCCGCGTAGTAGAGGGCAAAGGTCATCGTGAAGTGCTCGCGCGGGTCCGGCGTGACCTTCACCCGCGCTCCCAGATAGACGTTCGTTTGCCAATCGAAGACGTCGCCGACGTTGAAATCCCGGTCGAGCGTTATCGCCGCGTAGGGGGACACGGTCTTTTCGGGTTTATAACCGAAGCCGAACGATCCTCCGACGCCGAAGCCGTACTGCTGCCGGACGTCGACGTTCCACCGGACGTAGGAGAGGCGCGGCCCGGCCGTCCACCACCAGCCGTTCGCGTAGGCCGTGCCGAAGCCGAGTCCCGCCGCGATCCGGCTGCTGTCTTGCGCTCCCGCGAGGTCGATGTTGTATTCGTCGAGGAGGTACGTCGTCTGCGCCGCGACGGTGCCGCTTGAGATCGCGACCGCCACGAAGGCCGCAACCAACCAACTCCAACGGGATAACGTCATAGGGTGGCCTCCGCGTCGCGGATTCTAACAGGTCACCGTATACTTTCGCGCTTCCACCTCTGGCTCCGGAAGGGATCCCGATGAACGTCTTGCTCGCGCTCGCCCTGGCCGCTGCGACGATGACCCAACCCCCAGCACCCGCCCCCGTCACCGCGGCGGCGCAAATCGAACGGCTGGTCCTGGACGGCAAAGCCGACGAGGCCATAACCGAGGGGCGCGCAGCGGCCAAAGCAGCGCCCGACGACGTCGATCTCCGCCTCGCCTTCGCCCGCGCGCTCGCCGCCAAGGCGCGGAGGGTCGAGCGGCGCGTCAACGTCTCGATGTCGAACGAAGACGTGGCCCGCGGAGACGTCACGGTCCCGAACACGGACCTCGCCGCCGCATCCGTTCAAGTCGAGTACGACCCCGCTCTCTTCGAAGAAGCGATCTCCCAGCTCGAATTCGGGATCAAGAAATCACCTCAGCGCGTCGATCTCCGCGTCTTCCAGTGCTTCCTCCTGACCGACGCGGGGGACATCGACCGCGCCAGGGCCGCGATCGTCAGCACGTTCGGCTCGATCCAGAGGAGCCCCACCCTCGCAAAGACGTTCACAGCCTACGGCGTGGAGCGGGCGAAGCGCGGCGATGCCGCCGGCGCAGCCGAGCTTCTCGCCCCGGTGGCCAAGGCGTTCCCCTCGGACCCGGCCATCCTGGTCGACTACGCCAACGTGCTGACGCGGCTCGGGCGCAAGCCCGAGGCCTACGCCGCGTTCGACCGCGCCACCGAACTCGCCCCCAAAGACGTCCGCTACGCGCGCACCAAGGCGGTCGGCGCGATGTTGCTGCGCGACTACAAACGCGCGCAGACCTCGTTCGACACGGCGTTTCGCTTGGGTCACGGGGTGGCCGATGAGTTCGCGTCGTATGTGGCGGCCTACGGGGTCAACCCCAAGGCCTCGGTGGCGTTGATGCGCGAACTGGCCACCCCCGCCCCGTCGGAGGACCCTTCGGTGTCCCAACTGGCGAACGCGTTTGCGCGCGCAGGACTGGCGGGCACGGCATCCAAGGAAGCGATGACGCTCGCGCGATCGCTTCTCGCCTCGCAGCAATTCGTGCTCGCGATTCCGGTCTTGGACCGGGCGAGCAAGGCCGACCCCAAAAACACCGAGGCGGCAACGATGCTCAAAACGACGTTTCGCGAGTTGGGCTGCGAGCAACTCGCGAAGTAAGAAAAGGGGACACTCCCCTTTTTCGCTAGTCGGCCTCGGTCAGCAATCGCGTCAGCCACAAGCGCAGCGTCACGGCCGCGGCGAGGAGCACCGCTCCCGTCCCCTGGTGAAGCGTCGTCACGAAGACCTTCCATTCCAGGGACAACGACCCGCTGGCCGCGGCCCCGCGCGCCATCCACGCGCAAAAGCCCAAGACCAACTGCGTCCCCGTCGCGTGGATCACCGTCAATCCGGCGCGTTTCAGGACGGCCTCGTTCGGGTAGAACCCCCACGCGCGCGCGCCCGCCGCAATCGTGATCGCGGCCACGACGAGGGCAAAAACAATGTGCAGCATCAAGCCGGCGGCCAGGTGCCGCTGGATCGCGCCGAAGACGATCTGAACCAGCAACGCCGCCACCGCGATCGTGGCGATCCGTCGATCGGCACCTGCGCGTCGGCTCGGTAGGGGCGCCCGGTCGCTCCGCCAGGTCTTCGTGCTCACCACCGCGATCGCAACCAGGAGGGACAAAAAGACCTGGGCCGTCACGCCGTGCACGACGGCGAGTTCGATGCTCTTTTCCGTGACGCGAAGGCCGCCCAGGATCCCCTGGCCGATGACGAGCGCCACGGCAATCAGCCCCATGCGCTTCACCCAGACGCGCGTTTCGACCTGGGCCAGGCGCACCGCCAAGATCACGGTCGTCAGCCCGACGAGCGCGCCGAGCAATCGGTGCGCGTGCTCGTAATAGATGCCGCCGGTCATGCGCGCGAACGGGTACAAGAACATGTTGTAGCCGTACGAGTTCGGCCAATCGACGACCGCGAGGCCCGCTTGGTTCCCCGTGACGAGCCCACCGGCGACGATCAGGAGAAACGTCGCGCCGACCGCGATCCGCGCCAACACGGAGGTCCAGTCGGGCGGCTCGCGAGACGGATCTTTGCGGCGGGCCCCCAACCACGCGCCGGCGGCACCAAGCGCAGAGGAAAACACGATCGAGCCCGGGAACCAAAGCGCCGCGTTCGGGACGAGCGCGTTGGGCCGGCCCTCGGTCGAGAGAAAACTCCCGAGCACGAGCAGGTTCAAAAGACCGGTCAACGCCCCGGCGTAGGCGCCGCCGCGAGCGCCACGGGCACCGCGGTTCCCGGCGAGATAGCCCCCGGCGACCAGCGCCAGGAGCAAGAACATGAGCACGATCGAGGGCGGCGCGAGAACGACCGGGAGTCGTGCGACGTATCCGATGGCCCACATCGCAACGGTGGTGCCGAAACCGATGGCCAGAACATCGCCGGCGCCGGGTGGTCGTTGTCCGGAAACTCTGCTCATGGGTCGCGCATTGTAGCCCGCCGCCGTGCTAGCGTGACGGACCCATGTCGACGGCCCGCCCCGAGAGGCTCTTCACATTTCGCAGCGGTGGCTGGGTGCTCGTTCTGGCGGGCGCGGTGACGCTGGTCGGGACGATCTGGAACCTGGCTCCGCTGTTGGACCCCAATCGCGTGCGGCCGCGCGGAGACGGACGGTCGGCGGCGAGCTACGGCTTCGATCTGACGACAACCCTGGTGCCGAAGGAAAAGATCGTCTCGTGCGGCATGGTGACCGACGCCCTCTCTCCGTTGATCGACCCGAAGGCGATCTCGCTTTCGGAGCTTTCGGGACTCGAAACGGTGGGACGCGGGAAGTACCTCGTCCCCTCGGACAAGGTCATCGGCGTCGTCATCGACGGCTCGCCTCGGGCCTACCCGCTGCGCGTTCTCGTCTGGCACGAGGTCGTCAACGACACCGTCTCGGGGGTTCCAATCGTCGTCACCTATAACCCGCTGTCCGAAGGGATTGCGGTTTTCGATCGCCGCGTGGCCGGGCAAACGCTCACCTTCGGCGTCAGCGGCCTTCTGTATCAGTCGAACCTCCTGATGTACGACCGGGCCGGCACGCGCCCTGAGGAGAGCCTCTGGAGCCAGCTCCAGGCACGGGCGGTTTCCGGACCCGCGGCAGACGCTGCGCGAACGCTCGAGCTCGTTCCGTTCGCGCTCGCGCGGTGGGAGGACTGGCAGACGGCCTGGCCCGCTACGACGGTCCTGGCCCCCGTCGACGGCGACGGGAAGAAATACGGCCAGGACGTGTACGGCTCGTACTTCAACTCCGACTCGCTTCGTTTCCCGGTCGACCCGCTCCCACCCGCCGGGCCGCTCGGGCGGAAGACGCGTGTGTTCGTCACCGGGGGCCCGGGTGCGTGGTCGCTGCAGGCGGTCGCCGTGCAGAACGACGAGAGCCGATTCGAGGTCGTGGGCCCGTCGGGAACCACGCCCGCACGCGGCTTCTACGCGTTCTGGTTCGCCTGGTACGCGACCCACGCCGACGACCCGGGCACGGTGGGAGGCGCCGAGTCGCTCTGACTCGTTGCGAGGAACCCAAAGACCCTGTCGGCGGCCTCCTCACCGGAGCGAATGCAGTCGGGGAGACCGAATGCGCCGGCAACGCTTCCCGCGAGGAACAATCCAGGATGCGCAAGGGCGCGCGCCTGTATCGCAGCGATCAGGTCCTTTGCGCCCACCTCGAACTGCGGCATCGCACGCGGCGACCGGTAGACTTTGGCGATCAGCGGCTCACCGCGAATCGAAAGGACGCGGCGAATCGTTTCGTGGGTCTGGCGAATCAGACCCTGGTCGTCGGTGTCTAGAGCTTCAGGGCGCGTCGCACCGCCCAGGAACGCGCGGAAGACGGCCGTGCCCTCGGGGGCGCGGTTTTCGAATTTCTCGCTGACGTAGCTGCACGCCAGAATGGGAAGCCCTTCCGTGCACGGTACGAAAAAGCCGAACCCTCGGAGACGCGCCCCCACATCCGCCCTGCGGTAGGCGATGTTGACCGTCGCACACGACGCGTAGCGCAGACTCAAAAGCTCGTCGGCGAGTCGTTCATCCTGCGTCTTGAGAGCCCGCGCGGCCTCGCCGGCCGGGCAGGCGAAAAGGACGGCCCCGGCGCCAAGCGTCTCACCGCTCGTCAGACGCACCAACCACCCGCCATCCACCGGCGAAGCCTCGACCCCCGCCACGCGGGATCCCGTTCGCACGCACCCGCGGGGGAGCCGGGCCATCAGCGCGTCCACGATGAGAGACAGGCCCCCGGAAACGGCGACGAACCCGCCCCGCCCCGTTCCATGGCCGAACGGCCGTGGCGACCCCTGGGCGCGCATGGCGCGGCGCAGCCCGCGCGTCACGCTTCCGTCCGCGACCTCGAGGTCGAGGAAGCGCGGCATCGTCATGCGCAAGCTCAGCCGATCGGCGTCGGCGGTGAACAGGCCGGCCATGACCGGCTCCGCGACACGTTCCAACACCTCGCGCCCGAACCGCCGGCTGACGAACGAGGCCAGGCTCTCGTCATCGCGCGTCGCGGGCCGGCGCGGGACGAACGGCTCGCACGCCATGCGCAGCTTGCCCCGAAACGAAAAGAGCGAGGATCGCAACACCGGCCCCACGCGCGTGGGGGCCATCATCAAGAAACCTTCCGGCACGCCGTGGAGTCGTCCGCGATGGAGGATTTGCGTGCCGCCCCTGCCGCCGCCGAGGTCGCGGAGTTCGGCGCCGAGTCCGATCCGCTCGCACAACGCGACTCCCGACGGTTTCTGAGCCACCAGCGCGTCGGGTCCCCCTTCGAAGAGGAACTCTCCATGTCGCTCGGTGCGAATCTGCCCCCCCGCACGATTCTCCGCTTCGAGAACGACGACGGAGCGTCGCGCCTCATCCGAGCCCGCGCGCTCGACGAGACGGTACGCCGCGGCGAGGCCGGTGATTCCACCACCGATGACGACGACAGACGCGAAGCCCGAGGAAGAACCTACCGCAGCCACGCCGAGGTCTCTCGGGACAAGGAGACGACGCCGTCCGCCCACGCGTCGTCCGCGTTGAGGCACGGCACCAGCCGCAGCGTCTCCCCACCGTTCGCCTTGAAGCTCTCCGCGGCTCGAATGCCGAGCTCCTCGATCGTCTCCAGGCAGTCGGCCACGAACGCCGAGCTCATGATCATCGCGCGCTTCACGCCGCTTTGCGCCAGCTGAACGACGATCTCGTCGGTGTAGGGTCGGATCCAGGGCGTTCTCCCCAGCCTCGACTGGAAGCAGACAACGCGCTTGTCCTCGGGGATACCCAGTCCGGAGGCCAGAGCGCGTGCCGTGGCGAAACACTGCGCGCGGTAGCAATTGCGGTTCGCTTCGACGATACGATCGCAGCAGCCCGCACTTTTCAAGCAATGCGCGCCGGTGTCATCGGACTTGACGCAGTGGCGCTCTGGAAGGCCGTGAAAGCTGAACAGCACCTTCTCCCAGGGTGCCTCGGCGAACACGGGCCGCGCGATGGCGACGCACGCGTCGATGAACGCGGGGTGATCGTAAAACGGCGGGACGATCTGAACGAAGGGGGTGTTCCACGAACGCGACATCTCGAGGAGGACTTTTTCGATCGACGAGCCGGTCGCCGCCGAGCTGTACTGCGGGTAGAGCGGGAGCACGACGATCCGATCGACGGCGCGCTGCCTCAAGCGCAAGAGCGCGTCGGGGATCGAGGGGTTGCCGTAGCGCATGGCGTAATCGACGACCACCCTCTCGCCGAAGCGAGCTTGTACCTTCTCCGAAAGATCTGCGGTGTGGAACAACAGGGGCGACCCGCGTTCCGTCCAGATCTTCTCGTAGGCCTCGCCCGACTGGCGCGGGCGAAACGGCAGGATGAACAAGTTGAGGAGCAGCCACCGAGGCAAGGCACCAATATCGATGACGCGCGGATCGGACAGGAACTCCCGGAGGTACGGGCGGACGTCTCGCGGATGAGGACTCTCGGGCGTGCCGAGGTTGATCAGAAGGAGACCAACGCGATCCGTGGGTGTCATGCCCGCTCCATCGAAGCCGCGTAGTCTACTCTTTGCCCGCGGTCTCCCGCTCCTGCCGCAACACGTGCTGCGCGCGGTTGTAGACCTCGTCCAATCCCGTCTCGTTCGAGTCGTAGTAGCCGCGGATACGGCCCGCACCGTCCACCAGCACGAGCTTCCCCGTGTGGGCGATGTCGATCGGCTGCGGGTCTTCCGGCGCCCCGGGCACCATCGGCGTTTTGAATCCGTCGACGACGAGGCGACGCACGTCGTCCGGGTCTCCGGTCAGAAGCGTCCACCGGAGGGGATCGACCCCCATCTCTGTCCCGTACGCGCCGAGGACCTCGGGCGTGTCGTATCCGGGGTCCACGCTGATCGAAACGAGGCGGATCCCCGTGATGTTCCTCTGGGTAAACCCGTCTTGCAGACGGGCCATTCCCTTCATGATCGCGGGGCAGATCGAGCGGCAGCTCGTGAAGAAGAAGTTGGCGACGTAGACCTGGCCACGAAGCTCCCCGCTTCCAAACGGCTTCCCGTCCACCCCGACGAGCGAGAACTCCGGGAGTTGGGACAAGACCGGGGGCGGCTCGGGGATGTGCCTCAGCAGGGGTCGAATCAGCGTCAAGGTCACGATGCCGATCACGAAACCCCAGAAGTAGGGGCTGCGAAGGATGGTCCGGGCGTTCACCGCGTCGCCTGCCCCATGAGGCCGTCGAGGAGGCGCGCGTACTTGTACTGCCTGAGGTTCTGGCGGGCGTTCAAGAGGACGAGGAGCACGATCACCGCCCGGGGCGCGATCGGGAAGGCCGGATTCCGCGACCACAAGACACCGTAAAGGACGGTGAGGGCGAACGCGACGACGAGCCCGGCGATCGAAAGCCCCAGGAACAGACGCTTGCGGCGAATGGCGCGGAGCGCGAAACGTCGATCGGCTTCCGTCATCGGTGGGCGGGGGTTATTCAGGAGGTCCCGCATGCTTCAAGTAGCTGTCCACCGACCACCGGCCCGGCCCCCAGATCAAAAGGACGCACAACAGGAAGAAAACCAGCGCGGTGAACTCGAGTCCCTGGTTTTGAGTGAAGAGGCCCTTTTCGAAGTAGACGAAAAAAACAGCCCCGAAGAGCACCGGGATATTGGCGAGGATCGCCGTCCGCGTCCAAAGACCGATCGCCATCATGAACCCGCCGCCGACGTGGGCGAGGGGGATGTAGTGGCTCAGCAAGAAGTTGAAGGGCTGAAACCGCCCGGACTGCATGAGCAACTCGCTCAGGGCGGTCATGTCCGTAAGGAACATGATCCCCTTCACGAACAGGCCCGCTCCGAGGTAGATCCTCAGGAGATCGAAGCAAAGGTCTTTGTTGGCCTCGACCTTTTTGAAGATCGCCATGAGTCCCATCTTGCCCCCCTACCGCCCGAGCGACGCCAAAACCCGGCGGAGTATACATGGGGTCTAGAGCCGAAACTTCGAGGCCCATTCCCGTTTTTGAGTCTTGACCCTTCTCCCGCCACCCGCTTAAACTCCCGCGACTGACAATGAAGATCGTTTTTGTCGGCAACTGGCGAGGATAATCGAGTTTGCCTCAACTTTTTCCACGCTGGTTGAACAAGCTCCCGTTGTTCGCCGGAGCGGCCGGCATGCTGGTCCCCGTCGTTGCGATCGCCGGCATCTGGTACTACGGTTCGCCGAAGTTCACCGACGTCGGCTATCGCCCCATCCAGCCGGTCCCCTATAGCCACAAGTTGCACGCGGGAGAGCTGGGGATCGATTGCCGCTACTGCCATGCCAGCGTCGAGGTCTCCTCGGTCGCCAACATCCCTCCCACGCAGGCGTGCATGAACTGCCACGGCCTGGTCAAACGTGACAGCGAGGCGTTGGCCCCCCTTCGGGAAAGCGCTGCGAGCGGCCATCCGATGCGCTGGATTCGGGTGCACAAGCTCCCCGACTACGCCTACTTCACGCACCGCGCGCATGTCGCCGCGGGGATCGGCTGCGTGACCTGTCACGGCCGGATCGACACCATGGAGGTCGTGACGCAGATGCAACCGCTGTCGATGAGCTGGTGCCTCGACTGTCACCGGAACCCGGCGCCCAAAAGGCGCCCGGTGTCCGAGGTCACGAACATGATCTGGACGACGCCGAAGGACGCGGCCGCGCTTTCGGCAAGGCTCGCCGTCGAACACCCCGTCAGCCCCCCCACCGATTGCTCCGGGTGCCACCGATGAACGAGACGTACTGGCGCTCGCTCGGCGAATTGAACGATACCGAGGCGTTTCGCGCCCAGCTCGAACGGGAGTTTCCGGAAGGGGCGTCGGAGCTCCCCGAGGGGGTCTCACGCCGCGAGATGCTGATGCTCCTTGGCGCGTCGCTCTCGCTCGCCGGCCTGGCCTCGTGCCGCCGCCCGGTCGAAGAGATCGTCCCCTACGTCAAAGCGCCGGAAGAAATCATCCCGGGCGTGCCGCGCCGCTACGCGACGACGATGCCGTTCGGGCGGAGCGCCTACGGGCTCGTCGTCGAAAGCCACGAAGGCCGCCCCACCAAAATCGAAGGCAACGAGCTCCACCCGAGAACGTCGGGCCGCTCGAGCGTGCGGATCCAGGCGTCCATCCTGGGGCTCTACGATCCCGACCGCGCCCAACGCGTGGTGCACGACGGAACGGACGCGAGTTGGGCCGAGTTCGTCGCCGCCTGGGGGGAGCTCGAGAAAGAGCACCTGGAAGACGGCGGGGCCTCGCTTGCGTTGTTGACGCCGTCTTTCGCCTCGCCGACGCGCGCGCGGATGCTCGAGCTGTTCCGCGCCAGATTTCCGAAGGCCCGCGTCGCCGTGCACGAGCCGGTCTCCGACGAAAACGTCCTCGCCGCGGCGAGCTCGCCTGCGGGGCGGCCGCTCCAGCCGGTGCTCGACGTCGAGAAGGCCGCCGTCATCGTCGCGCTCGATGCGGACATCCTCGGGAACGACCCCGAGGACGTCCGCCACATCGCGGGCTTCGCGGCGGGGCGCCGCGCCGCGATCGACGGCAAGCCGATGAACCGGCTCTACGCGATCGAGGCGGCCTACTCGTTGACGGGTGCGATGGCCGACCATCGCCTGCACCTCCCCAGCCGGAAGATCGGCGCCGTCGTCACGGCTCTTGCAAGCCGCGTCACGCCGGGCGCCGCCGCATCCCAGGTCGAAGGCGTGGACGCGAAGTGGCTCGACGCCGCCGCCAACGACCTCGTTGAGCACCGCGGATCCGGCCTGATCGTCGCCGGTCCGGGTCAGCCGGGGGCCGTCCACGCCGCGGTGGCGCGGCTGAATCTCGAACTCTCAAACGTCGGAACGACCGTGACCTACCACGAGCCGGTCGACGCGACGCTTCCCTCCCGCGCCTCGCTCGCCGAACTCGTTTCCGAGATGAGCGCGGGAAACGTCTCAACCCTGGTCATCCTCGGCGGGAACCCCTCCTACGACGCCCCGGCCGACCTCGACTTCGCCGCGGCGACGAAAAAAGTCGCGACCACAATCGCCCTCTCGACACACTCCGACGAGACCGCGAAACTCGCGAACTGGAACATCCCGGCCGCGCACTTCCTCGAATCGTGGGACGACGCCCGTGCCGTCGACGGCACGTTGAGCCTCGTGCAGCCGCTGATCCTCCCGCTTTTCGGCGGGAAGGGGGCGACCGAGCTTTGGGGTCTGCTTGCAACCGGGGCGGACCAGCCGGGTCACGATCTCGTGCGCGAGACGTGGAAGCCGATCTTGGGCGAAGTCGGCTTCGAAAAGAGCTGGAACCGGGTGCTCCACGACGGGCTGCTTGCGGGGAGCGCCACCGGACCGGTCCTTCCGGCCATCAACGACGTCTCGATGCCTGAACCGGGCTCTGCTGAGGGCATGGAGGTCCATTTCCGCCCGTCGTCCTACGTGCACGACGGCCGGTACGCGAACGATGGCTGGCTCCAGGAGCTTCCGGACCCGGTGACCAAACTGACCTGGGACAACCCGGCGCTGCTCTCGCCGAAGACCGCGGCGGCGCTGGGTGTCGCCGACGAGGATCTCGTCACCGTGTCGGTGCGGGGCCGCTCGCTCACCTTGCCAGTCACGATCGTGCCGGGACAAGCCGACGGGACGGTCATGCTGACCCTGGGTTACGGCCGAGCCGCGGCGGGCCGCGTCGGCACGGGCGTCGGCTTCGACGCCTTCGCGCTCCGCACGATGGCGGCCCCGGACGTCGACACGGCGACCGTGACCAAGGCGGGAGGCCTTGCGCAACTCGCGCCAACCCAAGAGCACGGGAGCATGGAAGGCCGGCCGCTCATCCGCGAGGCCACGCTCGAGGAGTACAAGCACGATCCGGGATTTGCCGCCGAGGCGGTCGAGCTCCCCAAGCTCGAATCGATGTGGGCCGAAAAGCCCTACGACACGGGGCACCAGTGGGCGATGACGATCGACCTCAACTCCTGCGTCGGCTGCAACGCGTGCGTCGTCGCCTGCCAGAGCGAAAACAACATCCCGATCGTCGGAAAAGACCAGGTGCGCAAGGGACGCGAGATGCACTGGGTTCGCGTCGACCGCTACTTCGAGGGCGCCGCCGAAAAGCCCCGGATGATCTTCCAACCGGTGCCCTGCATGCAGTGCGAAAATGCCCCGTGCGAGCAGGTCTGCCCCGTCGCCGCGACCGTGCACGACGACGAAGGCTTGAACGTCATGGTTTACAACCGCTGCATCGGCACACGGTACTGCTCGAACAACTGCCCGTACAAGGTGCGCCGGTTCAACTTCTTCAACTACACCAAGGACACGCCGGAGCTGCTCAAGCTCGTCCAGAACCCCGACGTCACCGTGCGCTCGCGCGGCGTCATGGAAAAGTGCACCTACTGCACGCAGCGGATCAACGCCGGCAAGCTCGACGCGCGGCTGGCGGGACGCACGCTTGCGGACGGCGACATCAAAACCGCGTGCCAGCAGGCCTGCCCCGCGGGGGCGATCGAGTTCGGGGATCTTCGAGATCCGGCAAGCCGTGTCGTGGCCGGAAAGAACGACCCGCGCAACTACGCCCTCCTCGCCGAGCTGAACTCGAAGCCGCGCACGACCTACCTGGCCAAGGTGCGCAACCCTCACCCGGACCTGGAGGCGTCTTGAGGCGCCAAGTTGCGGTCGCCTTGATGTCCCTGGCGCTGTCCGGGTGCGGCCTCCTACGCGGCTGCACCTCCGCTCGCCCGCCCATTCACATCAACCCGAGCATGGACAATCAACCCAAGGTGCTGCCGCAGACCGCGAGCAACTTCTTCTACGACGGCTCCGGAATGAGGCTGCCGGTCGAGGGCACGGTGGCGCGCGGTGAACTTCGCGAAGACGACGCGTTCTTCCGGGGGATGGGGCCCGACGGGAAGCCGGTCGCGACGATCCCGGCCGCCGTCGACGCGGCGATGCTGGCTCGTGGCAGCGCGCGCTACGCGATCTACTGCCAGCCGTGCCACGACGCACGCGGCGACGGGAAGGGCATCCTCTTCCAGCGCGGCAACGTGCCGACCTCGTCGTTCCACAGCGACAAGATCCGCGACTACCCCGACGGCCAGCTCTTCGACATCGTCACCAACGGCTCCGGCCTGATGCCTTCCTACCGGTGGCCCATTCCGCCGGCGGATCGCTGGGCGATCATCGCCCATATCCGTCAGCTCGAGCGCGAACGCGCCGATGCGGTCGCGCGGAGAGCCACTCCATGACTTCGAAGGGACTGAAGATCGCGGCCGGCCTGGTGCTCGCCGTCTTGGCGCTCGCGGCCACGGCGCGCGTCGGCCTGTACCTGGTTCAAAAGCAAGAGTACAAGGCGCCGGAGCGCGCCCAGCTCGCCGATCCGACCCCTCGCGAGCAGGGGCTGTTGGACGAGAAGGCGGCCGAGGAAAAGGTCGCCGCTGCGAAACCCTACGTCGAGGCTGAATACCGCGCCTTCCCCAAGGTGGGGAGCCGGGTTGCCATCTGGGTCGTCGCGCAGTTGCACCTGTTGTTCGCGGCGTTCGTTCTCGCGGTGCCGATCTTCGCGCTGATCATCGAGTTCATCGGCTACAAGACGAAGGACAAGCGCTACGACCAACTGGCCTACGAGTTCACGAAGCTGTTATCGGTGTCGTTTTCTCTGACGGCGACGTTCGGCGCGGCGCTGACGTTCATGCTCATCATTTTGTATCCGAAGTTCACGAATTACATGATGAGCGTCTTCTCGCCGACGTTTCTCCCCTACGTGCTTCTCTTCTTCCTCGAGGCGTTCTTCCTCTACACCTACTACTACGGCTGGGGGAAGTTCTCCCCGCGCATTCACCTCCTGCTGGGTCTCGGGCTCAACCTCGTGGGCACCGGAATCATGTTGATCGCCAATTCCTGGCTGACCTTCATGACCTCCCCGGCCGGTGTCTCGGAAAATGGGGCCCTCCTGAGCGTGATGGACGCGGTCACGAACTTCACGTGGATGCCGATCAACGTGCACCGCTTCATCGCCAACATTGCCTTCGGCGGCTCGATAGCCGGTGCGTACGCCGCGGTGAAGTTCCTTCAGGCCAAAACCGACGAAGAGCGGGCGCATTACGACTGGATGGGGTACATCGGAAGCTTCGTCGCAATCAGCGCATTCTTGCCCCTCCCCTTCGCTGGGTATTGGCTCGCGAAGGAGATCTACGCGTACTCGCAGACCCTGGGCCTCACGATGATGGGCGGCGCGTTTTCGTGGCTGTTCATCATCCAGGCGGTGCTGATCGGGAACCTCTTCCTCGGCGCCAATTACTACCTCTGGCTCGGGATGGGCCGGGTCCACGGGGCGCAGAATTTCCAGAAGTACATCAAGTACCTGTTGCTCGTGGTGGCCGCCTGTTTCATGGTCTGGGCGACGCCGCGATCGATCATCGCGACGGTGTCCGAAGTGCGCGCGATGGGAGGCTCGGCCCATCCGGCGCTCGGATTCTTGGGCGTGATGTCGGCCAAGAACACCGCGGTCAACATCCTGATCCTGACCACGTTCATGAGCTTCCTGCTCTACCGGCGCACCGGGAAGACGCCGACGGTTCCCTGGGCCAAGACGGGAAACGCCATCCAGCTCGCGATCTTCGGAACGGCCGCCGCGATCGTGATCGGCTTGGGCATCGCCGGCTACTTCGTTGAAGCGAAGGTGCGCATCGGGCTTTCGGTGCCCCAAGTCGGCTCGGTGCTCCTGGCGATGATCGCGATCACCGCGATCGACGTCCCGCTTTACCGCAAGGCGGCGATGTCGGGCGACGTGCAGTGGGGGCGGATCCCGGCGATCTCCCAGTACGTGCTGATCTTCATCGCGGTGACGTTCACTTGGCTGATGGGGCTGATGGGCTACGTGCGCTCCGGGCTGAGGCAGCACTGGCACGTCTACGGTGTCATACGGGACACGTCGGTGGACGCCTTCACCCCGACGCTGGGGTTTGCCACCAAGGTCGTCTCGGTGACCGTGCTGATCTTTTTTGCGCTCATCGGGTTCGTCTTCTGGCTGTCGTCCCTCCACGACAAGAAAGACTGGGACGGAGGGGCGCCGTCGTGAAGCTGCGCGTCCCGCTCCTTGTAAAACTCGGCGGCGTCGTCGTCGCGACGACGGCGTTTTACACGTACGTCGGCCAGATGGTCCCGCAAAAAGAGGTCTACCCGCCGCAAGAGGTCCTCATCAAGGCCGACGTCTCAACCGCCGAGATGGTGACGATCGGGAAGACGATCTTCGAAGGGAAGGGGATGTGCACGACCTGTCACACGATCGGGAAGAAGACCGGGCCGTACCGGTTCCCCGACCTCGACAACGTCGATGTGAACGCAAAAACGCGTGAGCCGGGGCTCTCCGACCTCGACTACTTCGCGAAAGCGCTCTATGAGCCGGACGCCTTCATCGTGCCCGGATTCAATCCGGGAATGCCGACCATCAACAAGCCTCCGATCGGGCTTTCCGACCAGGAGATCCTCTGCGTGATGGCGTTCCTCCAGTCGCAGGGGGGCACACCCACCGTGACGCTCGAGACGAAACACGCGTACAACGGCGGCGGAGCGGCCAAGCCATGAACCTCCCGGTCGTCCTCGCCGTCCTCGCTGTCTTCGCGCTCTTGCGCTTCCGCAAGACGGGTCTTCTCGCCTGGGCGCTCGCCTGGTGGCTGGGCTTTTTCATCGTGATTCGATTCGGATTCACGGTGCCGATCCCGGCGTCGGTCGTCATGCTCTACATGGGGATCGCGTCGCTCGCCCTCGTCGCCTACGTGACCTCGAGCGCCGAGCGTCGTGCTGCCGTGTCGGGGCCGATCACCGAGCTGATCGTGAACGACAAGCGCCGCATCGCCTTGGCCGGCGTCGCGCTTGCGATCCCCGCGTTGGCCGCCGCCGGCGTGTACATGCGGCTCTCACAACCGGTCGAGGCGCCGTTTTTCGCGCGCACGGTTCACCCCGCCTCCCCCGCCGAGATCACTTTCAACGACGTGAAGATCGACCTCGACAACGGGCACAACCCCTACCGGGCGCTCGAGACGACGAATCCCGACGAATTTAAGAAACATGTCGAGGCCGGCCGCAAGGTCTACTACGAGAATTGCCATTTCTGTCACGGCGACAACATGGCGGGAACGGGGATGTTCGTTCACGGCCTCAATCCGATCCCGACGAATTTCACCGACCAGGGAACGATCCCGATGTTGACCGAGACCTTCCTGTTCTGGCGGATCGCGAAGGGAGGCCCGGGACTCCCCGACGAGGGAGGCCCCTGGGATTCGGCGATGCCGGCCTGGGAGAAGTTCCTCACCGAAGAACAAGTTTGGGACACGATCCTGTTCGTTTACGACTACACCGGCAGGAAACCGCGGGCGAAGGAAGGGGGCGAGCACGAATGAAGCACGCCCTTCTCGTCACCGCGGCGGCGCTTCTCGCCTTCGGGCCGGTGGGCGCACTCGCCCCCGATCTCGGCACCGAGGCCCAGCGCAAGTCCGGCGAGGCGCTCTACGGGAAGTACTGTTCGCAATGCCATGGCGACAACGGGGACGGCGCCGGGTACGCCGCGCAGCACCTGACGCCGCGCCCGCGCATCTTCACGACGGGGAAGTTCAAGATCCGGACGACACCAAGCGGCGCGTTGCCGACGACCGAAGATCTGATGCGCGTGATTCGTTTCGGCATGCCCTACACCTCGATGCCGCCCTGGCCCAACTTCACCGACAGCGAGTTGAAAGACCTGGCCTACTACGTGAAGTCGTTTTCTGCCGATTTCGCGAATCCCGACTTCAACGTGGCGCCGGTGGCTCTGGAGAAAGCGCCGAAGTACACGAAAGAATCGGCCGAAGGCGGCCGCAAGGTCTATGAAGACACAGGGTGCATCAGCTGCCACGGAGAGCTCGGACGGGGCGACGGGAGTTCGGCGCGAACGCTGGAGGACGATTGGGGCTTCCCGATCAAGCCGGCCGACTTCACGCAGCGTTGGACCTTCAGGGGCGGCGCAACCCGCGAGGACATTTACCGCACGTTGACGACGGGGTTCAACGGAACACCGATGCCGGCATTCGGCGAGGCGCTGACACCCGAAGAGCGTTGGGCGATCACCGACTACATGGTCTCTCTGGGCGACGGCGACGAGCCCGGGTACGCGACGCTCGTCACCGCGAAGCGCGTGGACGATGCGATCGACCTCGCCAAGGGCGCCGAGTCGTTTGCGGCCGCGCCCGTCGCACGGCTCCCGATCGTCGGCCAGATCATGGAGCCGGGTCGCGAGTTTCACCCGCCCGTCGCCTCGGTCCTCGTGCAGGCGATCTATGACGCCACCGACGTGGCCTTCCTCGTCCGCTGGAACGACATGAGCGCCGAGACGACGGGGTCGAACAGCCCGGCGCTCGTCGTATCTCGGGAAGAAGAAGAATCACGAGAAGGAGCCCAAGCGGCGGCAGGGGCGGAAGTGGACGAATGGGGCGAGGCCGTCGAGGCAGCCCCGGCCGATCCCTGGGGCGAGGAGGACGCCCCGGCCGGAGGTGCTTCGCCCGCCGGGACGTTTTCGGACGCCGTCGCGATCCAGCTGCCTCTCCAGATCCCCACCGGCGCTCGCAAGCCTTACTTCCTCCTCGGCGATGCGGCCAACGGCGTGGATCTCTGGTTCGTCGACCTCGCCCGCGGCTCCGCGGATCAATTCACGGCCCATGGGAGCACCGCGATTGCGGCCTTGGACGCGTCGGACGTCACCTCCTCAGCGCACTACGACAACGGGGAATGGTCGGTCGTCTTCAAGCGAAGCTTGACCGCGGGAAGCGGTGTCCCCTTCACCCCGGGCACCTTCGTGCCGGTCTCTTTTTCGGTGTGGGACGGCGGAAGCCGCGAGCGCGGTATCATGAGGGGCTTGACGCTGTGGTCGAGTCTCTATGTCGAGCCCGAGGTCGTCGTTTCCGCGAGAGGTCCCGCGATCAAGACGGGGCTGTTGGTTTTCGGTCTCGAGATTCTGATTATTTTCTGGGTTCGCCGGAAGAAGGCCACGTAAGGAGCCGCCTCATGTATCAGCGCATCTATGTTCCCGTCGACAACTCCGAATACTCCAATCGCGCCGTCGACGCGGCGCTCGAACTGGGCCGGGCGTTCCACTCGAAGCTGACGGGCTGCCACGTCTACGCGGCGAGCATGCACGACTACCGTTTCAAGCAGATGGAATACACGCTCCCCGAGGAGTACCTCGACGAGACCGAACTCGAGCGGCAGCGGAAGATCCACGACAGCCTGATCACGATGGGGTTGAAGCTGATCTCGGAGAGCTACCTCGACGGGATGTCGAAGCGCTGCCAAGAAGCCGCGCTCGAATTCGAACCCCGGATGATGGACGGCAAGCACCACACGGAAATCGTCAAAGACATCGAGGCCGGGGACTATGACCTGATCGTCATGGGCGCTCTTGGAATCGGCCGCGTGCGCGACAGCCAGATCGGCTCGGTCTGCGAGCGCGTGACCCACACCGTCGACCGCGACGTCTGGGTGGTGAAGTACCTTCCGGACGCCGAGACGGGAGCGCGGGACACCATCCTCGTCGGCATCGACGGCAGCCCCCAGTCGTTCGGCGCTCTTTTGACCGCGATCGGCCTCGCCCGCCGCTTCAACAAGAAGATCGAACTGATCTCCGTTTACGACCCGTACCTGCACTATTCGGTCTTCAACGGAATCGTCGGCGTGCTGACCGAGAAGGCCGCGAAGGTGTTCCGCTTCGAAGAGCAGAACCAGCTTCACGAAGAGATCATCGACACGGGGCTGGCGCAGATCTACCAGTCGCACCTCGAGGTCGCCGAACGGATGGCCAAAGACGAAGGCATCGACGTCGTCAAGACCCTGCTCGACGGGAAGGCCTTCCAGAAGGTCCTGGACCACGCGCGAAAAACAACCCCGTGGCTCCTCGTCGTCGGACGCATCGGCGTCCATAGCCCCGCCACCGAAACCGGCCTGGGGAGCAACTCCGAGAATCTCCTGCGCGCCTGCCCGTGCGACATCCTGTTGACGACCCGCCTCGAGGTCCCGCAGCTCGACGTCAAGGCCGAAGAGAGCATCCGGTGGACGCCCGAGGCGGAAGAGCGCATGAAGCGCGTGCCACCGCTCGTGAAAGGCATTGCGCGCACCGGGATCCTGCGCCTCGCGGTCGAAAAGGGGCACTCGGTCATCACCAACGCCGTGATCGACGACGCCATGGAACGCTTCATGCCGAAGTACACCTCCGAGGCCACGACGGCTCTCGCCGAAGCGGTGGCTTTGGAGCGTGCGAAATCGCAGCCGATCTCGATGTGCGTCAAGTGCGGCGTCACCGCGACCGAGAGCCAGCCCGTCCGTTGCGGCGTGTGCAGCGGCACGGTCTTCGAAACGATCACACGCGAGATGATCGACCGCATCGCCGCCGTCGAAGGCGCGCTGACCGAAGAGACGACCTACGACGGCCACAAGCTGAAATGGACCGAAGACTCGAAAAAAGCCCTGTGGACGATGAAGGACGCCTACCAGCGCCGCCGCACCAAGGCCCGCGTCGAAAAAAGCGCGAGGATGAAGAAGATGGACGTCATCACGCTGGAGTTCGCCAAAAAAGTCATCGAGGACGAAACCGGCGCCCCGGTAGAATTGGGGACTGTCCCCGTTTCCCAGGGGACTGTCCCCTCTGAAAAGAAGTTGATCGCCCGCGACCCCAAGAACGTCCCCCTCGTCTCCACGTTCGAATGGACCGCCGACGCGGCGCAACGAGCGCTGCGCATCCCCTCCGGCTTCATGCGTAACCGGACGCAAGACCGCATCGAGGCCATCGCCACCGAGCGTTCCTTGACGATGATCGACCTCGCCCTCGTCGAGGAAGGGATCGAATTCGGAAAACAAGCGATGGCGGAGATGATCGCAAAGCAAGACGGCCTGAACGAGGTCGGGACGATGTCCGCGATGGCCGAAAAGCGAGCCGCGATCAAGGCGGAAGGCCCCAAAGCCTGAGCGCCTATCGTTTCTGCCGCACCGACGACATCGCGCTGCTCGTCGACGCCTGGAACCGCTGCGGCCTTCCGCACGACCCGGGCGCGACGCCGCTGACCGTAGCGGGGTTCAAGCAAGAGATCCGCGAGCTAGACCTTTGGTGCTCGAGCTGCATGGTGGCGTTCGACGCGAAAGAGCCCGTCGCCGTCATGATCGGCTGCAAGCGCCCCCCGCACACCCTCGTCCACCGCATCGCCGTCCACCCGGATCATCTCCGCAAGGGGCACGGCCGCCACCTCCTCACGTCACTCCGCGCCAAGCTCGCGATCTTGGGCCCCCCGCATCTCGTCGCGGAGGTCGCCACCGGCAACGCCGCCGCGCGCGCGCTCTTTGCGGCGTGCGGCTGGCGGGAAGAGCGGACCTACGTCGATCTGGTCTGCGGCTCCCCCATCGCCTCCCCTGCCCCTGACGGGCTGGTCGTCCCCGTGACGGTGGACGACCTGACGGACATCGCCCTCCCCGCTGCCGATGCTCCCCGCTCGTGGAACCGCACGCGCGGCACGCTCCTCAATCGGAAAGAGCGCCTCTTCGGCCTCGCCATTGCCTCGGGCGAAAGCCTCGACGCGAGCGTCCTTTACTCGCGCGAGGACGACGGGAGCCAAGCGATCTGGAGCCTGTCCGCGGCACCAAGCGCCGCGGGCGTTGCCGTGCTCGGCATGCTCTTGCGCGACCTCGCCCATCGCGAACCCGGCCGTGTCGCGATTCCGCGAGTTCACTCCGACGAGGTCGCAATCGAGACGATGATCGGCCTCGGCTTCGCGCCTCGAGCGGACACGATCAGCGTAGCGGCGGAGGCGGTCGCAAGGGCGTAGAACGTTGGCGTCTGTCACAATGCGCAGGCGTGCCAGGTCCAGGTGACGCGCCAATCTTCAGGTCGTGTTATGTTCCCGCTTTCCAAAGGAGATCCGATGGCCACAACGACCAAGACTCCCGCCCGGAAGCCCAGCGCAGCCTTCATGAAGCCGATGACACCCAGCCCCGCGCTCGCGGCGGTCATCGGTCCCACTCCGGTCCCGCGCACCGAGGTCACGAAGCAACTCTGGATCTACATCAAAAAGCACGGACTTCAGGATCCCAACGACAAGCGGACCATCGTTGCCGACGCCGCACTGAAGGCCGTGTTCGACGGCAAGGCCAAGGTCAGCATGTTCGAGATGACGAAGTTGGTCGGCAAGCACCTGAGCTAGTCGGCGGCGCTCGTGTTTTTGGCGCTGCTCCTCGCGACGATGCTGGGCCAGGCCGTTCCCGAATGGCCGGCCAAGCCGCCTGCGAGTTGGGTTCAGGGGGGGCCGCTCACCCTGGCCGGGCTACGCGGCAAGGTCGTGCTGATCCGTTTCTTCATGGATGCCGATTGCCCGTACTGTCGGGCCACGGCGCCCAGCCTCAACGAGTTCCATGACGCGTTCTCCGATGACGGGCTCGTCGTCATCGGCATGTACACCCCCAAGCCTCGTCCGCGGGTGGTGACCCCGGACGAGGTACGCGCGTATGTGAAGTCCTACGGCTTCAAGTTCCCTGTTGCGATCGATGCGGACTGGAGCGCTCTTACGGCACTCTGGCTCGACCGCGCGCCCGACACATCGTTCACCTCCGCAACGCTCCTCATCGATCGGCGCGGGATCCTGCGCCACGTCCAGAGAGGCGGCGCCTACGCCAAGGACGCGAGCGACGAGCAGGGGCGGCAGGACTACCGCGACCTGCGTAAGACCATCGTCGCGCTTCTCGCCGAAACTCAATGAAGCCGAAGTTCTTCCGAACGCCGTCCGCGTTTCGGGCCTGGCTGACGAAGCACCACGCCGGAACGCCTGAGCTTCTGGTCGGCTTCTACAAGAAGGGCTCAGGAAAGCCCAGCATCACCTGGCCCGAATCCATCGATGAAGCCCTCTGTTTCGGTTGGATCGACGGGATCAGGAAGCGCCTCGACGAAGACAGCTACACGATCCGCTTCACGCCGCGCCGGCCCAAGAGCATCTGGAGCGCGGTGAACATCAAGCGCGCCCGCGAACTGGACGCGCTCCTGCTGATGACTCCGGACGGACGCCGCGCCTTCGACGCGCGGCAGGAGAACCGGTCGGGGATCTATTCCTACGAGCAGCGAAGCGCCACGCTTCCCGAGCCCTACGCGGGGCGGATGCGCAAGCACAAGGCCGCCTGGTCCTTCTTTCAAGCTCAGCCCCCCTCGTACCGGAAGATGATCGGTTGGTGGGTGGTTTCGGCCAAGAAAGAAGAAACACGGCTCGCGCGGTTGGATCGGCTGATCGAAGACGCGGCGCACGGGCGCCGGCGCTGATCCGATGGCGAGGCTCTTTGCGTTTCTTCGTGCGATCAACGTCGGAGGTCACAACGTGACGATGGACACGCTTCGCGGGATCTTCACGGATTCCGGGCTGACGGATGTCGAGACGTTCATCGCCAGCGGCAATGTGATCTTCACGTCGACGGGGACGAAAATCGCCGCTCTGGAGCGGAAGATCGCGGCCCGGCTCGAAGAGGCGCTCGGATACGAGGTCGCAACGTTCATCCGCACGGCGCCCGAGCTCGTCGCGATTGGGGCCTACAAACCGTTTCCCGAGGCGCACATGCGTCGCGCCGGGGCGTTTTGCGTTGGGTTTCTCGCGGCGCCGCTCGATGCCAAAGCGAAGATCGCTCTTGGGGCTCTTGAAACCGGTATCGATCGTTTTCACACGCACGGCCGTGAGGTGTACTGGCTCTGCACGGAAAGGCAGAGCGATTCGAAATTCTCAAACGCCGTTTTCGAGAAAGCGACGGGGGCACGGGTCACGTTTCGCGGCGGAAACACCGTCGCCAAGCTCGCGGCCAAGTTGAATCCTGTCTCCCGCCATGCCCCCTGATCAACCCTTCCCCCGTTTCTCCCTGATCATTCCCGCCTACAACGAGGAACGGTTTCTCCCCCGCCTGCTCGACTCGGTCGACGCCGCGGCCCGCCGGTACGCCCACGGGGCGGCGGCGGTCGAAGTCATCGTCGTGGACAACGCGTCGACCGACCGCACCGCGGAGCTCGCGCGGGAGCGTGGGTGCCGCGTCGTGCCCTGCGCCAAGCGTTCGATCGCCGCCGCGCGCAACGCGGGTGGCGCGGCCGCGCGCGGGGAGTTCGTCGGCTTCGTCGACGCCGACACGCGGATCCACCCGGACACCTTCGACGCCATCGAGCGCGCGCTTGCGTCGAACCGGATCGTCGGAGGGGCGACGGGCTGCACTCTAGAGCGTTGGTCGCTCGGTCTGGCGGTGACGTTTGCGGTGTTGGTCCCTGTGGTCTGGCTGACGGGATTCGACGTCGGCGTCGTGTTCTGCCGCCGCCGGGACTTCGAGGCGACCGGGGGTTACGACGAATCGCTTCGGGTCGCCGAGGACGTGCGCTTCCTGCTCGAGCTGCGCCGGGTCGGAAGGAGGCAAGGAAAGCGGCTCACCCGGCTGACGCACGTCAAGGCGGTGGCCTCGACCCGGAAGTTCGACCAACACGGGGACTGGCACTACCTGACGACGATCCCCCGCTTGACGATCGGCCTCGTGTTGAAGCACCCCTCATCACTTCGTGAGATCGAGCGGTACTGGTACGAACCACGCCGGTAAACGAAAAGGGCCCCGATCCATCTCTGGACCGGGGCCCAACGAACTTTCGGTCTAGGTGGCGTGGGGTTTGCCCCGCCAGCAGATCCGCTACGAGGATGCCACCTCCACCGAACTGAGACTAAGGCTGTTCAATGGATCACCTCCTTCGTCGGGCGTACAACCGCTGTGAGGGCCCCAACCCTCCGTCCCGCCGATCCGCCCAAGACCGCCGGGCCGCCGCGCGGCACCAGCCGCGCACGGCAAAGTGTACGCCTCGCCCCGCCGGGCGCAAGCCCGTTTTCCGTTACCGGGGCAGGTCCGGGGGTCGGGTCGCGGCTATACTTCCCGGGCAGCCTACATTAATGATCCGGAGGATCCTGATGACCCCGACTCGTCCCTCGAAAGCTGCGACGATCGCCCTCGTCGCGTCCTGCCTCGTATTCAACTCGGGCCCGGCGCTTGCCACCTGCGGCGGTGGGGGCGGAGGTGGGGTCGGCGGCGCCAAGGTCGGCGGAAGCGCACCGACCGAGACCCAGGCTTACCACGTCCCCTGGAGGAACTTGCCCCGGGACGACTCCGGTCCCGGCGGTCCCATTGGGCTGCTCTGGTTCCCCGCTTCGGTCGAAGAGACCGAGGTCTCCAGCCTGCTGACCTCCCGGAAGCTGGCCCTCCAGTCGGCGCGCTGCGTGAACATGGTGATCGTCGATCTGGATAATCTGTCGCGCCGGAAGAGATTCGATATTCCCGTTCCCGGCGCGGGCGTCGTCCTCGTGGACGAACGCAACGAGGTGCTCGCGCGCGTCGTCCACAGTGGAACGCCGATCGCCGCTGAGCCCGTCGAGAGGATGGTCCAAGCCGAGCTCGACAGGCGTGAGGACTCGGCGAAGGCCGCGCTCGACGCCGCGAACCAGAAGATCAAGCAGAAAGACTTCGAGGGCGCGAACACAATCCTCCAGCGGATCTGGGCCCAGCGCTGTGTCGTGCCCGACGTTGCGAAGAAGGCGGCCAAGGCCCTCAAAAAGATCGGGCATCCGGTCGAGGTCGGCGATCTGGGAGGCTGGGATGGCCGCATGCCCGACCTGTCCGCCGCGACGACAGCCAGTATCGTGCGAGCTATGGACGCGGGGCTTGCCGCCGAGCGCGACGGCAAGATCGACGAGGCCCGCCGCCTCTACACCGCAGCGGCCCGGATCGACCCGGCAGACCCCACGCCGATCCGCTTCCTCGGCGAGCTTCAACGCCACGAAATCGGCGACTGGACCCAGGCGCGAGCGTTGTTCACGCGCGTGACCGAAATGCCCGCCGATCCGATCTCCCGCGCAGTCGCCCTCCATGGCTTGGGAAAAATGACGATCCACGAAGGGCGTTACGCCGAAGGGCGCGGCCTGTTCTCGCTCTCGCTCGACGCCTTCCCCCTCCCGCTCACCTACCGTAACCTCGCGGTCTATTGGAATTCCGAAAAAGACCACGCGAAGGCGCGCGGCTATGTCGAGCAGGCGATCGCGCTCGACCCCGACGACGAATACAACCAGATCTTCGCGGCGACCTACTTCGTCGAGTTGGGACGCCCCGACGAGGCCCGGGAGGTCGCAGAGCGCCATGAAGCCATGCTCTCGGCCTCGTACAACCTCGCGGTGATCCACGCGCAGCTCGGCCAAAAAGACGAGGCGCTGGCGCTGCTGAACCGGCACTTCACCATCTACGAGAAGTACGACGCCGTGCGGGCCAAGGAAATGCAAGAGGCCCGGGACGACATCGCGTTCACCGCTCTCCACGGCGATCCCGAGTTCATTGCGATGACAGCCCAGGCCGACCGCGACGCAGCGGCCCACTGATGAAGTCCTACCACGACATCGTCGGGGACGGGGGCTCGAACATCCTCGAACAGGTCACCGACCAGAAAGACCGGATCGCGAAGGCGCTCTCGAAGGTGAAGCACCGCGTGGCGGTCGGATCGGGAAAGGGCGGCGTCGGGAAGAGCACGGTGACGCGCGCGCTGGCCGCTGCTCTTGCGGCGCGAGGCTTCAAGGTGGCGATCGTCGATGCCGATTTCAACGGCCCGACTCAGGCGCGCATGACCGGGCTTCGCGGAGCCGTACCCGTGCCGGGGATCGACGGGCTCGCGCTTCCGAAATCGCGAGACGGTGTCGGCGTTTTTTCCGTCGGCGCGTTCCTGCCGGAATCCGAGGCACTCGATTTCGCATCGGTGAGCACCGGCGAATCCCACACCTGGCGGGCCACCAAGGAGTTTGCGGCGCTCGGCGAGGTTCTCGCGTCGGTCGCCTGGGGGAAGCTCGACATTCTCCTTTTCGACCTGCCCCCCGGAGCCGAACGGACGCTGCAGTTCGCCGAGTATCTCGGCACCGAGACGTCGTTCGTTCTGGTCACGATTCCTTCCGAGGTCTCGCGCGGTGTCGTCGCACGATCGGTTGCTGCCCTGGCGAACACCGACAATTCCCTGCTCGGCTACGTCGAGAACATGAGCGGCTACTTCTGTGCCGACTGCGGCGAAATCAAGCCCCTGTTTCCGGAAACGAAAGACGGCATCGTGCTCGACCTGACGTGTCTGGGCCGCGTCCCTTTCGATCCGGCCCTCGCCTTTGCGTGCGATCGCGGGGTGGCGTTTCTCGATCTCCCCGAAACCGCCGCCACAAGGGCGCTTTCCGCCATCGCAGGCCGCCTCGTGGAGTCTCTGGAGATCGATCGATGAAATTCCTGTGCGTGCCGTGCGATCAGCCGATGAAGGTCTTGAACGTGACGCCGCCCGACCGCGGCTCGATCGCGGTCACCTACAGCTGCCCCGCCTGCGGCTACGAGATGGCCATGCTGACCAATCCGTTCGAGACCCAGCTCGTGTCCTCGATGGGAATCAAAGTCGGGCCGGCGGCTTCGGCCGAAAGCGACAAACCCAAATGCCCCTTTTCGGGAATGGTCGCCGAGGCCGAGCCGACGGCGGTTCCCGCCGAGGATGGGGTCCGCTGGACGGACGAGGCCGTTGCGCGCATGCAGGTCATCCCCGAATTCGTGCGGCCGATGGCGAAAACAGGGATCGAGCGCTTCGCCAAGGAGGGCGGGCACGCGGAAATCACGCTCGCGGTTCTAGACGAGGCCAAGTCGCGCTTCGGGATGTGAACGCCAGATGCAAGCCGTTCCGGTCTTCGCGCGCCCGTACGTCGTCTCCTGGAATCTCACCTATCGTTGCAACCTCGCGTGCGAGCACTGCTACCTCGACGCGGGCGGGAAGCCCCTTGTCGAGGATGAGGCCTTTGCCGACCGGAGCGAACTGACGACGGCCCAGTGCTTCAAGGTCGTCGACGACATCGCGGCGTTCGCCCCGGAGGCGGTCACGATCCTGACGGGCGGCGAGCCGTTGCTGCGCCGCGACATTCTGGAGATCATCCGCTACGCCAACGCCAAGGGCCTCTGGGTCGTCGTCGGAACCAACGGGGTGAAGGTCACGGCGACGCTTGCGGCGCTTTTGTTGAAAGAGGGCGTTCGCGGGCTCTCGCTGTCGCTCGACGCGCTGGACGAGAAGCGGCACGACACGTTCCGACGCGTGTCCGGAGCGTGGCGGAACACCGTGAGGGGCGCCGGAATCCTGCGCGACGCCGGCCTCCCCTTCATCGTGCAGACCACCGTCGGCGCGCACAACGTCGACGAACTCCAGGCCATCGCCGAGTTCGCCCATGCCGAGCTCAAGGCTTCCGTCTGGAACCTTTATTTCCTCGTCCCGACGGGACGTGGGGCGTTCGTTTCGGACATCTCCCCAGAAGAGTACGACCGGGTTCTGGCGGACCTCGCGACGATTCAAAGTGCCTATGCCGGGCGGATGATCGTTAACGCCAAGTGCGCTCCGCACTACGTCAAGACCCTCTTCGAAACCGATGCTGCATCGCCGTTTCTCAAAACCTACACGGGGGGCGCCGGCGGCTGCCCCGCGGGAACGCACTATCTGGGCATAAGACCCAACGGCGACGTCACCCCCTGCCCCTACCTGCCGGTTTTTGGGGGCAACCTGCGCGAAGAGACGCTGGCTGACGTCTGGGCGGACTCTCAGCCGTTCGTCGCCATCCGGAAGCGTAATGCGCTGGGAGGCCGCTGTGGGGCCTGCGAGCTGAATGCGCTGTGCGGCGGCTGCCGAGCACGCGCCTACGGCGCCACGGGAGACCTGCTGGCCGAGGACCCGCTGTGTACCCACACTCCGGGCCGTTTCGCCGGGTCACCGCTTCTGACGATCCCCAAGATCGAGTACGGAAGCGCGGCCTCAACCGAGCTCGCCTGGGACGACGACGCGCGGGCGCGGATGCAGAAGATCCCGGCCTTCGTCCGCGGCATGGTCGTCAAGGCGGTCGAAACCCACTGCCGGAAAAACGGCATCGAACGCGTCACCGCGCCGCACCTCGACGCAATCCGCTCGAAGATGCCGACTTCTAAGCTCTTCGGTAAGTAGGGGGCGCCGAAAAGGGGACACTCCCCTTTTTCGCCCAAAGTGGTATCCGGGGAACTTTGTAGAAAAAGGGGAGTGGTCCCCTTTTCGGCACTCCCTAATTCCAGGCGGAGTCTTCGTCCGAAAGTTTCGCGCCCTCTTCGTCGAGCCAGGCCTGGAATCCTTCGGGCGTGTCGATCGTGACGTAGCCGCGCATGGAGTAGTGCCCCAGGCCGCACAGCTGCGCGCACGCGATCTCGTACACGAACTCGTCGTCTCCGAGACGTTTGCGCATGTCGTCGGTCGAGATCGTCGGCTCGAACCAGAGGGGGATCACCAGGCCCGGAACCGCGTCTTGCTTCACGCGGAACTCGGTCAGGTTGAAACTGTGGATGACGTCTTTGCTCGACAGCTTGACGATCGCGGGCTTTCCGACGGGGAGGTGGAGCTGGTTGACCGTCGTGATGTCGTCTTTGGCGTCGGGGTCGGAGCGATCGATTCCCAGCGGGTTCGTCTGGAGGTCGATCAGCGTGTTGTCGGTTTTCCCGAAGATCCCGTCGGGGCCGGGATAGTGGATGTTCCAGGCGAACTGCTCGCCGACGACGCGCACGACGACCGCTTCGCTTTCCGCAGGAAATTCCGCCACGCGCTTGGCCCAAAGGGGGATCGAAAACCCGATCAACAAGACGGCCTCGACGACGGCGACTCCGATTTCGAGATACGTGGAGGTGTGGCCGGTCGCCCCCTTGTAGTTCGCGACGGGGTTGCTCTTGCGCCTAAAGCGGTAGAGCGCATAGAGGAAGAAGCAGAGCCATCCCGCAAAGAGCACGCCCATCAAGATGTGGACCAAGACCATGGTGTGGTCCACCTCGGCCGAGTGAGCCGACGCCGCTAGAGGAAGTCCCAAAGGTCCGTTCATGGCTATTCCGAGCTCCCCTGGGCGCGCTTCGCCCGCCGCCACAGCTGAATGAAAAACGTCGCGAACGCCCCTTGCACGCCAAGCGTGACCGCAAGCAGTAGCCACACCCCCGCTTTCGCGCCGTCCACGAGGGGGGAATCGGCGGCGGCGGAAAAGCAGGCCGCGCAGGCGAGCATCGAGGCGGCGATCAACTGAACATCCGGGTCTTACGGAGAAACCAGGTCTCGTAGACGATGAGGCCGAGCGCCGCCACGACCGCGCCGCCGGCGCCGAGGGGTCGATCCGGAAGGCACCACCAGGCGAGTCCAAGCGCCAAAAGGACCGACGCCGAGATGAAGACCACGTGGAACGCTCTCAACGACATGGGGTCAGTATCCGATCCGGTCGGCGACCGTGAAGACGGGAACGAGGAGCAGGACGATGAAAAACACGACCGTGAGCACCAACACCCACAGGATCAACTTCTTCTCCGAGATCAAGTGCATGAAATAACAGGCCACCAGCGAGCCCTTCACGCTCGCGATGACGAGCGCGACCGCGATCGCCTGGCGGACCGGGAGGTGGAGGTACGACACCGCCACCGTGACCAGCGTCAGGACCATGAGAGAGACGAAGACCAGGATGTAGGTCCGAACGTGCTTGTCGAGGTCCATCGAGTGGCTGTCGCTCATGGTGGCTCCTACAGCAGGTACAAAATGGGGAACAGGAAGATCCAGACCAGGTCGACGAAGTGCCAGAACAACCCCGCGTTTTCGACGCGGTTCGTGAAATGTTCTTTGTTTTTCTTCCAGAGCTTGGAGCCCGGCCCCCAAAGGTAGGCGTTCACCGTCATCCCGCCGAGCACGTGCAGCATGTGGAGCCCGGTCATCGTGAAGTAGATCGCCAGGAACGTGTTCGTGCGGGGGAAGTAGCCGTGGTGGAACTTCGCGGAATACTCGAAGTACTTGACCACAAGAAAAACGGCGCCGAAAAGAACGGTGGCCGCCATGTAGATGCGGAACTTCCCGAAATCGTCGCGCTTCAGCGAAGCCCAGGCCATGACCATCGTGACCGAAGAGCTGATCAGCACGATCGTGTTCAGCGTCGCCAACGGGATGTTGAGGTAGTGGGCGCCGTGGGGCCACTCGGTGGCGCCGGTGCGCAGCAGGATGTACGAGGCGAACAGCGCGCCGAACAGCATCACCTCGGAGGCGAGGAACAGCCAGATGGCTATCTTGCCGCTGTTGAGGCCGGTGTCGGGCCGCGCCTCGACGGTGTAGGGAATCTCGATTTCGCTCAACTTTCCGTCCTCTGGTTCTGGGGAAGGAAGTCCGTCGCGGCCCCCGGAACGCTGTACTCGTAAGGTCCGCGATAGACGATCGGGAGCTCCTTGAAGTTGCCGTGCCCGGGGGGCGATCCGGCCGCGGACCACTCGAGCGTCGTGGCCTGCCACGCGTTCGGCTCGGTCTTGGCACCGTGCTTCATGCTCCAGAAGAAGTTGATGATGAAGGGAATCTGCGCGACGGCGAGGCCCCAAGCGAAATACGACGACACCGCATTGTAGTGGAGCACCGGCTTCGTGAAGGCGTAGCTCGCGCCGCCGTCGGCCAGCCGCCGCGACATCCCCGCCATGCCGGTGATGAACATCGGCATGAAAACGCCGTTCATGCAGATCAGCGACGGCCAGAAATGCAATCGCCCGAGGGTTTCGCTCATCGAGCGCCCCGTCGCCTTGGGGTACCAGTAGTAGATGCCGGCGAACAGCGCGAAGATCGTGCCGGGCGCGACGACGTAGTGGAAATGGCCGATGACGTAGTAGGTGTCGTGCAGCGGGATGTCGGTGATGTTCAGGCCGAGCGGGAGCCCCGTGAGCCCGCCGATGCCGAACATCGGCAGGAACGCCAACGCGAACAGCATCGGCGTGTTGAAGCGGATCGAGCCTCCCCACAGCGAGATGACGAGCGACGTCAAGATGACGACCGACGGGATCGAGATGATCATCGTCGTCGTCTGGAAGAACGCCGCCATCGTCGTCCCCATCCCGGTCATGAACATGTGGTGCGCCCACACGATGAACGACATGAAGCCCAGGAAGATCAGCGAGTAGACCATCGAGCGGTAGCCGAACAGGGGCTTCCTGGTGTTGTTCGCGATGATCTCGGCCACGATGCCCATCGCCGGCAGGATCAAAACGTAGACCTCGGGGTGCGCCAGGAACCAGAAGAGGTGCTGCCAGAGGAGCGGGTTGCCTCCGCCCGACACCGCGAGCGCCTGGCCTGAAACGACGAGCCCGGTCGGCAGGAAGAAGCTGGTCCCCGCGACGCGGTCCATCAGTTGCAAGACCGCCGCCGCCTCGAGCGGAGGGAACGCCAAAAGGAGCAGGAACGCGGTCACGAACTGCGTCCACACGAAAAACGAGCATCGGAAAAACGTCAACCCCTTGGCGCGAAGCTGGATGGTCGTCGTGATGAAGTTCACCGCGCCCAGGAGCGACGAGGTGATCAGAAAGACCATGCCGAAGATCCAGACCGTCTGCCCGCTTCCGGCGAGGCTCGCCAGGGGCGAATACGAGGTCCAGCCCGACTGCGCGGCGCCACCGGGGACGAGGAAGCTGAGCAGCATCGTGACGCCGCCCAGAAAGAAGAACCAATAGCTGGCCATGTTGAGGCGCGGGAACGACATGTCCGGCGCCCCGATTTGCAAGGGGAGCACGAAGTTGCCGAAGCCGCCGACGGCGAGCGGCACGACGCCCAGGAAGACCATGATCGTCCCGTGCATCGCGCCGAGTTCGTTGTAGAAGTTCGGGAGCATCGTCCCGCCCGGCATGCGCGCCTCGCCGAACAACTTGCCGATGAACGGCAGCGCCCGGCCTGGGAAGGCCAGCTGCCAGCGCATCAGCATCATCAGGCAGAAACCGAAGAACAGGAACAAGAGGGCCGTGACGGCGTACTGGATCCCGATGGTCTTGTGATCGGTGGAAAAGACGTACTTCCGCCAGAAGGACTGTTCCTCGTGGTGCGCGTCGTGTTCAGCCGCCTTGGATTCCGTGGGAACCATCCTCACCCCCGCGTCCGTGACCCCCCGACCGCTACTTCGCGGCAGGGGCGCTGAACTTAAAATCGACCGTCTTCGTCTCGCTGCCCGTCACGGTGACGGAGGCCTTCTGCAGGCCGAGCTTCTCGTGCCAAGCTTGCAGCTCGTAGGTGCCCGCATCGAGCCCGGAGATCGTGAACTTGCCGTCTTTTTTGGTGACCGAGAAGAAGGGGTTGGAGAATACCCCGGCATACGAGCTCATCCAGGGGTGCACATCGCACTTGATCATGAACATCCCTTCGGCCTTGCCGAACGATTTGGTGGACTCCTTCACGGTCGGCGGCATCGCCATGTTGAAGGGGGCGTTGATCTTCGGAAGCGCGTGGACGTTGTGCAGGATGCCGTCGGAGTTCAACACCTTGAAAGGCTGGTCGACCATGAGCCCGAAAACGTGCGGCTCGTAGTGGCAACCCTTCTGGTCCATGACGACCGGGTCTTTCGGTGCGGGCCAGGTCTTCCCAGCGGGAAGGCCGGAGGCGACGCTGACCATGATGTTCGCCATCGTGTTTCCTGGTCCCAACACGAGGACGTCTGACGGCTGCGGCTCGCCGTGCATCTTCGCGCAGGCCGCGTCGGCTCCCATGTCCACCGGCTTCAGGTTCGGAACCTTGCCGTCGTAATTAACCGTTCCCGTGATCGTGGCGGCAAGCGCCGATCCGCAAGCCAAAAGCACCACCGCGGCATGACCTAATAGACGCATGACGATCTCCTTCGGATCTTCGGACCCGGGGCAAAAGCACGACTCTACACTCAGAAGTTCTCGAACGACAAAGATTCCGAAAGCCTGGGGTCGCCAACCGGAACCAGCGGCGAGCCCAGCATCAGCCAGGAAACGACCGCGACGAAAAACCCGCCCACGGCCAAAAATGTCGCGATGTCGAGCGAACCGAGGGCCACCCCCTCGGGGTGCAGCGAGGGCATGACCAACCAGTAGAGATCGACCCCGTGCATCAGCAAGAGCCACGAAGCCCCGACCGCCAGAAGCGCGGGGTGCCTCTTGATCGTGCGCGGCATGAAGAAGAAGAACGGGATGACGAAGTGACCTGCTCCGAGCAGCAGCGACACCGAGCGCCACGAGCCGACGAGCCGGTCCCGAAAGAAGATCGTCTCTTCGGGGATGTTTCCGTACCAGATCAGGAAGTACTGCGAAAACCCGATGTAGGCCCAAAACACCGTGAACGCGAAGAGCAGCTTTCCAAGATCGTGGAAGTGCTCGCTCCCCACGGCGTTCCCCATCAGCCCCGCCCGCCGGAGCAGCAACACCATAAGCGTCAGGAACGCAAAGAAGCTGACGAACGATCCGGCGAACCAGTACACGCCGAAGATCGTCGAGTACCAGTGGGGATCGAGCGACATGATCCAGTCGATGGCGGCGAAACTCTGCGTGAGGGCGAGCACGATGATCGCGGGACCGGAGAATCGACGCAGTGAAAGCGAGATCGCTTCGTTGCGGGTGCCGTCTTGCACTCGCGAGCGACGGACGTAGTACATCGCGATCGCCGTCCAGCAAGCGAAATAGGCGACCGCGCGACCGACGAAAAACGGCGTATTGAGGTACGGCGCCTTTCCGTTCAGCACGTGGTCGTTCCCGACGGCGATCTCATGGATCCAAGGAAACAGCTCCCCCATCCCCAGGGTGACCGGCACGAACAAGAGCGCGAACAGGGGCAGCGTCCCCATCGTGTTTTCCGCCAACCGGCGGACGACGATCCCCCACCCCGCCTGCGTGGCGAAGTGGATGAGAACGAAAAAGAGCGCGCCCAACGCGAGGGAGAGAAAAAAGAGGAAAGCCACGAGCCAAGAAAACGCGAACTGCTTGGAGTCCCCCGCCCGGAGGACGAGGGAGACGACCAAGCCGAGCGTTCCGATCAATCCGCCGATCCAAGGGATGCGCGAGAACGCGTGCCCCTGCGGGATCGTGACCTGTTCCGCGCGCAGCGCGTCGAGCGCAACGTCGCGGCTCATGCCGGATCCTCGACGAGCTCAACGTGGGACGCTCCGACCCCGGCCAGCAGCCGGGTCGTTTGGTTGCTGTCGAACTTGGGGTCCGCCGCCTCGATCGAGATGAAAAAAGCGTCGTCTGAAAACCGCGCGAATCGCGCCGATTCGAACAGAGGATGGTTGTGCCGCGGGAGCTGATTGAGCCCGAACATCCCGAAGACCGCGCCCAACGCCCCACCCAGCACGCCCAGTTCGAAGGTGATCGGAACGAAAGCCGGCCACGCGAAAAACGGCTTGCCGCTGATCGTCAGCGGGTAGGCCGACATGTGAACCCAGGTCTGAAGCGCAAACCCGGTCGCGGCCCCGCCGAGTGCGAGCACGAGCACGATCCAGGGGAGCTTCGACCGCCGGATCCCCATCGCCCCGTCCAGGCCGTGCACGGGAAACGGCGAGTGCGCATCCCACCGCGTGTAACCGGCGTCGCGCACGCGCTCGCACGCGACGTAGAGGTCGGCCGGCGTTTTGAACTCGGCGAGGGCGCCATAGGTCGGCATCAGTGCGCCCCTTCTTCTGCGAGATGCTCGCCCACCAGCGTCCGCGCGGGGCGCGGGTGCGCGTGCGGGTCGGCCTGCGGCAGCACGGTTTTGACCTCGGCGGTTGCGACCATCGGGAGGAAGCGAACGAACAGGCAGAACATCGTGAAGAACAGGCCGAAGCTCCCGAGCAGGCACGAAACGTCCCAGACGGTCGGCCGGAAGTAGCTCCACGCGGAGGGAAGGAAGTCGCGGTGGAGCGAGGTCACGATGATCACGAACCGCTCGAACCACATCCCGATGTTGACGAAGATCGACATCACGAAGAGGATCGGGATGCTCGTGCGCGCCTTCTTGAACCAGAACACCTGGGGGCTGATCACGTTGCAGGTGATCATCGTCCAGTAGGCCCACGCGTACGGGCCCATCGCGCGATTGGTGAACGTGAACATCTCGTAGGGATTGCCGCTGTACCAGGCGATGAAAAACTCCATCCCGTACGCGTAGCCGACCATCGTCCCCGTGACCAGGATGATCTTGGCCATGTAGTCGAAGTGCCGCAGCGTGATGATGTCTTTCAATCCGAAGGCGCTCCGGCAGATGACCATCAACGTAATCACCATGGCGAAGCCCGAAAAAATCGCGCCGGCGACGAAGTACGGCGGGAAGATCGTCGTATGCCATCCCGGAATCTGCGACACAGCAAAGTCCATCGAAACGATCGAGTGCACGGAAAGGACGAGCGGCGTCGCCAAGCCTGCCAGGGTGAGGTAGGCGATCTCGTAGTGCTGCCAGTGGCGGTTCGACCCGCGCCAACCGAGGGCGAAAAAGCCGTAGACCCGCTTCCGGATCGTGGTTTTGGCGCGATCCCTGATCGTGGCCAGATCAGGGATGAGGCCGACGTACCAGAAAAGAGCCGAGACGCTGCCGTAGATACTGACGGCAAAGACGTCCCAAAGGAGAGGGCTCCTGAAGTTCGGCCACATCCCCATCTGGTTCGGGATCGGGAACATGAAATACGCGACCCAGACCCGGCCGACGTGAATTCCGGGGAAGATCAGCGCGCACATGACGGCGAAGATCGTCATCGCCTCGGCCGATCGGTTGATCGACGTCCGCCACTTCTGCCGGAAGAGGAAGAGGATCGCGGAGATCAGGGTCCCCGCGTGGCCGATACCCACCCAAAAGACGAAGTTCGTGATGTCCCAGGCCCAGCCGACCGGAACGTTCAGGCCCCAGACGCCGATCCCTTCCCAAAAGAGCCACGACACCGCCACGCCGAGCAGCCCCAAGAGCCCGAGCGACGGGAGGAATATGAACCACCACGCGAGGGGGGTTTTCCCCTCCAGCGGCTTGGCGACGATCTCGGTGATCGCATGGAAATCGTGCCCACCCAGGATGAGGGTGGGGCGGCCGGCGACCGGATCGTAGCGGTCGTTTACGTCGATCGGCGCCATCTCGCGCCGTTGATACCATTCCGGGCCGAAACGGTCAAGAATTCAGTTGCGCCAGCAGAGCCTTCAGGTCCTCGCCCGACGCGGGCAGGCAGGGAAGGAGGAGCGCAGGACGGCTCCCGTAGGCCGCGTCCGATCCGAAGAGCCGTCGCCATTCCTTCTCACGGGAGGCGTTGTAGTCGTCGAGCCGACCCACCGCGCCCTCCTTACGGAGCGCGTGCGCGAGCCGGCCGGCGAGATCGTCGGCCTCGCGCAGGCCGACGTTCATGCTCTGACCGCCGAGCGGCCCGGTCAAGTGGCCGGCATCCCCCGCCATCCAGACCCGCCCTTCGCCGAAGGAGGTCGCGAGCTTTCGTTCGAACAGCCCGAGCGCGGTCCACTCGATGCCGGTGACTTCCCCTTTGAACCAAGGCGCGAAGGACGCAAGCAGCTCTTTGAGGCGAGCCGCGTCGGGGCGGTGCTCCTCGGCCGTCGCGATCGGGAAGCTGAAGCGGCAGTGCCCTACACCGAGGGGCCAGTAGCCGCCCACCCGGTCTTTGTCGACCATCAGGCGGCCATCCGCGGGCACCTCTCCTTGGGCTGCGAACTGGAAGACCGAATACAACTGCCCTCGCCCCTGGTCGGCGTAGGCGAACCCCAGGCGTCGCCGCACGAACGAATCGTAGCCGTCCGCGGCTACCACGTAGCCGGCGCCCACTTCGAACATCTTGTCGACGACGACCTCGGTGTGGGCGATCGGGTAGCCCGTCGAAACCTTGTCGAGCCGGGCCACGGTCAGCTTCACGCCCTGGGCCGACGGTTCGAGCCCTTGAACGCGGTGGTCCCAGTGGACCGGGACGCCGCTTTTTTCGAGCGCCGCCTCGAGGATCGCCTCGAGGTGGGCTTGAGGGAGGACGACGACGTGCGCGTGCGGCCCGGAGAGCCGAGTGAGATCGAGCTCCGCCTTCCGCTCGGCCCCTTCGTAAACGGAAAGCCGCGTCACGACTCTCCCGGCTTCGGTGCAACTTGCGGCGAGCCCGAATCGGTCGAGAAGTCTCAACGTCGCGGGATGGAGCACCAGCGCGTAGCTATGAGCCGCCGTCCGCTGGCCCGCGTCGTAAACCTCGACGTTGACGCCGGCGGTCTTCAACGAGAGCGCCGCCATGAGTCCCACGGGGCCCGCGCCCACCACGACCACCTCTGATTCCAGCTTGCCGAGCATTTCGACACCTCCAACGAGCGCGGTCCCCCCCGCCTCGTTGTGCGCAGAATAACCTCACTTTACGCCGTTCGCGCATCTCCCCCCGGAGAAAATTGGTCCACCGCCGCCTCTACGCGAACACCACCATCACAGCGAACAACACGAGCCAGATCGCGTCCAGGAAGTGCCAATACATCGCCGCGTAGGTGACGCCGCCGTAGTGGCTGCTCCCGTAACGGCCGCGCAGGGATCGCGAAAGGACGATCGCAAGGAGGGCGACCCCGCCGATGACGTGGGCCGCGTGGAGGCCGGTCAACATGAAAAACGTAAAGGCGTAGAGGTTCGACGCCGCCGTCATGTGCAGGCGGATCAACCCCCACCAATTCCACGATTGAATCGCCAGAAATGTCAGGGCGAGTGTGGTCGTCATCCCGAGCCAGCGCGTGGACGCCGCGCGTTCGTCACTCCGGATCGCGCGGAGCGCCAAGTGGATCGTCACGCTCCCGGCGATCAGGACGAGGGTCGCGAGCCACAGGCCCGCGGGGAGGCGCGGCATGCCTGGCGGCGGCCAATCGGTCGCCTTCAGGCGGACGACGAGGTAGCCGACGATCGAAGCGAGGAACAAGACGGTGAGCGTTGCCAGGAAGATCCACATGCCAAGGACGCCGGCGCCGGGGATGGCGCCCTCGCGGACCTGGCGCGGGTCGCCCCCGGTCACTCGGGGTTGGTCTTGATCGACGGCGCGTAGCCGGGGATCATGTTCGGCTCGTACTGCCCCGTGTCGGTCAGCGTGATCGCGATGAAGAGCATGACGAGGGCCATCGACAAGATGATGATGATGGCGTTGAAGGGCTTGTCGTATTTCAGGTGCATGAAAAAGAGGAGGACGAGCGACGCCTTGAAAACGGCGATCCCGAGCGCGATCCAGAGGTTGAACCGGCCGAAGTCGAACCACGACACCGCCACCGTGACGAACGTCATCACGAGGAGGGTGCCCAAGACGGCGAAAAGCGTCGAGAGCGGGAGGACGTGTCCGACCTGGGGATGCGCTTCATGTGACATACGAAAAGACCTTTTCAGCTGATGAGATAGAGCAGCGGGAACAGGAAGATCCAGATCAGGTCGACGAGGTGCCAGTACAGTCCCACGAAATCGACCGGCGTGAAGTACTCGGGGCCGAATTTCCCCTTGATCGAGCCGATCAATATCCAGGTGATCGCGCCCATCCCCGCCAAAACGTGCAGACCGTGCAGGCCGGTCATAAGGAAGTAGATCCCGAAAAAGATCTGCGCGTTGCTCGGGCGCTTCCCGTGCTCGGCCGGAGCGACTGGATCGGCGGGACCGGGGGTCACTGTCGGCGCCTCATCGTGCGGGGCGAAGTGCGTACCGGGGAGCAGGCCGTGCTCCCACTTGGCCTTGTACTCGACGTACTTGATCCCCATGAAGCCGAAGCCGCCGAGCAGCGTCAGCGACAGCAGCGTGATCAGGAGCTTGCGCTGCCCGAGCTGCGACGCCCTGACGGCCCACGCCATGGTGAGCGAACTGCACAGCAGGATGACGGTGTTCGTGCCGCCCAAGACCTTGTCCAGGAACTGGTGGGCGTAGAGGAAGATCTCGGGGTGGTTGGCCCGGTAGATCGCGTAGGCGCAAAACAGCCCGCCGAACAACAGGATCTCGGTCGCGAGAAACAGCCAGATCCCCAGCTTCCCGGCGTCGAACTGCTGTTCGGGCGTGTCGAAGTGGTGCTGCAGGTGGGGAGAGTGCTCGTGACTCATCACGCCCCCGTGCCTTCGTACGTAAGGCTCTTGTACCCGTGCGCCTCGTCACCGACGATGTTGTCGAAGTCGTAGGGGTCTTCCGCGATCGGGGTCACCGTGAAATTGTCGTACGGCGGCGGAGACGCCGTATGCCACTCGAGCGAGTTGCCGCCGAAGGGGTTCATCGGCGCCGGTGCTCCGCGGAAGAGGGAACGCAGCAGATAGTAGGCGATCAGGAAGAAGCCGGCGGCCATGACGAACGAACCGATCGTCGAGATCTTGTGGTAGATCGAAAACTGCGGGAGATAGTCGTAGTAGCGGCGCGGCATGCCGTGGCTTCCCAGCATGAACTGGGTGAAAAACGTTGTGTTGAAGCCGACGAAGATGAGCGCGGCACCGATCCGGCCGAGACGCTCGTCGATCATCACGCCGAACATCTTGGGCCACCAATGGTGCAATCCCGCAAGCAACGCGATCACCGTCCCGCCGAACATCACGTAGTGGAAGTGCGCGACGACGAAGTAGGTGTCGTGGAGGTGGATGTCGACGGCGAGTGCCCCCAGGTGCAGCCCCGTGAGGCCACCGATCCCGAAGGTGATCATGAACATCAGGGCGTAGATCATCGCGGTCGTCAGATGGATGTCCCCCTTGTAGAGGGTCGCCAGCCAGTTGAACACCTTGATCGCCGAAGGGATCGCCACCGAAAACGTCAGCGCGGAGAAGATCACGTTCGCCATGCCGGATTGGCCGGAGGTGAACATGTGGTGGCCCCACACGAGGAAACCGAACGCCGCGATCGCGATCGAGGACAGCGCGATGAACCGGTAGCCGAAAATGTGCTTCCGGGAGTGGATCGAGATCACCTCGCTGATGATCCCCATCGCCGGGAGAATCATGATGTACACGGCCGGATGCGAGTAGAACCAGAAAAAGTGCTGGAAGAGCACCGGGTCGCCGCCGAGCGCCGGATCGAAGATGCCGACACCCAACGCGCGCTCGGCGATCAGAAGCAGCAGCGTGATACCCAAAACCGGTGTGGCCAGGACCTGGATCATCGCCGTGCCGTAGAGCGACCAGAGGAACAGCGGCATCTTGAACCAGGTCATCCCGGAGGGGCGCAGCTTGTGGATCGTCACGATGAAGTTCAAGCCGGTGAAGATCGACGAGAACCCCAGGATGAAAACGCCGAGCGTGGTCGCGATGACGTTGGTGTTCGTCGTGGTCGAATAGGGTGTGTAGAAGGTCCACCCGGTGTCGACCCCGCCGGCGACGACCGCTCCGATGCAAAACACCGCGCCAATGATCCACAGCCAGAAGCTCATCAGGTTCAACCGCGGGAAGGCGACGTCCTTGGCGCCGAGCATCAGGGGCAGCACGAAGTTCCCGAGCGCCGCGGGAATGCTCGGGATGATGAACAGGAAGATCATCACCGCGCCGTGGAGCGTGAACATCTTGTTGTAGGTGTCGGCGTCCATGATCGTCGGGCCGCGCGAGAACAGCTCCGTCCGCACCGCCAGGGCCGCGAGCCCGCCGAGGAGAAACGAGGAGAGGGTCGCGACGAGGTACATGACGCCGATGCGCTTGTGGTCGAGCGTGAACGCCCACGACGCGAAGCCGCTCGTGTGGTTCAGGTAATGATCCTTCGGAGTCATACCGCTCTCCACCCTCCTACTTGAGGGTTTTCAAGTACTCGATGATGGCGGTGATTTCCTTGTCCTTCAGGCGGCCCTGATAGGTCGGCATCACCGGCTCGTATCCCGCTACGATCTTGGCCTGCGGGTTTAGGATCGATTCCCTGACGTAGTTTTCCTCGACGAGGACGCTACCCCCACCTTTCAGCGGCTGGTCGTGGCCCCAGATGCCCTTGAACGAAGGGCCGATCCCCGGGTTGCCGTCGATCGAATGGCACTGCTTGCAGCCGCGCTGGTTGTACAGCTTCTGACCGCCTTCCCAGAGCCTCTCCGGGGGGAGTTTGTCGAGGAAGTTTCCCGCGTCCTCGAGCCATTTGTCGAAGTCGGGGCGCGATTTGTGAACGATCACCTGGGACAGCATCGCCGAGTGGCTCGTGCCGCAGTACTCGGCGCAATAGATCTGGTACTCGCCGGGCTCTACGGCCTGGAACCACTCCCTCTCGTAGCGTCCGGGGACCACGTCCCTCTTGATCCTGAAGTCCGGGACGTACAGGCTGTGGAGCACGTCTTGCGATGTCATCACCAGGCGCACCGGCTCGTCCGGCGGAACGTGGAGGTTGTCGTCGACGACCCCGTTCGGGTAGGTGAACAGCCACTTCCACTTCTGCCCGAGGACCTGGACCTCGTAGGCGTTTTGCGGGGGCGTCTGGAGGTTCAAGAATCCGGTGAACCCCTGCCAGAAGATCCACACCACGATCAGGAGCGGGATCACGGTCCAGGTGACCTCGAGCGCCTGGTTGTGGACGGCCGAGGCCTGCGCCTTGTGTCCCGGCCGCGCCCGGTACTTGTAGACGAAGTAGAACATGACGACCGTGATCAGGACGAAGAAGAAGATCGCAATCGAGGTGACGGCGTTGAACAGATAGTCGACGCCCGCCGCCGTGGTCGAACCCTGGCGGGGAAGCCAGAAATCGGGCCCCGTGCCGATGAACTGTGACAGCATCTGGGCGATCCCCTCCTACCCAACCAGCCGATGCCTGCGGTCGCGCAGCCAGAATCCGCCGATCACGAAGCCCAGGACGAGCACGGTCAAAGCGCCGCCGACCCGCATGATCGACCGCGCGGCCAAAGCGTAGCGCCCCTGGTTGGCGTCGTAGTGGTAGCAATACATGATGAAGCGTTCCCAGGTCGATCCGATCTTTCCCTTGGACGCTTCGAGAAGCCCGAGTTTCAGCGTCGCCGGTTCGAAGACCACGCCGTACAGGTAACGCCCCACGCGGCCTTCGGGTGTGGCGAGCATCACGACGGCGGCGTGGCCGAACTGGTCGGTTTCCTTGTCGTACTCGTAGGAAAAGCCCACAGCCGAAGTCAGCGCATCGACGCTCGCCTGCGATCCCGTCAGGAAGTGCCACCCCGCCTCGGCCGAAGGCCTCCCCAAACTCTCGAGGTAGGTCTGCTTCTTGGTTCTTGCGAGCTCCGCGGTTTCTCGGGGATCGATGCTGACCGTGACGACGGTGAATTCGTCCCCCGGCGTCCACGCGAGCCCCTTCATCCCGTCGACCAGGCCGTTCAGCTCGAGCGTGCACAGCATCGGGCAACGAAAGTAGTTGAGCGTGAGCACGACCGGATGGCCGGGGCGAAAATACGACCCGAGCGTGACGTCTTTTCCCGCGTCGTCCTTGAACACGAGCGCAAGCGGCAGCGCGGCGTCGAGTTTTTCCTCGACGCCGACGTGCGCGAGTTGCTTGGGCACGGGTTCGATCCTGTCTTGCGCCATGGCAGGAACCGAAAAGAGCGCGACCACGAGGGCGGCGGATCTCATGGCGCGGTGGCCGGCGTGACCGCCCCGACCGGCGTGGCCGGAGGCTCGGGGAGAATGATCGGGGCTGCCGGGTCGGGATCTTCGATCAGAAGCTCCATGGCTTTCTCGATCGGAATCGCGACGAACCCGTTCTGCTTGTCCACCCAGCCCGTCGCGTGAAGCCGCGTCTGCTGAGCGGCGCGGAGGTTCCGCAGTTCGGCGGGGGCCTCGCTGACGACCTTGCGCTCGAACTCGGCGCGGTTCACGCTCTCGTAGAGCCCTTGGACGAACACGACGACGATGACCACGAGAATCGTTCCGACGATTCCCACCGTGGCGGTCGCCAGCGCATCGGGATCGGGCTCGTTCAACACCGGCTGTTTTTCCATCAGAAGGTCTCGTAGCCCAAGGACTCGGACATCCGCGGGTCCTTGAGCGGCACCAACGGGTGCGCTCCCATCCGGCGCAGCGCGGCGGCGAAGAACAACCCGCCGATCCCCAGGAACACCGCGACGTCCATGAGAGAAAAGGGAATCGTGCCGGGGCTCTTTCCGGGCATGACCATCCAGTACACGTCCGCCCACTGCATCACGAGCATCCAGACGCCGCCCACGACGAGAAGCCCCTTGCGGCGTTTGACGTCGCGCGACATCAACGCGAGAAACGGCACGATGAAATGGCCGAACAGGAGGATGAGGCTCACCGTGGTCCACGATCCGGCCTGGCGAGCCGCGTACCAGCTCGTCTCTTCGGGGAGGTTCGCGTACCACATCAACATGTACTGCGAGAAACCGATGTAGGCCCAGAACACGGTGAACGCGAAGACCAGCTTCCCGAGGTCGTGATAGTGCTCGGTCGTGATCGTGCGCCGCAACGCCCCGGCACGCTGGACGAAAAACGCGAGCACGGTCATCAGCGCGAAGAAGCCGAGCACGCATCCGGCGAAGAAGTAGACGCCGAAGATCGTGCTGTACCAGTGCGGCGTCAGCGACATCAGGTAGTCGAACGCGAAAAAGGTGACGGTGAACGCGAACAGGATCAGCGCGGCCGTGCTCGTCGTTTCCATCTTCTTGGTGAGACCGGGGTCCCCCGTTTTGTCCTGCACCGTCGATTTGCGGTGGAACCAGATCGCGAGAACCGACCAAACACCGAAGTAAATGACCGTCCGCGCGAGGAAGAACGGGATGTTGAGCCAAGGCTCCTTGGCGTGCAACAGGTGATCGGTGGCGACCACCGCCGCATCGGTCCAGGGGTAGAGCGTGCGCAGGCCGTAGAGCACGGGCACCGCGAGAAACGCCATCGGGAGAAAAACATTCGGCGCGACGCCCTCGGCGAGCCGCCTCACGGCGACGCTCCAGCCCGCGCGCGTGACGTGCTGCACGAGGACGAAAAAGAGCGCACCCAGAGCCAACGACAGAAAAAAGACGAAGCTTACGAGGTACGACGGGTAGAAGCGGGCCCAGCCTCCGGAGGTTGAAACGGCAAGAGCGACCGCGCCGGCGAGCCCCAGGATTCCGATCGCAAGCGAAGCAAGAAAAAACCGCCGCCCCGCCGCCCCGAGGGTGAGTACGTCTTGAGTCAGATCGGCGGTGTCGTGTGAGCTCACGGCGCGACCTCGACGAGCTTGGCCCGCTCTTCGGCCGTCAGGACGGTGGCTGGCGTATGCCGGCTGCGCTGCAACGCGCGGACATAAGCCACGACCGCCCAACGGTCGGGAACGGGAATCTGGGATCCGTAGGACGGCATCGTGCGGATGCCGTTCGTGATCGAGTTGAACAGATGGCCCACCGGCCGCGCGAGAACGGTCGCGGCGTGCATCGAGGACGGAGGGACCCAGGTGCCCTCCTGCAGCCGGTCGGCGCGTACCGCGACGATGCCGTCACCGTACCCGGCCAGCCCGTGGCACGGGGCGCAGTAGATCTCGTAGCGCTCGGAACCGCGCTTCAGCAGCGATGCGGTGACCGGGACCGGGAAAGTCTCTATCCACTTTCCATCCCGGAGCCCGCGATAGAGGCCCTCGTCCTCTTCGAGCTGACCTTTCGCGACGGTTCCGGCCACCGGCGGCCGTTCCTCTCGGGTGTCGGCGAACAACGGGTTCACCTGCTGGGCCTTGAACCGCGGCTGGTTGTCCATGCCCTGGACGATATGGATACGCGGCAAGGGGCTAAGCGCATGGCGGGCCCGGTAGATACAGGCGAACGGGAGCAGCGACAACGCCGCCAGAACGGCCAGCACGGCGGATACCCAGCGCGGCATCGTCTAGCCCTCGACCGGGAACACGCGCGTGGCGTGCTCGAGGACGAGCAGTTGCTCGGTTTTTTCGCGGTCGAATCGCGGATCCGTCGCTTCGATCACGAGGAAGAAGGCGTCGGTGGTCACACGGCGAAACGCGCCCATTCTGAAGAGCGGATGGTTGAACCTGGGCAGTTGGTTCAGAAGCAGCATTCCGATGAAGGCCGTCAGCGAGGCCAAAAGAACGGTCAGCTCGAACGTCACCGGAATACTCGCGGGGAGGCTGTTGAACGGCTTGCCGCTGATGATGAGCGGGTAGTCGATGGCGTTCATCCACCATTGCATGAGCAGGCCCGTGGCGGTGCCGATCATCCCCGCCCCAAGAACGAAATACGGTAGCCGTGTCGTCCTGATCCCCATCGCGCCGTCCAACCCGTGGACCGGGAACGGCGTGTGAGCGTCCCACCTCGTGTACCCGGCATCTCGCACCCGCGCGGCCGCGCGCACGAGATCTTGGGGTGACGCGAACTCGGCGAGCAGCCCCCAGAGCTTCCCCCTGTCGTTCCCGCCGGCCGTCATCGGCGCACCGGATCGTGGGGGGCGGGCATGATCGCCTTGACCTCGGCCATCGCCACCATCGGGAGGAACCTCAGAAAGAGGAGGAACAGCGAGAAGAAGAGTCCGAAGCTGCCGGCGAGCGTCAACCCTTCGACCCAGGTCGGCGCATACGAGCCCCAGCTCGAGGGCAGGAAGTCCCGCGAGAGCGTCGTCACGATGATGACGAAGCGTTCGAACCACATCCCGACGTTGACGCATGCCGCCACCGCGAAGATGACGTAGGGGTTGCTCCGAGCTCTGCGCGACCAGAACACCTGCGGCGTGACGACGTTGCAAAACACCATAGTCCAGTAGGCCCACGCGAATGGCCCGAACGCGCGGTTGATGAACACGAAGCCTTCCGCCGGGTTGCCGCTGTACCACGAGATGAAAAACTCGATCGCGTACGCGTAGCCGACCATCATGCCGGTCGCGAGCAGGATCTTGCACATGTTTTCCAGGTGGCGCGGCGTGATCACGTCCTTCAAGCCGAACCAAGCACGGCACGGAACCGCGAGCATCAACACCATCGCGAAGCCGCCGAAGATCGCCCCCGCGACGAAATACGGCGGGAAGATCGTCGCGTGCCATCCGGGGAGCATCGACGTTGCGAAATCGAAACTCACGATGGAGTGCACCGACAAAACGAGCGGCGTCGCCAATCCCGCGAGCAGCAAATACGCGCGCTCGTAGCGGTGCCAGTGCCGGTTCGACCCGTTCCATCCCAATGCGGCGATGCCGTAGGCGATCTGGCGGACCTTGGTCGTGGCGCGGTCCCTGATCGTCGCGATGTCCGGGATCATGCCCATGTACCAGAAACAGAGAGACACGGTGAAGTAGGTGCCCACGGCGAAGAAATCCCAAAGCAAGGGCGAGCGGAAGTTCGGCCACATGTTCATCTGGTTCGGGAGCGGCGCGATCCAGTACTCGAGCCAGATGCGTCCGACGTGGATTCCCGGGAACAGAAGCGCGCAGATGACCGCGAAGATCGTCATGGCTTCGGCGAAGCGGTTGATCCCCGTCCGCCACTTCTGGCGGAACAGGTAGAGGATCGCGGAGATCAGCGTGCCCGCGTGGCCGATCCCGACCCAGAACACGAAATTCGTGATGTCGAAACCCCACGAGACGGGCTTGTTGAGCCCCCAGACGCCCACGCCCGTCGTGATGAGGTAGAGAACCATCGCGCCGAGCACCGCGGTGAAGGACGAGGCGATGCCGAACGCGACGTACCACGCCTTGGGCGGCTTGGGCTCCTCGACGATCCGGCAGACCTTGTCGGTGATGCTCGCGTAGTCGTTCCCGGGGAGAACGAGCGGCGCCCGGACGGTCGGATCGGTCGAGGTGTTGTCGCGGGACACGCGATCGATCGCGGCGACGCCCATGATCAGGCCCGTCCAACGGCTGGGTTTTTCAATCGTGCGAGGTAGCGCGTTCGCGGCTTGGTGTTCACTTCTTCGAGCACGCCGTAGCAACGCGGGTCGTCGTGGAGCTGCCGCACGCGCGACTTGACGTCATTGAGGTCGCCGAACACGATCGCCTCGGTGGGGCAAACCTGCGCGCACGCGGGCACGATCTCGCCGTCCACGATCGCGCGCTGGTCGTTTTTGGCGGCGATCTTCACGGCCTCGATCCGCTGCGTGCAGTAGGTGCACTTTTCCATGACGCCGCGGGCGCGCACCGTCACCTCGGGGTTGTAGACCATGAGCTCGACCGCGGATTCGTTCTTGTGGTTGTTGAACCAGTTGAAGCGCCGCACCTTGTACGGACAGTTGTTCGAGCAGTACCGCGTGCCGACGCAGCGGTTGTAGACCATCACGTTCAGCCCTTCGTGATCGTGCACCGTGGCGGCCACGGGGCAGACCTGTTCGCAGGGCGCGTTTTCGCAGTGATGGCAGGCCATGGGCTGGAAGGCCAGAAGCGGTGTTTCGGCGTCGCCCTCGAAATAACGGTCGACGCGGATCCAATGCATCTCGCGGCCGCGCAGCACTTCGGCCTTTCCGACCACGGGGATGTTGTTTTCGGCCTGGCAGGCGATCGTGCAGGCGTGGCAGCCCGTGCAGGCGGACAGGTCGATCGCCATCCCCCACTTGTGGCCGTTGTACTCGTGTGCCTTCCAGAGCGGGGCGTCCGGCGGAAGATGGACCATCTCTTTCGCAAACTCGGGGCTCGCCTTGAATTCCTCGAGCGTTCCCGTGCGTATCAGCTCCTCGGCGCGGATCAACTCTTCTTTTTTTCCGAGCGCATCGACGACGTGGTGGTCTTGCGTCGTGGCGAGCGCCCGGCTTCCGGAGGACCTCGAAAGCGTCGCCTCGCAACGCCACGGCGTATCGTTTCGGCGGAGCGCGTTGACGTCGACCCCGATCCCGGTCCCGATACGGCCGGCGATCGTGCGCCCCCAACCCAAAGCCACGGCAACCGATCCTTCGGCCTGGCCGGGCACGACGAACGCCGGGATGACGAGGTCCTTGCCGTTCGCCGTGATCGTCAGGAGGTCGCCGTCCCGGCCGACGCCGAGCTCCGCCGCGTCTTTCGGGTTCAACAACGCCGCGTTGTCCCAGGTGAGCTTCGTGATGGGATCCGGAAGCTCGACGAGCCAGCCGAGGTTGGCGAACCGGCCGTCGTAGACGCCGTAGCCTCGCGTGAACAAAAGCTCCATCGAGCCCGGGGCGGGAGGCTTCGCGTCGGCGAGTGCCGAAACCGCGGCGCCCCAACCGGCGAGAAACTCAGGCGTCGTGGCGGCTGCGCGCGATCCCCCGAGGCAGCCGTCGTGCACGACGCGGCGCCAGTATTTTTCGAACTCCAAAGCCGGCAGCATCGCGCCCCAGGACCGGCGGACGAGGTCGTACCCATGACCCGGCTTGCCGTCGATCATGGTCGCGCACAACTCGATCGCGGACGTGCCGTCGTAGAGCGGCTCGATCAGGGGCTGCACGATACCCGCGGTGCCGTCAAAGCCCCGGGAGTCGCCCCACGCTTCGAGGTAGTGCGCCTGCGGCACGTGCCACCGGCAGACCGCGGACGTCTCGTCGTCGTAGAGGCCGAGGCGGACCGTGGTTCTCACCCCGAAGAGCTTCTTCGCGAAATCGAGATCGGACGGCGCGTCGTACGCCGGGTTTCCGCCGAGCACGACCACCGTGTCGACGAGGCCCGCTCCCATCTCCCCCGCCAGCTTGGCGATCGCCTCGCGGTGTGAAGGGCGCTGGGGCTCCGGATCCTCCGAATACCAGACCGCGGCTCCGACGTTCCCGAGCGCTGCGTTCAACACGTGGGCCAGAGCGTGCGCCGCCGCTGGTTGGCGCGGCCCGACCACGATCGCGCCCTTTCCCCGGGCTTCGATGAGGTCTTTGGCCAGAACCCCGATGCGCGGATCGTCATAAGGATGCGCCGCGAAGCGCGAGACCGCGTCCCGCAGCCCTTCGGTCCCGGCGCGAAGCGCAAGCCCACCCTTCAGGAGTTTTTCGGCGAGCCGGCCGAGAACGACCGGGACGAGGTTGGCGGTCACGGCGATGCGGTGATCGGCGGAGCCGCCCGTCAGCGAGAACGTCGGCTCGATGGCGTACAGGCGGTTCATCGTCCCATCGGGGGCACGCCGACTTCTCGCCCACGCGCGCGCATTCGCCAAAGCGGCGGGATCGTCACTAAGGATGTCCGCATCGAACGCGGCGATCACCTCGGCCTGTTCGAGGGCGAGGTGCGCGCGCAGCGGACGGCCGAAGGCCAGAGCACAGCCTTCCCGCGCGGCATCGCGCGAGAGCGGGTCCCAGGTGACCCACACGGCCTTCGGGAACGTGGTCGCAAAGCGCACCTTCAGTTCCGAAAGCGTCGGCGACCCGCTCGGCTCGGACAGGACGCGGAGGCCCTGTCCCCCGGAGGCCTTAAGGGCCGCGAAGTGCGGCCCGAACCAGGCCGCAAAGGAGTCCCGGTCGCGAGCCACCTGGGCGCCGTCTTTCGGGCGTTCGACGAATGCGGTGCTGCGGTCGGGGTCGTACAGCTGTAAGACGGTGGCCTGCGCGATCGGGTCGGTCGCGCCGAGGCTTTGCGGGTGAGCCGGATTGCCTTCGACCTTGATCGGGCGGCCGTCGTAGCTCGTCACCAAGAGGCCGCTCGCGGCACCCCCCAACTCGAACGAGGTCGCGTACTGAAGGGTGCCTCCGGGGACGTACCCCGCCGGCCGGTGCGCGAAGGGGACGATGGTCTCCTCCGGCCAGCGGCGGCAGGCGGTCATCCCGGCCAGCGCGACCGAGGCGCCCATGAGCCTGAGGAAGTCCCGCCGGGACGGCGCGAGCATCTCGTCGGCATAGGACGGGAACTCGCGTTGTACGAGTTCGCGGTACGCCGGATCGCCGGCGAGGTCGTCGAGGCTGCGCCACATGGGGCGGTGGGCTGCGCGCTTTTCTAGCGGTGGCATGTGCTGCAATCCTCGGACGGGTTCAGGTTGTATTGTCGGCGAATCGACTGTCCGTACGTCGCTCGATCGATCCCGGCCGGAGGCTCCCAATCCATCTGCGTCACGAACTCCGGAGGACGCAGCTGCGCGTCCGGGTTCCGATGGCAATCGAGGCACCATCCCATCGAGAGCTTTTTCGCCTGGTAGACGACTTCCATCTTGTCGACGCGGCCGTGGCACTCGACGCAACCCACCCCGCGCTTCACGTGCGCCGAGTGGTTGAAGTAGGCGTAGTCGGGGAGGTCGTGCACGCGGACCCAAGGGACCGGCATGCCGGAGGCGTTGCTCTCCCGCACGGCGACCAGCTTCGCCGAGGTCTGGCGGATGTTCGTGTGGCAGTTCATGCACGTTTGCGTCGGGGGGATCGCCGCGTGCGCCGCGACCTCGACGGTGTTGTGACAATACCGGCAGTCGATCCCCAATTCGCCGGCGTGGAGGGCGTGGGAGTAGCGCACCGGCTGCACCGGCGCGTAGCCGATGTCGGTCGTCGCCGGCGAGCCGCCGTACCACACCAACAAGACGAAAAACACCGGAAGCGCCAGCCCGACGGCGGCGAGAAGGGGCTTCAGCTCGTCCACCCAGGCCGGGAAGACGAATGAACTCTTTTGGTCCTGTTTCATGACGGATCGCGCACTATATCGAGACTCGCCGCCGACCTGCAAGCAGCGCAATCCGGATCTTTTCTACCGTCTAGCGCGAAGTCATCACGAGCGGAATTTGATAGTGCAGCCGATCGATTTCGTTTCCGGAACAGGCACGGGTTCGCCGGAAAGGACGGCCTCGAGCGCGAGCTTCAGGTACGCATTTTCGATTTTCGACGGATCCTTGCCGTTGTCGTCGATCGCGCCGTGATAGACGAGCTTCATGTTCTTGTCGAAGAGGAACGCCTCGGGGGTCTTCGTGGCCCCGAAGGCGCGCGCTACGTTTGAGGTCGCATCGACGACGTAGGGAAATTCCATGCCCTTCTCCTTGGCGCGCTGTTGCATGACGCTGAAGGAATCCTCCTCGTACTCTTTCGGATCGTTCGCGTTGATCGCAATGACGCCGATGCCCTTCGCCTCGTAGGTGTTTCCCAACTCGACGATCCGCGACTCCCACTGCTTGGCGAACGGACAGTGGTTGCACGTGAAAACGACGAGCGTTCCCGCCGGCTTCACGATCGACTTGAGGTTGAGCTCCTCCCCGTCGACATTTTTCATCGTGACGTCTTGCATCGGGATCGTGGCGCCGATCGGAAGGGCGCCTCCCGCGAGGCTGGCCGAAACCGCAAGGCAAAAGAGCACGGGGATCGCGAGCAGGTGTGTTCGGGTCATCGGGTCTCCTCGGTGGCGAGCGCTTTTTGCGCTCGTTTCTTGATGACCGGGTAGCTGGCCTTCCCTTCCCAGAACCGGACGAGCTTGCCGTTGGCGTCGTACAGAAAAGTGGCGGGGATCGCCCCGGACCATTGCGGCTCTAAACCGTCGACGAACGCTTCGTCTTTCCCGGTTCTGACGAACGTCGGGAAGTCGACCCCCTGGCTCGTCAGGAAGCTCAGGGTTTCAGCCTCCGCCTCCGGGAAGTCGACGGACACCAGAACCAGCCGTAATCCGTTGGGCGCCAGCTCGCGTGCGACGTGGAGAAGATCAGGGAACTCTTCCCGGCAGGGAGAACACCACGTCGCCCAGACGTTGACCAAGACCGCGCCGGCGCCGGGCTTCCTGATTTCGGCGAGGATCGCGTCCGCCCCCGCCGGAGCCGGCACGGGCGCGGGGGCCGGGGGCAGGCCTGCTGCTACGGCGAGCACGAGGGCGACGATAGTTGACATGGTCGAGGGAGAATGGACTATGAGTAGAAATCAGGCAAACAGCGCAATCCCCGAGCCGCGGGTAATATCCGCTCGTCGCTCGTTCGTGGAGGCCCCCGATGAACCCTCGCCGCGCCATCGTCACATTCTTGCTCGCCGCCTCGATCTCCGTCCCTGCCTACGCCCGAATCGACGTCACGCTCGACGCGGATTCCCTGAACGGACTCCTCACGTCGATGGCTCCCAACCACGTTGATGTCGGCCTGGCCGCCGGGCGCGGCCTGACGATCCAGATGCAGGATCTCAAGGTGACCGGCTTTGACCCCGAGGCGGGCCGCCACGGCGGCGTGGCCACGTCGCTTCGATTGATCGTGCCGGAGCTCGGCATCGACGTCGTCGTGGCCCCTCATCTGACGCTCGAGATCGCGGACGCCGCCGCCGGACGGAAAGTCTCGCTCTTGCGCTTCGACAAGGTCGTGCTGAACTTGCCCTTGACCGGTGAGATCGACGTCGCGGCCCTGCTCCCGCCACTGATCTTGATGCCCGACGCCGGGTGGGTCGTGAATTCCGCCCGCGGCAAGGTCCGCATCAGGCCCAATCTCGTCGATGCCAAAACCGGAACGAAGAACATCCGACTGGGCTTCACGCTGGACGTCGAACCGGCCGAGGTGAAGTAGAAGGCTAAGAGGTGAGCGGCTTGCGCAACACGGCGAAGATGTTGGCGCGCAGGCCGGCGAGACGCTCGGTGGAATTGACGACGCGTTCGTAGGCCATCATCGGATAGAAGGTCAACCGCGACGCCATCCCGTACGACGGATCTTTCTCGATCAGCCGCATGACCTCGAGTTGGAGCGACGCCGCGCGCGCGAACCGCCGCACCGCGTTCTCGGAGTTCATCGCGTAGACGGTCGGATACGGGTCGTGGGCCTCCGGCGGGAGTCCGCGGAGCCGGTTCGCCACCAGCTCGTGAAACCAGTGCGGCGTCAGCGACGAGACCAGCGCGACGTAGTGGTACCGGTTCGGCGTGCGGAAGACGTACGCCCCGCCGGGCACGAGGACGCGCTGGACTTCTTTGAGGTGAAGCTCCGGATCCGGCACGTGCTCGAGGACGTAATTCGAGACGCAAACGTCGAAGGAGGTGTCCGGAAACGGGAAGCGCGTGCCGTCAAAGACGGCGGATTGCGTCAACGCGCGATTGCCGGAGACGGCGGGATCGACATCGAGGCCGGTCAAGACACCCCGCGTCGCGAAGAAATCCGAACTCGGATTCGTGGGGCCCGCGCCGATCTCCAAGATCCGGGATCCCTCGGGCATCGCGCGCTCGCACAAGCCGTGGAACTCGGCCGTGCCGTTCACGAATCCCCGGGCCGGGTCATAGAAACGATCGCGAGCGCGTTGCTGCCAGCTCATCCGCACTAGATTACTATGCCCCCATGGCGGACACCTTCCTGACCCTCAATCGCCTCTTCAGGGAACGGATCCTCGTTCTCGACGGAGCTATGGGGACGGTGATCCAGTCCTTCCGGCTGGGCGAGACGGACTTTCGCGGTTTGCGCTTCGCCGATCACGCCGTCGACCTGGCGGGATGCAACGACCTCCTCTCGCTCACCCGCCCCGAGGTGATCGACGAGATCCACCGCAAGTACTTGGACGCCGGGGCCGACATCATCGAGACCAACACCTTCAGCGCGCAGGCGATCTCGCTCGCCGACTACGGCCTCGCCTCCTACGCCTACGAGATGAACAAGGCCGCAGCCCAGCTCGCGGTGCGCGCGGCGCGGCGGGCCACCGCCGCGACCCCGGGGAAGCCGCGCCTGGTCGCGGGGGCCTTGGGGCCGACCAATCGCACCTCGTCGCTGTCACCCGACGTCGAAAACCCCGCCTTCCGCGCGATCACCTTCGACGAGCTGGTCGCAGCCTACAAAGACCAGGCCCGGGGGCTGTTGGACGGAGGCGTCGATCTCCTGCTCCCCGAAACGACCTTCGACACCTTGAACCTGAAGGCCGCCCTCTTTGCGATCCAGACGCTGTTTGCGGAGCGCGGCGAGACCGTCCCCGTGATCGCGTCGCTCACGATCACCGATGCCTCCGGGCGCACCCTGTCGGGGCAGACGCTCGAAGCCGCTTGGCTTTCGATCTCGCACGTTCCGCTCGTCGCCACGGGATTGAACTGCGCTCTGGGCGCCGAACAGATGGGACCGTTTCTCGAGGACTTGCAGCGCACCGCTCCCCTTCCGATCTCGTGCTACCCGAACGCCGGGCTCCCCAACGAATTCGGCGGGTACGACGAAACGCCGGAGCAGATGGCGGCGACACTTGCGGGTTACGCGCGCGAGGGTTGGGTCAACATCGTCGGCGGGTGCTGCGGCACGACGCCGGCGTTCATCGAGGCCATCGCCGCCGCCGTGGCTGGGCTCCCTCCGCACGTCCCGGTGGAAGCGAAGCCGTTCACGCAGCTTTCGGGACTCGAGCCGCTGACGATCCGTCCCGATTCGAACTTCATCGTGATCGGCGAGCGCACCAACGTCACCGGCTCGAAGAGGTTCGCTCGGCTCATCGCGGCCGACGACTACGAGGCCGCGCTCGACGTCGCGAGGGACCAAGTCGCGGGCGGGGCGAACATCCTGGACGTCAACATGGACGAGGGCCTGCTGGATTCCGAGGCCGCGATGACGAGGTTTTTGCACCTGATCGGCTCGGAGCCCGGAATCGTCAAGCTCCCGATCATGATCGACAGCTCGAAGTGGAGCGTGCTCGAAGCGGGGCTGAAGTGCCTGCAGGGGAAGGGCGTCGTCAACTCGATCTCGCTCAAGGAGGGCGAAGACGCATTCCGGCGCCAGGCCCAGGCGATCCGCCGCTACGGCGCCGCGGTCGTGGTCATGGCGTTCGACGAGCAGGGCCAAGCGGTCACCGCCGTGCGAAAAATCGCCATCGCCAAGCGGGCGTACCGCATCCTCACGGAAGAGCTCGGCTTCCCCCCGCAAGACATCGTCTTCGACCCGAACATCCTCACCGTCGGAACCGGGATCGAAGAGCACGACGGCTACGCGCTCGCCTTTCTCGAGGCGATTCCAGGGATCAAGCGGGAGTGCCCGGGGTCTTCGATCTCGGGAGGCGTCAGCAATATCTCGTTCGCCTTTAGGGGCAACGAGGCCGTGCGCGAGGCGATACACTCCGCCTTCCTCTACCACGCGATTTCCGCCGGACTCGACATGGGGATCGTCAACGCGGGCCAGCTCGCGGTCTACGACGACATCCCGAAAGACCTCCTGGAGCACGTCGAGGACGTCCTCCTCGCGAGGCGCCCCGATGCGACCGAGCGGCTGATCGCTTTTTCGGCCACGGTTTCGGGCGGGGGCCGGGTCCAGGAGCGCGACACCGCATGGCGCGACGGGCCGGTCGAAAAGAGACTGGAGCACGCACTGGTCCACGGCGTCGTGGATTTCGTCGTTCCCGACACCGAGGAGGCGCGGGCCAAGTACGGGATCCCTCTGGCCGTGATCGAAGGCCCCCTCATGGCCGGGATGAACGTCGTCGGCGATCTGTTCGGCGCCGGAAAGATGTTCCTGCCCCAGGTCGTGAAAAGCGCGCGCGTGATGAAAAAGGCCGTCGCCTACCTGCAGCCCTTCATGGAAGAAGAAAAGCGCAGGACGGGCGCTTCGACCGCGAAGGCCAAGATCCTTTTGGCCACCGTAAAAGGGGACGTGCACGACATCGGCAAGAACATCGTCGGGGTCGTTCTGGGTTGCAACAACTACGAGATCATCGACCTCGGCGTGATGGTGACCTCCGAGACGATCCTGCGCGCCGCGCGGGAACACGACGTCGAGATCATCGGGCTGTCGGGCCTGATCACCCCCTCGCTCGACGAGATGGTCCACGTCGCGCGCGAGATGAAGCGCCAGGGGTTCGCAACACCCCTCCTGATCGGCGGGGCGACGACGTCGAAAAAGCACACCGCGGTGAAGATCGCGCCGGAGTACCCCGGCCCCGTCGTGCACGTGGTCGACGCCTCGCGCGCGGTCGACGTCGTGTCGAACCTGATCAGCCCGGTCCTGCACGGGCCGTTCCTCGCGGCCGCCCGAGCCGACGACGACCGCCTGCGCGCGGCGTTCGCGGGACGCCAGGCGGCGCCGACCGTGCCCCTCGCCGTCGCCCGGGGCAGGCGGCCGCAATTCACGTGGTCCGCGGGGGCGGTCGCTCACCCCGGTTTTTTCGGCACGCGGCGGCTCCCGGCGTTTCCTCTCGACGAATTGCTTCCCTTCATCGACTGGACGCCGTTCTTCCACGCCTGGGAGCTGAAGGGCTCGTACCCGAGGATCCTCGAGCACCCCGACCACGGGAAGGCCGCGCGCGACCTCTACGCCGCCGCACAGACCCTCCTGGCCGAGATCGTGGAAAAGCGGTACCTCCACGCGTTCGGCGTGTACGGCTTCTTCCCGGCCAACAGCGACGGCGACGACGTCGTGATCTGGGAGGACGCCTCCCGCGCCGTCGAGCTCGCGCGGTTCCATTTCTTGCGCCAACAGATCGGCAAATCCGAGACCGAACCACTGCTCGCGCTGTCCGATTTCATCGCGCCCGTCGAAAGCGGCGTCGTCGATTCGATCGGCGCGTTCGCGGTGACCGCGGGGATCGGCCTTCCGCCCCTCCTCGCGAAGTTCGAGGCCGATCACGACGACTACAACGCGATCCTGGCGAAGTCCCTGGCCGATCGGCTGGTCGAGGCGTTCGCGGAATGCCTCCACAAGAGGGTGCGCGTCGAGTGGGGTTACGGCCGCGACGAGCGCCCCACGCTCGACGACCTGTTGAACGAGAGGTACCGCGGCATTCGCCCGGCCCCCGGCTACCCCGCCTGCCCCGACCACACCGCGAAGGCGACGCTTTGGCGCCTTCTCGACGTCGAAAACGCCGCGACGATTCGGCTCACCGAGAATTTCGCGATGCACCCGGCGGCCTCGGTGAGCGGCTTTTACTTCGCGCACCCCGAGGCGCGATATTTTTCGGTCGGGAAGATCGGCCGCGATCAGGTCGAGGACCTCGCGCGCCGAAGGGGAGTCGCGTTTGGCGAGGCCGAGCGTTGGCTCAGGCCGAACCTGGCCTACGAGCCGTGATCACTTCTTCTTGAAGTAGCGCTCGGAGTCCCAGTTCAACCACTCCGGTTCGTCCTCCGGCTCCCCCGCTGAAGGCGGCGGAGGCGCGGACTCGGCACGCTTGATCCACACACCCCCGGCATCGATGCGCACCTCGTGGACGTCGACGCGCGCCCAAGGGCGTAAGGGGCATTGGCCGGTCGTGCGGTCGTAACGCCATTCGTGCCACGAACACTGGAGTTCGCCGCCGAAAAGACGTCCGTCGGCAAGTGACGCGCCCATGTGAGGGCAGGTGTCGTCGAGCGCCGTCCACGACGTGCCGTCCCAGAACACGGCGACCGGCTGGCCTTGGACCTCGACTCTGCGGCCGCGCCCCTTGACCCAGAGCGCGACGTCGCCGACGCGGATCCAGTCGGGAGGCATCAGTCCCGAATGCGCAGCGGTTCTTTGGGCGCCGAAGCGATGTAGGACGACCGCTCGACCACGCGCGCCGACCAGGCCGCGATCAACGGGAATCGCTTGTCGGGGAGCACCGAGAGGAGTTTCAGCGACGCGGTGAGAGGCGGGGCCAGGGCCGCGTCGGCGAGGGAGAACATCCCGCCGCCGAAGTAGCTCCGCCCGGCGAGTTCGGACTCGAGACGGGTCAAGTGCTCGTGAAGCTTGACCCGCGAGGCCTCGAGCAGCTTGTGATCGACCTCGTCGGCCTTCTTGCGCACGAGGAAGGGGGGCGCGTATTCGAACTGCGCCATGCGGAACTCGCGAAGCGCGACGTACAGGTACTGATCGGTCGTGTCCTCGATCATCCGGATGCGCGCCCGCTCGTACGGGTCTTTCGGGAGCATCGCGGGGTCGGGAAACCTTTCTTCGAGGTACTCGTTGATGACGGTCGATTCGTAGATCGTGGCGCCGTCTTCCAACTCGAGCACCGGGGTCAGGCGGAACGGGTTGAGTTTCAGAAACGCCTGGTTTTCGGACTTGTTTTCGGGGATGACGAGCGTGTACGGAGCCTTTTTCTCTTCGAGGACCATCCGCACCTTCCAACCGAACGGCGATCGATCGAGGTGGTGCAGCTTCAGCATGAGGGCCTCCCGTGCCGATCGAGTATACGCGCCGTCAGCGGATTGCGGCGATGAGCCAATAGCAGCCCGCGCCGACGATCGCGGACATCGGGATCGTCAACACCCACGCCCACACCACACGGCGGGCGATCCCCCAGCGGACCGCCGAGACGCGTTGCGCGGTGCCGACGCCCACGATGGCGCCGGTGATCGTGTGCGTCGTTGAGACCGGAACTCCCATCTGAGCCGAAAGGAAGAGCGAAAACGCCGCCGCCGTCTCGGCGCACGCGCCACCGTAGGGACGGAGTTTCGTCAGCTTCATGCCCATCGTCTTGACGATGCGCCAGCCGCCCGTCATCGTTCCGAGTGAGATCGCGAGATGGCACACGATAACGATCCAGAACGGGAATTCGACCTTCCCTGATTCGAAGAGAGGCTGTTGGGCGCGCCAGATGGTGGCGTAAAACAGCGCGGCGATGATCCCCATCGTCTTTTGCGCGTCATTCGTGCCGTGGCCCAGGGAATAGGCCGCCGCGGAGGCGAGCTGGATGATGCGGAACCAGCGGTCGACGCGACTGGCCGCAAATCTCCAGAAGACGCGGATGACGATGACGACGAGGAGGAGCCCAATCGCGAATCCGATGAGCGGCGCCAATACGATGAACTCGATCGTCACGAGCAACTTCGACATATGCAACACGCCGGTGTACGTGCCGGCATGGGCCATCGCGGCGCCGCCGAACCCTCCGAGCAGTGCGTGCGACGAACTCGTCGGCAACCCGACGTACCAGGTGACCAGGTCCCAGACGATCGCTCCGATCAACCCCGCGAGAATGACGTCGGGCGTGACCCACTCGGGATACACCCACTTGGCGACGGTATTGGCGATCGCGAGCCCGAAGATCCACGCCGCGGCGAAGTTCCACCAGGCGGCCCAGAGAACCGCCGGTCCGGGGCGCATGACGCGGGTGCCGACGATCGTGGCGATCGAGTTCGCCGCGTCGTGGAAGCCGTTGATGAAATCGAACGCCAACGCGGCGATGAAAATGAGCGCCACGTAAGGGTTCGAGAACACCGCGGCGAGATCGCTGAGAAAACCGTGGCTCAAGGGAGGCCTAGGAGTACTTCACAAGGACGGTCTCGATGATATTGGCGACGTCCTCGCATTTATCGGTCGCCAACTCGAGGTGCTCGTAGATGTCCATCCACTTGATGACCTCGAGCGGGTCGCGCGCGCTGCCGTTGAACAGCTCGTTCAACGCGTCGCGCATCACCTGGTCGGCGTCGTTTTCGAGCTGGTTGATCTTCGCGCACTGTCTGATGATCGCCTCGGACTTGGAAAGGTCGCGCAGCAGGGCGATCCCGATGGCGGTCTCTTCGGCACCGCGCACGATGATGCGCCCGAGCTCGATCGCGTGGTGCGTCGGAACGCAGATCTTGAACGTCACGAGGCGCTTGGCAACGGCGTCGACGTAGTCGAGCACGTCGTCCAACCGGCTGGTCAACTCGTGAATGTCCTCGCGATCCAGGGGCGTGATGAAGCTCTTGTTCAGGCGCTCCATCAGGCGGTGGACCAGCTCGTCCCCTTCGTGCTCGACATCGTGGATACGCTTCGACGCCAGGTACATGTCGTCGATCGAGCCCTTCGATTCGAGGCACTCCTGGAGGAGCTTCGCGCCCCTGACCACCGTTTCCGACTGCTGCTCGAGCAAATCGAAAAACTTCACTTCGCGCGGAATCAGGCCCATAGACTCCCCCCTTCCAGCGCGGGAATTTCTATCACCCCGAGGGGCTCCCTACAAGACGCACTTCAGGACATGACGATTGGCCGGGGATTTCCGCTTAGACTCCTTGCATGAGCGCGCCCTTCAGGAGAAAAACATTGACGCGCGACGCGATCGTTTTGGGCTGCGGTGTTTCAGGCCTCAGCACCGCCATCCGACTGCTCGAGGCGGGTTTCAAGGTCCGGATCGTCACGCGCGACCGCACGCCGAACACCACCTCCGACCTCGCCGCCGCGGTCTGGTACCCCTTCCGCTGCGGGCCGCAAGACCGCGCCCTGCTCTGGAGCCGCCGTACATTTCGCGCGCTGCGCGGCCTCGCCCGCGATGCGACGACGGGCGTCACCATGGTCCCGGGGATCGATCTCCACGAGCTCGACGACGGCTCCGATCCTTGGTGGCAGGAGGCCGTGGACGCCCTCCGCCGCGCGGAAGCCCACGAGCTCGCCCCCGGCTTCGCCGCCGGGCACGTATTCACCGCGCCGGTCGTCGCGATGCCCGTCTATCTGAAGTGGCTCGAGCTGCGCGTGGGAACCCTCGGCGGCTCGATCGAAACCCGCGCCGTCGCCAACCTCGAAACGCTCTTCCTCGAAGCGTCGCTCGTGGTGAACTGCACCGGCCTTCACGCGCGCGAGCTCGTCAAGGACGACGAGCTCTACCCCATCCGCGGCCAGCTCGTGCGCGTGGCGGCCGGCTATGCCGACCGCTTCGTTCAGGCGGGAGGGGGGACGTCGCCGCTCAGCTACATCATCCCGCGCCCCGACTGCACAATCCTGGGAGGCACGGAGGACGAGGGCGTCTTCGACCTCGACGTCGACCCCGGCACCGCCGACGCCATCCTCGCGCGCTGCCTCGCCCTCGAACCGGAGCTGAACCATGCGGAGGTCCTATCTCACGCGGTCGGCTTACGTCCCGGCCGGACCGAGGTGCGCCTCGAAACGGTGCGCAGCCCCGGCGGTGTCATCGTCCACAACTACGGTCACGGTGGGGGTGGCGTGACGCTTTCATGGGGGTGCGCGGACGAGGTCGCCCGGCGGGCCTCCGCTGAGATCCCGAGGCCGTAGGGGCTGCGGCTGGACAGCACGGAGCTTGACTGCTCCAATCTCGCCCATGCTCGGAACGGAACTCCCGGACGATCAGCTCGTCGCCCTCTACCGGTCGCTGGTCCTCCCCAGGATGATCGAGGAGAAGATGCTGAACCTGCTGCGCCAGGGGAAGCTCTCCAAGTGGTTTTCCGGGATCGGGCAGGAGGCGATCGCGGTCGGAGTGACCTCCGCGCTCGAAGCGGACGACTTCATCCTGCCGATGCACAGGAACCTGGGCGTCTTCACGACGCGCGGCGTCGACCTGGCCCAACTGTTTCGCCAACTGCTCGGTAAGGCGGGTGGATTCACCAAGGGACGCGACCGGACGTTTCACTTCGGGGCGCTCGAGCACCGGATCGTCGGCATGATCTCGCATCTGGGCGCCATGCTCCCGGTCGCGGACGGACTTGCGTTGGCAGGCCAGCTGCGCGGCGAAAAGCGCGTCGCGGCGACGTTCACCGGCGACGGATCGACGAGCGAGGGCGACTTCCACGAAGCCGTCAACCTCGCCGCGGTGTGGAAGCTCCCCGTCCTGTTCATCATCGAGAACAACCAGTACGGCCTGTCGACGCCGGCTTCCGAGCAGTACGCGTGCAAGGAGCTCGCCGACAAGGCGGTGGGATACGGCATCGAAGGGCGGGTCGTGGACGGAAACGACCTGCTGGCGGTCCACGCCGCCGTCACGGAGGCGGCGGGACGGGCGCGCGAAGGTCTCGGTCCCACCCTCCTCGAATTCAAGACGTTCCGGATGCGCGGCCACGAGGAAGCCTCGGGCACGGCCTACGTTCCCAAGGAGCTCTTCGTCGAGTGGGCCGCGAAGGATCCGGTGGCGCGATTCGAGAGCCTCCTGCTCGAACGCAAGGTCATCACGGCCAAGGAGATTGCCGCGATCCGAGCGGCGTTCAAAGCACAAATCGACGACCTCGCCGATGAGGCGTTGGCACTCCCCGTTCCCAGCTCGACCGCCGAGCGCGAGCTCGCCGACGTGTACGCGCCGTCGCAACTGGTGCCGGAAGAGCCGTCGTTTACTGCGGTGTCTGAGGCGAAGGAACTTCGCTACGTCGACGCCGTCCGCGACGCCTTGCGCGAGGCGTTGGCCCACGATCCGCGCGTCGTTCTGCTCGGACAAGACATCGCCGAGTACGGCGGCGCCTTCAAGTGCACGGAAGGACTGGCGGCGGAGTTCGGCAAGTCGCGCGTGCGCAACACGCCGATCATCGAATCGGGCGCGGTCGGCGCCGCGATGGGGTTGGCGCTCGACGGCTTCGTGCCGATGCTCGAAATGCAGTTCGGCGATTTCGTCACCTGCGGGTTCAACCAGATCGTCAACAACCTCGCAAAGAACCACTACCGGTGGGGAGCGCGCCTGCCCGTCGTTTTGCGCCTGCCCGTCGGCGGCGGAATGGGCGCCGGCCCGTTCCATTCCCAGAACATGGAAGCGTGGTTCACGCAGGTGGCCGGCCTGAAGGTCATCGCCCCCGCGACGCCGTTCGACGCCAAGGGTTTGCTGCTTTCGGCGTTCGAAGACGGGAACCCCGTGCTCTTCCTCGAACACAAGGGGCTCTACCGGTCGGCGAAGGGACCCGTCCCGGCGGGTCACTACACGCTCCCGATGGGCGAGGCGAGGATCGCTCGCCCCGGCACGGACGCAACCGTCGTCACCTACGGGGTCGGCGTGGTGTGGGCCTTACAGGCGGCGGAAACATTGGCGGAGGAAGGGTTCTCGGTCGAGGTGATCGATCTGCGCACCCTGCTTCCGTGGGACGTCGCCGCGGTCACGGCCTCGGTGCGCAAGACCTCGAAGGCGCTCGTGCTCCACGAAGCCCCGGTCACCGGCGGCTTCGGCGGCGAGATCGCCGCGACCCTCTCGGCGGAGTGCTTCCAGGATCTCGACGCGCCTATCTTGAGGCTGGGGGGCCTCGACATGCCCGTGCCCTTCAGCAAGGCCTTGGAAGAGATCTTCATGCCCAAGGGGCGGCTCCTCGACTCGCTGCGAAGCCTCCTGAATTCTTAGGCGCGCGATCGGGGACGGGGCGAACCTGGAAATTCTTCTTTTTCGTAGCAAAGCTCCCCGGATACCGCGTTGCTGTGAAAAAGAAGAATTTCCCGGTTCGCCCCGTCCCCGATCGCGCGCCTTGGACCCGGCGGATATCGGGTAGCCGGGAGGGGTTTCCCCTCCCAGCTCCCACACCACCGTACGTACGGTTCCGTATACGGCGGTTCACGAGTTGCACGCAAGCCTCCGGTAT
>JAQBEH010000145.1:0-46117 GCA_032124015.1 Acidobacteriota bacterium
GGCCACGGGTGCGTTCGCCACCCACATGTCGCAGGCCCGCCCTGCGCCCAGCGGCGTGTTGACGCAACCGTGGGGCGGATCGAAGGAGTCGGTGGTACAGATGTCCGCGTCGCTGCATCTGTTCGCCGCGCGTCCGTCAAAGCGACTCCAGGGGTTAACGGTTTCGCGACTGCCCTGGCCACTAGCGTCGATCCGATCCTCAGCCATCGCGAGCTTTGTGAACGCGGAACCGGACGGCCCGGGCACCGGTTCGCCGGAGTGAACGCCCGGTGTCAGCCCGAGCATGACGATCGGAATAAGGAAGACCGGCCACACGGTTCGGCTCATCGATGGTACCCCCCTGTCTGGGACCGGCGGAGCGTGTACATGGCTCGTGCTCGCGGTGTTCCATGAATATACGAGGACTTCTTCCCGTAGTGTCCGAAATTCTGCCCGACCGCCAAGAAAAGTATGCCTCCAGGTAGCGCTTGGGTCCGAGGGGGCGCCTCCCCCGGCGCGTGTCGGCGTGTCCTTGTCCTTGAACCGGCGGGGCGGCGCGCCAGGTGTCCCGACGCCCGCCGGCCCGCAACTCCCTAGGCGCGGGTGATCACGACCTCGAGGTACTCGCCGGGGATACTGAGCGTCCCGTTCTCGGAAAGGTTCTCCGAGTCCAGCAAACCGCGCATCGCGATGGCGAACTCGGCCCTGCCGACTGCGTCGAGTCCCTCGAACGCCTTGAGAAGCGGTCCGTAGTAACGCGTGAAGACCTCGATAAAGTGATCCGGGGACTTGTAGCGGAACACGAAGTGGCGGCGCCGGATTTCGATGTTCGAAGCCCGTTCGCCGAACAGTTCGGTCAGTCGCGCCTCGGTGCCCCACAGCGCGGGCGAGTTCAGCCCCGCGGGCTGCGGGGCAAATCGACCGACGAGTCGGAAGAGCTTGCCGATGAACCCCTCCGGCGTCCAGTTGGCCAGGCCGATTTTGCCGCCCGGACGGCAGACGCGCAGCAACTCGGCGGCGGCCCGTTCCTGGTTCGGCGCGAACATCACGCCAAACGAAGAGGCTGCGTAGTCGAACGTCTCGTCGGGGAAAGGCAGCGCCTCCGCATCGGCATGCCGGAACTCGATCTGACGGCCTTCCGCTTCCGCGCGTCGTTGTCCCTGCTGCAGCAAGGAGGGCACGTAGTCGGTCGAGACCACCTGACACCAGCGGCGCGCTGCGGCGAGGGTCGTGTTGCCGTTGCCCGCGGCGACGTCGAGCAGTCTGTCCCCGGGACGCACGTCCATCGCCTCGCAAAGCGATTCGCCGACGATCTGCAGCGTGTTGCCGATGACGGCGTAGTCCCCCGACGACCAGACGTCTTGCTGACGAACCTTGACCGCCTCGAAATCGACCGTCGCTCCGACCTGTTGGCTTACCGTGTTCATGTCGCTTCTCCTCGTTCTTCAGACCGGACATCGGTCTTCACCCCTCTGTTGTAAGGCAGCGGCGGGAAACACGGTATGATCCGGCGTCGCCGTTTCCTGCTCGCCCGTCCGGAGTTCGGCTTGAGCCTCGACGTCCTATCCGACTTGTTGCGCACCGTCCGGCTGAACGGCGGGGTGTTCTTCAACGTGCGAGCCGTCAGCCCGTGGGTTGCCGCGGCGCCGCACTCGACCCACCTCGCCGCTTCGTTACGGCCCGGAACGGATCACGTGATCCCCTACCACGTGGTCACCGAGGGTGAGTGCTGGGCCGGGCTGCTCGACGGCGCCAGGGTCCGGATGAAGACCGGCGACGTGATCGTTTTTCCGCACGGCGACCCGCACGTGCTGTCGGATGATCCGGGGAGCCGGGCCGATGCGGATCCCGGTGAGTACGGCGCCCTTCGCAACGTCTCACTGCCGGTGCGGGTCGAGGTGGGTGGCAAGGGACCCACGTCGGCGCGCCTGGTCTGCGGGTTCCTCGGTTGCGACACACGACCGTTCAACCCCTTGCTCGAGACGCTACCGCTGGTGATTCACCAGAGCGCCGGCAACGCGTCCGAGGCGCCGTGGCTGAGACACTTCCTCGACGTCGCGGTCGCGGAGTCCGAGAACAAGCGTTCCGGCGGGGACGCGATACTCGCCCGCCTGAGCGAATTGATGTTCGTCGAGGTTTTGCGGCAGTACGTCGAGTCGTTGCCCGATGGACAGGCCGGTTGGCTGGCGGGACTGCGCGACCCGGCCATCGCCCGGGCGCTGTCCCAACTGCACGCACGTCCCGGCCACTCGTGGACGCTGGAGACACTGGCCGAGGAGGTCGCGGTTTCGCGGTCGGTGTTGGCCGAGAGATTCAACCAACTTGTCGGGATGCCGGTCATGCAATACCTGGCCCGTTGGCGGATGCAGGTGGCCGCGGGGCAACTGACGCAGGGTGGAGCCAAGATCGCCGAGATCGCCCTTGCGGTCGGCTACGATTCCGAGGCCGCCTTCAGCCGCGCATTCAAGAAACTCGTCGGCGTCTCCCCCGGCGCCTGGCGCAAACAGCGCCACCTGAGCGGCTAGCGGCCTTCGGCGATTCGAATGTTGCCGTTCATCGTTTCGATCTTCAGCTTGTGACCGCCGCCACCACCGACCGACCCGCTGGCTCGGATGTACTTGCGCGGCGAGCCGTGCCCGTAGTCCCACTCCGAGGTGGTCGATTGCGCCAGCTTGAACGGTGTGTCGATCTCGTAGCTCTTGCTGCTTCCCTTGGTGTACGCGATCTGAAGCTCGATATCGAAAGCCAAGCCCGCGGGAACGTGCAGAATGATGTCGCCGGACAGCGACGTCAGGCTAATGTCGCCTCCGGAGCCGACGACGGTCGCCTCGATGTCGCCGCCCAGGGTCGTCGCATCGAGCCATCCGTCGACGGACTCGATGTGGATGTCGCCGCCCAGGGTCTTGGCGCGGACGAAGCGTTTCGCGTTGCTCACGGAGATGTTTCCGCCCATGGTGTGGAGGTTCGCGCCTTCCGGAGCGTCTTCGATGTCGATGGTGCCACCCATCGTCGAAACCTGAACCGTCTCGGCGGTTATCTCGTCGTGGTCACCCGTGCGCGCAGGAGACGAAAGTTTTCCGTTTCGCCGCTGGACGTTCTTGTAACGGACGTTTCCACCCATCGAGGACCCCGTGACGTCGCCGATCACGTTTTCGAACAGCACCACACCGCCCATGGTCTTGAGGGCACCGTCGAGTTCAGATTCCGTCACGCGGATCTCTCCGCCCATGGTGGTCAGCGTCGCTTCGCCTCGAACTTTGTTGAGGACCAGCTGTCCTCCCATCGTCTTGCCGCTGAACGTTCCGTCGACGCCGTCGACTTCGAAGCCGCCGCCCTTCGAATCCAGCTTGATGTTGAAGTCCTTCGGGACGGCGATGTGGAATTCGACGTTCGAGTTCAGTTGATGCGAACGCCCGGCGTAATTCGTCATCACCGTGACGCCATTGCGCGTCGCATCGAAATCGACCTTGACGCCCGGCGACGTGTCTGAGCCGACGGTGTACTCCACCACAACCGATGACCCACCGGTGCCGGTGACGGAGACGGAGCCGCCCGCGTCGAGCTTGAGCGTCAGTGTTCCTCCGGAGGCGACGTCAAATTTTCGTGTGCCTGCCGGCTCTGCGATGGCGGCGGATGCGCCGAGGGCGAGTAGGCCGATAACGGCGGTGGCGAGTCTCAACGTGCTGAACATGATCGGCTCCTTTGATGCTCTGGGTTAGCTTTCGTATTCGGCCAGACGGACCCTGAGGGCCTCGTCCCCGGGCTGTGGGTTTTCTTGCAACAGGTCGCGGATACGGTCACGGTCGATGCGGTGCGTCGCGAGGTAGTCGATCGCGAGCAGGCGCACTTGCACCGACTCGTCTTCGCGCAACGTGGTGAGTACTGCGGCTTTGACTTCGGGGTCGTCCATTTCGTCTGAAAGAATCGTCAGGGCTTGAAGACGAATGGCGAGACTGTCGTCGTGGTGCAGGGCGAAGATCAGCGCCTGTCGGACCTTGGGCTCCGTGGCGCCCGCGGCGTACGAGATCGCCTTCAGCCGCGCGCCCGGGCTCGGCGAATTCAGCAGCGATTGAACCAAAGCCTCTCGCACCAACTCCGAATGCACCGATTCGACCAGCTCGACGTGCGTCACCAGATTGAATCCCAAAGAGACCTGATCTGCCGGAAGGCGCCGGAACGAAACGTCCGAAAACGTGAACCGCGAATCCTCGGTGTCCGTCAGCGTTCGATTCGAAGCCGCCTCGGCGTTGACCGCGGAGAGAAGTCGCGCGGTGAGTTCGCCGTTACCGTATGCGGCCGCCGGTGCGCGCTCGACCCGGCCGGCCGCGATACCCGCCACGAACAGCACGATCGCAGCAGCGGCGGCAGCGGCAAACCGCAGCGGAGTCGCCCACCACGATGCGAATGGAACGCGAGGGGTGTCCTTTCGCCCGGCGACTTCGCGCAAGACGTGTGAATGGAGTTGTTCGAAGCGCGCCTCATCCGGCTCGGGTGCTCTTGCCGACAGGTCGACGAGGTCCCGGTGCAGTTCGAGCAATTGCCGACAGGTGGAACAGTCTCGACAGTGCGCGAGCAGCGGGCCGAGTCGGGTCTCGTCCAGTTCGCCCGCGACGTAAAGGGCCAGGGTCGTGTCGTGAGACGTGCAGTCGCTCACAGAGCCTCCTCGGTTGCGATCAGTTCGCTGCGCAATTTTCGTAAGCTACGAAACAGGATGTTGCGCGTCGTGCCTTCACTGCATTCCAGTACGGCTGAGATCTGGCTCGGGGTCATGCCCCTGAAATAGCGCAAGATCACGGCCAGGCGTTGACGGGGGCTCAGGGACTCGAGGGATCTGTGGAGAGCCTCCCGGGATTCACGCAAATCGATATTCTGTTCCTGAGTCGGATCCGACTGGAGGAACAGATCGTCCTCGAGAGGAGTCGTCGGGCGACGCTTCTGCGCGCGAACGAGGTTCAGGGACTCGTTGGCCGCGATCCGGGCGATCCAGCTCTTCAGATCTCCCTCGCCGCGCCAGCTGCCGAGGCGCTCGTAGACCTTGAGAAACGTGGTCTGGGTGACATCCATCGCGTGGTCCACGTCTCCGAGAAACCCGTAGGCGATCTTGTAGGCCAGTCGCGAATAGCGGCGCATGAGCTGCTCGAAGGCCACGTTCGAGCCCGAGCGGATTTCGTTCGCCAATTCGCGGTCGTTGAATTCCACCGTGGCCCTCCGACTTATAGGGACACCGAGGTGACCGGTTTGTTAGCCGGCGACCGAATCCGAAACGGATGTGTGTACCCCGTATGGTCCAACGACTCGACCGACCACCAGAGCTTCGTCAGTTTACCGTCCTGATGGCCGCGGAAGCCGTTGCCACGAGCCGCAAGTCGCCACGATCTCGCGGTCGGTCACAACGCGCTCGACTCGGACCGCCGAATGGATCGAACTTCGCGACATCGTGGACCCTGCGGGGGCCGGATTGGATTTTGGCGAGGCACAGGACCCATCGCGAACGCATTTCGCAATTTGCCCCAATTGCGATACATTTTCACTACTCGCAATCGTTTTTCGCGGATAAACAGAGGACCGGGGGCGTTCCGCGCGATGAAAGCTCACGGAAGGTGGCGATGAACGAGTGGCCTTCGCAGCCCGCGAACGACTTTCGCGGACGCCCGTTTCCCGAACCGGCCGTGCCGGCGGGATACGCGGCTCTGATGGCGCGATACGACCTGCAGTTGCCGGCTCCCCCGCGCCTGGCGGCAATCGCCGGCCGGCATCACCCCGCCTCCTCGCCCACCTGGCGGCTACTCACCCCCCGGCACCGGCCGGCGGACAACCTGGCGGATCAGTTGGTGTTCGCGCTGAAGTGGGAAGGGGTCGACCTCGGAATGCTCGCGGCACTGTTCAAGCAAATCGCCCCGGACGAGATCGCCGCCCTGGTGCGCGCGACTCCCACCGGCGGATTCGCCCGGCGGTTGTGGTTCCTCTATGAGTGGCTGAACGACACCACCCTCGACGTGCCCCATCCCGGCGGACGGCTCCGCTACGTGCCGGTCGTGGATGCCGATTCCCAGGTTGCGCTTCGTAAAGGCACGCCTTCGGTCCGTCACCGGGTCACCGACAACCTCCCCGGCACGCGCGCCTTCTGTCCGATGGTTCGCTGGACGCCTGAGCTCCGCGCCGCCGTCGCCAAGGGGCTCGACACGCGGGCGCGCGAGATCATCGGCCGCACTCACAAGGACCTGATCGCGCGCGCGGCGGCGTTCCTGCTATTGAGCGATTCGAAGTCGTCGTTCGCCATCGAGGGCGAGCGGCCATCCAGCGCACGAACGGCGCGATGGGCCGAGGCGATCGGACAAGCCGGTCGCATCCCGTTGAGCGTGGCCGAACTCGAGCGGCTGCAGAGCATCGTCATCGGCGATGCGCGCTTCGTCAGCCTGGGCCTGCGCACCGGCGGCGGATTCGTGGGAACCCACGACCGGGAGACCCGCGAGCCGGTTCCGGAGCACATCAGCGCGCGCCCGGAAGACCTGCGCGGTCTGATCGACGGGATCATCGATTATTCGCGGCGTTCACTGGAGGGAGGCATCGATCCGGTGGTGACCGCGGCGGTCATGGCGTTCGGTCTGGTTTACGCGCACCCGTTCGCCGACGGCAACGGCCGCATCCACCGCTGGCTCGTGCACCACGTGCTTTCCAAGGCGGGCTACAACCCGCCCGGTCTCGTCTTTCCCGTCAGCGCCGCGATCCTGAGGCGACTCGACGAGTATCGTTCCGTCCTCGAGTCGTACACGGCGCCGCTCCTGCCGTTCATCGACTGGCGCGAGACGGCGGACGGCAACGTCGAGGTCGTGAACGACACGGCCGACTTCTACCGGTTCTTCGACGCGACGGCGCAGACCGAGTTCCTCTACACCTGCGTCGAGCAGACCGTCGAAGTCGATCTTCCCGGCGAGGTGAAGTTCCTGCAGGCGTTCGATCGGTTCGCCGCGGCCGTCAAGGAGATCGTGGAGATGCCCGACGCGCAGATCGATCTCCTGCGCGGGTTCCTCGAACAAGGCGGCGGCAAGTTCTCGAAGCGCACTCGGGAACGGGAGTTCAGCGCCCTCACCGACGCGGAGGCGGCGCGGATCGAGGAACTCTACGCGCGGTCGTTCGGGGCGTAGGATCGGCCCCGGAATCGGAGGCCGACCCTCGCCACAACTCCATCCGCCTGTCTTGATGGGGCATGAACTTTCCGTGAAGGCCGAATCTGGTGGAGCGACGGCGCTCTGATCTATCCCCCGGCCGCCGCCTTGACGCACAGGCATGACGTGGTGATCGGTGCGTCCGCGTCTTTCCAGGCGCGTCGGTACTGCGCCTCGAGCGCGGCGGCCTCGGCCGTCTTGCCCTGCGCCGCAAGCGCTTGGGACTCACCGAGCAGCGACCAGCCGTTTTCGGGGAATCGTCGCAGATCCTCGCCATACACCGCGGCGGCGGCGGCGGGCTGACCCGCCGCCAGATAGACCGCGCCTAACGCGTGCCGCGAGGGCGTCGTCCAGGCCGGCGGCTCGTCGTAGGTCAGCGCGTCTTCCAAGGCGACCGCCTCGCGCAGTTTGACGATCGCCTCCTTGAGACGGCCGCGCCGGTAGGCGATCTCGCCATCCACGTAAGGGAGACCGACGGCCAGCACGGGCCGCGCCTGATTCGCACCCCAGTACCAATCCGCAGGAACTCGTTCCAAGGCTGCGGCAAAAACCGCGCGCTCGGCCTCGGCCTCGTCCGGCCGGTCCAGGGATGCCAGCGCGACCGCGCGCACGAAGTGCGCATGCGCACGCGAGACGTAGAGATCCTCGGGCGGCAGGGGCTCGGCCAGGATCGCGTCCCACTGGCCGAAACGTTTTCGCGCTTCCTGCATGGCCGTCCGGAAGGCGTCGAGGAAGTTCGGCGCCTCGCGCGTCTGCTCGACGGATACGCCGTCGAGGACCGCCTGCGCCGACTCGAGCGCCAACGCGCGGCGACCCTGCATCATCGCCGCCCAGGAGAGAAAGTGCGGGTTGTGCGCCATGTAGATCCGGTAGAACCCGATCTCCTTCTGCCGCTTCGCGTAGCGCCGGTCGGCCTCCATCGCCCTCTTGTTGGTGTCGACCGCCCGGCTCCAGTCGCCGAGCCGAACGTCGATGTGCGCCGGCATGTGCACGAGATGGCTCGCATCCGGGGCCAGCTCGCGCAGCCGCTCCGCTGCCGCGGCCGCACGCTCGGGCTGCGGCGAGGCCTCGAGCGCGTGGATCGAAAGATGGTTCGCGCCCGGGTGCTCGGGCATGAGCGCGAGCGCACGCTCGAGCGACGCCAACACCTCGGCGGTGCCGGGCTCGGGCTTTCCGTCTCGCGTCCACTGCGCCCAGGGGCGCGTGTCCATCAGCGCCTCGGCGTAGAGCGTCGCCACGTCGGCGTCGTCGGGAAAGCGCCGCGCCACATCGGCCATCGCCTCGGCGTAGGCCAGGTCGAGGGCCGTGCGGTCCTCGGGGTTGGGCCAGGCGTAGCGCGCACCCAGCGCTTCGATCAACGCCTGCTCGACGGGACGGGCCGAAGCAGACAACGCGCGCGCCTGCCCGAGCGCCTTCCACGCCGCCTCGGCGGCGGATTCGGTCATCGTGGGGTTATTGATGTGCGGCCCGTGGACCAGCGCGATGCCCCAGGCGGCCATCGCCATTTTGGGATCGAGCCGCCGCGCCTCGTCGAATGCGCGTACGGCCTCGTCGTGATTGAAGGCAAAGGCCCAGATCATTCCTTGGTCGAAGGCCATCTGCGCTTCGGGCGAGTCCGTCGTGACCGGCCGGTGGTACGAGCCGAGCTCGAACGGCTTCCAGGCCACCTCTTCCTCCGTGGGGGACGGCGGCCGCGAGGAGCAGGCGGCGAGTCCGAGGACTCCCGATATAAGAAGGATGATGGAAACGAACCTCAGGTGTCCCATTTCGACCTCGTAGTGTCCAACGACTCGACCGATCACCAGGGCGTCGTCAGTCTACCGGAGTCGGATTGGATTTTGACGACGGACAGCCAGGCACACCGTGTTCTTCAAGTGATAGGCTCGGCACTATCGATTACGAACGGTTCGAAACCGTCGGAGGCTTCCAGCACTCAATGATCGGACCAAAAGTCGGTCACTATCGCATCATCGAGAAACTGGGCGAAGGAGGCATGGGCGAGGTGTATCTGGCGGAGGATACCCTCCTGGGCCGACGCGTCGCCCTCAAGGTGCTTTCCCAGAAGAAGACGAATGGGCCTGAGGGCGTGGAACGCTTCAAACACGAGGCCCGGGCTGTCGCCGCGCTGAGCCACCCCAACATCATCACCATTCATTCGGTGGAGGAGGCCGAGGGACGCTACTTCATCACGATGGAACTGGTGGAGGGAAGGACGCTCGGTGAGTTGATCCCGATCACCGGTTTTCAACTCACGCGGTTTCTCACCCTCTCCATACCGATCACGGAAGGCCTGCGTGCCGCCCACGAGCGCGGTATCGTCCATCGCGATCTGAAACCCGCGAACATCGCGGTGAGTGATGGGGGCCTTGTCAAGATCCTGGACTTCGGGCTGGCGAGGTTCGATCTGCCGAAACAGGATACCGATACGGAATTGATCACCACCAGGCCTCTAACGCTGGACGCCCAAATCCTCGGCACGGTCCCCTACATGGCACCCGAACAGCTTCAGGGCAAGCAGACCGATGCGCGCACCGACATTTTCTCCGTCGGTGTCCTCTTCCACGAGATGGCCACGGGTCAGCATCCCTTCAGCGGCGAGACCGTCGCCGATCGCATCTCCTCAATTCTCAGGGACCGCCCCCCCTCGGTTTGCGACCTGCGAGTCGATTACCCGAAAGACCTGGGGAAGATCATTCTGCGCTGTTTGGAAAAGGAACCCGAGCGCAGGTACCAGGCGATACTCGAGCTTCACGACGATCTCGAGCGCCTGCAGCGGGATGTCGACCGGGGCGGAGGGACTCCGTTTGTCTCTTCGATAGCGGTGCTCCCCTTCGCGGATCTCAGCCCGGAGCGCGACCAGCAGTATTTCTGCGACGGGATCGCCGAGGAGCTGATCACGGCCCTGACGAGAATCAAAGATCTGAGGGTGGTCGCCAGGACATCGGCCTTTTCGTGCAGAGACAAGGGAATGGACGTCAAGCAGATCGGGAATGTCCTCGGCGTGGCGGCCGTCCTGGAAGGAAGCGTTCGCACGGCGGGCAACCGCGTTCGGATCACGTCCCAGCTCGTCGCCACGGAGGACGGTTATCAGCTCTGGTCCGACAAGTTCGACCGCGAGATGGACGACGTCTTCAGCATTCAGGACGAGATCGCACGCCGCATCACCGAACGGCTCAAGGTGAAGCTCGTAGTCGACTCGGGCGCCTTGTTCGTCAGGAAGCACACCAAGGTCGTCGACGCCTACAACTTCTATTTGAAAGGGCGCTACCACTGGGCCCTCAGGAGCGAGAGCGGCATCCGGAAGGGGATCGAGTTCTTCGACCAATCCATCGCCCTCGACCCGGACTATGCGCCGGCTCTGGCCGGGCTGGCGGACTGCCACACGCAGCTCGGAGACTACGGGTACATGCCTCCCGGCAACGCAAGAATGGCGGCACGGGCCCCAGTCCTCAGGGCGCTGGAGATCGACGACACTCTGGCCGAGGCGCACACGTCCCTGGCTTACATGACTCTGTTGTACGACTGGGACTGGAATTCTGCGGAAAGAGAATTCAAGCGAGCCCTGGAGCTGAACCCGAGCTACGCGACCACCCATCAGCTGTACGCGGAGTACTTGACGGCCATGGGTCGCATGGATGAGGCCATCGCCGAGGTCCTGCGGGCCCGCGAGCTGGATCCGGTCTCGCTCATCGTCAACACAGTCGCCGGTTGGGTCTTCTTCCGCGCCCGGCATAACGGCCGCGCCGCCGAGCAGTGCCTGAACGTTCTCGAGCAGGATTCGGGCTTCGCGTTGGCGCACAACCTGCTTTCTTGGGTCTATGTCCAGCAGGGCAAACATGATGAAGCGGTTGCCGAGGCGCGCCAGGGCGTAGCGCTTTCCGAGCATGGCACCCTGATGACGGCAACGCTCGGGTATGCGCTCGCATTGTCGGGAGATTCGGATGGCGCGAGAACGGTGCTCGAAGCCATGAAGAACGAATCGAGCGATCGTTATGTTCCTCCTTATGATTTGGCCCTCGTTCACACGGGTCTCGGGCAGAACGACCAAGCGCTGACCTGTCTGGAGAAGGCCTGCGACGAGCGTTACGGATGGCTTGTCTATCTCAATGCCGACCCCATCTGGGATAGCCTGCGTTCCGAGCCGAGGTTCTCGACGCTCGTGCAAAGAGTCGGGCTTCCCAAGAGAGGATGACGTGAAAGCGCTCACATTCGCCGGCAAGCGTTCGGTTCGCGTTGAAACCGTCGCCGATCCCGTCATTGAATTCTCGACCGACGTCATCGTGAAGGTACTGGCCGCGGGAATCTGTGGCTCCGACCTGCACGTGTACCACGAGCGGGAAAGGGGGCTCGACCCCGGCACCCCGATGGGGCATGAGCTCGTCGGTGAAGTCGTCGAGACGGGCTCCGCGGTCACCCTCTTCATGAAGGGGGATCGCGTTGTCTCTCCGTTCACCACGAACTGCGGCGACTGTTTTTATTGCCGCTCGGGATTGACGAGTCGCTGCGACAAGGGACAACTGTTCGGATGGGTTGAAAAGGGCGTCGGTCTTCCTGGTGCTCAGGCGGAGTACGCTCGGATCCCGCTGGCCGACACCACGCTGCTGGCGTTGCCGGAGGGGATCAACTCCGAGGAGGGCCTGTTGCTCGGCGACGTCCTGTCGACCGGCTACTTCTGCGCGGAGATGGCGGAAACAAAGCCCGGGGGCGTCTACGCGGTCATTGGGTGCGGTCCCGTGGGCATGATGACCATCGTTGGGGCTGTGGCACGGGGGGCCGAGCGCATCTACGTCATCGATGCCGTGCCGGAGAGACTGGTTCTCGGTGAGCGGTTCGGCGCGATCCCCATCAACTACGAGAACGAAAACCCGGTTGAGATCCTGCGCAACGCAACCGGAGGGAGGGGTCCGGACGCCGTGATGGAAGTCGTCGGACGATCCTCGGCCGCCCGTCTTGCCGTCGAACTCGTCCGCCCCGGCGGAATCATCGCCACCGTGGGCGTCCATTCGGACGAGAATCTGAGCTTCACTCCGATGGAGGCCTACAACAAGAACCTGACCTACCGGACCGGCCGCTGTCCGGCGCGCCGGTACATGGAACGTCTCCTGCCGATCGTCCGCGACGGGAAATATCCCCTCGGCTCGGTCATTTCCCACACCCTGCCCCTGAGCGACGCGGTGAAGGGGTACGAGCTCTTCGACAAGAAGCTCGACAACTGCACCAAGGTCGTCCTGACCCCCTGACTCAGGTAAGGGCCTGCCCGCAGCCGGCTCAAGACCCGAGGCGGCGGGCCTCGCAACGCTGGTCGGAGTCTCGCGGGTCACGCTGGGCCGCCACCTGCCCGGCGATGTCGTCGTCGGCGCCGTTTTGGGCGCGAGCATCGGACGCGGGGTCGTCGCCCGCAGTGGCGAGGAAACGCCTCGCAAGCGGGGAACGATCGTTCCGGTCGTGGGACCGGAGGGTCGGGGCGGACGGAGAGGAGTCTGTTCGCGGTGGGTAAATGACGGGCCACGGCCAGGATGTGAGACCATGGTTGTTCTTGGTCATCGACTGACCCTTCGCAAGGAGGCCGCTGCTCATGAGTTCAGCTCTCATCACAATTCTCGTTCTTGTCGGCTTTGCCGTTGTCCTTGTCGCCTGGATTGCCGGGATCTTCAACAAGCTGGTGATGTTGAGGAACCGCTACAAGAACGCGTTCGCGCAAATCGAAGTGCAACTCAAGCGCCGATACGACCTCATCCCGAACATGATCGAAGTGGCCAAGGGCTACATGAAACACGAGAAGGGAACGCTCGAGGCCGTCATTCAGGCCCGCAACATGGCCGCCGGTGGACTGCAGAAGGCCGCCCAGAATCCAGGCGATGCCGTGGCGATGCAAGGGCTGGCGTCCGCCGAGGGCGCACTGACCGGCACACTCGGACGCCTGTTTGCGCTGGCCGAGAGCTACCCGGACCTGAAAGCGAACCAGAACATGATGCAGCTCAGCGAAGAGCTGCGTTCCACGGAGAACAAAGTGGCATTCTCCCGGCAGGCGTTCAACGACGGGGTGACTGAGTACAACACGTACAAGCAGTCGTTCCCGACCGTGATCCTCGCGGGGATGTTCGGGCATGGCGCGGACGCCGCGCTGCTGGAGTTCGACAGCGCCGCGATCGCTGAAGCCCCGAAAGTCTCCTTCTAAGCCAAGCCGGTGGCGACAGATTTTTTCCAACGGCAAGACGTCGCGCGACGCGGCACGACCCGCTTGATCGTGCTCTTCGCGCTCGCCGTGCTCGCCATGGTGCTGTCGATCGAGGTCCTGCTCGCCGCCGCGATGGGGTACGTCGGCAGGAATCCGGAGACGGGCGCGGTGGATTGGTCGGCCGTGACCGATCCGCGCCTGTTCCTCGTCGCCGCCATCGGAACGCTTGTTGTCGTAGGCGGCGGAAGCCTCTACAAGATGGCGGAACTGCGCGCGGGCGGCAGTGTCGTGGCGGAACAGTTGGGCGGCCGCCTGCTCACGTCCGTCACCGCCGATCCTGTTGAACAGCGACTTCTGAATGTCGTCGAAGAGATGGCATTGGCGTCCGGAACGCCGACCCCGCCCGTGTATCTGATGGATCAGGAGGAAGGCATCAACGCCTTCGCCGCCGGGTTCTCTCCCAATGACGCGGTCATCGGCATCACTCGCGGCGCGGCGACGCGGCTCAATCGCGATGAACTCCAAGGCGTCATTGCGCACGAATTCAGCCACATTCTCAATGGCGACATGCGGCTGAACCTCCGGTTGATGGGGCTGCTGCACGGCATCCTGATCATCGGCATGTTGGGGTACTTCGTCCTGAGGATGTCGTTCTTCACCGGGGGCGGGCGCCGTTCCAAGGGTGGTAAGGAAGGGTTGCCGATCATCGCCATCGGCGCGGGGCTGGCCGTCATCGGATTTGCCGGCACTTTTTTTGGCAACCTGATCAAGGCGGCGGTCAGTCGCCAGCGCGAATTTTTGGCTGACGCGTCTGCCGTGCAGTTCACGCGGCAGCCAGAGGGCATTGCCGGCGCGCTCAAGAAGATCGGCGGGTTCGCCAAAGGGTCGTCAATACAGAACCCGAACGCGCCCATCGCGAGCCACATGTTTTTTGGCGGCGCCACGTCCGGGTTCAGCGCGTTGTTTGCCACCCACCCGCCCCTGGAAGAACGTATCCGCCGCATCGATCCGTCATGGGGTGGCGAGTTCCCCGAGGGTGTCACGCGCACTGACCAGAGCGCTGCACCGAAGGCCGCAGCAGCCGGCGCGTCTGGATTCGCAGGTGCTCCGGCGGCCGCGTCTGGACTTGGGGGCGCCGTGGCCAGCATCGGCCAGCCGGGGCCGGCCCAGTTGCACTATGCCGCGCGCCTGATCGAGAGCTTGCCGCCGGCACTGGTCAAGGCGGCTCGCGAAACCTACAGCGCGCGCGCTGTCATCTATGGTCTCTTGCTGGATTCGCAGCCGGCGATTCAGCAACAGCAGTTGGCGTATCTCGAGGCCTCGGCCGAGCGCGGACTGTTCACTGAAACCGTTCAGTTGCTGCCGTCTCTCGTAGAGTTGGACGCGAAGATGCGCCTGCCTCTTCTCGAGATCGCGCTCCCGGCCCTACGCCCACTCAACACCGCTCAGCGCGAGGTGTTCGAGCGAAACGTCGTGTTTCTGATTGAGGCCGACGACAGGATCGACCTGTTTGAATGGTCGCTGCATCGGATCTTGGCGAGAGACGTCGAGGCGGTGCTGGGTCAGGGACGGCCGCCTCGCGTCAGATTTCAGTCGGTGGCGGCCGTGCGAACACAGTGCGAGCTGTTGATGTCCACGCTGGCCCACGTGGGGCAGCGTGACGCCCGCAGCGCCACGGATGCCTTCGAACAAGCCATGGCCGCGCTCGGCCTGACCGGCGCGCACATCCTGACGCCGGGAGACTGCGGGCTGGCGGAACTCGACGATGTGCTGGGCGAGATGGATCAGGCTTCGCCGAAGGTCAAGCGGAAGATTCTGGAAGGGGCCGTCGCGTGCATCGCCGCCGATCGTGAAGTGACCGCGGCCGAGGGGGAACTCCTGCGCGCCGTATCCGCCTCTCTCAGCTGCCCGATGCCACCGATCATGCTCGACTGATTCTCGCCGTCAATCCGTTGCCAAGTGCCGATTCCGAGTCCCCTGGTGTCCACCGCAGTCTTGGAGACATCTTGGAGACAACTCCGACGCGGGCCTCCTCGTTTCGATCAGGGCGCTCCAGGATCTGGAGGCGGTCGGCGTCATCGTCGTGACGCTCGCCGTCGTGTTCACCGGGATGCGGCCCCCTACTTCACCGGCCCCAGATACCGGTCCAGCCAGTCCAGCGACTCCTTGATCATCTCCGTGCGCGGCACGGAGTGGCCGCCGGGGAACACGAGCCGCTTCTTGTCCGCGGCCGGCGTGCCCAGCAGCTCGAACATCGGGCGCTGCGAGGTCTCGGGGGGGAAGAAGAAGTCCAACTCGCCGTTCAGGATCAAGGTCGGCTGCTTCACGCGGCCGATGTAGTTGATCGCGTCGGCCTCGGGGAGAGCGTGCTGGAAGCCCAGCCCCGCGACGTAGAGGACGTTCGCCTTGATGCGCGGCTCCACCGCCGGCATGATCGCCCCCAGCCCGCCCCCCCAGCTCAGGCCGTAGTAGGCGATGCGGCCGGCATCCATGTCCTTGCGCGTTTCGAGGTAGTCGATCGACCGGGCGAGGTCCTTCCCCCACATGATCACGTGGTCCTTGTAGGCCGTCGTCTCGTCCGCGTAGTCCGACGTGAGCTCGCCGCCGCGTTCGTAGGTTCCTTTGTAGATCGGGAAGATGACGGCGCGTCCGCTCTTCAGCAGGAAATCCAGGCGGCCCAGATCCAGCGATTCGCTCGAGCGGGTGTGGATCGATCCGGACCCGGGGAACTCCACGACGACCTGATACGGGGGCGTCCCGGTGGCGGGCAAGAAGAGATACGCCATCATCCGCTCGCCGCCGTAGGCCGCGTTGAAGGTGATCTTCTGGCGGATACCGGACGGGGTCTGCTTCTCTTCTTCGATCTTGGCGTCGAGCGGCGTCTTGTCGTAGGCGAACTGGCGCAGATACTGCGTGAAGACTTCGTCGGGCACCGGCTTCTCCGAAAGGAAATCGCGGTGCGGCCTGTCGATCGCGCGCTGCAGCTCGGCCGTGTTGGGTTCCGCCTCGAGCGGGCGAATGCATCGGAACCCGTTCAACGGCGAGCGGTTGAAGGCGGGCTGAGCGTAGGCGTCGGCGAACGCGTAGTCCGGATCGCTCCAGCCGCCGCCGAGGATGAACCGGCCCTGGCCGCCCGCGCTTGCGTTCCAGGTCCACTCGCGCACGTTCCCCGCGAGGTCGTACACGCCGTAGCGGTTCATGCTCTTCGTGGATCCCGCGGGAACAGGGGCGTTCTTCCCCAGGTTGGCCAGCGGGACGATCCTCGAGCTGGCGACGGTGAAGGCAACGCGATTCCAGTGGAAGATGGTGGGGAGGCTCTTGCCGGCCCACGCGGCGTACGCCGCGGCCTCGTACCAGCTCACCCCCGACACCGGGTAGTCCCCGCGGCCTTCGGGATAGGAGCCGACTTCCCAGAGCGCGGGACCGGGACGTCCCGTGCGGTCGGTGAATTGAGCGATCGCGTCCTTGAACGTCAGCTCGTGCCCCCCATCGACGAAGGGCTGCAGCCAGTACTTCGGGTCCGTGTAGCCGCCCGCGTCGACGAATCGTTTGTACTCGTGGTTGGTCACCTCGTGGCGATCCATCGCGAAGGCGGTCGTCGGCTCCGGCTTGAGGTGATCCAGGCCGGGGAGGAACATGTCGAACACGCCCCCCGGGATCCGGACCATGCCGTCCGGGATCTCCCCCTCGGCGGGGAACCTGTAGCTCCAGGTGTCGCCGATCATGCTGAAGTTCCAGATCACGTCGTCGACGTCGGGCTTCCCCGCGTGGCTCAACCGGACCCGGGTGAATCCCGCGGGATAGCTCACGTGCTCGAGGGGAGTGGTCCCCATGAACACGCCTTCCCCCTCGGGTTCGTCGTAGTACCACGCGTGGACCGCGGCACCGGGCGGGTCGGAGGTGATCGTGATCTCCCCCGTGAATTTCGGCCGGAGCCGCTCGACCAGAGGGTCGCCCGGGGCCACGGCGTCGATCTTCCGCGCCAGGATGAACGCATCCCAGCTCTCGCGTCCCTCCTGGAGTCCCTGGATGCGATCGACGATCCCCTCGAGCTGCGGCAGGGCTTCGTTGCGGAGCCAACGCTCGCGCGCGGCGTGCCGGTACCACCACCCTCCGGCCACCGCGAGCAGGATCGCGGCCACGGTGCCCATCGCGATCCAGCGGCCCGGCGCCGGTCGCGGCCGGACGCCGACCCTCGAAGGGTCCGAGACGAGGTCCGCCTGCAGCGCGCGAAGATCGGCGCAGAGCTCCGACGCATCGGCGTATCGCCCGTCGGGGGACTTCTCGAGGCAGCGGCGGATGATCCGGTCGAGCGGAGGAGGAGCCGCCGGCTGAAGCTGCGCCACCGGCGCCGGCGCATCGCGCAGGATCGCGGTCAGGGTCGAGACCGTGTTGTCGCGGGCGAAAGGACGCCGTCCCGTGATCATCTCGTAAAGGACGACGCCGAGGGAGAAGACGTCGGAGCGCGGGTCGACCGGCTTTCCCTGCGCCTGCTCGGGGGACATGTAGGCGACGGTGCCGAGCAGGCTCCCCGCCTGGGTCGTCGTGGCCTCGCGCATCATCGTCGGCGCATCGGGAGAGGGAGCGGACGAGACGGCGGCGCCGCCCAGCTTGGCCAGGCCGAAGTCCAGGATCTTCGGGCGGCCGTCCTGGCCGATCATGACGTTGTCCGGCTTCAGGTCGCGGTGGGTCACGCGCTGCCGGTGCGCCGCGGCGAGCCCGTCGGCGATGGCGACCCCGAGCTCGACCACGCGGGTGGGCGCCAAGCCTCGGGCGATCTCCTCGGTGAGCGATCGCCCCCGGACCAGCTCCATCGCGAGGAACCGCACGCCTCCGTCTTCATGCAGCCCGTACACCGCCGCGACGTTCGGGTGGTTGAGCGATGCGAGGAGCTTCGCCTCGCGCTCGAATCGCGCGAGCCGCTCGGGGTCGGTCGCGAACGCGGCGGGCAGGATCTTGATCGCCACCTCGCGGTCGAGCGAGGTGTCGACGGCTTTCCAGACGACGCCCATGCCCCCTTCGCCGAGGCGCTCGACGAGGCGGTAGTGCAGCAGCATCCGACCGGGTTCGAGGCTCAACCGTCACCCTCCGCGCGAGGAGTGATCATACAGAGGGTTCCACGTAAAGCGGGAGGAGCTCTCCATCGAGGCTCCCCCCGCCGTCGAGCCGATTCAAGCGCGGAGAGCCACCTCAGCCGCGCTTTCGGCTTCGGCAACACTTCGGACTTCGATCCGTTCCTGCTGCTCGACGACTTCCGCAACGACGATCCCACGCTCTACAGCGCCGGGCGACATTCAATGGATGGTTCGGGCCCGGATCGCGTGCGCCATGCGATCCGGGCCATCACCGGTGCCGAAATCACGGCGCAGAGCAACTCGACGAGAGCGGATCTGCTGCCAGGTTGATGCTGCAATACGCGACCACGCTGCCACCCCTGGTCGCTATGGCGCTCGCGACAGAGGAGCCGTCGAAGCTGATATCGATCAGGAAATCGTTGAGCGAAATGGTCAGGTTGCTCGCGGCGGTCGGGTAATTGTCGGTGTCGCACTGGATGATCGTGCCGAACACCGAGGCAGGGTCATCCGTGCTGACGTTGACCACGTAGCTGCACCCGGCGATCGCCACCGTGCCGGTACCCGTCATCGCCGGGGAGTTGTTGATGAAGAGGTTGTTGAGGGAGAGCAAGATCGAGATGCCCGGCGTCACGACGAGGCCTCCGTCGAGCGTGAACCCTCCGTCGCCCGTGACTACGCCGCACTGAACGAAGTTGAACGTGAGGCTGAAGCCGCCCCCCGTGACCGTGCATACCGCCGACCCGCCGGCGGCGCACACCGAGCCCGTGTCCGGGCAGACTAGGCCTCCGAACGAAGACCGCAACGGGACCCCGCCGCCGACGAACACCGGAACGGCCCCGAGAAACGAGAACAGCGGATCCACCGTGCTCGTCAGCACGTCGTTGAGCCCCGCTTCGACGGCCTCCGCGGTGGAGTCCCCCACGAGATCGTCCTTGCTGCAACCAACGCCGAAGCCGAGAAGCGCGACCAACGTCGCCGTGCAGAGAACTTCGAGTGAACGTGAAACAGAACTTCGATGCATGAGCATGAGATTGTCCCTCTCCTCTTGAACGACGAATTCGAGTTCCAACCTTGAGCCCCCGAATCGACGAACTTGATGCCGAGAACCTACCCTGATAGCGACAGCAGGTACAGCAAATTCATGATGATTCCGGGCGAAGCCCGCAGCTAAGAAATTTGAATTTTTAGGGCGCACACGCGAGCCCTTCACACTCTAGAATCGTCGTCCATGGCTCTGCCCCCAGGACACTCCCTCCTCTAATTATCGCCTCGCCGAAAAGATAGGCGTCGGGGGGATGGGCGTCGCTGCGCAAGATCGTCCCCACAGCCGTCGAGGCCTACCTCGCCTGCGGCCGGCCCGAGCACCTGCTCGCCTTCTCCCGCCGGACTCGCAACTTCTGTCCGAGCTGCCAGGCCAAGCGCTCGGCGTTGTTCGCGGAGCACGTCGTCACGGAGATCCTCGAGCCCGTGCCGCACCGTCACGTCGTTTTCACGATTCCACGTGTCCTGCGCGGGCTGTTCCAGCGCGAGCGGCGCTTGCTCGGCCTGCTCGCCCGTTCGGCGCGTGACGCCATCGTCCCGAGCGTCCGCGCGATCCTCGATCGCCACGACGTCACACCGGGCCTGGTCGTCTCGATCCAGACGTTCGGCTCGTACGCCGCCAACTTCCACTCGCACGTGCACGCTGTCCCTCGCCAAAATCCAATCCGGGTCTCTCGACGACGACTTTTGAGGGTCGCGCGCGTATTCCAGTTGGTCCGACACCGCTGAACACGCTCAGGAATGTGAGCGGCGGGGAGTGCGCGGGTTCCCGGTCGTCTCGACTTTGAAGGTGTCGACACACGAATCCCTTCGCTGGGACCGCGATCTCGTGCAGGATGTCGGGCCTTCAGGCGGCTTGACGCCACTCGTATCGATGGTGAAGGCCACCGATTCGCGGATGGCCGACGATCGCGGCATCGCCGTCCGGCTTGGAGACGGGGACTCGCCTCGACGGTGTGCCCTTGCCCAGCCCGAGGTGCGTCCGGTCGTCGTGATAGTAAGCGACAAACTCGGAGAGGAGTCGGCGCAGGTGCCGTTCGTTGACGACGATCACGTGGTCGAGGAGGTCGCGGCGCACGGTCTCGACCCATCGTTCCGCCGCATCGTTCTGCCATGGGCTGCACGGCGTGATCTGCTTGCGGCGGATGCCCATGTGCTCGATCACGGCGAGGACGTCGGTCCCGTACTTCTTGTCGTTGTCGAAGATGAGGTAGCGAGGGACGGCGTCGTAGGCGAACGCTTCGCGAAGCTGCTGGATAATCCACCCTGCGGTCGGGTGCGCAGTGACGCGGACGTGGAGCACAGTGCGGCGAGCGTGATGAATCGCGAAGAAGACGTAGAGCACGCGGAAGGTCGCGGTCGGTACGGTGAAGAAGTCCATCGCGGCGAGGACCTCGCGGTGGTTGCGCAGAAAGTTGCGCCAGCGCTGTCGCGCTTCGGGGTCCGGTGGTCGCCTTGGCATGATTCGGGAGACGGTGCGCTCCGACACGTCGAAGCCGAGCATGAGAAGCTCGCCGTGGATGCGCGGCGCACCCCACGTGGGATTCTCGCTTGCCAGGCGGCGGACGAGTGCGCGGATCTCGGCTCTCGTGGACGGTCGTCCAGTGGCCCGGCGACGCGACTTCCAGGTCCAGTACTTCCGGAATCCTTGTCTATGCCAGCGCACGACCGTGGCTGGCTGGACGATGACCAGAGCCTCCTTCCACCGTGGCCAGAAGCGACGCAACCCGAGCCAAAAGGACTGATCCGCCAAACGCATTATCGGTCGAGGTCTCTTGGCCGTAAGGATGGCGAGCTGCTGGCGGAGCGCGAGGTTCTCGATCTGAAGGTCGGACCGCGACGCACCGAGACGTCGAAGCCAACCCAGCATGAAGGCAATTCGGGGGAACATCGGGACAGAATGGACGGCCGCAGAAGCGGGGTCAACGCAGCCATGACCGCGGTTTCGCGGTACGATCCGCCGTGCGCAAACCCTTTGTTTTTAGGGCGGATGGGATTTTGGCGAGGCACAGCGTAATTCTGGACGACGACACGCGACGACCGCGTTTACCCGGCCCACGCGCGGAAGATGGCTATGAAGATGATGGAACTGGGCCATCCGGTTTACTACTTCGAGCAGATCGAGGGGGGTCACGGTTCCGGCTCGGTGAACCCACAGCGCGCCCGCACGTACACGCTCGAGTATGCCTACCTCTGGAAGATGCTGGGGTGACGGGCACGGCTATTCCGCCTTGCCCGCGACGGTCGCCTCGGGTACCTCCACCAGTTTTCCAGTGGCCACGTCGTAGACATACCCGTAAATCGGGATGTCGCGAGGAACCAAAGGATGGTTTCGAATTCGTGTGACGTCCGCGGTGACGCTCCGGGTTTGCTCCTTGATCGTCAGCCAATCTACGAATTGACCCTCTGTCGACCCTGGCCCTGCCCCGCCGTCGCGCCAGACCTTGCCGTCGAACGTCGAGGTCTTGAGGCTGCTTGCGAGTAGATCGCGCATGATCTCGTCGGTGAACAGCTCCATGCCGCAGTTCGTGTGATGAATGACGAACCATTCGCGCGTGCCCAACAACTTGTACGAAATGACGAGTGACCGAATGGCGTCATCGCTGGCCCGGCCACCTGCATTCCGTACGACGTGAGCGTCGCCTTCTGCTAGCCCGGCATACTTCGACGGGTGCAATCGCGCGTCCATACACGTGAGAATCGCGAACCTTCGGGCCGGCGGTATGGCCAGCTCACCCTTGTCACCAAAGCCCGCCGCGTAACGCGCATTCGCTGCCAAGACCTCATTGAGAACCTCGCTCATGGTGTTTCCTCCTTTGACCCTTCGGTCGTCTCCGAGCCAAAAAAAAAACGGCCCAGCACGCGTTGGTGCATGGGCCGCTTTCGATCGCCTTTTGCAGTGTCAGGTCAGCGTCTTACGCTAGGTTGCCTCCGAACACGCGCGCCGGGCGAAGGCCGCAGCCCTCTCGCCGACAACACGCGCAACAGCCTTGAAGAACGATGGTTCGCATCGGGCGGGAATGTACGGAGGACCTCCGAGGTCGTCAAGCGGTTCTTTGAGCAGACCTCAAAAGCGTTTGCCGCGCGGTGGCACGACGTTGAAGTTCACCGTAGGTTCCGGACGATCGGGTCACCCGCCGTCGCCTCCCGCGACCCCTGCCGTCCGCATTGCGCGGGTGACCCGACACTTCTCCTTGGGATTGTCGCGGCTGTGAACTGAGTCGATTCGCAATCTACGCCGGACTCCCCGCGGTGTGCTCGACATGTGACGGAACAGCCGGAAGCGGCTCGAGCGGAACCACGATCCAGCTAATCAGGTACGCCACCGTGCCTGGAACGAAACCCGTCAGGAGCGTGACGGCAATCCAGGCGATGCGAACGAAGGTTGGATCGATTCGGAAGAATAGGCCGATCCCCGCGCATAGCCCGGCGATCCTTCGTTCCGTGTTCGATCGGTACAGCCTCTTTATGTCGTCCCTCATCGGTTGTGTCCTCCATTCCCATACCAAGACCACTTCGAGAAGGCTCCACTGGCTCCAGCCCCGAGCGCGGCAAGCCCGCCGACCAGCACGATCGCCCGCATGACGCGGAAGAGCGCTAGGACCCAGGCGATGCCGATCCCAAGCGCGGCCCATTGGACCCACCAGTTCCCCGGCGAGGTCATCCAGTTGATGACCACCAAGAGCACGAGAATGAACGGGGCGGTGAACAGGAATTTGAGTGAACGCAGTGTTCGCATGAAGCCCTCCCGAGGAGTTGTGCTACGCACGGGGAGTCCGGGCGGTTCCACCCACCGCGCAAATGCCGGTCCATCCACACCCTGCTTGTCGTACCGTGCTTTCGCTGCCAGACTGCGGCAGGAGGAATCGTCGATGAGATCAATTGTTGCCGGACTACTGGCAATCGCGGGTTTGGGGGCCACCTCGGGCCCGACGCGGGCCGCGGAACTGAAGCCGGGAGACCTGGCGCCGCCATTCAATCTCCAGGGCTCCGACGGGAAGCTTTACGATCTCGCCGAGCTCAAGGGAAAGGCTGTCGTTCTCGCGTGGTTCCCGAAGGCCTTCACCGGTGGCTGAACCGCCGAGTGCAAGTCGCTCCGTGAGAGCGGCGCCACAATCCGCAAGTTCGACGTGACCTACTTCGCGATCTCAACCGACGACGCGCCCACCAACAAGAAGTTCGCCGAGTCCCTTTCTTGCGACTACCCGATTCTCGCCGACCCCGACAAGAAGGTCGCCGAAGCCTATGGCGTCCTCATGCCGGGAGTCGGATACGCGAACCGATGGACGTATTACATCGGCCCCGATGGGAAGATCCTGGACATCGATAAAAAGGTGAAGCCACAAACAGCGGGGCCGGACCTTGCGGCGAAACTCGAAGCGCTCGGGATCGCGAAGGCGAAATAGCGACACGGCTGCCGGTTTTTCTGCTCACGCACCCACGTTACCTTGCACCTCGCCGGTCTTGCGATCGTAGCCAACGATGTTTTGCCACTCGCTCGCGTCGGAACGGGCGACCACGGCGATCACGGGCTCGGTCGAGCTGACGTTGAACACTTCGTGCGGAACGCCAGGCTCGATGAAGATGAAATCGCCGGCGGCATTCTCGACGCTGAGCGTGAGGCCCGGACCATACTCGTGTCGTACGCGACCGGCGAGAATGTACAGCATGACCTCGAAGCCGACGTGCACGTGCGCATAGGCCACTCCGCCGGGTGGAATGGTCGCGACGTTCATGGAAAGATTTTTGGCCCCCGCGTTCGTGGCGGAAAGCCCGGTCTTGTAGTGGATGCCGTTCCAGTCACGGCAATTCTCGCTCCCGCGCACGACGATGATGCCGTCATTCCCCTCGGCCCGTGTGATGCCAAGTTTTGACCCGTCCCCGCGCATTCGTGTCTCCCTCTCGCTCGTGTCCGAACGGTGTGCCGGTCCACAGACGTCGCCGTTACTTGTCCACCGCGTAATCATCCCCGTAGAACTTGCTGGTCGTTTTCGTGTGGAACGAGATGGCTTTGAACGGCGGGTACTTCGGAGTCTGCAGGGAGGGCAGGCACTCGAGCAGCTCTTCCTCCCAGAGGTACACCGCCATGGGGAAGGTCGCTCGCGGCAGAACACGCAGGGCCGGATCTCGCGGCTTCGAGACCCGATGCGTCGTCGAGGGCAGGATGTCGTTCGTGATGCGTTGCATGTAATCGCCAGTGTTGAGGACGATGCTCCCGAGGGGGGCTTGCAGCCTGACCCACTTGCCATTGCGACGATTCAAGACTTGTAGGCCCTCGATCTGCGGCGCGGGCAACAGCGTGAACAGGTCGACGTCCTCGTGGCCCAGGAGTCGACCGGCGCCCAGGGCGTCGTCCTTGCCGCCGATCGGTGGGTAGTAGTTCAGGCGGAGCCCGAAATTGGTGCCCGTCAATCTCCGGTCGTACAGGTGAGGGTCCTCGCCGAGGGAGGCGAGAATGGCCTGCATGATGGGAAGGATGAGACGCTCGTGCTCGAGACAGAACCCGCGAAAGAAGGGCTCGATCTCGGGACGTGGCCAGAATTCCACGACGCGAAGAACGTTTCGCGGGTCGAGGTCGAACGCCCTGCGGCAGAACACCCAGCCTTCCACGAGATCCGGATGGATGTCGGAGGATTCCTTAGATGGGAAAGTAGCCCTGCTTGACCGAGCCGTGGCGACGTGAGCGGTAGCGGAGCTTCTCATCGAGCGGGGTTTTCGTGAAAAAGTCGACGACGTGCTCCGCGGCGCGATCGTACAGGCCCGTGTCGATTCCGGTGTTGTGGAGGATGGCGAAGCCGATGTCCCTCAGCGCCTCGCCCAGCTCGCGGGCGAAGCGGTGCTTCCCCTCGTCGCCGCCATGCAGGAACAGGCCGAGGTCGCAGCTTAGAATCCGGTACTCTTCGTCGAAGGCGCCCTCGTCGGCTCCCTCCGCGAGGTGGTACTCCTGGGGCTTTTCGACCTGGTCGTAGCGGGAGAACTCGCGGCTGGTCGCCCGCACTCCGCGTTCCTTCTTATCCATGCTGCGTATGATACGCGCGCCGGCGGGCTGCGCAGCACCGCTTGAGCGGAGGATCGGCTTGGGACGCTTCCTGGCCGTCGACGGCGAAACCCGACTCGGACGCTCGATCAAGCTGTTCGACGGACTCGCGATTGTCGTCGGGATCATGGTCGGGTCGGGGATCTTCAGGACCCCGGACTCGTCGCCGCCCGCCTCGGGCGTCCGTCGCTCACCTTCGTCGCCTGGACCCTCGGCGGAATAGTAAGTCTCGTGGGCGCGCTCGTGTTCGCGGAGCTCTCGACGCGGCATCTCCGCGCCGGCGGAAAGTACGTTTACGCCGGCGAGGCCTTCGGCCCGCGTGTCGCCTTCGCGATCGGATGGCTCGAGGCGGGGATCTACTGCGTCGCGATCGCGGCCATCGGCGTCGTCTGCGGGGAGTACCTGGCCCGGCTCGTCGGGCTTTCGGAGTCGGTGGCACGCATGCTCGGAGCCTTGACGGTCCTACTCCTCGTCGGTGTGAACCTCGCGGGCGTCGCGTTCGGCCGTTGGACGCAAAACATCTCCACGGCGGCAAAGGTCCTGGCCCTCGTGGGCGTCGTGGTTGTCTCGGTGCTCGCGGGGAACGGTGGGAAGTGGGCGTCGTCCTCCCTTCCGGGCGCGCCCACGGGTGTCGCGATTCTCGGCGCCCTCGCGGTGGCCTTCCAGCCGGTCCTGTGGACCTACTACGGCTACCTGGACGCAGCCAAGGTCGCCGAGGAGGTCGTGGACCCGACACGCACGCTCCCGCGGATCTTCCTGTGGGGCATCGGCCTCGTCACGGGGCTCTACCTTCTCCTCAATGCGGCATTCCTGAACGTCCTCCCCTTCGACCGGATCGCCGCCTCGCCCCTCCTGGCGGGAGACGTGATGGCCCGGCTGTTCGGAGAGTGGGCGGGGTCCGCGACCGCCCTGCTCGCACTTCTGGTGGTGCTTGCCTGCCTGAACGCCAACGTCTTCGTGACCCCTCGGGTCGTCTACGGCCTTGCCCGCGACGGTCTCGCACCCAGCGTTCTTGCTCACATCAATCGCGGAGGCACACCGTGGGTCGCCACGCTTTTCGTCGGTGCCGTGTCACTAGTCCTGGCGGCGACGGGATCCTTCAGCCGGCTGCTCTCGCTGGCTATCCTTCTCATCCTGGTCACCGACGGCTTCATGGTGATCGTATTGTTCCGGCTGCGGATGCGGGATCCCGACTCTCCTTTTCGCATGCCGCTCTATCCGTGGTTGCCGGGCTGTTTCTCGCGATCTACGCGCTCTTGTTCGTGGCTGGGGCCGTGGACCAGCCTGGCCTGGCACTCGCAACGGCGGCGACGCTGGCGGCGGCTTACGGCGTCGCCCGAGTGACGGTCAGCAGGCAAGGTGCCGATCGTACGGAATGACGTTTCTCGTTCGTTCGCGGCTGCGATTCTTGCACCTACACCCTGGCTTTCCGTCGCGTCAACCACTGGTCTACCGACAGGCGATCATCGCCGCGTGGCATGACCAGCAAGAAGAGGAGCAGTGCAGCGCGCGGGATGACATGACTGTGGAACTCATAGAGCGGCTCGGCGAGCAAGTGCCCGAATGTCACGAGCACCAGCACCCCGCCCAAGGCGAGAAGCGCCACCCGCACACGTATGCCCACAAGCAGCATTGCGCCCGCCGCCAACTCGACAACCGGGACAGCAACCCCCGTGGTCCAAAGCGACCAACGGGGAAGAAATGTCTGAGCATAAGGCTCGACGAAAAGGCGCTGGGCGTGCTGCAGTGGGCCCAACTGAAAAACCTTCCAGACTCCGGCCATGAAGAAGATCAAACCCAATATGGCGCGCGCGAAGAAAATGGCCCATGCGCGATCGGATGCGTCTCGGGAGTTCATGACGTCAGATCCAACCCGGCCTTGGTCAAGCCCTCCAACAGGTGATCGGTCAAACCCGGCGATTGGGCGTGGCGTTCGATCAGCTCGGCGCGGAGTTCGCTGACGGGAAGCTTAAAGAGCCTCCGCAATTCTTCGAGTGCGGGTCCCGCGTCCGCCGGTCGACCGAGTTGACCGTAGGTCGCTGCAAGAAAGAGCGGGGCGCGGAAATCCTCCCCGAGATCGGTTGCCAACAGTTCCGCGAGGGCCTTCTCGTATCGATTGTGGGCGTAGTGGTCGAGGAAGGTCGCCATCCTGACCCAGCCTGGCGGATGCGGTCCGAACAGTTCGATCGCCCGATTCACCATCGGAACCCCGTTTTCGAAATCCTCTCTTTGGATCTGGTAGAGGCCCAAGACGGCCAACCACATGGCATGGTTCGGAGCCAGTTCGATCGCTCGATGGCTCTCGAGCGTGGCACGTTCGTAGTCGCCGCGGAAGTAATACGTCAGGCTGAGATTGCCGTGCGTGACATGGCTGGCACCGTCGAGCCGTACGGCTTCGAGCCCGAGCGCGAGCGCCCGGTCGAGCGCGACGTACGCGTCGAGCCTCTCGTTACGACGGTGGTGGTATTCCTCCGCGTAGATGTACCCCAACCAGGCCAGGCCGTCGGCGTAATCCGGTTCCGCTTCGACCACTTTTTCGAGGCACTCCCGGGCTATGGCGTGATTTTCCGTGGTGTGGTTTTGAAGGTAATCGTAGGCGCGCAGGACGCAGTCGTAGCTACGCAGGTTGGTCGGCGGTTTTCCCCGCAGCTCCGACAACTCGGCGCGAGCCAGGGCGCCGTAGTTGCCGGCAATGGCGCTGACGACCTGCTGCGTCAAGTCGTCCTGGATGGCGAAAAGATCCTGTACCGTCAGGTCGCGTTCGTAGGTAGTGCCCCAGACCGAACGGCCCTCCGTGGCGTCGGAGAGTCCGACATTGATGCGGATGCGGTTTCCCTGTCTGAACACACTCCCCCGCAACACGTAGCGCGCGTTGAGGGCCGAACCAATCTCCGCAAGTTCCGCGTCGGCGTTGTTCCTCTTGAAGTCCGCCGTCGCGAGGTGCGCGATGACGGAGAGCTCCCGGTACCGGGACAACTCGGTGATGATCTCCTCGGTAAGACCGATACTGAAGTACTCCTGATCCGGGTCACCGCTCGCGTTGTTGAACGGGAGGACGGCGATCGACGGGCCTCTCGAGGCGTCCGGGCCGACCGGCGCGGGCTCCTTGTCCTCCCTCGCGGTTCGTAGGAGCGCGATGCCCGCCACGGTCAGGGCCAGGACCAGGACCAGGACGAGTGCCGCGGCCACCCTCACCCATAGCCGCGAACCGGGAGCAGCCGCAAGCGTGTGCGCGCCGGTTTTCTCCGCGGACGAACCGCGCCTCAGGCGCTTGAGGTCGGCGCCCATGTCGGCGGCGCTCTGGTAACGGAGCGCTGGGTCTTTCTCCATCGCGCGGTTGACGATGTTCTGGAGCTCGACCGGAACCCGCGAGTTGAACTCGATGGGCGCGGTCGGAGCGCGGTTGAGGATGGCGTCGAACACCGCGGCCGACGTGTTCCCCGCAAACGCGCGCCGCGCGGTGATCATCTCGTACAGCACCACGCCAAGCGAGAAGACGTCCGTGCGGTAGTCCAGTTCCTTTCCTAGAGCCTGCTCGGGGGACATGTAGGCGACCGTTCCGACAACCGATCCCGACTGTGTCTTGTCCATCTCGGTATGAGTCGCGTCGCTCCCGTCGAGCGCGTCGGTCGCCCCGAGTTTGGCCAGGCCGAAGTCCAGCATCTTGGCGGAACCGTCGCGGGCAACGAAGATGTTCTGCGGTTTGATGTCGCGATGGACGATCCCCTTTTCGTGCGCCGCGCTCAGCGCCCCGGCGATCTGGATCGCGAGGTCGATCGCCGCATCGATCGCCATCGGCTTGGCACCGATGTGTTCACGGAGCGTCCGGCCCTCCAGCAGTTCCATCACGATGAACCGCCGTCCCTGCCATTCGCCGATGTCGTGGATGGAACAGATGTTGGCGTGATTTAACGCCGAAGCCGCCCGGGCCTCCCGCAAGTACCGGTCCACGGTCTTCGCCTCCGACGAATCGCTGTCGGGCACGAACTTCAGCGCCACGTGCCGGTGTAGACGAGTGTCCTCGGCCTTCCAGACCACACCCATCCCGCCCTCGCCGATCTTCTCGACCAAGCTGTAATGCAGGATCTTTTGCCCTGGCTCCATGGCACCTAGTCTAACCGGGTGTCGTGGCCTACATTCAAGGGGGTGCCTCGTGGCGCCAGGATCGACACTCCTGGCGTTCGGCGGGATGGTCTCGCGTGATGCGGCCAGGCGCCGAGTCGAAGTGCGCTCATACGTCAGGCTGACTCTCGGGATATTGACCTGCAGTTGGTTCGCGGCCGCGGCTGGGGCGGCGCCGAACTCCGTCCCCCATCCGGACGGATCGTGCTGGCCCGGCGCCCTCGGGACCGACCCCGAGCTCTGCCCGCCCAACGATCCTTCTTTTTCGAAAAAATGGGAGTACCTGAGCCGGATCCCGGATGAACTCGACAAGAGCCGGATGCACCCAAGCGAGCTCGCCCTCGGTTCCATCGGGATGTCTCTCGATAGCGCTTGGCAGCACACGCTCGGTCGCGACGACGTCGTCATCGCCGTCCTCGATAGCGGAATCCTCTGGGACTACAAGGACCTCGTGCGGAAGCTCTACTTGAACCCGGGCGAGCTTCCCCTCCCCGCGGGCTCGAGCGTCAAGGACAGAAACGGAGACGGTATCTTCAACATCGACGACTACGAGGGCGACTCTCGGGTCGGCGACCGTAACGGCAACGGAATCCTCGATCCGGGCGATCTGATCCAAGCGTTTTCGAATTGCCGGGACGACGACGGGAACGGGTACGTCGACGATATCTCCGGCTACGACTTCTTCGAGGGAACCCACTGCGGCGTCGCGGGGGGAGACAACGACCCGGGGGACGACGTCCGATTCCGTCACGGGACCGGGATCGCGTCCACGGCGGCGGCAGAAACCAACAACGGCATCGACGATGCGGGTGTCTGCCCACGATGCCGCGTGCTCCCCGTTCGCGTGGGAGACAGCTTCGTGGTCGATGCCAACCGGTTCGCCCGAGGGGTCGTCTTCGCCGTCAACGCCGGCGCTTCCGTGATCGGCTCGGCGCTCGGGAGCTACAACAACACCCCCGCGGCGCGCCGCGCCGTGGACTTCGCCTACGCCAGAGGCGTTCCGGTCATCGCCTCGGCGGCCGACGAGTTCTCCTACCACCACAATTTCCCGAGCCTCTACGGCCACGCGTTCTACGTGAACACAATCCGGTTCAACCATGTGGACGACTTTCTGAAGGCGACCACGTTTTGGGGGATCTCTCCGTGCACCAACTTCGGCGCCAGGGTTTCCGTGACGGTCCCGGGAACGAGCTGTTCCTCGGGTTCCACCGCTCGGCTCGCGGGTGTGGCGGGACTCATCCAATCGGCGGCGCGCAACGCGGGGGTGGGGCCGCTCACCGCCGAGGAGGTGTACCAGATTCTCCGGACGACCGCGGACGACCTCGATAACACGTCGCCCGATTGGGGTTCCCTCCGCTACCGGGCCCTTAAGGGATTCGACGAGATCTATGGGTACGGGCGGGTCAACGTGCTCCAATCGATCCTCGCCGTCGAAGGCGGCCGCATCCCGCCGAACGCCGATCTCGTTGCGCCGGACTGGTTCGAGATCGTCTCTCCCAACGCGACCCCGCGGGTGGCCGTCACGGGCTCCATTCACGTGCCGCGCGCAAAACGGGCGACCTTCGCCCTCGAGTACGCGCTGGGCATCCAGCCTCGAGACGATGAGTTCGTGCTCGTGGCCGGTGGCGAGGTTACAGGGAGCAAGGAGGGAACGCTCGGGACCCTGGACTTCGAGAAGTTGCCCAAGTCCACCGGTCCGGCGCCGACGACGCGCGAGCAGCGCGACCGCTATTCCGTGACCGTCAGGCTCCGCGTCACGGACGACCGGGGGCTCGTCGCGGAGTCACGTCGAAGCTTCTTCGTGCTCGACGACCCGGACTGGATGGAGTTCCCCCCACTGAACCTGGGCGCGTCGGGCGAGGCCTCCCCGGTCGTCGCCGATCTCGACGGGGACGGGCGGGATGAAGTCATCCTCGCGCTTTCCGATGGAACGCTCCGAATCCTCAAATGGGAGAGCTCTGGACTTCGCGAGCAGCGCCACCATCTCGATTTTGGGCCCTCGCTCTTGTCGACCAAGATCGGGGAGACCTTGATCCGCGAGCCCGTTGTTTCAGACCTCCGCGGGCGTGGCAGGATGGCGATCGTCGTGGCCTCACGCGAAGGGAAGATCTACGCCTTCAACTCGAAAGGCAAGCGCCTGAGGGGCTTCCCTGTCTCGGTGCGCTCCGAATCGTCCCGAACCGGCGCCCCCACGCCGAGCCTCGAGCGGGGAATCCTCTCGAAGCCCGTTCTCGCGGACCTGGATGGAAAGCGGGGCCAAGAAATCATCGTGACCGCGCTCGATGGCACCGTCTACGCCTGGCGGGGAAATGGCAAGCCGCTCGCAGGATTCCCCGTCGCGGTCGAGGACCAAAGGACCGGTCAACGGTCGAAGCTCGTTTCCACGCCGGTGGTTGGGGACGTCGACGGCGACGGCCGCCCCGAGATCGTGTTCGGCGGGAACGGCGTGCGGGAGGGGCTGGCAGCGGCCTACGCGATCCACGCGGACGGTAATCTGCATCACGGTGGACCCTTCCTCGCGGGATGGGACCCGGTCGAGGTCCCCCTGCTGCGAGATGTGCTCATACCTACGCTCGCGACCGGCGTGCAGATGACCCCCGTGCTGGTCGACGTGAACCAGGATGGCGACATGGAGGTCGTCCTTTACGGGGTCACCGGATCCGGAATCTTTTTATTGGATCACCGACCCGGCGGTGCGCCGGCCGTTCTAGCTCGGTATTCCCTCCTGCCCGGCACGGGCTCGGAGTTCCAGGGGATCAGTTTCATTGCGAGCCCTGGATCTCCTATCGTGACGGACACGGACGGCGACGGCGAGATGGAACTGTACGCTCCACTGCTCCCCCTAAGGATGCTGACGATGCGGACGAGCCCGGGCATCCCCCTCGATGTGCCACCGGTTCTCGGAGGATGGAGCATGAAGCCGGGCGCCGCAGAGGCGCCATCGGTTCCCATGATCCCGAATTACCCACGTCTAATGGAAGACCTGACCGTGCTGGGTGCGCCGGTCGCGGCGGACGTAGACGGAGACGGGTCCCAGGAGATCCTGTTGGGGAGCGGGGGGTATCTCCTCCACGCCTTCAAGAAGGCGGGGGGAGAGGCCGAGGGTTTCCCGAAATTCACGGGCGGATGGGTCTTTTCCGCCCCGTCGGTCGGTGACCTCGATGGCGACGGGAGGCAGGAACTCGTCAGCGTGACCCGAGAGGGTTTTCTGTTCGTTTGGAGACTACGGAAGGCGCTGCTCGCTCGGACGACGTCGGCTCCCCGAGTCCAATGACGAGGTAGCTTCCGTTCACGGCGAACGATTGCGGGCGGAACTCAGTTCCTCCCAGGTGCAGCGCGCGCAGGAGCAACGGCTCGTAGCTCGTCGCGAAGATCTTGCCGAAGGTCAGCTCCTGGAGCGTCGCGGCCACGAGGTCCTCATCAAACTCGAGACCCACCGAGGAGACCTGCCATTGGTTCTCCACGATGCGGAACGAGATGCCCCCGAGCACGCTCGCGAAGGGGACGACGGCCATCCGGGCCGAATCGACGTGAACCGTGCCGAGCAACCTCGTCCGTCCGCCCTCGTTCTTTCGAACGTGGATCTCCATCCCCGAAAGGAGAACCCGTATCAACGCCCTGTTCCCGCTCGAAGCGGGTTCCTCTTCGTCGAGGTGATGGAACTCGAAACGCGGCGCGAATGGAAAGGTGACCTCGAAGGAGAGGTTCTCTTTGGAGTCGAGCTCGCGGAGGCCGGGAATCAGCGCGTAAACGGCGTCGCCCGCGCGTAGCTTCCGGATCTTGCCGTCGGACTTCCGATGCGATCCCGGCGTGTCGGCGGTCATCCGTCGAGCGATCTCGTTCACGAACGACTCCGACAGCCCGAGGAAGGAGCCGGAAGGGAGCGATCTCGCGACGTCGAGGCGACGAGGGGGCGTGACGCGAAGCGTCGGGCGGGTGTTCGCGGCGGTCAATCCGACCAGCAGCGACCCACCACTCATGTCCAAAGTCTCCGGGAAGAGGTGGAGCCTCGCCGAGGAATCGGCGCCGTGCACCCGAGGAAATTCCCAGCCCTTCGTCAACAGGCTCTCCTTCTTTTCCAGGCGAGCAGCGCTGGTTTTTGCGCGCTTGAGGATGACCTCGTCCAGATTGCCGAAGGAACGACGGAGATAAGGTTCACCCAACCCCCACAAAAACCACCGTGGAAACAACGTATTTTTGCATCGTGCCGGCTCCACGAGCCGCAGGCGCTCTCCCGCCTCAGGAATCTCGACGCTTCGGGGAATAACCCGGAGGGCGAAGTTTTCGATCGTGAGATCGAGCGCCACTTCGACGGCGAGGGGGCGCCCGGGATCCACGTCGAGACCGGCCTCTTCACATCGCGCCTTCACTCCGCCGATACTCCGCTCGAGCCGTCCAATGCGCAGGCTTCCGTCAATGATGTCCAACGAGAGTCGAGCGGTACCGTCCTTGCCGAGCCGAAGCACCGGGTCCGAAAACAGAGCGTGGTAGCGGAGTCCGGCCACGCTCGAGGAGACTCGCTCCTTCTCCCCCTCGAACCGCGGTCCACCGTTGGCGTGAAAAGAGTCCACGACGATCCGGTTGAGATCTCGCTCCGAAACGTTGAACAGCACGGCCGCGGACTCGGTGAATAACGCTGGAGGTTCCGCAGCGCTGTTAAGCGCAAGCATGAACGGAACGAGCAGGAACGTTTTGCAAAAGTGTCTCACGGCTCTCGATTCGGAGCCGATGGCAAGGTCGGCCCGCGCTACGGATGTACGCCGACTTCAAAGACACCGGTAGCGGGAATCGGTTCACATTTTCGTACTCTTCAGAGTGGGGGCCGAGGATCGGCGGGACTTTCCGGCTTCTACGACGCGCCGTCCGTGGCCTCGGCCGGGTAGAGGCCGGCGGAGGGCGATCGTCCGACCGACCATCGGGAGTTCCCCCTTTGGGGGGAAAAATTCCACGTGTCCTGCGCGGGCTGTTCCAGCGCGAGCGGCGCTTGCTCGGCCTGCTCGCCCGCGCCGCGCGCGACGCGATCGTCCCGAGCGTCCGCGCGATCCTCGATCGCCACGACGTCACACCGGGCCTGGTCGTCTCGATCCAGACGTTCGGCTCGTACGCCGCCAACTTCCACCCCCACGTGCACGCCCTCCTCACCGACGGCGCATTCACAGAGGAGGGAGAGTTCCTGCAGCTGCCGTACTTCGACGCGCGGCTCGTCGAGGAGGTCTTTCACCGCCGCCTGCTCCAGCGCTTGCACCGCGCCGAGCGGCTCTCGGAGGAGTTCCAGCGCTCGCTGCTGGGCTGGGTGCACTCCGGGTTCTCGGTGCACCGCGAGCAAACCGTCCCGACGGACGACCTCAAGGGCGCCGAGCGCCTCGCGCGCTATCTGACCCGCGGGCCTCTGCCCATCGACGTCGTCGAGAAGGTCGAAGGAGGACGCTTGAGTGTGCGCACCCCGCCCGATCCGCGCACCGGGCTCGTGGAGACGATCCTCGATCCGCTGGATCTCATCCACGCCCTCACCACACAGATCCCCGACCCCGGGCGGCGTCACGGATACAGCGTGAGACTGGCCCACCGTCGAGTCCGTATCGACGTTCCGCGCGAGGTGTGTCCTCGCGACGGGGTACTCACGCTCGGCGACGCTTCGCCCCGGCGCGATCGGGCGCCTGCCCGCACGTCCGGCCGCCCGACGGGCGTCCGCAGACTCGACGAGCCCGGGAATCGGGCAAGGCTGCTGCCAGCTTCGCGTGAGTCGGAGATCGCGCCGGCGGCCCCGGGACGACCCCGAAGTTGGGTTGCGGCGATGAAAGCCCCTATCCTCCAATCGTTTACCAACTGCAATGGCGCTCGTGTAGCTGAACGAAGATCGGGCGGCGCCCGGATTCCATGCCGTTCTGTTCTGAGAGGATGCTTCTATGAAATGGATGATGCACGCTATGTTTGCGTGCGCATGGCTCGTCGGCCCGCGAGCATGGGCCCAAGAATCGTTGGGCGACGACGTCACGCTCGGGGGCAGCGTGCGCATCTTCGCGCACTACGGCGCCGTCATCCTCCCCGCATTCGGCAGTGCTTCCGGGGTTGCGCGTCGGAGAGGGCGAGGCTGGAGAGTGAGCCATCGGAGGTTTTAATACCTCTCACCTCGTTCGTTTCCGTTCGAGACCGCAAGAAGCAAGAAAATCTTGTCGACAAAAATTACCCGTTGCATCCTGAGACGGTTAGCGGTACATCCAAACAAAACTCGCGGGTGGACAGTCCAGCAACAGAACCATGCGAGGAAAGGGGGTAGCAACGGTGAGGCAAAGTCCACTTGCATGCGAACACGTGACGACAACGGCGGAAGGAACGCGCTGCAGGCGCTTCAGGCGCTCGGCGAGGATGTGAAAATTTCAAAAAGGAGGAAGACAATGAAACTGAGACGAGTACTTGCGCTGCTTATGATGGTTTGTGCTGTCGGCTTGTTGAGTGTCTACATGAACTCGGTTAGAGCAAATGGACAGGCAGATCCGTGCGATGGCGGCGACGGCTCCAATGGCACCCCATGGAAGTGGGGATACTGCCATCAGGGGCACCCCATCTGTACCGGCGATGCAACTGAAGTCAGGAACCATACGGGCCATACCATCCACGGCAACAAGAACGATAGCAATCCCCCCAAGGGTTGCTTCTTCCAGGGATGCTGCGTCGGTGCGGAAGAGATCAAGTGCGACCAAAAGGACGGCGGGGGGAAGTAACCAGCTCTTGCCACATTAGTTCTGTCGTAAATCGGGGGCGGTGGGAAAATCGTAGTTATTCCCACCGACCCATGGCATGGCTGTTCAAGCTTCTCCCTCGTTTGTGACGTTGGTGTCGGCTTCGTCGCCGCACTCTTTCCCTGAGATCGTCGTGAGCCCCTGCTGCGGGACGGTTCCGCTCCGGTGGCGGAAGCAGTAGACTTTGTCGATTCAACTTCGGACCGGCAGAAGGGGGCAGACCACACAAATGACTGTCTTTCGTACCCGAGCGATCTGCTGGACGCTGATTGCCGTAGGCCTGGTGATTTCTTTTTGTGTTGTGTGGCGCCAAGCTGTTCTTACCGGGCAATGGCCGGGCGGTAACACCGGTCTTTTCTTGGCCCTGTTCGGTGGGGGCTATGGTGACATGTTGGGAAGTCCGGTGGCTGTCCACTACGGACTGCCGCTCGCGGCGTGGAGCTTGATCTACTACGCCGCCTTGGCCGGATTCCAGCTTCTTGGCCATCTCTTTGGCGATGAGTTCGCGTTCGAGGCTGACTTCGCGGCGTTCTTGGTGTCGCTGCCGGCTTTCTTTATTAGTCTTTTCCTGGCTGGGATGATGGTCACCGGTCAGGCTCCATTCTGTCGTCTGTGCACTCTGGCGCATCTTGACAACCTGGCGCTTGCCTTCCTGTTGCTGCGCCTGACAGGCCGACCGGCGACCCAACAGATTCGGACACTCATGGCAGGGGCAAGATTTCTGATCACGGGTAAGACAGCTGACCCTGTCCGGGCGCGCTGGAAGATGCTCGGCATCGTCACAGTGGCGCTGGGAGCGCTCGTTCTGTATCAGTGGATGCTCCTCGAAGTGCCACCCCGGTCGTCATCAGACAATCCACAGCAGATTCTGGCCAAGTTTGAAACGACAACGGAACAGGACATCCCGCTTGAACCCGAAGATCCCATTCTGGGCCCGGCAGATGCACCACTTCAGCTTGTTGTCTTTACCGATTTCCAGTGTCCCGCGTGTCGACGCTACGCGCGTGAGTTGCACACTGTTGTCGACCAGTATGCAAACAAGCTTCAGGTCGTCTTGAAGCATTTTCCGCTGAACACCGCCTGCAACCCTGGTATGACGATCGATCTCCACCCAAGAGCTTGTGAAGCGGCCTATGCGGCTGAAGCGGCCCGCAAGCAGGGAAAGTTTTGGCCGTTCCATGACAGACTATTTGCGACAGATCTCAGAAACGAAACGACCAGTTTCGACTCGCTTGCCCTGGATTTGGGCTTAGATCTTGAGCGATTCAAAGCGGACCGTCTCGATGTATCCACCATGGTGAAGGTGCACTCGGATATCGCGCTAGCCGGTAATCTAAAAGTCCATGCGACTCCCACGCTTTTCCTGAACCGGCGCCCTGTTTCCAGCATCCGTCCCCAGACCGTACGGGTCCTGATCTACCAGCTTCTGCAAGAAGCCTCCCACGGTCATTGATCGGATGGGCTTCAAAGGGTTCTCCCGCACCGTAAAGCCCCGACGCCTTACGAAAGTGAAAGCCCGGAGTGGATGAATTAGGTCGGACTTCGCCGTATGCTTTCGGGGTGAAGAACTGGGGACTCGCGCTGGCGGTGGTCGGGCTCGTGCTTGCGGCCTCCTCCCAAGACCTCACGGTCGCCGACGACGGCAAGACCGTCGGCCGCGTGCGCGTGACGACGCTGCAGGACGCCCGGGACCTACGCTGGAAGCGCGTAGAGACGGCGCTCGCGACGCGGTTCGCCCCTCAGGCCGGGAAGCGGTTCGCCGATCGCCGTGTCATCTCCGTCCGACCGCGCCCGGACGATCCGCAGCGCTTCGACGCCACCGTCTACGACTACACCGTCGAGACGGCGTTCGAGCTCGTGCTCGACGCCGACGGGAAGGAAACTTCCAGGAAGGTCCAGACCGAGCAGCCCGCGCGCATGCTCGACGAGCTCGGCGACGCCTATGCGGTCGTTCGCGAGAACGCGGCCTTCTCGAAGGCGATAGCCGCGGGCACGCTCACGTTCTACGAGCCGATGCCGGCCATCAGTATCGACCGCGATGGGCGCCGCCTCGTCAACGTCGGCGTGATCTCAAAAGCCGTCGCCGGTGCATCGCTCGACAAGAACGAGGTCGTCTCCGTGCACATTCCGACGGCCACCGTCGTTCGCTACCCCTCCGGCGCGCCGGAAACCTCGAGCGCCGCACTTCTCGCCTGTGGGCCGGCGAACTCGGGCTGCTCGTACGCGCCGGGGCCTTGCAGCTACTATCAAATCGTGTGGCCGGCGGCCAACCCCGTCTGGAAGCTGAACGTCAGGCACCCGAGCTGCACCGGCGCGGTCCAGGGCGACGGCACGGGGCTCGAGATCACGGACGTCTACTACCGGGGCCGTCTGATCCTCAAGCGGGGCGAAGTTCCGGTCCTCAACGTCCTCTACGACCAGAACTTTTGCGGGCCGTTCCGGGACTGGCTCTACTCGGAAGACTGTTTCCAGGCCAACGGAACGGACGTGCCTGCGAGTGGATCGGGCATCCGGGTCGCGAACGCGCCGCCGTCCACGTTGTGCGAGAGCGGTAGCGATGCGGGGAACTTCAAGGGGGTCGCGATCTACGATCAGGGCGACGCCCTCTGGCTCATGACCGAGACGAACGCGGGGTGGTACCGGTACGTCATGGAGTGGCGTCTCCACATCGACGGAACGATCGAGCCGATCTTCGGCTTCGGAGCGACCACCAACAGCTGCACCTGCAACGAACACCACCACCACGCGTACTGGCGCCTCGAGTGGGCGATCGATGCGTTGTCCGACGGGACGACCGACGACCCGTCCACCGGAATCACGACGATCGAGCGGCGGCGTGCCGGTACGCCCGACGTGTACGATCCGATCGCCACGGAAGGCACGTTTCTCCGTCCGACGACCGGCGGCACAACCGACCTATGGCGCATCATGAACCCTGCGACGGGGAACGGATACATCGTGCAGCCGGGTCCGCTCGATGGGGAAGCCAACGGCGATGCTTACGCCCAGTGGGACCTGGCCGCCCTGGCCCAAAACCCCGACCAGATCAACGACCCCAACACGAACACGAGCATCAATATCACCCCGTGGATCTCAGGCGAGGCGTTGGGCACCACAAAGCGTCTCGTCACCTGGTACCACGCAACCTACGACCACTACGACCCCGGAGGGACGGGGGAAGCCTGCGAGCTGGCGGGACCGCTTTTGACCCCATTCGTGCCCTGCGCCGGGTCGGTCGTTCTCAGCCGCGGTACCTACACCTGCGCGTCGCCCGTCACGGTCAATCTTATCGATTCCGATCTCACGGGGACGGGCACGACGAGCGTCACCGTCTCCTCCGCGACCGAGTCCCAGTCCGAGTCGTTAGTTCTCACCGAGAGTCCTGCCGGATCGGGCCAATTCCAGGGAACCATCGCCACGTATTCGGGCGTTCCGGTCCACGGCGATGGCAAGATCTCGGTCACGGACGGGGACACGATCAACCTCCACTACGTCGATGCCTCGTCGTGCGGCGCGCCGAACGTCGCGGTCAACAGGACGGCGACGATCGACTGCATTCCGCCGACGATCGGAAACGTGCAGGCCAGCCCCGGTTTCGGCTCTGCGACGATCGGTTGGACGACCAGCGAGGCTGCTCGCGGTGTCGTGCACTACGGCACCACGGTCGGGACCCCGGTGTCCGTGCCGGGCACCGCTCTATCGACTTCGCACACGCGCGCGTTGAATGGACTCGCCGATTGCACGACGTACTACTACTGGATTGAATCCACGGACGTCGTAGGAAATGTCGCCGCCACCAACGCCGGGGGAGGCTACTTCGCGTTCAAAACCGCCGAATTGAACGCGGACAGCTACACGAGCCATGGCTCAGCCCAGGTCATCCCGGACAATAACGTGAACGGCACGACCAAGACGATTTCGGTGGGGGTCAGCGCCCTCGTCCAGGACGTGAACGTGACGGCCAACGTCACGCACCCTTACGTCGGTGATCTCACCCTCTCGCTCATCACACCGGCGAACACGACGATTCCGTTATCCGTGCGGCGCGGCGGCTCGGGCGACAACTTCACGAGTACCGTCTTCGACGACGAAGCGGCGACCCCGATCGCATCGGGAAACGCTCCCTACACGGGCTCATTCACGCCCGACAGCCCCCTGTCGGCCGCGGACGGTCAAGGGGCGGCGGGAGACTGGCGGCTCAAGGCGGTCGACAGTGCCGCCCAAGACATTGGCTCGCTCGGCAACTGGACGCTGACGCTCGCCTTTCCGAACCTTGCCTGCGCGCCTGGCGCGCCGCCGCCGCCAGTTCCCGACGGCTCGTTCGGCGCGGAGATGAAGGCCTCGCGGCTGACCAGTACCGGCTCCGCGCTGCATTTGACTTGGGATGTCGGTACGTGCGCGGCGGCGAATAACCACCTCCTCTACGGCACGCTCCAGAACGTCTCGACTCTGGTCTTGGCGGGAGCGGTTTGCGGCCTCGGCCCTCTGGGGAGCTATGACTGGGTGAGCGTCCCGGCGGGCAATCTCTGGTTCGTCGTGGTCGGCGACGACGCTGCGGCCAAGGAAGGAAGTTGGGGAACCAACAGCGCCGGTGCGCAGAGGAACGGGGTAACGGCCTCCGGATTGTGCGGTTTCACGACGCGTGACAATTCGGGGACCTGTCCTTGAAGCGCTGAGAGTCCAGCCGGATTACGCCGGGCCCAGAATCAGAGCGCGTATGGTCCAGAAACTAAAACGACTCTCGATCCGTTGTTCTAGCGCGACGGGATAAGGTTTCCGCAGCACGGGTGTCACAAGCGATGGCCCACGATGTCGCGAAGATCCGTCTATTCGGTGGTCCGAATCGTCCGCGCCGCGACCGACGTGAGCGCGGGCGGTTGGCCGTCGGCGCACCTCGATGGCGGCGGGCGACGCGGCCGAGGGAGACGGCAGGGTTGTTACGCCGCTTCGCGATGGTAGTAGCGGAGCACCCCGCCGAGTCGCTCACGACAGCGCACGCGCCCAAGTGCTTTGGTAGGAACCGGCAGGGGCGCGATGATCGCGTTGCCGAGTCCCTGGTGATTCCGCTCGGCGTGGTAGTGGGCGACGTACTCTCGCACCGCCCGCCGCAGGGAGTCTTCGCCGAAGAAGATCATCCGGTCGAGGCACTCCGACTTGATCGAGCGCATGAACTTCTCGATCCATGCGTTCAGGTTCGGCGACCGCGGCGGCAGGCGGACGGGCTCGATCCCGGCCCCCGCCAACATGCGGCGAAACGCCGTCGTGAACTTGGCATCACGATCCATCAGACAGAATCGCTTCTCGAACAAGAATCCATCGATCGGATCGGTGAGGTTCCGACCGACTTGACGAGTCCAAGCGTCGTCTGGGTTCGGCGTCATGCCTGCGAAGTGAACGCGACGGCTCCGGAGTTCGATGGCGAACAAGACGTACAGCGTGATGCGACCGTGTCGACCCCAGACTTCGACGGTGGTGAAGTCGATTGCGGCAATTGTCGCCCAGTGAGCGCCGAGGAAAGTGCGCCATGACATTCGGCTTCTGCGTTCGGGAGCGGGGTCGATGCCATTCCTCTTCAGGATGATGGCGCCTGTGGTCCGAGCCACGCCGTGACCGAGATTGGCCAATGCTCCTTCGATCCTCCGATAGCCCCAGCTCGGATTCTCTGTAGCGAAGCGAACGACCAGCCTCTCGATCTCCTTCATGACACCCGGCCGACCAGGTCCGCGCCTTGACCTGTGATCCCATTTGGCCGCGACGAGCTTGCGATGCCAGGCGAGAATCGTGTCGGGAGCAACAAGCCCGGCGAGATCTAGCAGTGCCTTTCTGCCGACAGCCCTGCCTGCAACGGCGAGCCGCCGCCGCTGGTCATCGGTCAGCCGGACCCGTCGCTCAACCAGTTGTTCTAGAAGGACGCGGTTCTCCTCCCGCAGGAAGTCGATTGCTGCCTGCTGGTGCCGCGAGGAAGACCTGCCAGGGCTGAAGGGTGTAGGCCACCAGCGGATCGCAGGGATTCGCGGCCCAAGGTAACAGCTTCCGAGACCGTCAGGAGGGCGCTAGTATTCGGACGCTTTGGTCGTCGGTCGAGTTTTTGGACCATACGCCCGATCTCCTAGCCCTTTGAGGCGCCCGCGAAAGCCAAGGTTTCAGCGACCACCGCTCGCGGCCCCGACTTGGTGTCCATATCGATGCTGCCCTTGAACCGGGAGCCGTCGAGGAGGACGACGCGTGGAGCGCGGATATTACCCACTACCGTCCCCGTCGCAGCAACCTCAACCCTTTCGTCGGCGTTGATGTCGCCCTCGACCAGTCCGACGACAACGACGGACTTCGCTTGGATTTCGGCGGAGACCTCTCCGGTTTGCCCGATCGTCACAATGAAGCCTCTAAGGGCGATCTTCCCTTCGACCCTGCCTTCGATGGCGAGATCCTCGTTTCCGCTCAGCTCGCCTCTCACCTGGAGCGACTTTCCGATACTCGCCACCTTGGGCTTCTCCATTCGCTCCAAGCGCTCTGCCGGGATCGGCTGTGGAGCGACCTGCGGATTGACGGCGGTTGCGGGTTGAATCGGGCGGGTGGGTTCAGGTTCCGTCTTCTGCCCTAGCCAAGTCATGGGTAGCTGCCTCCTGATCGAGCGATGAACGACCGAAACAAATGTAATGGAATACCCGCTCCGAATATTGTGACTGCGAGTCGGCTGCGCAAATCGGCCGCGTAGGTCGGAAGACCTCATCCGTCAACAGCGTCTCACCGACAAGCAGTGGACGAAGACCCTGGAGAAGGTGCGCACCTGGGGCGCCCCAACCGAGGACGAGAACGTCGCAGCGCTCTTTACGCAGATAGAAGCGGTCGGGGCGAAGGACGCTGGACCGTTCCACCTGCAGATCCTCTCGGTGGACGAGGCGGCTTCGCTTTTCGCTCGTCAGCCCGACGGCGTGTTCGCGGGGGGGGCGCGAAGCGAGGCTCCACGATGTAATCCGACCAGTGCGCGCCGTGTGACGCCGACGACGCCAAGGGCGGAGCGATGGGTGTCGCGCTCGCCGGTACGCACGTCCTCGATCGTGCTTCGGACCTCGCCGGGATCGTCCGCGCCGGACGTGGAAGGATGCGCGGCTTCGAAGTCGCAACCAACGCCGTCATCGCGGACTGCCTCGCCTACCTGAGGTCGCTGTCGGATTCGCGCTAGCGCGCCGGTTAGGGGCAGTCGTGTCCGAAGGTGTTCATGAACAGATGGAAGTCGGTGTCGCCGATGCACGCGCTGAGCGGGTCCAGTTTCGCAGCGGGGTTGTATCGACTGGGCGGTGGGTCCGCCGGACAACTATTCCAGGCGAGGGCCAGCACCGCGAGGTCGCGCCCGTCAACCCGGCCGGTCGAGAATCCGGTCGCGTCGAGGTTGGCGTTCGCGTGAGCTGCGAGGCAGCCGTTCGCCCCGTCGCAGACATCCGCCGTGCAGGCGTTGCCGTCACTGCACAACGCGCTGCCACCGTCATCGACGACGGTATTGCAGTCGTCGTCGACGCCATTGCACGTCTCGGGTGCGCCGGGGAAAACCGTCGCGTCGAAATCGTCGCAATCACCGCCATTCGCAGAGAAGCCGTCGCCATCCTGATCGTTCGTCTGGCAGGTCTCGCGGATGGAACCCGTGCCGATCTCGACCCAACCCAGGCAGCCGTTCGGCGCTTGAACGATGTCCACGACGTTTCCAGCGTCGGGCATGAACAGTTGGACGTCCGAAAGGGTGCCGCCCGGGTCGATCGCGGCACTACGAATCCACCCCGCGATGTAGTCACCAAAGAAGAGGCGGCCTTCATAGGACACGGGGAAATCTCCGTTTCGATAGACAGGACCGCCGATCACGGTTTCCCCGCTGAACGGTACGGTTCCAGCCGTGTGCCCGTAGGCGAAGGCCGGGAAGGTCGGATTCGCCGGAGCCGGACTACAGGATCGGAAAGTGGCGTCACCTTCGAAGCACGGGTAGCCGTAGTCCGCCCCGGACACGCCACGGTCGATCTCTTCCCAGGTATCTTCGCCGACGTCGGCGATCCACGGTGTGCCGTCCGAAGGGTCGATCGAGAAGCGGAACGGGTTGCGCAGCCCCCAGGCCCAGATCTCCCCGCGCACCCCCGCCTGCCCAACGAACGGATTGTCGATCGGTGGCGTGCCGTCGCGGGCGATGCGCAGGATCTTCCCGCGCAAATCGGACAGGTCGCGGGACTTCGGGAGGGCGTCGGCGTCGGTGTCGTTGTCCCCCATCGACGCGAAGAGCATCTTGTCGGGCGCGAAACGCAGCGTGCCGCCGTTGTGGTTCGTAGCAGAGCTCAGGATCGGCCCTTCGAGAAGGAGCTCCTCCCCCGAGAGCACGCCGTCGGCCTCTTTGAAACGAACGACGCGGTTGCGGGATCCGACGCTTCCCGAGATCGAGCACGCTCCGAAGGCGGGCGACTGGCGCGTGTAGTAGAGGTAGGCCCAGCGCGTCGAAGCGCCCTGCAGGTAGTCCGGGTCGAACGCGATGCCCAAGAGTCCCCGCTCACCGTTCGAGTCGACACATGTCAACGTGAGCGCGGTCGTCACGGTTCCCCCAGACAACGCGCGGCGCCGGACCCGTGCGTTTCCGCTTCCATCGCCCTTTTCGCAGACGAACGCGTTCCCCGAGCCCGGCTCGTACGCCAAGGCCGTGGGAACTGACGCGCTGAAAAGCTCGGTGTCCTGAAACCCCGTGGGAGGTGTGCCTGCGAAGGCCGAGCACGTCGCGAGCACACTAGAGCAAATGAGCGCGACGAAGACATCGGAAGCGTATCTCATGGTGTGTTCTCTCCAGCGCAGTGGAGCTTACGCCGAATCGGGGGTTCGGCAAGGGGCTACGCCACCGGAGCCGCGGCCTGGTGCAGCACCGCGGCGACGCGGCCGCCGTCGAGCGGCGACACCGGCAGGCAGTTGAACAGATTGAGGAAGAACCCCGTGTACGCCAGCGCGGCGAGGCCCCCCGCGATCGGGCCCGCGATGGAAAGGAGCATCGTGCCGCCGGTCGTCAGCACCTTGCCGAGCGACAGGAACTTCAGGCCGACGAGAAGCCCCTTCGCCTTGCTCAAGATCGCGAGCAGCAGCGCACCGATCCCCGCGAGCCCCGCCTTGCGCTTCGTCGGTGTTGCGTGGGCCGCTTGCTCGGCCGCTTCTTGGCGCGCCAACTCGCGGCGCAGACGTTCGATGTGCTCCGCGTCGTCGCTCACGGACGTGTCTGGGCTCTCAACGGAAACCGGAACGCCTCCCAGGCACCTATCGCGTAGAACAGGATGTCCTTCGGGCCGAACCCGCCGGCGTAGATCGGGAGCAGCTTCGCCGGAGACAGGAGTGCCGGCAACACCGCGTCGGGTCTTTCCTTTGCGAAGTAGGCATGGACCGCGTGATTCACCATGAGGTACTCGCCCAGCACCATCGCCAACACGGCGATGACGAGGCTGACGGCGGCGAGCTGCTTACCGCCCGCTCCGGCGCCCATCACGGCTCCACGCTCTATCGAGGCACGAAACCGCCCTAAAGATCGCTAATGGAGGCGGCGGGAATCGAACCCGCGTCCAAGGTTTTGAGAAAAGAGCGATGGCGCGCGACTTCCGTTGCCAAGGCTCGATTCTCCGCCGAATCCGTTGCCCCCGTGAGTCCCCTGGAGTCCCCTACAGTCCCCTGGAGTCCCCCCCAGTCCTGACGGAGTAGGGACGCCCCTCGCGAGGCGCCCCCTCCACAGATCCGGACGTGCGGAATTACCGCATCCGGCTCCCACCTTGGGT
>JAQBEH010000146.1:0-36903 GCA_032124015.1 Acidobacteriota bacterium
GGCAGGTACCCGCGCAGGTGGCTCCCTGGTCGCTGACCGGGTTGCAGAAGGCCTGCGTCGCGCAGGTCTTCCCGGCGTTGGGCCCGATGTCGCAGCGCGGATCGCAATCGAGACCGGCCTGCTGCTGACAGAGTTCACCAGGCCCCGCACAGTTACCGAGGCCGGTGACCGTGTCGACGATGCACCGGGCTCCCGAACCGCTGCAGCGCATGTCCGAGTCCGGCAAGATCTGGTTGATGAAGCCGCTGAGTGTGCAGGCGGCTCCGGCGCGTGTGCCGAGCTGGCAGGATGCGGTAGGAGCGACGTGGCTGGTACCAACCATGTCGCAAACGTACGGGTTGGCCGTCGCGGTCGAGTCGTTCGGCTCGACTTCGGGGTTGCAGAGCTTGACCTCGACGCCGATGGCGCTGCCGGGGTTGATATCCGGAACGCAAGTCACACCGTCGTTGCAATTGGCATCGGTGTAACACCGATGGTTGTCGTCTGCGCATCGCCCGACGATGCCGTCGTCGAAGACCAAGTACACGGTCTCGCCGCTGGTCATCGGGTAGCAGGGGATCAGGTCGCTCCGGTTGTTACTCTGGCCTTGCGTCTGGATGACCGACGCGTTGAAACCCGAGTGGTTCGCTCCCGCGAAGCAGGTGACCTCGCCCTCGTTGGCGCAGTCCGTCAGATAGAGGACCGTGTCCTGGTTCGCGATCGGATCGTTGTTGGGGTGTTGCTGCGCGCTCCGGAACGTGTAGTTCCCATCGCCAGGCGCGGTGAACGAGTACACGACGTCGCGCCCCGTGGCGTGCGTCAGGATCTGACCGATGCCCGGAAAGCATGCGGTGGTCGCGGGCGACTGATAGTCGTTGTTCGCGCCGATCGTCGTTCCCTTGCTCAAAATACCCAAGGTGAGCGCCTGAGCGCCCGCGCACGTGTCGTTCGCCGGCGGGTCGATCGCCGCACTCGCCAACGGCGTGTCGTTGCCGGAGGGAATCGCGGCGTCCTGATCGCTTAGCGCAAGGGGCTTTGCGATCTTCGAGCCAGGACCGATGTGTTTGACTGGGGTGCCGGAGTCAGCGAAGACGAGACCCGCGAATCCGAACATCGCGACGATCAGGAACCAGGCACTTCTCACACGTTGGGACATCAATGCACCCTCCTCGTCGGCGTCACGGGACCTGACACGACCGATTTGATCCCCGGACGGGTTCGTCGACGGAACCGACAGCCCCTCTGTCCGGCATCGAAGATTGGTCCCGGTTCCGTGAGAGGCAAGCCCAAACGAGAGTGGCCCGCTCCTTATCGGTCCTGCGGAGTCGCGAAGGAGGGTGGAAACAACAATGGGGCGGGCGCCCCTACGGACGCCCGCCCCATGAGAATCGACGCTTTGCTGTTACGGACAGGTCGTCGTCACCCGCTGCAGGCCCCGCCACCGCAAACATCCCCCGAGGTGCAGGGATTTCCGTCATCGCAGGCCGAGGTGTTGTTCGTAGACACGCAACCCGAGGCCGGATCGCAGCTATCGTTCGTGCACGGGTTGTTGTCGCTGCAGACGATCGGCGTGTGCACGCAATACGTGGGTCCGCCCTCGAAGTCAGCCTCGACCCCGCCGAGAGAGGTCCGTCGGTTCAAACGGCCGGCGCGTCCTCCTCGCCGGGGAACTCGAACAGCGCGGTCGAGAGGTAACGCTCACCGTGACTCGCCAACACCGCGACGATCAGCTTGCCCGCGTTTTCCGGGCGCTTGCCGATTTCAAACGCCGCGTAGGCGACGCCGCCCGAGGAGATCCCCACCATGAGGCCGTCCTCGCGGCAGAGGCGACGCCCCATCTCCATCGACTGGTCGTTCGAAACGGTGAAAATCTCGTCCACCAGGTCAAGGTCCATGATCTCCGGAACGAAACCCGCCCCGATTCCCTGGATCTTGTGCGGGCCGGGCTTGAGCTCGGAACCGGCGCGCGCCTGCGTGAGCACCGGAGAGCCGATCGGCTCGATCGCGACGGACTGGATCGACGGTTTTTTCGCCTTCAGGACCTCGGTGCAGCCGGTGATCGTGCCGCCCGTGCCGACGCCGGCGACGAAGATGTCGACCTTGCCCGCGGTGTCGTCCCAGATCTCGATCGCGGTCGTCTTGCGGTGGATCTCCGGATTCGCCGGGTTCACAAATTGCCCGATGATGATCGAGCCCGGGATTTCTTTGTGCAGTTCGTCGGCCCGAACGATCGCGCCCTTCATCCCCTTCGGACCCTCGGTCAGCACCAATCGCGCGCCGAGCGCCTTCAGAATCTTCCGGCGCTCCACCGACATCGTCTCGGGCATGGTGAGGACGAGTGGGATCTTCTTGGCCGCGCAGATGAAAGCGAGACCGATCCCAGTGTTCCCCGAGGTCGGTTCGATCACCGTGGTCCCCGGCTTGATCACGCCTTTCTCGATGGCATCCTCGATCATCGAGTAGGCGATGCGGTCCTTCACGCTGCCCATCGGATTGAACGACTCGAGCTTGAAGACCACGTCGGCTTTCACGCCTAATGCTTTGGACACGTGAGGCGCCCGCACGAGCGGCGTCCGCCCGATCGTGTCGATAATGTTGTCGTAGATCCGTCCCATACCCCCCCCTTTTTTTAGATTCCGTCTCCGAAACCGCATATTCGATCCATGATCTTTTCCTGCTTGGCCTTGCTCGTTTTCGTATTCAGGACCCTTTCGCCCGGGCGGACCGATTCGATCACCCAGGTATTGCCGCCGATCACCGCGCCCTCGCCGATGACGGTGTCACCGCCCAGGATGGTCGCGCCGGCGTAGACCACGACCTTGTCGCACAGGGTGGGGTGGCGCTTGGTATTGCGGAGCAGCTGTCCCCGCGCGTCCTTGGGAAACGACAGCGCTCCCAGTGTGACGCCCTGGTAGAGCTTGACGTGGCTTCCGATCACGGTGGTCTCTCCGATCACGACCCCGGTGCCATGATCGATGAAGAACGACTCTCCGATCGTGGCGCCCGGATGGATGTCGATCCCGGATTCACCGTGGGCATACTCGGTCATGATGCGCGCCAAGAGGGGCAGGTCGAACTTCCAGAACTCGTGGGCCAAGCGCTGGATCGTGATCGCCTTGAATCCGGGGTAGGCGAAGACGACCTCGGCGAAGCTCCGGGCCGCCGGATCCCCATCCATGGCCGCCCTGCAATCCAGCTCGAGAAGGCGCCTGACCTCCGGGAGGCCCAAGAGGAAGCGCGAGACGGCCTCGTCCGCGGCCGCGGCGATTTGATCCGGGCCGCGGCCGCCCCCTTCCGGTTCCTCGAAACGAAAGGCGAGGCAGGCCTGTTCGTAGAGGTCGGCCGCGACGTCGTCGAGCAACGATCCCACGTGGTACTCGACGTTTTCGGCGGTGAGGTGCTGCACCCCGTAAAAGCCCGGATAGAGCACGGCGAAGAGGTTTTCGATGATCCTCACGATCGCCCGCCGCGAGGGGAGCCTCCGCTCCGGACCGATGTGCGCCGCGGGGATCGAGGAGGTCTCATAGGTCGCTACGATCTCCCGGGTGATCGCGCGCAGACGATCGTGGAACGGATGGCGTTTCATGATGATTCCTGGATTATCACCCAACCCGCCCGTGTTGTGTGCGATTTGGCCGGACGGGACGGACTATTGGTTGTACTTTTTCGGGTCGCAGGCCTCCACATGCCGCGGATTCTGGGGGAATGAACATGACGGTTGTCGGACGGATCGCGCTAACCGTCCTCACGGTCACTTGGGTCACGCTCTTTCTCCCCCCGTCGGCCGGAGCCGCGCAGGTGACGATCGGGCCCAGCCACGACAACTCGATCTTCGAGGACGGAGCGGACAGGAGCTGCGGAGTCGGCCCACTCTTTTGCGGCCAGACCGGACGCTTCGGCGTCCGGCGCGTCGTCATCACGTTTGACGTCGCGGGCAGCATCCCTCAAGGGTCGATCGTCACCAGCGTGGAGCTCGGGGTCACCGTCGAGCTAGCGGGACCCGTGGCTCAAACCACGGACATCTACAGCCTGCATCGGCTTCTCGCCGATTGGGGCGAGCAAGCCTCGGAGTGCTCGAATGGTGTCGGGGCTTTGGCGGAGGTTGGCGATGCAACCTGGACTCACCGGCACTACCCGACCGATGCGTGGAGCCAGGCCGGAGGCGACTTCAATGCATTACCCTCAGGCAGCGTCGCGATGGCGACGCTCGGTCTTGCGACCTTTGCGTCCCAGGCGGGGATGGTCGCCGACGTCCAGTCATGGCTGGACCAGCCGTCAGGAAATTCCGGCTGGATCATCATCGGTAACGAAGCGATCGCGAGGACCGCGAGGGAGCTCGATTCTCGCGAGAGCGCCTTCCCCCCTTCGCTTCACATCGAATTCACGCCCCCGTCGGTGTCCCCTCCCGCGGTGCCGGACGGAGTCACCGGGTCGCCGGTCATCCTCAGCAAGCTCTCGGCGGACGGCGCCGATCTCGGCGTTTCTTGGGACGCGACACTGTGCAGCGGAGGCGTCGACCATCACATCGTCTACGGCACCCGTGCGGGATTTCCGGCCGCGCCCTTGGACTCTTACACATTGGAGGGGAGCGCGTGCGCGCTGGGCGCCTCCTCGCCTTACGTCTGGAACGGCTCGCCCGATCCCGCCGTGGTCGATCCGGGAACCCGACTGATCTGGATCCTGGTGCTGGCCAATGACGGCGCCACGACGGAGGGGTCGTGGGGCCATGACAGCCTCTTGCAGGAACGCAACGGAATCGGCGTTGACGGGAGCTCGAATCAGTGTGGCATCGTCGACAAGAGCGTGACCAACACCTGCGGGATCGGTTTCCAGCGGTAAGACGTCACGGTGCGCAATCGTGGCCGAACGCGCTCATGAAGAAGTGAAAATCCGATTCGTCGATGCACGCCCCGTGATGATCGAGATCGGCGGCGGCGTTGTAGCGCGGGCTCCCCATGCAACTGTTCCAGGCTCCCGCCAGCACCGTCAGGTCGCGCCCGTCGACCCGTCCTGCTGAAAAGCCGGTCGTGTCGAAGTTGGCGGTCGTCGCGACGCACCGGATCGCCGGATCGCAAACATCGGCCGTGCAGACGTCGGCGTCGTGGCAGGCCACGGCCGTCGACCCGACACAGGCGCCCTCCGTGCAGACGTCCGTTAGCGTGCAGGCGTTGTGGTCGTCACACGGGGCGGCGTTTTGGGTATAGACGCACTGAAGCACCGGGTCGCAGACGTCGTCGGTGCAGCCGTTTCCATCATCGCAGGAAATCGGATCGTGCCCGCAGCCCAAAACCGCGTCGCACGCATCGACGGTACATGCGTTCGCATCATCGCAGGCGACTTCGGGTCCCGGCCGACAGACGTCCCGGCCGGTGATGGACACCGAATCGATCCACTGTCCGAGCATGCCAAGACTCCGGTCCGTGGCCATGCGAAAACGAATCACAATGGTCTGTCCCGCAGCAGCGGGAGGGAGGTTCACGGTCGTCGATTCGAAGCCGTCGGACGCGTCCGTCCACGCTTGCCGGCCGGCAATGGGGCTTCCGAAGTTCTGCGAGATCCTCCCGTTGTATCCGCCTTCCGCGAAGCTCCCCCCCACGTCCAGGATGTCTTCGAACGGCCCGTCGCCGATCTTGATCTCGAGCACGCCGCCGTCGTTGTCTTTCTCGAGAATGTATCGGTTTCGAAAGCGCAGCAGCGCCGCGGACGACACGATCGGAATCCCCGGTGAATCCAGAACGGAATCTCGAATCTCGCCGGCATCGGGCGTGAAGGCGGAGTTGGGTGCGGTGTAGAAGTCGGTGGCGACCGTTCGCCAGGGCCGCGCGCCAATGGGTCCGGTGATGAGGGTCGTCGTCCATGCGGAGGGAATAAAGGGAACCGAGACGTCGTCAAAATCCTCCTGGTACCCGAGCCCCGGACCGCACTCGTCGCCCGCGGTGCAGACGTTGGCATCGTCGCACGTCCCGGGGTCGATGACGGGGGTCTGCTCCGTCGCCCTGCTGTTCGCGGGATTCGAATCGGCGGTCGTGCTCGCCGCGATCATGGTGCTGGTCAGATTCGAATTCCCCACGCACGGGTCGACCCTGACCGTGATCGTGAACGTGGCGGAACTTCCCGGCCCGAAACACTTGATCTTGCAGGAGACCTTGCCTCGCCCGCCGATCGCGGGCACAGTGCACGACCAACTCCCATTCGACAGAGGGGCCGTGATCGACCGGTACGTGACGACGTCGGGAAGCAAAGCGAGCATCTCCGCATCGAGTGCGGCGTCCGGGCCGGCATTGAACATCACAACCGTATACGTGAGGAGGCCGCCCGCCTCGACCGGTTCGGGCGCTTCCGTCGTCATCACGCTCAAGTCGGCGGACTCTTGCGCGTTGCTCCGGCCGGCGGCGTCGATCGAAAGGAGGTATTCGTCCCGCGCTGCGGCCGCACCAAAAAGCACCTGCGCGTAATAGACACCGGTGTACGGCGCCTTCCAGGCATCGCCGACCATCGAAAGCGGCTCGCCCGACGCGTCGAGGAGAATCGCCTCGGTCGCGGGGTCGCCGTCCGTTGTCAGGACGATGGCGCGTCCTTCCACCGCGCAGAAGCTGTACAGGTCCGGCCGCGACGGGGAAACGGCGGCGGCCGTCTCCCGCCACGCCTCAAAGGTCAACTTCGGGACGACGTACCTCGCAATGCGGACCCCGCGCGCGGTCTCGCTCAAGATCACGTTGAGCACGAAGCTTTCACGCTCTTCCTCGAGCGCCAGCACGGGCCCCACGCTGTCGTTTCGCCGCCGGGCCAACTCGAAGACCTTCCGCCCCGGACGATCGACCCAAGGGCTCAACTCCCCGGAAACGAGCTGCCGGCGAAGCTCCACGGCTTCCGCTCTCGCCCGGGAATGGATCGACGGATCGAAAGCGAACAGGTCGCGGCTCATGCGCAAGACGAGGGCCGGCCGCGCCAGGCACTCGTTGATCAGAAACGGGTTGTTGTCGAGAGCCTCGTAGAGAGCAAGGAGCTTCTCGGGCGGCGTGATCTCACGGGCCAGTCGCCGGAGTTCACTTTGGAGCATCTCGTCGGTGGGCTCGATATTCCAGTACGCCTCGAGCGCCGCCATCTCCGCCGCGTCCATTCGGCGCCCTTCGTCCACGCGCGCAAGTGAAGCCTCGGCGCGGACCCGCTCATCGAACGTAGGGACGAGTTGCCCCTGCCCCCAGGTTAACGCGCCCGGGCAGAGGGAGGCGACGAGAAGCGCGACAACCAGTTTCACCATGCGTCCCGTTGACAATGCACCCCGAATACCGTGATTCGCGGTTCACGCCAAGGACCGCGCTGCACAATCACCGCGCCTCTAGGGCCCCAGTACGCGGTCCCGGATACGCTCAATCGCCTCAGAAATCGAGCCCACCCCAAAAGGCTCCCGAACCGGCATGGACCATAGCCGCTTCTCGTAGAGGAATTCCGAGTACCCCACGTTGGACGCGTCGTCGATCCAGGTCACCCACAGATGTCTCGACTCGGCGTTGAACTGGATGTCGAGATCTCCGAGGTAGTCGGTTGTCGCGACGATCGAGCGGAAAGGCTCGGGATCGTCGTCGATGATCTGGGCGCCCACACTGCGCGTTTTGGAGTTCTGAATCTCGTAGGCGACCCAAGACGCATCTTCGGCGTAGACCACGTGGGGATGGGAGTTGCTCTCGGCAGGAAGGCCCACGGTGCGCTCGAGACTCCAGGCGCCGGTGGCGAAAAGCCGTGTGCGGACGACCACGGCGGCGGGCGCGAGGTCTCGCCACCACGCGACGATCACGTCGCCGTTCGGGGCGCTGGCGATGCGCGGATCGACGTCGTTCGATGCATGCGACGTGAGCAGGAATGAACTTGTCTGCTGTCCGGTACTCGTCCCTTGCGTGTAGCGTACGTCGTAGTTGGTCCCGGACCACGTGGCATCGACGGTCTCAATGAACCCCGAGACCTCGTTGACTCGCAGATCCGGAGGGGCGACGCCAAAGGCCGCAGCCGATGTCAGAACGACTCCGGCAATCACGGAGCACCGGCAGATCGCATCATGCATCGTCGCGCCTCCCCAGCACGCGTATCGCGCGCATGTCCCTAGCCTCCGGACATGACCGCTTGTCGACGAAACCCGAAAAATGCGTTGCCGCCTGGGCTTCGAAACGGGCCCGGTCATGATCTCCCAATTCCGCGTAGGCCACCGAGAGCCAATAGTGCCCGAGGAACCTCCCATGAGGGTCGCCTATTCGCGCAAGCTCCGCAAGTGCGGTGCGGAGAATGCGAACGGCGGGCGCGTTCTTGCCGGCGTGCACGTAGAGCCGCCCGCTGCGAACGAGCGCCATCCCGGCCAACGCCCGATGGCCGTGACGGGATGCAAACGCCCGCGCTTCGCGCGCCAGGCGGAGCCCGGAGACCGTATCGTGCCGCGCTTCGGCGATCTGCACGCGCAGGAGGCGGGCCCGGCCCTCTCCATAAGTGTCCTTCGAACGACGGTATCCGGCGATCGCCTGGCGCACGCGCTTCTCGGCGTCGCGAAGCCGCCCGCGACCGACGTGGGCCTTCGCTTGAGCGTGATGCAGCCACGCGATCGTCGCCACGTCGGACTTGTCGGCCTGGACCTCCGCTTCCCTCAAGAATCCCATTGCGGCGTCCCGGGCCCCGCTACGCGACCAGACCGTCGCGGCCTGCAGGAGAACCCGGGCGAGCAAGCGCGGGTCGGGGGGTTCGCAGAGGAGATCGCTCAGGATCTCCCGGGCGAGCAGCAACCGGCCGAGGCTCGCCGCCGCGATCGAGAAATCTAGAATCGCCTCTTGCCGCTTCGCCCTCAGCGCTTCGTCCGTCGGCGCGAGTTCCCTGAGGGCCATCAAGTGGGCCAACGCGCGGCCAATGTCGCCGTTCTTCCAATGGAGGAGCCCGTCGCGGCGCAGCTTTTCCGGATCGCGGGACGAGGGCACCGCGCCGGACAGCTCTTCCATTTCGATGAGGTTTGCGACGAGATACGCTGGGACCTCGTAGAGGCGCAGGAGTTGATGGAGGCGGAAGACTCCCGGATCGGATCGTCCCATCTCGATGAGCGACAAGGACGACACCGGCATGGGATGGCCGCCTTCGACAAGCTTTCGCGAAACGTCGCCGAGGGTCAACCCGAGGGCGCGGCGGCGGGCTCGCAGCAAATCTCCAACGGCTCGAGACGGCGGTGTCGGCTTGCTTCCCATGGCACCAGGGTACGACCGAGGTTCGCAATTGTGAAATTTTTTTCCACGCCAGGGGGTTTACCAATCGTTTCCCAAGAATCCCGAGCCAGGGACGGGCCGCGCTACTCGGGGCTCAGCGGCAGTTGACCTCCGGCCTCGAGAACGGCTTGCCAGCGGGTCAGCACCAGGGCGACGCGCTTGCCGCGCTCTTTGGATGCCGCGAGCGCGTCGGCGGTGGGGGCCGCATCGGCGCTCTCGACCACGGACTGGAGGTCCGAGAGCGACCGGGCGAGCTGGCGAAGCGTGATGGGATCGGCGCCATCGGCGTCGAAGGAGTACGCCCCGGACTCAGACCGCGAAGGGCCGGCAACTTGGTCGAGGGTCTTCCCGAATTCGTCGAGGGCGGATGCCGCGTCTCCCGTCGCGCGGTCACGGGCCGCGGCGAGCTGTTTGCGGAGCGTGTCGGCCTGGCTCAGCGCCACGGCCAGCCGCACGCGCTGGGTCTGGATATCGCGCGCGAGCTCGTACTGCCGGACCAGATCGGCGTTGGTGATCGAGGACGGGAGGCGCGGATCCTTGGTGACCGCGAGCGGCTGGGTCACGGCCATCCCGTCGCGGGTCAGGCGCACCGTGTACCGGCCCGGCGGAGCCCAAGGACCGGAGTTGCCTCGGAAGCTGCGGGAGGGGTTCACGAGCTCGGGTGGAAGCGCGTAGTGAAGGTCCCAGGCGAACCGGTGCATTCCCGCAGAAGCCGACGGTGGCTCGGGCACGGGCAACCAGTCGGGAGTGGTCTGGATGCGCTGCAAATCCGGCGGTGACGGCTTGGGGTCGTCGCTGGCGTAGCGCCGCACGAGCTCACCCTTCGCGTCCAAGATCTCGATCAGCACCGGCTCCGGCGTCGTCGCCTTCACGAAGTAGTCGAGGATCGCTCCGGCTTGCGGGTTGTCCGCCGTCGGCTCGTCTTTGGGTTCAGGGGTTCCCTGGAAGGGCTCCGCGTGAAGCCGCACGGCGGCGCGCGGCGCCAAGAGCGCAAGATCGGAGGCCGCGGTGATCGCATCGACCTGCCGCAACGGCGAGATGTCGTCGAGGACCCAGAACGCGCGGCCATGCGTGCCGACGACGAGATCGCCGTGGCGCACGTCGATGTCTCTTATCGAACAGTGCGGCAGGTTCAGCTGAAGCGGATGCCAGTTTGCGCCGTCGTCGAACGAGACGAATACGCCGGTCTCGGTGCCGGCGTACAGCAGGCCGCGGCGGACCGGGTCCTCGCGAACCACGTTGACGAAGCTCCCGCCCGGAATCCCCTTGGCGATCGACGCCCAGGTTTTTCCACCATCCTTGGTTCGAAGAATGATCGGGGTCAGGTCATCGAGCCGATGCCGGTCGATCGCCGCGTACGCGGTGTCCGCATCGAAGTGCGAGGCTTCGATGATCCCGACCTTCGACCAGGCGGTCAGGTCCTTCGGCGTGACGTCCTTCCAGTTCTTGCCATCGTCTCTCGACAACCAGATCAGACCGTCGTCCGTGCCGCACCAGATCCGTCCATCGGAAAGCGGCGAGATCGCGATCGCGTAGATGACACCGCGACGCGGTCCTTTGACGTCGGAGTCCTCGGCGGTCGCGGAGTCGAGGTTCTCCGGAACCTCGGGGTTCTCCCGCGTGAGATCGGGACTCGCCTTCGTCCAGTGGCTGCCGCCGTCGACCGACTTGAAAAGAAACTGCCTCGCGAAGTAGATCGTCTTCTTGTCGCGCGGCGAGATCGCGAGCGGAAGCGTCCACTCCCCCCGGTACTGGCCCGGATGGGCGAGCGTGGGATCGACGTCTTGGTCCTGAAGGGTGCGCCAGTCGAACTTCCCGACGGTGCCGCCCCAGATGACGTTGGGATCGGTGGGATCGGGAACGAGGTACCCGCTCTCGCCCCCCGAGGAAATCTCGTTCCAGTCTCGTTGAGTGATCGACCGATAGTCGGTGCGCACCGGCGTCGCCGCGGCGCCGCTGTCCTGCTGCGCCCCGTAGATCCAGTACGGGAACCGGTCGTCGGTTGCGACGTGGTAGAACTGCGCGGTCGGCTGGTTGTACCAGGAGCTCCAGGTCTTGCCGCCGTCGACGGTGACGACCGCGCCCTGGTCGGCGGCGACGATCATCCGGCGCGAATCGTCGGGGTCGATCCAGAGCCGGTGGTAGTCGTCCCCTCCCGGCGCGCCCTTGAACGGGAGGAACGTCTTCCCGCCGTCGGTCGACCGGTAGAGCGCGGTGTTGCATGCGTAGACGGTATCGGCGTTTTTCGGATCGACGGTCACGCCGCCGAAGTACCAGCCACGCTCCCAGATGCGCCGGTCGGAGTTCGCGCGCTTCCAACCGACGCCGGCGTCTTCGGAAACGTAGAGGCCTCCCTCTTTGGCATCCACGATCGCGTACGCGCGGCGAGGCGCTGACGGCGCGAACGCGATGCGAATGCGCCCCACCTCTTCGACCGGAAATCCGTTCGTCACTTGCACCCACGTGTCGCCGCCGTCCTCCGAACGGTAGAGGCCGCTTCCGGGCCCATTCGAAGGCGGGTAGACGTTCCAAGGCGGGCGCCGCGTCTGCCAGATCGCGGCGAGAATCGTTTTGCTGTTTTCCGGGTCGAAGGCGAGATCGATCGCTCCGGTGTTCTCGTCCTTGAACAGCACTGCCGTCCAGCTCTTTCCTCCGTCCTTCGAGCGGAAGACACCCCGTTCCTTGTTGGGCCCGTAGGCGTGCCCGAGCGCGGCCACGAAGACAACGTTGGCATCTTGGGGATCGACGAGGATCCGGCCGATCTGCCGAGTGTCCGTCAAACCGATGCGCGTCCAGGTGTTCCCGGCGTCGACCGACTTGTACATGCCGTCGCCGTGGGAAATGTCGGAACGCATGTCCGCTTCGCCCGTACCGACGTAAAGGACTTTCGGGTCCGAAGGAGCGACGGCGATCGCACCGATCGAGGCGATTGACTGTGCGTCGAAGATCGGATCCCAGGTGCGCCCGGCGTTGTCGCTGCGCCAGACCCCCCCGCCCACGGCGCCGAAGTAGAAGCGATTGGGTTGCCCAGGCACGCCGGTCGCGGTGATCGTGCGGCCGCCGCGGAACGGGCCAACGAGGCGCCAGCGCAGGGCGGCGGCGATATCGGGTTCCGGGTTCGGCACCGCGGCCGACACGGCGATGGCGCTCAGCATGTACAGGCAGGAGAGAAGACGTCGTCTCGGCATTGGAGGCCCTCGAGAGCATTGATGATATTGGGGACTGTCCCCTATTCCCGTACCATTCCCGTTGCGGTGATGCGCGTACCGCGTGTTTCGGGGAGGGTCCAGACCCACAAGCCCGTCGCGACGGCGAAGAACGCGCCGATCGAGATGCCGCGACCGAGACCGCGCTCCGCCCCCGCGCTCGAAGACGCGGCGACCCACGTGATCACGAGCGGCGTGATGAACTGGACGCCGCGCGCCAGGTTGTAGGCGGCGCCCATCGCGGTGTTGCGGATCGACGTCGGGAACAACTCGGAGAAAATCGGGCCGTACCCGGAGAAGTTCCCCGTGCCCACGCCGATGAGGAACATGCAAAAGAGCGCCGCGGCCGGATACGCGGCGAGGGACGACCAGAACCAGGTGACCGAGAGCAGTCCCGCGGCCCAGACGAACGAATAGAGCGTGTACGCCAGCCGCCTCCCCTTCCAGTCGGCGATCGCGCCGAAGGACAGGTACCCGAGAAGCCCGCCGGCCTGCGTCACGAGGATCCATGCGCCGGATCGCGCCATCGAGAACCCGAGGTTGTCGTAGAGGTACTTCGGCATCCACAAATAGGTGAACCAGTACGCCGACATGTCGGTGACGGCCAGGACGAGGCCCAGCACGAAGAAACGCCGGATCACTCGGTCTTGCGAGAGCGTCTTCAGAAAAGTTCGTGAGGCCGCGGCACCGGTTTTCAGTTGGCGGCGCGACTCGGTCCACACGTCGGATTCGGGCATGATCTTGCGAATCGCGACGACCAGAAGCGCCGGGGCGGCGGAAGCAAGAAAGCAGAGACGCCACCCGTAGTGCACGCCGAACTTCGCGGACAAGAAGGGCTCGAGGAAACCGCCGACGATCGCGGCGAGACCGACCCCCACCGGCGCGCCCGTTTGCATGACCGCGGCGAATCGGGCGCGTAGCTTCGCGGGAAACGTCTCGCCGACGAGCGTCTGCCCCGTCGCCCACTCTCCACCCACACCGAGTCCGGTGATGACGCGGAAGAGAAGGAGCGCGCCAAGCCCCGGCGCCAACCCGCACAGCAGCGTCCCGAGCGAGTACGTGAGAATCGTGATCGACAGCACCGGTTTGCGTCCGAAGCGGTCGGCCATCCAACCGAAGATGACGCCCCCCACCGCCGTGGCGCCCAGGCTCGCGCCGAGCAGCAGCGACAGCTGCGTGTCGGTGAGGCCAAGGTCCTGGCGAATGGGAACGAGGAGGAAAGAGAACAGGACCAAGTCGTAGAAATCGAAGAGCCAGCCGGCCCAGGACAACGCCAAGATGGAGTAATGGCGCCCCGTGGGGATCGCGCTTTCGTTGAGGAGTGGGGCCGTGGGTTCGGTCATGGGCACCTGCGGCGCACGATACACTTGTCCCGATGACCCATGTAGGTGAAAGGCTCCGGCTCCTGCGGGAAAGCCGCAACACGACCCTCGAAGAGATGGTCACGGCGACCGGTATCGGGCAAAGCTACTTGGAAGCGCTGGAAAGAGACGCGATCCCAGAGCTCCCCGGAAAAGCGTTCGGCAAGCTTTACATCCGCGCCTATGCCGAGGTCTTCACGTTCGACCCCCAGCCCTGGATCGACGACTACGATCGCGAGCAGCGCCTCGTGGCCGGCGCCTCGACGGAACCCACGTCGCCTGCTCCTACGGGTTCGCGACCCGTCGCCGCGGCAATCGCTCAGTGGAAAGCGGCGCGAGCCGCGGCGGATAGGCCCGAGCCTGCCATCGAGGAGGTCGAAGTCGTCGCGGACGTGGCGACGATCGAACCCGAGCCAGCCGCGCCTCCCGAAGAGCCGGCCGTTCCACCCGCGGTGAGCCCAAACGCGAAGCGACGACTCGCACCGGTCGTCGTCGTGGGAGTCGTCGCGATCGCAGCGGCGATCTACTTCGGCATGCGCAAAACGGAGGTCGCCGGAAACGGCGAGCAGCCTCCCGTTCGAACTGTTCAACCGGTTCCCGAATCGCTCCCGCCCGAACCTCCGCCGCCCGAGCCTCCACCGCCCGTCGTCGTCAAGACTCCGGCCCCGGTGCCTTTGCGCGCGCCTGGCCTGTTGTCCGTGACGGAGTTCGGCGTAGGCCGCCGCGTCGTGAACCTCAACCTCGAGGGCGAGAGCGATCACTTCGATGAGGGTGCCCGCGTCTATTTTTCGACGCGCGTCGCCGGAAGTCAACGCGGCGAAGTCATCCGTCACGTCTGGCTCTACGAAGGCAGAGTCCAACAGACGATCACGCTTCGAATCGGCGGGCCGGACTGGCGCACGCACAGCAACAAGACCCTCGGGCGCGCGGGCGCGTGGGCGGTCGAAGCTCGCGACGACAAGGGTCGAGTCTTGGCGCGGATGGAGCTTACGTGCGGGCCGGCTGGGCCGTGAGCGACTCGCACGCGAGCCCCGCGTGGATTTCCACGACGATCGCGGGTAGTGCTTTGCACAACGGCTCCGAAAGGCCCACCCCGACCTCTTGGGGGAACTCGATCGAGATCGTGTAAAGCGTGACGTCGGGCTCCTTCCCCAGCAGGTAGAAGGCGTCGAGGAGGTCCTTGAGACCGATGTCGTGCGCGGTGATTCGCCTCGGGTAGTCCTTGGAGAATCTCGGCCTCAGGCGCTTCATCGTACCGACCGGCTCACCGTCGGACGTCGCGTCGATCAGGACGACGCGATCGGCCGTAAGCATCGGGTCGAGAAGAGAGAGGCTCCCCGTGCCGCCGTCGAGGCAGGTGAACCCCGCCGGGAGCGGACGCTCGGACAGCCTCTGCACGACCTCGACGCCGACCCCCTCGTCCCCCATCAGGATGTTCCCGACCCCCAGGACGAGAACGCCATCACTCACGGGGCTTACCCTTGGGCGGGTTCTTCACTAAGTCCTCGCGCTCGAACTTCCAGCCGCCCAACATCGACGAGGTCGTGCCGCGCCCCTCGACGTAGTCGTGGTAGAAGACCAGGTAGACGTGGACGAGGGTGAACACCACGAAGAACCACAAGAACAGGTGGTGCCACTGCCGCACGGCGATATCGCCTCCCATCAGCGGCACGACCCAATAGAACATCCGCGGGAGCAGCGATGAGCTCATGCTGGAATACAGCGCGAATCCCGTGCACGCCTGGAACAAGAAGACGAGGAACGTCAAGAAGTAGATGAAACCCGCGAGCGCGTTGTGGCCGACCGCCAGATCGCCGCGCGTTTTCACCTGCAGGATGTCGATCTTCAGCGTCTCGCCGATCTCGCGGAACTGTGCTGCGGTGTGGGGGATGAAGTTCCGCCAGCGCGCGTAGCGGTTCCCCACGAACCCCCAGTAGATGCGCACGAGGAAGTTAAAGAAGAAGATGAACGCCGCGATGAAGTGGATCATGCGCACGGTGCCGAACCAGTACTGCTGGTAGGCCTCGTCAGCGTACGCGATCCTGAACGGGTTGCCGATGAGGTATCCGGTCCCCATCAACGCGAACACGCAAACGGCGTTGACCCAGTGGTAGAAGCGGACGGGGAACTCCCAAACGTAGAGGCGACGGAACAGCGGGCTTGCGCTCGTGACCATGGCGGCGCCTCCCTAGCCTTGCACCTTGACGTCAGTGATGTGTTTGCCTTCGGGATCGTAGAGGTGGACCGCGCACGCGATGCAGGGGTCGAACGAATGGATGGTCCTCAGGATCTCCAAGGGCTGGTTTACGTCGTGGACCGGCGTTCCGATCAACGCCTCTTCGTAGGACGACCGCTGGCCCTTGGCGTCGCGCGGCGAGGCGTTCCAGGTGCTCGGGACGACGAGCTGGTAATTCTCGATCTTGCCGTCCTTGATCTTGATCCAATGGGCGAGCGCGCCACGGGGCGCCTCGGTCATGCCCACGCCCTCCGCCTCGCTCGGCCAGCTGTTCGGTTCCCATTTCTCGCGGGTGAATGTGCTCGTATTGCCCGCCTTGATGTTGATGATGAGGTCGTCGAAGAAGCCCTTCATCCAGTGAACGACCAACTTGGTCTCGAGGCCGCGGGCCGCGGTCCGCCCCAACGTCGAGAACAAAGCGGTGACGGGAGCCTTGAGCTGGCCGAGGGCGCCGTTCACGACCTCTTTGACGTCGTCCCTCCCGCTGGCGTACGCAACGAGCAGGCGGGCCAACGGCCCGACCTCCATCGCGTGCTCCTTCCACCGCGGCGTCTTGATCCACGAGTACTTGTTCTCGACGTCGAGTTGCGTAAACGGTGGCTTCGGGCCGGTGTGGTGCAATTCCGTCTCGCCGTCCCACGGGTGCAGGCTCTTGTCGTTACCGACGGAGTACGTGTACCAGGAGTGAGTGACGTACTCCTTGATCTCCTCGGCGTCCTTCCCATTGACTTCGTGGACCTCGCCGAGATTCCGGTCGAGGATGGCGCCACGGGGAAACTTGAAGGCGTCGGGGCTGCCGTAACCCCTCGTGGGGAGGTCGCCGTAGGACATGTAATTCTTGAGACCGCCTCCGATTCCGGCCCAGTCGAGGTAGAAAGGCGCGATCGCCATCAGATCCGGCAGGTACAGCTGCTCGACGATCGTGACCGCCTCGTCGATCAGCGACCTCACTTTGTTCAGTCGCTCGGTGTTGATCGCCCCCACCTCGTTCAGGTCGATCGAGCAGGGCACGCCGCCGACCAGATAGTTCGGGTGTGGATTCTTGCCGCCGAAGATCGCGTGGATCTTGCAGATATCTTTTTGCCACGAAAGCGCCTCGAGGTAGTGGGCGACCGCCATGAGGTTCGCCGCGGGCGGCAGTTTGTACGCCGGGTGCCCCCAATAGCCGTTGGCAAAAATCCCGAGCTGTCCGGTCTCGACGAACGCCACGAGCCGCTTCTTCAAGTCGGAGAAGTAACCGGGCGACGACTTGGGCCAGCTCGAAATCGACTGCGCCAACTCCGAGGTTTCCTTGGGGTCGGCCTTGATCGCGCTGACGATGTCGACCCAATCGAGCGCGTGGAGGTGGTAGAAGTGGATGACGTGGTCCTGCACGTACTGCGTGCAGAACATCAGGTTGCGGATCAGCTCGGCATTGGGCGGCACCGAGATCTTGAGCGCGTCCTCGACGGAACGGACGCTCGCCAAAGCGTGCACCGTCGTGCACACGCCGCACGCCCGTTCGGTGAACGCCCACGCGTCCCTCGGATCGCGGCCTTTCAGGATCTTTTCGAACCCCCGGACCATGGTGCCCGCGCTGTAGGCGTCCGTGATGACGCCGTTTTCGACGGTAGCCTCGATGCGGAGATGCCCCTCGATGCGCGTGATGGGATCAACGACGATACGTGCCATGAGCAATCACCTCCGCTCGACTATTTGTCGTTCTTGACCGACCTGTCCTTGCGATCCTCGATCAGGCTGCGCTTCCTGATGTTGGTCGAAACCGCGTGCGCTGCGATGCCGGCCGCGGCGCCGATGCCGACGACCATGCCGATCGTGTCGGCGGTGGATTCGATCCCGAATCCGGGGAACGACGCCAGGTGCTGGTAGAACGGGCCGTTGTCCCAGAAGTGGTTCTCGCTACAGCCGATGCAACCGTGGCCGGACTGGATCGGGTAGCTGGTGCCCTCGTTCCAGCGCGTCACCGAGCAGGCGTTGTAGGTGACGGGACCGCGGCATCCCATCTTGTAGAGGCAGTATCCCTTCCGCGCGCCTTCGTCGTCCCACGCTTCGACGAACAGGCCGGCGTCGTAGTAGGGGCGGCGGTAGCAGGTGTCGTGCACGCGCCGGCCGTAGAACTCGCGGGGCCTCCCCTGGCTGTCGAGCTCCGGCGCCTGGCCCATCACGAGGATGTGCGTGACGACCGCCACCATCACGTCTCCGATCGGCGGGCAGCCGGGAACGTTGATGACCGGCCGGCTGACGATCTTGTGAATCGGCGTGGCGTTGGTCGGGTTGGGCTTGGCGCTCTGGATGCATCCGTTCGAGGCACAACTCCCCCACGCGATGATCGCGGCGGCGTCTTTCGCGGCCTCTTTCAGGATCTGCTCCGACGAGCGCCCGCCGATCATGCAGTACACGCCGTCGTCCTTCACCGGCACGGACCCCTCGACGAGGAGGATGTACTGGCCCGGGTATTTCTTCATGGTGTCTTGCAGGCAGGCCTCGGCTTGGTGTCCGGCCGCGGCCTGCAGCGTTTCGGTGTAGTCGAGGGAGAGGTAATCGAACAGGACGTCGGCGACGATCGGGTGCGACGAGCGGATGAACGACTCGCTGCAGCAGGTGCATTCCTGGAAGTGCATCCAGAGCACCGGAGGTCTCGGTGCCTTCTCGAGCGCGCGAACGACGTTGCCGATGCCGACCGACTCCACGCCGGCTGCGATCATCGCCCAGTTGCAAAATTTCAGGAACTCGCGCCGGTCGTAACCCTTCGCCTGCATCGTTTCCCAGATCGAAGCCCGCGATTCCGCCATGACTCCCTCCTGTTTTGCCGTCGAACTGGGCGGTATTTCACCCCGATTTCGGCGGCGCGTACAACGCACGTAGAGGACAGCCTCGGTCTGGAATTCTCAGGAGCCCTTCAACGATCGTTCTCAGCCGCCGGATCAACGCGTCGAGGCTCCAGTCGCCGCCACCCCGTGGTTTTGAATCGGCCACGCACCGTCCGGCGCGTGAAACTGCCAGTACGCGACCGCCATCTCGCCCGAGAGAATGAACGCGACCGGCTGGGTCAAGATGCCGAGCATGATCAGCAGGCCGCCGAAGAACTCGAGCGCCCCGCCGATTCCCACCTGGGATATCAAGGGAGCGGTGGAATCTGGTTTGCCCGTCACTCCACCAAACCACCCCAACGGCGACTTACTCAGTCCGATTCATGTTCATCGATTGCCTCCTCGTCGGCGCAGAAGATCGTCGGCGGGAATTAGACTGGGGGTTCTCTATATAGATGATAGAGTTTTAAATTCTAATACTTACATATCGATCCGTTTGAACTGCATCCAGAGGGCGCTTTGCACCTGGACTTGGAGCCCAACGGGCACGATCTTGTCCGTCCGACACTCAGCTCAACTCACTTGGGGGACGCAATGAAACTGCTCGGCAACACCATCGTCGCAGCCACCGCGTGCTGTGCCAGCCTTCTCACCGTCAGCCTGTTCGCGACGACGCCGTGCAACGCCGGCTCGATCCCGGCTTGGCTGGATGATTCGATCACGAACTGGAACACGAACAACCCACAAAGCCGCATCGAGTTCGTGGACATCAAGGACTCGTACGTTTGGTACACGATGGTGGCCACGCCGGAGCTTGGGTCGAAGGAGATCCGCGCGCGAGTTTACGGCATCGCGTACAAGAACGGATACGCGAACACGCAAGACGAAGAGATCGTCACCACCGGCAAGCCGCCGACCGCGAACGGGCCGAGCAAGACCAAGAAGTGCTGGTCCCGGTCGTTTCTGCGGGACATCCAGCAGGGAAGCTCTACGACGGTCGAGCGCATGCTGACGACCCTCGTCTGCGAAGACGGCCCGAACTGGTCCGCGGGGTTCCGCATCCTTCAGTGACGCGGTCGAAATCGTTCCCGGCTACTTCGTCTGCGCCTTCAGCTCGCCGAGCGCCTTGTTCGTGGCGTCGGCGTACTGCTTGACGCGTTGGGGCGCCTCCTTCACGAACTTGGCGCACGCGTCGGACTGGGCCTTCGTGGCCGCATTGAAATCGTTCCAGAGCGTCTTGTTCGCTTTCTGGAGGTCCTTGACCTTCGCATTGTCTTTGTCGAGCTTGGCCTGCGTCGTCGCGGTCTCGTTCTCGTGGATCTGCGCCTGCAGCTTCTGAACCTTGTCGTTGGCGGCCGCGGTTTCCGTGTCGATCTGGCCGATCCACTTCTGCATGTCGTCGTAGGCGCTCTTGTAGCTGTCGGCGAGCGGCGCTAACGACTTGGCGCAGGATGACAGTTCTTTGGCGGGCTCGGCTTCCGCGGCGGGCGCAGCTTCGGCTTTTGGCGCTGCCGCCTCTTCCTTCGCGGGCGTGTCCTCCGACGCGGGAGCTGCCGCCTCTTCCTTGGCGGGCTCTTCTTGGGCGAGCGCAGGGGCCACGAGTCCAAGTCCGAGAATCAGAGTCAGGGCGTGCCATCTAAATTTCATGGGAACCTCCGGGAAGTTGGAAATTGAATCAGATACCGGATTGTGTCGATCTCGCGGCGACCGGTCAAGGCATTGCGGACCGTTACGGTGGCTTGGGCGAGGTTGGCACGGGCTAGGATCGAGACGCACAGTGTGGGGGCAGGCCCATCGCATTTAACCTCGCCGCCGGTTGGATCGGTGTCCTCCTGGGTCTGATCGGAGGCGCAGTGATGGGCCTGTTTTTCTGGCGCGAGGACTGGTTGGGTGGCTACGGCTCGTGGCGACGCCGCATGACGCGGCTGGCGCACGTTTCGTTCTTCGGCCTCGGTTTCATCAACATCGCCTTCGCGCTGTCCGTTTCGCAGTTCGCCCTACCTCGCGACAGCGCGCTGACCGCGGCGTCGTCTAGCCTGTGCCTCGGCGCCGCGACGATGCCGCTCGTCTGCTATCTGGCCGCCTGGCGGAAGCCTTTCCGGCACCTGTTCTTCGTGCCGGTCGCCGCCGTCGTGGCGGGCGTCGTGATCGCGACCCTCGAGGTGCTGGCCCGATGAGAATCGCTCTGGTTGCGATGAGCGGCATTCGGGCCTGCGACGAGGAGTTGCTCCGCCTCGGCCTGACGCTTCCGGGGTTCGTCGAGAGGAGCAAGGTTATCGCGTCGCTGCCGAGCTTGGGCCTCTTGACCCTGGCGGGGATGACGCCGGAGCGGCACGGGATCCGCTACTTCGAAGTGCCGGACATCCGCTCGTTGACGGCTCTTCCGGAACCCTTCGACCTCGTCGGGATCTCGAGCTACTCGGCGCAGATCGGCGAAGCCTACGAGCTCGCCGACAGGTTCCGGCTCGCCGGCGTTTCAGTCGTGCTGGGCGGCCCTCACGTCAGTGCGCTTCCGGAAGAAGCCGCGGCCCACGGCGACGCCGTCGTTATCGGGCACGGCGAGCTTCATTGGCCGCAGGTCCTGGCGGACGCGGAGGCCGGATCGCTACAGCCTTCCTACGGCTCGCGCGACGACGACTACGACCTGGCGGAATCGCCCATGCCCGCCTACGAGCTTTTGGACATGGAGCGGTACAACCGCCTGACGGTGCAGACGAGCCGGGGGTGTCCGCACCGATGCGAGTTCTGCGCCGGATCGATCCTCTTCAGCCGCCATTACCGGCAGAAGCCTGCCGCGCGCGTGCTCGCCGAGATCGACCAGATCCTGGGCCTGTGGAAACACCCGTTCCTCGAGCTGGCCGACGACAACAGCTTCGTCCACCGCGACTACTGGCTCGACATGTTGCCGGAGATCGCGCGGAGGCGCATCCGCTGGTTCGCCGAGACAGACATCTCGGTCGGCGAGGACGACCGTCTGCTCAACCTGCTCGCCGACAGCGGCTGCGCCGAAGTCCTCATCGGGCTCGAAAGCCCCGTGGCCGAAGGCCTGAACGGCGTCGAGACACGCAGCAACTGGAAGCTGAAGCGCCTCGATCGCTATCGAGACGCTTTGCGCAACATTCAGGAGCACGGCATCCGCGTGAACGGCTGCTTCGTCCTCGGGCTCGACGGCCAGGGGCAAGACATCTTCGATCACGTGCGGGAGTTCGTCTGGGAAGCCGATCTCTTCGACGTCCAGATCACCGTGCTGACGCCTTTCCCCGGCACCCCCCTGTACGACCGCCTTCGAGACGAGAACCGGCTGGCGTACCCCGGAGCGTGGGAGCGCTGCACGCTGTTCGACGTCAACTTTCGACCTGGCGGCATGAGCGCGGCCGAACTGGAACGGGGCTTCCGGAGCCTCGCACTCGATCTGTACAGCACCGAGTGGACGAAAAGGCGGCGGAGCCGCTTCAACGCGCGGCTGCGGTGTCGTCGCAAAGAGAAGGAGGCCGCCTTATGAGAAACGACCGGCCCGTATCAATCCTCTTCACCATCGCCGGATTCTACGAAGGCGTCTTGGGTGTCGCGTTCCTCGTGGCGCCGGCCGCCCTCTTCGACCACTTCGGGGTGACTCCGCCCAATCACCTCGGGTACGTGCAGTTCCCGGCCGCCCTGCTTCTCGTCTTCGGCATCATGTTCTTCGCCGTCGCCTTCAATCCGCGCGCGAACAGGATCCTGATCCCTTTCGGCGTCCTTCTCAAGGCGTCCTACTGCACCCTGGTGTTTGGGTACTGGCTCACCGAGGGAATCCCCAGGATGTGGAAGCCGTTCGCCATCGCCGACCTCGTGTTCGCCGCGTTCTTTCTCTGGGCCTGGTGGCGCACGGAACCGGCCCGTTGAGCTACGACCGCCGCTCGAACATTCCGTAGAGAACCGGCAGCACGATCAACGTGAGCAGCGTCGAAGACAACACGCCGCCGATGACCACGGTGGCCAACGGACGCTGCACCTCCGCGCCGATCCCCGTGTTGAGCGCCATCGGCAAGAAGCCGAGGCTGGCGACGAGCCCCGTCATCAGCACGGGACGAAGGCGGCGCAAGGCCGCGGTCGTCACGGCCGCGTTCCCTTGGAGCCCTTCGCCGCGGAGCTGACGGATCGTCGAGACGAGCACCATGTCGCCGAGGACCGCCACACCCGACAGCGCCACGAAGCCGACCCCAGCCGAGATGCTGAAGGGGATGTCGCGAAGCCACAGAGCGACGATGCCGCCGACGGCGGCGAACGGCACGCCGGTGAACACGCGCACCGTGTCGGCCACCCGGCCGTACGTCAGGTAGAGCAGCACGAGAATCGAGGCGAGCGCCAACGGAACGACGAACAGCAGCCGGGACCGGGCTCGCTCGAAGTGCTCGAACTGCCCTCCGAACCTCACCCAGTTCCCCGGAGGGATGACCACCTCGCGCGCGATCGCTTCGCGGGCGTCGGCCACGAACGAGCCGACGTCCCGGCCGCGGACGCTGGCTTCGACCACGATCCGGCGCTTGCCCCACTCCCTCGTGATCGTGGACGGCCCCTGCGTGAGATCGATCCTCGCGAGGCGGGCGAGCGGGATGCGGTCGCCCGTACCTGTTGTGACGAGCACCTCGCCCAGCGCCTGAGCATCGAGCCGGTAGCGGTCCTCGAGACGGACCGCGATCGGGAACCTCCGGTCGCCTTCCCGAAGCTCGCCGACCTCGATCCCGCCGAGAGCGGAGACGACGGCGAGTACCTCGCCCGCCGAAACGCCGTGGCGCGCTGCGGCGTCTCGATCGACGTCCACCTGCAACACCGGCTGCCCGGTCACCTGTTCGGTCGTCACGTCGGCCGCGCCGGGAATCGTTCGCAAGACCCGGTCCACGTCGCGTGCCGTCGCCCGGAGCACTGCGAGGTCGTCGCCGAAGATCTTCACTCCGACGTCGCTCCTTACACCTGCGATCATCTCGTTCACCCGCATCTCAATCGGCTGCGTGAAGATCATCTTCATTCCCGGAAGCCCGGAGAGCGCCTGCTCCATGCGCGCGACCAGATCCGCCTGTGTGTGGGCCTGCCGCCACCTCTTCCGCGGGGTCAGGGTGATGAAGACGTCCGACAGCTGGAGGCCCATCGGATCGGTGGCGATCTCGGCGCTGCCCGTTCGGGTCCACACGCGCTCGATTTCGTCGGGGAACGTTCCGAGAAGCGCGCGTTCGATGCGCGTTCCGTACCGAACCGACTCGTCCACCGACACCCCCGCCAGCCGGACGGTGTTGATGACGATGGTCCCCTCGTTCAGTCGAGGCACGAACTCCGACCCGAGCCGGGTCGCGAGCACGCCTGCTAACGCCACGAGCACGACGGCGGCGACGAGCACGGTGCGAGGCCGGGACAACGCGGCCGAAAGCATAGGGCGGTAGAGCCGCGAGAGGATGCGCATGACGAAGGTCTCGCGCTGGATCTTCCGCCGCCCGAGCGCGAGGCTCGCCATCACGGGGGTCAGGGTCAACGACGCGAGGAGCGACCCGACGAGCACGAACACGACGGTCGCCGCCATCGGCCGGAACAACTTCCCCTCCACCCCTTCGAGCGTGAGGATCGGCAGGTAGACGATGATGATGATCAGCTCGCCGAACAGCGTCGGGCGCCGCACCTCGAGCGCCGCGTCCCGGACGACCTCGAGCGCCGGCCGCCGGCCTCCTTCGAGCTCCAGGCGGCGCAAAGTGTTTTCGACCACGATGACCGAGCTGTCCACGACCAGGCCGAAGTCGATCGCGCCGAGGCTCATCAGACTGCCGGCGATTCCGACCCGGGTCATCAGGTCGAACGCAAACAGCAGAGAAAGCGGGATCGCGGACGCGACGATCAGCCCCGCCCTCAGGTTTCCCAGGAAGATAAAGAGCACCGCGACCACCAGGAGCGCGCCCTCGATCAAGTTCGTCCGGACCGTGCGCAAGACGCGGTCGACGAGCGTCGTGCGCTCGTAGACGGGAGTGACCGCAACCCCGCGCGGGAGCGTCTTTCTGATTTCGTCGAGCCGGGCGCGAAGGCGGTGCGTCACGTCGTGGCTGTTTTCGCCCATGAGCATGAAGCCCAATCCGAGCACCGCCTCGCCGCGGCCATCGGCGGTCACGGCGCCCCGCCGGATCTCGCGGCCGTCAACGACGCGGGCCACATCGCCCACGAGCACGGGCACGCCGTTTCTGGCCGCCACGACGGTGCGCTCGAGATCGGCCAGGGTCGTGACGAGGCCGGCTCCCTGCACGAGGATCGACTCGCCCCCTGCATCGATTGCGCCGCCTCCGACGCTCGTGTTCCCCTGCTCGAGCACCTCGACAAGCTGGCCGAGCGACAACCCGAACCCCTGCAATCGAACCGGGTCGATCAGCACCTGGATTTGCCTCTCGTCGCCTCCCCATGAGTTCACCTCGGCGACCCCGGGCACCGAGCGCAGCTGCGGCCGCACGATCCAGTCCTGGACGGTGCGCAGCTCCGAGAGACTCGCTTTGCCGGTGACGAGGTAATGGAACACCTCGCCGAGGCCCGAGGCGACGGGCCCGAGCGCCGGCCGGTCCATCCCGGGAGGCAGCTCGACCGTGGCGAGCCGTTCCCCGACGACCTGCCGCGCGAGGTAAACATCGGTTGCGTCCGCGAAGGTCACGGTGACCTGCGAAAGACCGAACTTCGAGATCGAGCGCACGTCCGCGAGCCCCGGAAGCCCGCCGATCGCCTGCTCGACCGGCGCCGTCACCTGGCGCTCGATCTCGATCGGCGACAACGCCGGCGCCGAGGTGTTGATCTGCACAAGGACAGGCGTCGTATCCGGAAACGCGTCGATCGGAAGTCGGGCCAGCGCCGCCACGCCGACGGCCGCGACGCCGAGCCACAACGCGATCACCGCCACGCGGTGGCGCAAGGACCAGGAGATGACGGCTTCGAGCATGGAGCTACTTCACTTCGCAGCAGCCTGCGCCGATGCTGCCTTTCAGTGTCTCGGTCTTCAGGAGAAAGCTGCCGACGGTGACGACCTCCTCACCCGCCGCAACACCCTGGGTGATCTCGACCCACGCATCGCCGCGCGCGCCCGTTGTGACGCGGCGGGTCGTAAATTGCGTGCCGGAGAGCCGGACGAACACGACGTCGACGCCGTTGGCGCGTTGGACCGCCGCGCGCGGCACCGTGACGACGCCCTCGATTCCGCCCACTGTGATCTGCGCACGGCCGAACATGTTGGCGCGCAGCGCGCCGTCGGCGTTGCCTAGGCGGACCCGGGCCATCGCCGTGCGCGTGCGCACATCGACCTCCGGAGCGATCGAGTCGATCGTGCCTTTGAAGCTCCGGCCGGAAAGAGCGTCGAACGTGAGAACGACCGCCCGGCCGACGGCGACATCCCCCAGGCGAGGCTCCGGCACGTCGATTTCGGCCCACAGCACCGAGGCGTCGACGATCTCGAGCAGCACATCTTCCGAATCGACCCGGCGGCCCACGGTGGCGGACCGTCGCACCACGACACCCGACAGCGGCGCCTCGAGGGTGTACCGGCCCGAGGTCCCTCCTCCTCCGACGACCCCCGCCGCGGCCTCCATCGCCTGCACGTCAGCGCGCGCGGCGGCGAGTTCGGCCTCGTCTTGCTGGACCTGCTGCTGCGAGGTGATCCCGTCGGCGAACAACGAGCGGTCGCGGTCGAGTTGGGCACGCGCGACGTCGACCTTGGCTACGGCCGCCGACAGCCGGGAACGGTCCGCGCCCACCTCCGGGCTGTCGAGCACGACGAGCGGCATCCCCTTGCGCACGCGGCTTCCCAAATCCACCAAGACCGAGCGCACGACACCCGCGCTTCGTGCGTTGACTTCAGCCCGTCGCGAGGCGTCGTAGGCCAGCCGCGCGGGCGCGCTGAACGAATCGCCTCCGGGGACGGCGCGACTCTCCTCGGTTTCGATCCCCGCGATCGCGGCGGACTCCGGCGTGGCAAGGCGCACCTTGAGACCGTCCTTGGGCGGTTCGTCCAGAGCGGCCACGGGCTCGGAATTGCAAATCGGGCAGACACTTTCGGGCAGGCCGTGCTCGGCGCACCAGTCCCCCTTGGCCTGAAAGGCGGGAATGAGCTTCGGGCTGCATATCGTGCACATGGCTTCGGGCACGCCGTGCTCGGCGCAGAACTCGTCGGCGGCGGCCGCGATTGGCTCAGGCTCGGGAGCCTGTCGGGTGCAGCCCATCGACCCAAACGTAAGGAGCCCGAAAAGTCCGACGAACGAGACGATTGAACGACGCATGAGACACCTCGACACAAGGACTAGGGTACGGCCGGGCAGTTGCCCGGTCAGCTTCAGGAGGATGTGCTCAGGCGTTGTGACGAGGGACGTGGAAGACGTCGTGCTCTTCAGGACGGGAGGGGCGAACGGGGTCGAACGTCTCGTGCGTGGTGACCGGCTCCGAGAACTCGCCGTCCGGCTGCGCCAGGAGAACCGGCGCGCGTGCCGGCGCGCAGCAAGCGCAGTCGCCACAACTATCGGCCTGGCCTGCGCAATCGTCCACGCAGGCGGACGGCAGGAATTCGGAGAGCACCCCCGCCATGAGCACGAAGATCAGGGCGAGTCCCAGGAGGGCGTTCCGAAGTGGGGCGCACATACGTTGCCCAATCTTACGTCCAGACTCGTCAGCCGGCCAGGCCAAGGCGCAGGTAGGCCATTCTCCCCAGCTTGACCACGAGCAAGACCACCGGGGTCGCGTGCATGAGCAGATCGAAGATGTCGATCGGGCGCACGAGCGTCCCCGCCGAGAGCATTTTCAATTTCTCCCAGAGGTGGGGCTCCGGCCGGAACGGAGCCAAACCCAAAAAGAGTGCCGCGAGGAGCAGGAGCGGAAGCGGTATCCCGTCGATCCAGCTCATTTCTGCAATGACACCCGACAGGTCGAAAACCCGAAAATCGAATACAGCGGGCACATCCCGGAGAGCCCCGTGACGATCGGGAGCAGGCCCACGTAACCCCACGCGGTCTTGGGTCCGAAGAACACGAGGCTCACGAGACCCACCCCGACCAGGACCCGCAGCGCGCGCTCGACGGGATGTTCGTTGACGACAAGCAAGCCAGCCATGGGAACTCCTCCTTTTCACCGTGTGAGATGCAAGGCCACAGAGAAAGGATACAGGCCCGCGGTATATTCGCCCCATGAGCGAAGACCCTCGCCGCCTTCTGGAGACCATCCGGAACTCCGTGATCGGCGACGATCAGGTCCTTGCGGGGCCCTACGGTCCACGACGGGTCACCTATGCCGACTACACCGCCTCCGGGCGGTCCTTGACGTTCATCGAGGACTACATCCGTGGCGAGGTCATGCCGCTGTACGCCAACACGCACAGCGACATGTCGGGGACGGGGTTGCAGACGACGCGGTTTCGCGAGGACGCGCGGCAGATCATCCTGGACTCCGTCGGAGGCAGCGACGAAGACGTCGTGATCTTTTGCGGCTCCGGGGCCACCGGCGCCATCGACAAGCTGATCACCATTTTGAACTTGAGGATCCCGGCCGACCTCGACGACCGTTATGGGTTGTCACGACACATCCCGCGTGAAGAGCGCCCGGTCGTGTTCATCGGACCCTACGAGCATCACTCCAACGAACTGGCTTGGAGGGAGTCCATTGCCGACGTCATCGTGATCGATGAGGACGGCGACGGCCACGTGAACCTCGCTCACCTCGAGCGCGAGCTTGCGACGCACCGGGATCGCCCTTTGCGCATCGGGAGCTTCTCGGCGGCCTCCAACGTCACCGGAATCGCCACGGATACGGCCCGGGTCGCATCGCTGCTCCACCGCCACAGAGCGCTATCGTTTTGGGACTTCGCGGCCGCCGGACCGTACGTGAAGATCGAGATGCACCCCGCGGGGGACGAGGGAATCGGCGGGTCGCCGCACCTGGACGCGATCGTCCTCTCCCCCCACAAGTTCGTCGGCGGCCCCGGAACCCCCGGAGTTCTTGTGATCAAGCGGGCGCTGCTCAAGAACCGGGTGCCCAGCGTTCCGGGCGGAGGGACGGTCGCCTACGTCAGCACGACCGAGCATCGTTATCTCACCGATCCCGTGCTGCGCGAAGAGGGCGGGACGCCTGCGATCATCGGCTCGATTCGCGCGGGCCTCGTCTTCCAATTGAAAGAGGCGGTCGGGACCGACGTTATTCGCGAAATCGAAGAGTCGTTCACCCACCGCGCCATCGAGCGCTGGAGCCGACACCCCGGCATTTCCATCCTCGGGAATCGCAACGTCGCGCGGTTGTCGATCGTTTCCTTCGTGATCCGCCACGGCGACGGCCAACTCCATCACAACTTCGTGGTCGCGCTGCTCAACGATCTGTTCGGCATCCAGGCCCGTGCCGGCTGCTCCTGCGCGGGCCCTTACGGACACCGGCTCCTCGGGATCGACGGGGCCACCTCGAAGCGGTTCGAGCGGGAGATCTTGAGGGGTAACGAGGGGATCAAGCCGGGCTGGGTCCGCCTCGGCTTCAACTATTTCATCTCGGAACCCGTCTTCGACTTCATCGTGGGCGCGGTGGAGTTCATCGCGGACAAGGGCTGGATGCTCCTTCCCCACTACCGCTTCAACCCCGTCACGGGAGAATGGCGGCACCACCTGGGCCGAGGCGAGCCGGCGATGCGGCTGACGGACATCTCCTATCGGTCGGGCGCGCCCGAGTATGCGTCGCGACACGCCAACCTTCCGGAATCCGCGCTGGCGGACCACCTCGAGCAAGCGCACCGGATTCTCGCCGCCGCCGTCGACGAGTTTCAAGGGCAGACGCTTCAGGATCCGCTGCTCGACGAGAGCTTCGAGAATCTGAAGTGGTTCCAGCTCCCGGGCGAGGCGCTTGCCGAGCTTCAGACACCTCAGTGCGGCATCTCGTGACCCGTCGGCGCGGGGATTGAGGTGAGTCGGTTCCACGTCGAGTCATCGACGACCTGCTGCTTCCACAAGGCGTGACACGCCGTGCACGTTTGCAGCGTCGCCGAAAACTCGGTCAAGACGCGCCCCCGGTCACGAGCTTGGGCCGCGGCCGTGATGCCGTCCGCCGTATGGTGGAACGCCAGCGCCTGCTCGGTGAAACCCGGCGCCCCCGCTCCCATGTGCGTGCACATCTGACCCATCTGCTCGGAGAATCCGATGCGTCCGGCTGCTTTCGCGATGGCGGGATAGTCGTCCGTTGCGAGCGCGGCGACGATCTCCTGAACCGCCAACAGGTGGTCTCGCATGTTCTGTTTCTGGTGGTTGGCCATCATCGGCAGGAGCGGGATCGGGCGTCTGGTGTCCAGCTTGTCCAACGATTCAGCGGCCGTGGTTGGCGCCACCGGAAGAGCCGGGGTTGGGGCGGAGCTCGTTTGGGCCAAGCTACCCAACACCGCGAATACGGAAACAACGAGCACGACGTGGCGTGGCGAGATCATGTATCCCCTCTCAGGACGTTTGCGGGTTCGTGGCCGCCTCGGGCGCGGGGAACCAGTGCCTCGTCCGGTTGCAGAAAGCGCACACCGAGAGCATCACCGGCACCTCGACGAGAACCCCGACGACGGTGGCTAACGCCGCACCTGAATCGGCGCCGAACAGTGTGATGGCGACCGCAACCGCCAACTCGAAGAAGTTGCTCGCCCCGATGAGTGCCCCCGGGGCGGCCACGTTGTGCGGGACCTTGAAGAGGCGCATCAGACCGTAGACGAGGCCGGAATTGAAGTAGACCTGGATGAGGATCGGCACCGCGATCAACAGCACATGAGCGAAGTGCCTGGTGAGGTTGTCCGCCTGGAACGCGAAGATCAGGACGAGCGTCGCCAGGAGCGCGATGGTCGTGATCGGATGGAAGAACGGAAGGTACACACTCTCGAACCAGGCTTTGCCCTTCGCGCGGATCAGGATCAGGCGGCTCAGGCTTCCCAGCACGAGCGGGATGACGATGAAGGCAACGACGCTGTAGAGCAGCACGAGGAACGGCACGTGGAGGCCGCTCGCGCCGGCGACGAGAAGTCCAACGATGGGCGCGAACAGCACCAGCATGATCAGGTCGTTCAACGAGACCTGGACGAGCGTGTAGGCCGGATCGCCGTCGGTGAGATACGACCAGACGAAAACCATCGCGGTGCAGGGGGCGGCCGCGAGAATAATCACGCCCGCGACGTACTGGCTGGCGAGCTCGGGGCCGATGAAGGGCAGGAACAGGTGTTTGAAGAAGAGCCATCCGAGAAACGCCATCGAGAACGGCTTGACGACCCAGTTGACGAAGAGGGTGATGAGCAGGCCTCCCGGCCTCTTCCGGACACCCAGGAGACTGCCGAAGTCGATCTTCAGCATCATCGGGTAGATCATCAGCCAGATGAGCAATGCGATGGCGACGTTGATCCGGCTCCCCTCGCCGAACTCGAGGTCTCGAATCGCCCCGACAGACCCTGGGAGGAGCTTGCCGAGGGCGATGCCGACGACCATGCAGAGCGCGACCCACACCGACAAGTAGCGTTCGAAGACGTTGAGGCGCTTGCGCGGCGCAAGGCGCTCGACGAGATCAGAGACCAACGTCTCGATGCGATCACGCACCCGACGGAAATCGTCGTCGCTCATCGCCTTCGGATCCGGAAGATCCCAATCGAGCCGGGTCTTCGCCGGGAGGTGCGGGCACGCGTCGCCGCAGCCCATCGTCACCACGGCGTCCCAGGTCACGCCCGCGGGGAGGTCGTCGAGACCTTTGGAGCTCTGCGCGCCGAGGTCGATCCCGCGTTCTTTCATGAAGGCGGCCGCGCGCAGGTTGACCTCGCCTGCGGGCCGCGACCCGGCGCTGTGGGCCGCGACGCGGCCCCGTCCGGAAGCTCGCGCGAACGCCTCGGCCATCTGCGACCGGCAGGAGTTCTCGACGCAGACGAACAGGACGTGCGGGAGCCGCATCACCGCACTCTAGGAGGTGGGTGGGGCACCGTCAATCACCGCGACCACCGACAGATCCCGACCGTTTCGAGCCGGAATTCGGGGTTGCGCACGAGGCGAGCGTGCCCACCATGGGGACGGAGGTAGGTATGACGGACACGAAACGACTGGGGTTCGATTCGAAGCTAGTGCACGCCGGCGCCCCGAACGACGCCTACGGGAGCGCGGTGACGCCCATCTACCAGACCTCGACGTTTCGCTTCGACAGCGCGCAAGACGGCGCCGATCGTTTCGCGGGACGCTCGGACGGCTTCATCTATACACGGCTCGGGAACCCGACGATCCGCGCGCTCGAAACCTGCATCGCCGAGCTCGAGGAAGGGTCCGGCGCCGTCGCAACGAGCTCCGGCATGGGCGCGGTGACCACCGCGTACCTCGCATTGCTTGGGGGCGGCGACCACATCGTCAGCACGGCCGCGGTCTACGGTCCCTCGCGGACCTTGATGGAAAAGCACCTGTCGCGGTTCGGCCTCACGGCCACCTATGTGGACACCTCGGATCTCGGCCTGGTGCGCTCCGCGATGAGGCCGGAGACCAAGATGATCTTCGTCGAGACGCCCTCGAACCCGCTCATGCAGATCACCGACCTCCGCGGTGTGGCAGCGATCGCCCATGAACACGGCGCGCTCCTCGTGGTGGACAGCACCTTCGCGTCGCCTTTCCTCCAGAAGCCGATCGCGCTCGGCGCCGACGTGGTCCTGCACTCCGTGACGAAGTTCATCAACGGGCACGCGGACGTCGTGGGCGGCGTCCTGATCGCCCGCGAAGACGCCCTCTGCCGGCGGCTGCGCGAGATGATGATCCTGACCGGGTGCAACATGGACCCGCACCAGGCCTACCTGGTTCATCGCGGGGTCAAGACGCTCTCGCTCCGCATCGAGCGGGCACAAGAAAGCGCGATGGAGATCGCGCGCTGGCTCGAACAGCGTGACGACGTGCGGTGGGTCCGATACCCCGGCCTCGCGTCGCACCCCCAGCACGCTCTAGCGCTGGAACAGATGAGCGGTCCGGGCGCCGTCATCAGCTTCGAGCTGGTCGGCGGATTTGAGGCCGGTGCCGCGCTCATGAACCGGGTCAAGGTTGCGCTCCTGGCGGTGTCCCTGGGAGGCATCGAATCGCTGATCGAGCATCCCGCCTCGATGACCCACGCCGGAGTGCCGCAGAGCGAACGGGCGGCCGCGGGGATCACGGACGGTCTCGTACGGTACTCCGTGGGAATCGAAAACGTGAGCGACCTCATCGAGGATCTGCGGCAGGCGCTCGAGGGTTCCGAACGTGAGCCACGGCTACCGATGCGGGCGACTGAACCCCGAGGGGTTGAAGATACAGAGCCGGTGGGACGGAGCTGAAACCGTCTGCACGTTCACGCCGCGCAGTTGCCACACGGCGATTCCCGGGTACGTCTACGGCGGCCTTATCGCGTCGCTGATCGACTGCCACGGCACCGGAACGGCCGCGGCTGCCGCGTACCGGGCCGAAGGGCGTGCGATGGACTCGCAACCGCCGCTGCGTTTCCTGACGGCGTCGCTCCAGGTGGACTACCTTCGCCCCACGCCGATCGGCGTTCCGCTCGAAGTCCGCGCGCGCATCGAAGAGGTGAAGGGTCGCAAGGTCACGGTGACCGCCACCGTGTCCGTAAACGGCGAGGTCTGCGCGCGGGGCCGCGTCGTGGCCGTCCAGATGCGCGAACGGCCAGCCGGCGCTCCGTCACCGAGTTCTTGAAAAAGGGGACACTCCCCTTTTTCAGCGCTAGTCGACGCCGTGGTCGTGCAGTTTGATGATCTGGTCCACCGTCAGGTCCGCGTAACCGGCGGGCTGGATGCGCGCGACGTATTCCGGTTTCACGCCGTGATCGTGCAGCTTGATGATTTCGTCGGCGCTCAGATCGGGAGCGCCTGACGCCTTCAGCTCCTTGAGGACACTGACGTCGATCCCGTGATCCCGAAAACGCACGACGTCGCCGGCTGTCAGGTGGGTGGCGCCGATGGTCGCCAACTCGCGGATGAAATTCAGACCCACGCCGTGGTCCTTGAGGCGCACCAGATCGGACACGGTCACGTCCTTGAGACCCGAGAACTTGACCTCGCTCGCGAAGGCGAGCGAGACGTCGCGGGCGGCCATAAACATGATCGAAGCGTCGTCGCTTTCGATCGCGCCATACCCGAGCACCTCGAGCTTGGTGACGTACGTCGGATCGGGAACGAAGCGGAACTTCCCTCGGCCAATCCCCAGCGTGAGCGAGCCTTCGAAGGACAACGTGCCCGCATCGCGTTGCAGCGTGAACGCCACGGAGGAATACGCCGCGTGCAGTTGCTCGGAAGTCAGGCCGTGCAGATCGGCGGCCGGCTGATCGTTTCCCCACTCCCACCGGCTCGACGCCTTTCGATAGGAAAGCTTGAGGTGGATCGAGTCGCCGGGAATCCAGTTGTTGATGCTCCACGTTCCTTTGACCGGCGCGGCGGTGTCGGCCGCATGGGCTGCCACGCACATCCCGGCACAAAGAACGATTCCGCCGATGGTGATGAAGAGTTTGTTCATGCCGACCTCGTTCAGATGACGCCGGAGCGGCGCAGCTTGAGGATCTGTTCCAGAGTGAGATTGTTGAATCCTTGTTGCTTCATGTCGCGAATCCGATTCGTCGTGACGTCGTACTGCCGGAATTCGATGGCGTCGGACACACCCGCGCGGTCCGCCCCGGCTTCCTTCAGCGCCTCGAAAGTCGCCGCCACCACGCCGTGTTGGCGCAGCTTGATCACTTCGTCCGCAGGGAAGGGCCCGAACCCGAGAGTCCGGATGCGGCCCATGTCGTCACCACGCGCGTCGTTCTCGCGCAGGCGGATGACCGTCTTGAAATCGAGATTGCTCACCAGCCCGGACGCCACCATAGCGGTCACGAACTCGGGTTGAACGCCGTGATCCCTGAGCTGAATGAGTTGCGGCACGCTGGGAACCCCCAGTCCCGCCCCGAGCATGGTCTTGACGTAACTCGGCTCGACCCCGTGATCCTTGAGCGAGATGATCTCGTCGACCGAGAGCTTGGGGTAACCCGTGGCGGTGAGCTCGCCTAGGAATCCCGAGGCTTCGCCGCTGGGCTTCGGCGCGGTCCCCGCGACGACCGGCGGCGGCGTCGGGGAAAAAACCGCCGCAAGGACCAAGGCCGCCGGCACGAACGCGCCGAGCCAGGCGGGAGCGGCGTTTCGTTGCCACATATCGCGGTTCAGCAAACGCTGGATGCGTGAGAGCAGCGACCCACCATCCGCCGCGACGAGGAACGAGTCGCGGGAACCTCGTCGCCCTTCGAGCGTGGCGAGCGCGCGGACGTACGAGGCGACGTTCCCGCAAACGGCCACGGCGAGATCGTCGCAGCAGTGCTCGCGTTCTTCCCGAATCCTACCGCTGACCCACCAGACCGCCGGGTGGTAGAAGAGCACCGTCTCGACGGCCGTCTGCGCGAGGTTGACCAGGTAGTCGTGACGGCGCACGTGAGCGAGTTCGTGAGCGATCAGAAGCTCGATCTGCTCGGGCGTCAGCACCGTGAAGGCGCTGATGGGAAGCAGAACGACCGGCCGCAGCCAGCCCAGCGTGGCAGGCACGTCGGCGGCCGCGGTGTTCAAGATGCGAACGGCCCGGCGAATGCCCAGCCGCTCGCTCAGGCGCCTCGCGGCGCGTTCCACGGACTCGGCGATCGGCGAGGTCTTGAAGCGCTTCAGCCGTTGCGCCAACACCCATCCCGCAAGCGAACGCAGGCCGAGGATCGCGACCCCCGACAACCAGATCCGCACGAGCCACAAGAACCAGTCAGGTTGGGTCGCGAACGGAAGTGTCGGCGTTCCCGTCACGGCGGCCATGAGCGGCGCGACCGACGCCGCGACGGCCGACGCCGGTGCCGCGGCCGCAGGGAGGCGCATCACCAGAAACGTCACCAAGGGCAAAACACTCATCGCCCCCAGTGCACCGCACAGGACGGCGTAACGTGACGCAGGGCGCGCCCGGCGAAGGGAAGCGACGACGAACCCGGCGACGAGGGCGATGGCCGCGCCCTGCCAGATGAAGTGAACCAAGGCCCACGCGAGGGCGACGATCGTAGCGCGGCTCATTTCAGCTTTCCCTCCATCTCGTCGAGCGTACGGCGGATCTCGGCCAGTTCCTTGGCGCTTGCGCGCTTGCTCGACAGCGCGTGCATGACGAGCCGCGACGCCGACCCGCCGAAGACCTTGTCCACCAAGTTACCCACGAGTTGGGACTGGGTTTGCTCGCGAGGAATCCGGGCCTTGTAGATGTGGGCCTTCTGCTTCTCGTCGCGGCTGACGAGGTCCTTGTCGGTCATGATCTGGAGCAACTTGAGGGTCGTCGTGTAGCCGGTGGGCTTGCCGGGGTTCAACGTCTCGTGAACCTCGCGCACCGTGGAGGGGCCTCGGGTCCAAAGGACGTGCAGGATCGCAAGCTCGGCTGACGTTGGGCTCTTTCGCATGCCCGCAGCATGTACGAAGAGATTCGTAGATGTCAAGACCCTTTCTTCCGGAAACCGGCTCAGCCGATGCGGACGCGGGAGAATTGTTGCCCGGGAGGGGCGCTGCTCCGACGACGCCTCGAGGCCTCTACGCAAACGCTCGTCGAGCCAAGCGTTGGGGCCGATTCTCGCCGTGCGCTGGATCTCGGCAAAGGTGGCGCCGGCCGGCTGCCGCACCACGAAGTCATCATTCGACAGTTGGTCTACGTGGTTTGTGACGCTTCGTCGCGAACCCACAGGGCGTCGAGCAAGACCGACATGCTATCTCCCTCGATCGTCCGCGTCGGCGCGACTACCCCGTGGTTGATCGGAAACGTCCGGCGCACCACCCCAGCATGTCGGACAACGCTTGCCCTCCCGTCACCGTCCCGTAGCTAGCGTGGACGATGTTGCCGGAAGCCATCCAGACGTCGCCTTCTCCGTCGGATAGGGTGGCGACTTCGATCTCTTCCGGACATTCGCGCCCAGGTCGGGACGTTCTGCGACTTCGCGCGCCAGTTCGGCGACGCGATGGGAATAGCCGGCGAAGTACGGGTCGTCCGATTCGATCAGGGACATGACGACGGCGTCTCCGCGAAGATGGCCGCCAGATCGTTCTCCTGTCCACCAATCACG
>JAQBEH010000147.1:0-37053 GCA_032124015.1 Acidobacteriota bacterium
GTCCGCGACTCGGCGCTCAAGGCGAAAGCGTCAGAGGTCTATCTTGTGGATCAGGCGATGGCAGCCGCCATCGGGGCCGGTCTCCCCATTACCGAACCCTCGGGAAACATGGTGGTGGATATTGGCGGCGGCACCACCGACGTGGCCGTGATTTCGCTCGCCGGAATCGTCTATTCGAAGTCCGTGCGCGTGGCCGGAAACGAACTCGACGAAGCGATCATTCAGTACATCAAGCGCAAGTACAACCTTCTGATCGGTGAGCGGACCGCCGAGGAAGTGAAGATGAAGCTCGGATCCGCGTTCCCGCTCGACGAAGAACTGACGCTCGAGATCAAGGGGCGCGATCTGGTGGAAGGCGTTCCCAAGACGATCGTGGTTTCGGACGAGGAGATCCGAGAGGCGTTGGCCGAAACCGTAGCGACCATCATCGAGGCGGTTCGGGCGGCGCTCGAACAGACCCCTCCTGAACTTTCGGCGGATATCGTCGACCGCGGGATCGTCCTCACCGGCGGAGGTGCCCTTCTCAAAAACCTCGACAAGCGCCTCCGCGAGGAGACGGGGCTCCCGGTTTCGATCGCCGATGACCCGCTGACGTCGGTCGTCATGGGCACGGGCAAGATGCTCACCGACTTCGATCTCCTTCGGCGGGTTGCGCTCGATTAGCATGAATGGCGCGCCGGGTGATTTCCGGACGCGTTCGAGGCGAGTTCCATGGCGGCTGTTTCTCCCGCCCGTGCCAACGCCCTCCTCCTGGGCGTGATGACTTTCGCGCAGCTCCTGCTGATTGCGGCGAGCGTTCGCGGGAGCATGGCGGCGTCCGCGGTGGCCGCCGTCGTGGGAGCCTCCTCGCGTCCCGTCGTCGCGCCCGAGCGCTCGGTCTCCGGCATTCTCTTGGATGTCGTCCACTTCTTCCGGGACGTGCACGCGGACGAGACCGAAAACGTGAAGCTCAAGTTGGAGGCCACGCGGCTCTCGGGGGAGCTCGAGCGAACGAGTGAGCTCGCCCAAGAGAACACGCGCCTGCGACGGCTTCTCGGCATGCACGAGAATCTGGCGCCGCAATCGATAGGAGCTTCTGTCGTGACCGCTCGCCTCGCCGGCCAGTCGCGCGTGATCCTCGTGGACCGCGGGGCGGCCGACGGCGTCCGTCCGGACATGGCGGTCGTCGCGTGGGGGGGAGCCGTCGGGCGCGTCGTGAGCGTGGAGAAGGGCTTCGCCCGCGTGCGCCTGCTTTCGGATCCCAACAGCGGAGCGTCCGGAGTCATCGCCCGCAGCCGCGCCGAGGGGATGATCGTCGGCCGGGGCGGCGAGCCCATGGAGATGGTCTACGTCCCCAAGTACTCGGACGTCGTGGTGGGGGACCGCGTCGTCACCTCCGGGCTCGACGGAGTGTTCCCGCGAGGATTCGGAATCGGGCGCGTCACGGTCGTCGGGGAGCCGGTGGGTGCGAGCAAGTCGATTCGACTGGAACCGGAGGTCGATGATCGGGCCGTCGAGGACGTGTTGATCCTTCTCGAGCCGTCAGGAACCAAGTTGCTGGCCCCCGATGAGCCGGAGGCCCGCCCGTGATCGTTCTGTGGGCTGTTATGGGAATCGGTCTGTCGCTCGCGTTCGAACTGGTCCTCGGTCGATTCGCGCCGGGCGCCACGCGCTATGTGACGTTGATGACGCTCCCGCTCGTGGCGTATGCGCTTCGCACATCACAGCGATCGGCGATGGCCGTGGGATGCGCGTCGGGTCTCCTGGAGGATTACTGGATCGAGCCGCGTCTTTTCGGCCTCAACGGACTCGTGAAGACGCTCCTGGGATGGGCGTTGGGAGGAGTCGGCGCCCAATTCGACCTGAACAACTTCTGGGGACGATTCGCGTCGGGGGCGTCGGTAAGTCTCGTCGATGAGGGGCTCCAAACCGCGTTGAGACGCCTGTTCGGCGAGATCGTGGCGCCGGTGGGAGTCGCCTCGCTCGGGATTCGCGCGGTCGCCGGCGGGTTGCTGACGGCGGCCGTCCTGGCCATTGTGAGTCGGTTCGGGGCGAGCCGCCGCACGACGCGGCAGAAGCACCGGAAGGCGTGATTCATGGACTACCGCGAGCGGTGGGAGCTGAAGGAGTACCAGAACGAGCAACGACTCGGATCGCGCGCGACGCTCCTCCACGCTGTGATCGTCATCGTGCTCGCGGGCTTCCTCGGCGTGTTCTGGTACTTGCAGATCGTCAAGGGGGACGAGTTCGCGTTGCTCGCCGAGAACAACCGCCTCCGTCGCATCGCACTGCCGCCGACGCGCGGCGTCGTGTTCGACCGTCGGGGCGAGGTTCTCGCTTCGACGCGACCCGCTCTGAATCTCGTGCTCGTGCGGGACGGGTTGACCGATGCGGAAGGGCAGTTGAAGCGGCTCGAAAGCCTCCTCGGCATTCCGTACGACGGCTTGAAAGGGCGATTGAAGGCGATGCGCGGCCGTCCGACCTTCGAGCCGCTCGTCATCAGGGAAGACGTCCAACTGGCCGACATCGCGAAGGTCGAGGCACGGCGGGAGTGGTTCCCGTCCGTCGAAGTGGAACAGACCGCGCTTCGTGACTACCCCGACGGCCCGGCGGTCGCGCACGCCTTGGGCTACGTGGGCGAGGTGAACGAAGCGCAACTCGCAAAGATCGCCGACGGCTCCCTCCAGCAGGGAGACATCGTCGGCAAGACGGGCATCGAACGCGAGTACGACGACATCCTTCGAGGCCGTCGCGGTTGGAAGCTGCAGACCGTCAATAGTCTCGGCCGTCCCTTCGGCTCGTCCCAGCCGGGCCGCGAACCCGAAGACGGGCGCCCGCTTCATCTAACGATCGACAAACGTCTCCAGCGCAAGCTGGTCGAGTCGCTCGCCGACGAGGTCGGCTCCGGCATTTTCATGAACCCGAACACTGGCGAGGTCTTGGCGCTCGCCTCGACCCCCGGCTACGACCCCAACGTGTTCACGGCGCCCGTTTCGCGGACGACGTGGACGGCGTTGATCAGCGATTCGCGCCATCCGCTGAATGATCGAGCCATCTCGTCCTTCTACGCTCCTGGTTCGACGTTCAAGGTCCTCATGTCGATCGTTGGATTGGAAACGGGCGCGATCACACCGCAAACGACCGTGTTCTGCCCGGGCTCGGTCCTGATTTACAATCGGCGGTTCATGTGTTGGAAGCAGGGGGGGCACGGCACGGTTGATGTCCACAAAGCGCTGGTGCACTCTTGCAACGTCTTCTACTACTTGCTCGGAAAGAAGGTCGGCATCGACGCGATTAGCAAGTACGCCGAGATGTTCGGCCTGGGCGAGTTGTCGGGAATCGACATCCCGGGTGAGAGTCGCGGCATTCCGCCCTCGGCCGCGTGGAAGCAACGCCTCCAGAAAGAGCCTTGGTATCCGGGCGACACGATCTCGGTTTCGATCGGGCAGGGGCTCCTCGCCGTCACGCCGCTGCAAATGGTGACGATGATTTCGGCGGTTGCAAACGGCGGAACGCTCGTCCGGCCGCACTTGGCTCGCGATGCGAAGTCGGAAGCGACGAAACTTCGGGTGTCGGCCGCGAGCCTGGCTCTGATTCGCGACGCGCTCGCGGACGTCGTTGAAGAGGGGACCGCGACGCGCGCGCGGCTCGGGCCGATCCTGGTCGCCGGGAAGACCGGAACGGCGCAGGTCTTCAAGCGATCGGTCGGTGTCGACGCCGACAAGCAGCCGAAGGGCGAGCGCGATCATGCGTGGTTCATCGGCTACGCACCGGCGGAAAACCCGGAGATCGCGTTTGCGATCGTGATCGAGCACGGCGGCCATGGCGGAACGACGGCAGCACCCGTCGCCCGCAAGGTTCTTGAGGTCTTTTTCGAAGACAGGCTTCCCCGAAAGGACGCGGATCCATTGCTTCAGGCGAACCTGTCGGCCGACGCCGAGACCAGCAGTGCTGCGACGCCGACTCCTCGATAGGCTCGATGTACCGACGATCGCGGCGGCGTTCGCGCTCGCGGCGGTCGGCATGACCGCGATCGCGTCGGCCACCGCGGAACAATCCGCCCGCGCAGGTTTGTGGAAGGCCCAGCTCGCGTGGCTCGGCATCGCAGCGCTCGCGGCCGTGGTTGTGATCGCCGTCGATTACCACATCTGGGCGGAATTCTCGCTCTCTCTGCACGGAGTGGCCGTGGCCCTGCTCATCGCGGTGCTGTTGTTCGGCAAGGAGGTCGGAGGCAACCGTTCGTGGTTGGCCGTGGGACCGGCGACGTTTCAGCCGTCCGAGCTCGCGAAGTGGACGACGTGTCTCGCTATCGCAACATTTCTTGCCAAACGCGTACACGACCGCCTCCGGTTCGTCCAGGCGTTGCAACTCGGCGCGATCATCGGCGTGCCGATGCTGTTGATCGCGAAACAGCCCGACTTCGGGACGGCACTGACGTTCGTGCCGATCGCCCTCGCCGCAGTCTTGCTGGGCGGCCTCCGTTGGCGGGTCGTCGCCCTTGCGATGTGTGTTGTCGCGATCCTGGCGCCCTTCGGCTGGCGCCACCTCAAGGATTATCAGAAGGAGCGCATCCTGACGGTGGTCGATCCCGGCCGCGACCCGTCCGGAATCGGGTACCAAGTACGACAATCCAAGATCGCGGTCGGCTCGGGACAGCTCACGGGCAAGGGGCTCTTCAAGGGGACGCAGACGAGGCTCAATTTTCTCCCGGCCCAACATACCGACTTCGTGCTCGCCGTTATAGCGGAAGAGCTTGGTTTCATCGGGGCCGCCGGTGTCCTGGCAATGTTCTACTATTTGCTCTACCGGGGTCTGCTCGCTGCCCGTTCGTCGCAGGACAAGCTGGGGACCTATCTGAGCCTGCTCGTCGTTTCGTGGCTAGCGGGGCAGGCGGCAATCAACATCGGGATGGTGTTGGGCCTGATGCCGACCATCGGCGTGCCGCTGCCGTTTGTCTCCTACGGCGGAACGGCGCTGATCTCCGTCATGTGCGGCGTCGGCCTGATCGCCAACGTGCGCGGACGGCGATTCGTCAACTAGGCCCCCTGCTACAATCCCTCGGAGCGAGGCCTCACGCGCTCCAGGGGACGATCATGGCGCCAAGGACGGAATCGATCCGCGACGAAGAGGCCGTGTTTCGCGAACTTCTCGCGGGCGTCCAGAAGCCGACGCGTTACATCGGCGGCGAGTGGAACGAGATTGTAAAAGACCATCGGAGCGTGGCGTTGACGTTCGCACTGGCGTTCCCGGACGTCTACGACATCGGAATGTCGCACCTGGGTTTCCGGATCCTCTACCCGCTTCTGAACGCGCGAGAGGATGTCGCCGCCGAGCGCGTTTTTTGTCCCTGGCCCGATATGGCCGACGCGCTGCGCCGCCACAACCGTCCCCTGGCGACGCTCGAGACCGCGACGCCGCTCGCGACCATGGACGTCGTCGGTTTCTCGCTCCAGTACGAAATGACCTTCACGAACGTCCTCGAGATGCTCGACCTCGCGGGCATCCCGTTGCGCGCGTCGCAGCGGAGCGACAGCGACCCGCTCATCGTTGCAGGCGGACCGGTCGTGTTCAACTGTGAGCCGATCGCCGATTTTCTCGACTTCGTGTTCGTTGGCGACGCCGAGGAACTCCTTCCCGAGTTCCTCGACACATTGAAAGAGTTGAAACGCGTGGGCGCGCCGCGCGCGGCGCGCATTCGCGAGCTCGCCAAGATCCCCGGCATCTACGCGCCTGCGCTGTACGATCTCGAAGACGACCACGGTCTCTTGATCCCCGTCGGCAACGGTCAGGCGCCGTATCCGGTGAAGAGACGCATCGTCTACGACATCGACCGTTTCCCGTTCCCCGATCGCATCCTCGTGCCCCACGGCGAGATCGTGCATGATCGTGTCTCGATCGAGCTGATGCGCGGATGTCCGGTGGGTTGCCGCTTTTGCCAAGCCGGTTACATCTACCGTCCCACGCGCGAGCGCGACCCCAACCAAGTCCGCGACACCGTGATCCGTTCGGTACGCTCGACCGGTTACGACCAGTTCTCGTTGGCGTCGCTCAACACGGGGGAATACGGCGCGGTGCAGCCGCTGCTGTTCGACCTGATGGACCGCTTCGAGCCCGAGTCGGTGTCGGTGTCCCTCTCGTCGATGCATGCATCGACGATGACGGAAGACCTCGCGCGCCAGGTCCGCCGGGTGAGGAAGTCCGGATTCACGATCGCGCCGGAAGCGGGGACGCAGCGCCTGCGCAACGTGGTCAACAAGAACCTCAACGAGGAGCAGATCCTCAACGCTTGTCGACTTGCGTTTGAGGCAGGGTGGGATCTCATCAAGCTGTATTTCATGATCGGCCTTCCGACGGAGACCGACGCCGATGTGGACGGTCTGGTCGATCTCGCGCATGAAATCCACGCCGTCGGAAGGAGAGTCGCCAAGGGGAGACGCCCCGAGGTGACGCTGTCGGCGTCCTCGTTCGTGCCGAAAGCGGTGACGCCCTTCCAGTGGGTCGGGCAGGACCGATTGGAGAGCCTTTATCGCAAGCAGAATCGGATCGCCGCTCGCGTGAGACGTGGCGTGCGCTTCAAGCATCACGAATGCGAGACGACCTTCCTTGAGGGCGTGTTCTCCCGTGGCGATCGCAGTCTGGGGGCGGTCGTCGAACGGGCCTTCCGACTCGGCGCCCGTTTCGACGGATGGGCGGAACATTTCAATCTCGACATCTGGCAACGTGCCTTCCGGGAGGAAGGAATTGATCCGAATCGCTTCGCCTACGGTGACTGGGCCACCGATCGGCGCCTCCCGTGGGATGTTCTCGATTCGCTCGTGAACAAGAAGTGGCTGGCGCTCGAGTTGAAACGCGCGCTCGCGGAAGGAACACTGTCGATCTGCGGCCCGACCGATTGTCATGGATGCGCTCCGTTCGCAAAAGAGTGCGTGAAGGGGATCGTGAAGGAGACCACAGGGCGTCCCCTCGATTCTGGGCTCACGATCCTGGCGACGCCGTCCTCGGCCGGGCCGGGGGTTCCCGCGCGGGCCGCCGATGCCCCTCGGGCGCTGACGGCCGAAGAGAGTGTGGCCTTGAAAGCGTCGTTGGGGGACCTGCCTCGCTATCGGTACCGCCTGCGGTTCCAAAAAACGGGACGGCTTCAGTTCCTTGGCCACCTCGACCTCACGCGCTCGATGCTCCGCGCTTTCCGTCGTGCGCGAATCGCGCTCGTGTACTCGCAGGGTTTCAACCCGAAGCCGCGCGTGCAGTTCGGCCCCGCGCTTTCCGTGGGGATCGAGTCCCACGGCGAGTACCTCGACTTGTGGTCCTTCATGCGTCTCGACGAGGAAATGGCCGTGGCGGCGATCAACATCTCGTTGCCCCGCGGGCTTTCGGTTTCGGCGCTTCGCGAAATCGGAAGCGACACGCCGGGACTCTCGGAGTCGGTGCGCGCCGCGCGTTACCTCGTGCGACTTCCGGAAGGCCTCTGCCCCGCTCCCGCGCTCGCGACGTTCACGGCGCGAGATGCGTATTCCGCAACGCGCGAGAAAAACGGGAAAACCGTCACGTTCCCGTTGCGCGATTGGCTACTCGATGTCGCCGAGGCGGATGCGACATCGGTTCGCATGACCCTGGCCGCGGGGGGCGACGGCGCGTCGGTCCGGCCCGACGAAGTCCTGACGATCATGTTCGGCGAAGCGGCGAAGGGGATTCGCCTGGTACGGGAGGATCTCGCTGTGGTCTGGGGCGACCGGTTGGTGAACCCCCTGCACGCCGACTTCGCGACGGTGCCGGTTGTCGAACGAGCTGCTGGTTAGCCGCGCGGGCGGCCGGACGTGCACCGCGCTCCGCGAGGACGGTGTGACCGTGGAACTCCGTGTCGAGGACGAGCGCGCTGCGCTTGCCGTCGGACACATCGTCAAAGCGCGCGTCTCGAAGATTCTCCCGGGAATCCAGTCCGCGTTCCTCGACGTGGGGCTGGAGCGGGACGCGTTTCTCCATGTGAACGACCTCCTGCTTCCGGGTGAGGCGCCCCCGCCTCCGCTCGTGGCGTTCCCCGGCGCTGCCGCAAACGAACCCGAGGTGGGCACGGAGGGAGACGCGGAGAGCTTCACGATGCGTCGACCCCACCGCGAGTTGACGGCGGGCCCTCCGATTCAAGACCGGCTCAAAGAGGGTCGTGAGTTGGTCGTGCAGGTCGTGCGGGAGGCCCTCGGCGGAAAGGGTCCGCGGGTCACGTGCTTCATTGCGCTTCCCGGTCGCTACCTGGTCCACGCGCCGCAGGCGTCGTTTCGCGGTGTGTCGCGCCGAATCCGGGACCCGGAGGAGAAACAGCGTCTGCGCGACATTCTCGCCGCCCTTCCTGAGTCGTTCGGCGGATTCATCGTGCGCACCGCCGGTGAGGGGGCCGGAGCCTCAGCGTTCGAGGCCGACGCCCGATTCCTCGTGGAGACCTGGACGGCGATCGCAGCGAAGATCGGGCGTACTCCCGCGCCGTCGCTCCTGCACGCGGATCTCGATCTGTTCCTCCGTTCGCTTCGCGATGCGCCGACCGCCTCCCTGGGCCGGGTCGTCGTGGACGACGAGCGGATGCACCGCGCGGGGCGAGACTACCTCCGCGAAATCGATCCGGAACTCGCCTCACGGTTGCATCGGCACCTGGGTCCCGATTCTCTGTTCGACGCGACCGGCGTCTCCCAGGACATCGAAAAGGCCCTGCGGCCCCGCGTTTGGCTGAACTCGGGAGGGACGATCGTCATCGAGCAGACCGAGGCATTGGTCAGTATCGATGTCAACACCGGGAAGTTTGTCGGTGCGCGCCGGCCCGAGGACACGGTACTGAAGACCAACCTCGAGGCGGCCAAGGAAATCGCCCACCAACTGCGCCTGCGGGATCTTGGGGGAATCATCGTCGTCGATTTCATCGACATGGATCGCCCCGAGCACCGGCATCTCGTGATTGAGGCTCTCGAGAAGGCGCTGCAGCGCGACCGATCCCGCACGAAGGTCGTCGGTCTCTCAGAACTCGGGCTGCTCCAGTTGACCCGAAAGCGAACGCGTTTGGGCATTGGCGCGGCTCTGACGCGCGAGTGCGTATCGTGCTCGGGCACGGGCCGGATGAAAACACTCGAAACCGTCGCCTACGACGCGTTGTTCGAAGTGCGACGGGTCGCGTCCTCGTTTCCGACGGGCGAGGTGACGATTCGAACGCATCCCGATGTCGCCCGTGCGCTGAGGTTGGCGTTACAGACCGCAGCCCCGATCGTCGACGCTTCGCTGGTCGAGCGACTGAGGGTTCTCGACGATCCCGACGCGCGAGTGGATCAGTTCGACGTGAAGGCGGTCTAGGCGCGACGGGCGATCCGCTCCTGCCGTCGCGCGTTCGCGGCGGCGGCGTGCTCGCGCTCGTCGTCCGTTGCCAATTGCAGTTGAGGCGCTGGCGCGACGCGTCCGTCCGGCCCCATCGCGACCATGGTGACGAACGCGCGCGTCGTCAGATGCCGCTCTCCGGTCAGAGGATCTTCGGAGTGAACTTCGATCTCGACTTCCATCGAGGATCTGAAGACGGCGTTGAGGCGGCCGTTCAGGACGAGGATGTTCCCGACGCGCACGCCGCTCCGAAAATCAACCGAGTCGAGGGACGCGGTCACCACCTCGGACCGGGTGTGACGCATGGCGACAATCGCCGCGCATTTGTCGACGAGGGCCAAGACGCGTCCGCCGAAGATGGAGCCTCGCGCGTTGGTGTCTTCCGGAAGCACGATCTCCGTCATTTCGACGACGGATTCGGCCACGAGCCTTTTTCGTTCGCCGAGACCGCGCTCCCCGTCTTCGCTCAGCGATGCGTGCCGGGGTCCACGGCAGGCTCCGCCTTCGCCGTGTCCGGGGCCGGTTCCGCCTTCGCTACGGTGGTGGTTGTCGCCCCCGCCTTCTTCGCGCAACCCTTCGCCTCGAGCGCAGCGGCGGGCTTCTCCCCGGTTGTCGGCGCGGCGTTCTGGTGGTTGGCGGCGGCGTTCGCGTGGGTGCAACACGGCATGTCGCATCCCTTTGTCTCGCCATTCGCGGCGACCGGCTTGACGTCTTTCGCGTCGGCGGCCTGAGCCTTCTCACCGCAAGCGAAACACGTGGACGCCGAGATGGCCAAAGCGATGGCCAGCACGCTCAATGCAATCCCGTTCTTTTTCATGCTGCTTTCCCCTCGAGCGCCCGAAGAGTGAGACGCGGCAGGCGCCATGCGAGCCAGGAGTATACGGGCACGTGCTCGGAGCGTCCATCGGAGTGTCATGGTCGGATTGACAGCCTGCGGGTGTTTCCCTAAACTGTCCCGATCTAGTTGAGAACCAGTCGCAACTAGAGAATGCGTCGCATGCCGACGCCGCGAGGCAGTGGGGTCGTTGAACGAAGCCGCTCTGGTTCCCCCCGAGCCCGCAGACGCCGTCGCAGGCGACGTCATCGTCCTCGTCGGCAACCCGAACGTCGGCAAGAGCGCCCTTTTCGGTGCACTGACGGGGCACTACGTCACGGTTTCCAACTACCCCGGGACGACCGTCGAGCTCACTCGAGGGTACCTCGAACTCGCCGGCGAGCGTGTTCCGGTGATCGATACTCCCGGGACGAATTCTCTGAGTCCTTCCTCCGACGACGAACGCGTGACCCGAGACGTTCTGCTGAGCTCCGAACCGCGGGCCGTTTTGCTCGTCGGCGACGCAAAAAATATTGAACGCACGCTGTTTCTGGCGCTGCAACTCGCCGAGATGGAGCAACCTCTGGTCGTCGCGCTCAACATGTGGGACGAGGCGGCCGGGCGTGGGATGGACATCGATGTCGTCGCGTTGGGCGCAGCGCTCGGCATCGAAGCGGTTTCGACCGTGGCGATTCGTAGCGAGGGACTGGACGCGCTGCGCCGGGCTTTGACGGCGCCGCGGCGTGGAGCCGTCCGGATTGCGTATCCGGCCCCGGTCGAGCGGGCGATCGCCGCCATGCTGCCAGTCCTTCCCGCCGGATCGATCACCGCGCGCTCCCTCGCCCTCTTGGCGCTCGGTGGCGGCGAGGCCTTCCGAGCGGCTCTCGGACAGCGGATCGGCGAGAGCGCCGCCAAGGTCGTCGAGTCGGCCCGTGTCGATGCTCAGGAGGCCTGCGATGACCCACTCGCGGCCGTCATCAATCACACGCGCATGCGCGCGGCCTGGGAGGTTGCGGACCGCGTTCGATCCCGGCGATCAAGCGTTGCGGTGCCGTCCCGGCGCGTGGCGGAGACGCTCGAACGATTGGCCACCCATCCCGTGTGGGGTCTTCCGGTTCTCGCGGTCGTGCTGTGGCTCGCTTATGAATTCGTTGGGGTCTTCGGGGCGACGACGCTCGTGGGAATCATGGAGGACGGTCTTTTCAACGGTTGGATCAACCCCACCGTGACCTCTTTCTTTGATGCCTACGTGCCCTGGGCGTTTGTTCGCGATTTGGTGGTTGGGCCCTACGGCGTGCTGACGATGGCTCTGACCTACTCCCTCGCGCTCGTGTTCCCGATCGTCGGGACGTTCTTTATCGCGTTCGGAGTCCTCGAAGACTCCGGCTACCTCCCGCGTCTCGCCGTCATGGTCAACCGGCTCTTCAAGAAGATGGGACTCAACGGCAAGGCCGTGCTCCCGATGGTTTTGGGGCTCGGCTGCGACACGATGGCGACGCTGACGACACGCATTCTCGAAACCCGCAAGGAGCGGTTGATCGTCATCCTTCTCCTGGCGTTGGGTGTGCCGTGCTCCGCCCAACTCACGGTCGTCCTGACGATGCTGGGTTCGATCTCACCGCTCGCGATGTTCATCTGGCTCGGTGTCGTGTTGGGGACGATTCTCCTTGTCGGCGCACTGGCCGCCCGCGTCCTCCCGGGCAAGGGGAGTGATTTCGTCCTGGAGCTTCCACCGTTGCGGGTGCCGCGTCCCGGAAACATCATCGTGAAGACCCTGGCGCGGATCGAGTGGTACCTGAAGGAAGCCGTGCCGCTGTTCGTCTTGGGGACCCTGATTCTATTTGCCGCCGACCGGCTCAACCTATTGACCAAGCTCGAGGCGATTGCGGCCCCCGTCCTGCACGGCATCCTCGGACTCCCGCGTGAGACCGCCGCGGCGTTCATCGTCGGGTTCTTGCGTCGCGATTTCGGCGCCGCCGGGCTCTATCACCTGGCGCAGGCCGGACGCCTCGACGGGGTCCAGGTCGTCGTCGCGGTCGTGGTGATCACCCTGTTCATTCCCTGCATCGCGAATTTCTTCATGATGGTGAAGGAGCGCGGCTGGAAGACCGGCCTTGCCATCGCGTCGTTCATTTTCCCCTTTGCGCTCTTGGTCGGTGCCACGCTCAACTGGGTTCTGCGCGCCATGCACGTGACGCTCCGGTGAGCGAGCCCAATCCCGAGCTCGTTCCGTTCGTGCCGAAGCTCGACGCGCGCGGCGACGCAACCGAGTTCACATGCTCGTTGTGTGGCGCGCACTTCACACACGGCACCCTCGTTTGCGTTTCGTGCCCGCTGAATGCGGGCTGCGAGGTCGTGAAGTGTCCTTCGTGCGGCTTCCAGTCCCCGCGCCGGTCCCGGATCGTGGATGCGGTACGACGGCTGTTTGGCGCCGGAGAGCGCGAGTGATCCCGTGGTTCCTGCGTGCGCGCCGTCCCGGTGGGACGGGGCCGCGACCGCTCTCGACGCTTCGCTCGGGCGAATCGGGAATTATCGTCCGCATCGCATCGACGACGCCCGAGCGTCTCGTAAAGTTGTCGAGCCTCGGCGTGATGCCGGGCGTGCGGGTCACCCTCGTCCAGCGGAACCCGGCGGTCGTTCTCCAGATTGCCGAAACCAGCATCGCGATCGACGCCGAGGTCGCTGACGATATCCTGGTACACCTCGGCGCCGCGGAATCCGGACCCTAGGGGTTTGCCGCGCCGTTGCCGGTTCCCGCCGCCGCTGTGATAATCGGATCCCCGTGAGCGTGTTCCGCGCGGCGAAACGAGGTAAGACCATGAGCCGAATGCGTTTCGTTCTCTTGATGCTCGCCGTGTCCGCTGTCGCCGCCGTTGCACACGCGGCAACTTCAGAGATCGTCGGCAAGGTTTTCGACGCCGAGGGGAAGCCGGTCCTTGGGGCCGAGGTTTCTGCGTGGAACACGGCGATTCCCGGTAGCGTCTACAAGGGGGCGAGCGACAAGAAGGGGAACGTATTCATCGCGGGCCTGTTGTACGAAGCCAACTCACCGATGTGGACGGTTTCGATCAAGGGAGACGGCTGGGTTCCGGTCTCCGTCAAGATCGTAGCGCGCGACGCCCAGAGGAGCCTGTATTTCTCGGACGACGTCAAGCTGTCGGCCGTGAAGTCCTCCACCGAGATCCGGTTGCGGGGCTTCGCGGAAATCCGAATGGAGTTCACACTACGACCAGGAGATGTCGCCGCGGAGGCGGCGCCGGTCCCGCCGGTCGCCCTCCCAGCGGCGGGAGGGGCTCCGGGCGCCGTCCCCGTAGAAGACCCCTACTCCCAGGCGATCGAGAAGGTCAGAGCGGGGGATCCGGAGGGGGCGGTCGAGTTGTTCAAGAAGGCGATCGAAGACAAGCCGGATGACTGGGAGCGCCGCGATCTCTTCGCCAAGGTCCTTCTCAAGTTGGATAGAACAGGCGAAGCGACGATTCAGGCCAACAAGGCAGCGCAAATCGCTCCGGACAAGGCAGGCCCGCTCATCACGTTGACCGACATCTATCTGGCACGCGGTCTGGCCGACAAGGCGGCGGATGCGATCGCCCGAGCGCAAAAGTTGGAACCCGAGAGCGAAAAGGTGCTCGAGCGCGCCGCCTCTGTCGCGGCCAATTCGGGGAATGTCGTCGAGGCGATCGCGTTGAACGAAAGGGTCCTCGCATTGACACCAGGCAACACCGAAGTCCTCGTCGCCCTGGCCGACCTCTACAACCGGAACAAGCAGCCGAAGAAGGCGGAAGAGGTCTTGAACAAGGTCGTGGAACTCGACCCCGACGATGCGCCCCGGACGTTTTACAACCTGGGCGTGGTCATAGAAAACCGCGATGATGCGACGGAGAACGACCACCACAAGGCGATCGAAGCGTTCCGCAAAGCGATCGAGCTCAAGCCCAAATACGCGATTGCGCACCGCGATCTCGGATTCGCGCTGCTCCGCACCGGCGACCTGAAAGGGGCGAGCCAAGAGTTTCAGAAATACGTCGATCTCGATCCTCATGCGAAGGATGCCGCCGAGATCAAAGCAACGGTCAAGAGCCTCTCGTCGTCGAAATAGGCGGGGAGGTGACCGACCCCGTTTGGCGCTTGGAGGAGGTCGACGGTGTCCGGCTCGCGCGCTGCGCGGCCTTGGAGACGATCCGCGGGGTGGCCCATGCCTTCAGCACGCGGCTCGCCTTCGGACGGACGGACTTCGATCTCGCGTCGGTCGAAAACGGTGCCCGCACCATGGAATCTCGCAGCGCTGTTTTCTTCCGCGCGGCGGGACTTGGTGAGGCGCATCCCGCGATTCTCCGACAAGTGCACGGTGGCGTCATCGTCAACGCGGAAGCGCGGGGGGCGAGCCCGCTGGCGGCCGACGGGGTGATCCGCGTCGCTCGGCACGGTGCGGCAAGCCCCGTTCCCGTCGTGAGGACCGCCGATTGCGTGGCCGTCCTTCTGGTCGATCGTCACGCGACCGCCGTGGCGGCCCTCCACGCCGGATGGCGCGGAACCGCCGCGGGAATCGGCGCGAACGCCGTGACCAGGTTTGCCACCGAGGGTGTCGCCCCCCGTGACCTCATCGTGGCGCTGGGGCCAGCGATCCTCGGGTGTTGCTACGAAGTCGGGGCAGACGTCGTGGCGGCTCTTGGAGCCGCTTGCGGAGAGCCGACAGGCTACGTTGCGCGGACCGACTCGGGCTGCCTGTCGGTCGACCTTCACGCCGCGCTTCGACGGCAGCTGGTCGCCGCAGGGGTCCCTACCGAGGCGATTCATGCGGCACCGTGGTGTACTTGCTGCCGGCGCGACCTGTTCTTCTCGTTTCGGGGCGAAGGTCCGGCCGCCGGGAGGCTCATGGCGGCGGTGGGGCCGGCGCTCGGACCTTGACGCGTTCGGGGCGCTGCGTCACAATCCCGGCTTTCGTCTCAAGCCGTTTGCCATTTGGGGATTCGTGCGGCTTGACTGTAGGTGCCGTAGGGCGCCGTGATCACGGGGGCTCGATGCTGGTTGCTTCCGCGCTGGTTCTCGTCGCGGCCACGCCGTCGCAGGGCGCGCCGCAGCAGCAGGGGAACTTCCTGCTGCTCATGATTCCGTACGCCCTGATTTTCGTCGTGTTCTACTTTCTGATGATTCGGCCGACGCGACAACGCCAGAAGGAGCACGCCCAACTCTTGGCTGCGTTGAAGCCCGGGGACAAGGTTGTGTGCGCGGGCGGCATCCACGCCACGGTGGTTGGCGTGACCGATGCGACGGTCCAAGTGAGAATCGCGGATCAAGTTCGTGTTGACATCGAAAAGGCGTCGATCACGGCCGTCAAGCGGCCGGAATAGTCCCAGGCGGGAAGGAAGAATCTCCCATGTCCAATACGCTCACGTGGAAACTCGGCCTCATCGTCGGCGCGATCGCGTTGTCGGTTTGGCTGTTCTACCCGCCGAAAGAGACGATCAACCTCGGGCTTGATCTGCAGGGCGGTTCACACCTCGTCCTTCAAGTCGAAACGTCAGCCGCGGTCAAGAGCGAGGTGGACCTCGCAATCAACCGGATCGGCCAGATGTTGAAAGAAAAAGGGATTCCGTACAGCGCCATTACCAGCGCGACCGCCGGTTTCGGAATGGAGCTCCAGGGAACCGACCCGGCGCGTGCCACCGATGTCAGGGAGATTCTCGATACGATCGTTCCGAGCTGGAGCGTCACGCCGTCCGGCGCCGACTGGTCGATCCGCGTTCCCGATGGGATCCGGCAGCAGATCGAGACGGCTTCGGTCGACACCACTCTGACCGTGCTCCGCCAGCGCGTCGATGAGCTCGGAGTCAAGGAGCCGATCATCCAGAAGCAGGGGAGCGCGGGCGATCGCATCGTGGTCGAATTGCCCGGAATCGAAGACCCCGAGCGCGCCAAGGATGTGTTGCAGGATCAGGCCGTGCTGGAATGGAAGGCGGTTGCCTACCCGTCCGGCGTAACCGATTTCGAGACCTGGAGGCCTCCTGCGACGAAGGAAGCGATGATCCAGATGCTCGGCGGGTCGGTGCCGCCGAACGTCGAGCTTGCCCCCGAGATCTACGTCGAATCGAACGGCACGCGGACCGAATTTTGGTGGCCGCTTCAGTCCATCGCCGCGATCGTCGGCAACGACTTGCGCTCGGCCCGTCGCGGAGCCGATTCGATGAACCGCAACGTGGTCGATTTCGTGCTTTCACCCGAGGCCGGCAAACGGTTTCAAGCCGCCACGCGCGAGAACCTGCGCAAGAAGATGGCGATCGTCCTTGGCAGCGCCAAGGGAAAAGTGGTGATCTCGGCGCCGGTCATCAACGATGTCATCAGCGACCGCGGCCAGATCTCGGGCCGTTTTGACGTGAAATCGGCAGAAGATCTTGCGTTGAAGCTTCGATCCGGCGCCATCCCCACGGCGGTAACGATCATCGAAGAGCGAACCGTCGGGCCTTCGCTCGGTCGTGATTCGATCCGCGCCGGGGTGTTCGCGTCTCTTTTGGGATTCGTCGGCGTGGCGTTGTTCATGCTGTTCTACTACCGGCTCTCCGGTGTGAATGCCGTCGTCGCGCTGCTGATGAACGTCGTGCTCGTGCTCGGGGCCATGGCCTACTTCGGGTCCACGCTGACCCTCCCCGGGATCGCGGGCCTCATCCTGACCGTCGGCATGGCGGTCGACTCGAACGTGTTGATCTTCGAGCGCATTCGCGAGGAACTCCGGCTTGGAAAGGCCGTTCGAACCGCGATCGATCAAGGGTTTTCCCGCGCGTTCGGTACCATCATCGACACGCATGTGACGACGATCGTCTCGGCCTTCTTCCTCTTCACTTACGGCACGGGTCCGGTGCGGGGCTTCGCCGTCACGCTCGTCATCGGATTGGGATTCTCGATGTTCACCGCGGTGTTCGTCTCCCGCGTGATTTATGACCTCGTCTTGGGCGACCGGCGCAATGTCGAGTCGCTGAGCATCTGAGGGAGGCGTTCGTGTTTCAACTATTCAAGACTCCGAAAATCGACTTCATGGGAAACCGCCGCCTGTGGGTCGGCGTCTCCCTTGCGCTCGTCACGATCGCGCTGGTCGTTCTCGCCACGAAGGGCATTCGCAGGGGAATCGAGTTCGAGGGCGGTGCCGAAGTCCAGCTGCAGTACAGCGCCGCTCCCGACGTGGGTGCCGTGCGCGACGCCCTGGCGAATTCTGGTTTTGCGGGATCGATCGTCACGACGATCGGAAAGCCTGAAGAACACGAGTTGTACGTCCGCGTTCCTCTCGTCACGGGAGCGAAAGACCAGGACCTCGCACCGCGTGTCGTGGCTTCTCTGAGGAGCGCCCAAGGCGAAGGCGCTTTTACCGTTCGCTCTCAGTCCTACATCGGTCCGACCATCGGCAAGGAACTCGTCAGGAAGGCTTGGGGCGCGGTCCTGGGTTCGTTGGCCGGAATGCTGATCTACATCTGGATCCGATTCGAGTTCCAGTGGGGGCTGGCGGCCGTCATCGCCCTCACTCACGACACGATCATCACTCTGGGTTTGTTCTCGTTGTTCGGCTATGAGATGAGCCTCCCCGTCGTGGCGGCGTTCCTCACTCTGGTCGGATATTCTGCCAACGATACCGTGGTCATTTTCGACCGAATCCGCGAGAACCTCCGCGCGAAGGGCGGGACCGTCACGAGCCTTCCGAGTCTCATCAATACCTCGTTGAATCAGACGCTTTCGAGAACGATCCTGACCGCACTTCTCACCTGGGTCGTTTGCGCGTGCTTGCTCGTGCTCGGCGGACCCGCGCTCAGGGACTTCGCGTTCGTCCTGGTCGTCGGCATCGTCGTGGGGACCTATTCCTCGATTTACATCGCCTCGCCGATCTTGGTCATGTGGCAGGGGTGGGTGGGAGCGCGCACGAAGAGCAAGGTGCCGCCGGAGCCGCCGAAACCAGTCGCCAAGAAAGTCCGCTCCGCAAAAGTCTGAAAGAGCCCGCAGGAGGCGGGGCCCTATAATCCCTCCGTTCGGGAGGGGTAAACCGTGGTGCGGCGATTCGAGGAGGTCCTGGATCGGGTCGAGGGATACAACCCTTCCGCGGATCTTGACCTCCTCAGGCGAGCGTACATCTTCTCCGCCCGCGAACACCGCTCCCAGGTGCGCCACTCCGGCGAGCCCTACCTCATCCATCCGATCGAGGTCGCCTACGTACTGGCCGACCTGGAACTCGACACGGCGAGCATCGTCGCCGGACTTCTCCACGACGTCGTCGAGGACACTCTCACGACGATCGAGACCGTCGCCGATTACTTCGGTCCGGACGTCGCGCACATCGTTGCGGGTGTTACGAAGATCTCGAAGCTCCAGTTCGCCAGCAAGGAGCAGGAGGAGGCGGAGAATCTCAGGAAGATGATCCTCGCCATGGTGGACGACATTCGCGTGATCCTCGTCAAACTCGCGGATCGCCTCCACAACATGCGCACACTCGAACACCTGTCGCGCGACAAGCAGGAGCGCATCGCGCGCGAGACCGCCGAGATTTACGCGCCTCTGGCCAATCGCCTGGGCATGGGGCGCATCAAGACCGAATTGGAGGATCTCTCGCTTCGTTTTCTCGAGCCCGACGCCAATGCGGCACTCGTCCACGCGCTCGAGGTCAAGCGCAAGGGAAGCGACGTCTTCATCGCCGAGATCCGCCGTAAGCTCGAAACCGCACTGGGCGACGCCGGAGTCGAGGCGAAGATCTACGGGCGCATCAAGAGTGTCTCGTCGATCTACCGGAAAATCCGGCGCCAGAAAATCGACGTCGACCAAGTCTACGACTACGTGGCTTTTCGAATCCTGACGAACTCCGTCAAGGACTGCTACGGCGCTCTCGGCATCGTGCATTCGATTTGGCGGCCGGTGCCGGGACGGATCAAGGACTTCATCGCCATTCCGAAACCCAACATGTACCAATCTCTGCACACTTCTGTGATGACCGACGTGGGGCAACCCTTCGAGGTGCAGATTCGAACCCATGAAATGCACCGGATCGCCGAAGAGGGCGTAGCCGCGCACTGGCAGTACAAGGAGCACTCCAGCGCTTCAGGCGGCGAGACGGAGCGTGTTGCGTGGCTTCGCCACATCCTCGAGTGGCAGCAAGAGACCAAGGACCCTCGAGAGTTTCTCGAAATGGTCAAGGTCGATCTCTATCCCGACGAGGTCTATGCATTCACTCCGAAAGGAAAGGTCCTGTCCTTTCCCCGGGGAGCGACCGCGGTCGATTTCGCTTACGGGATCCACACCGAGGTCGGACATCGCCTCGCCGGCGCGAAAGTGAACGGGCGCCTCGTGGCCCTGCGAACGCCTCTGGGTAACGGCGACATCGTCGAGATCGTCACGCAGCCCACCGCGCACCCCAGCCGGGACTGGCTCTCGCTCGCAAGGACGTCGCGCGCCCGCAGCAAGATCCGAGCCTGGCTGAACGCGAATGAGCGTGAGAAATCGGTGATTCTCGGTCGGGATCTCGTCGAGAAAGAACTCCGGAAGTTCCGTCTCTCGCCGCGGGAGGTGCTCGATGTCGGGAAGGCGGCCGAGGTCCTGAAGAAGATGGGATTCGCCGCGCTCGAGGACCTGTTCGCCGCGGTCGGATACGGGAAGGTGACCCCCCGCAGTCTCGTCGCGGCCATGCTTCCGGATGTCGAACTCAAACCGAAAGCCGACGGGGTCGTCACGCGGGCTGTCAAGAAGGCCCTCGGCCTCGGGGAACGCCGCGTCAAGGTGCGAGGGATGGACGACATGATGATCATCCTCGCGCGCTGCTGCAATCCCGTTCGCGGGGAGGACATCGTCGGGTACATCACGCGGGGGAAGGGAGTCTCGGTGCACGCGGTGCAGTGCACCAACGTCCGCAATCTCATGTTCGATCCCGAACGCCGCATCGACGTGGAGTGGGACGTGGACGGGGCCTCGGGAACTCTCTTCGACGTCAAGCTCTCGCTCGACGTGAGCGACCGCCAAGGGCTGCTCGCGAAGATCGTCGCGGTGGTCGCCGATGAAAAAGCCAACATTCGAAACGTCGAGGCCAAGACGTTTGACGGCAGTGATGCGCGCGTGATGATTGTCATGGCGGTGGCCGACCGCCAGCAGATGGAGCGCGTGATCGCACGCGTGCGGAGGATCGAAGGAGTTCGCGACGTCGAGCGCATCTCGCGCTGACGCCAACAGGGGAGGAGGCAAGGGTGACGAGGACGACGATCAAGACAAACGCCGCGCCCGGGGCGGTCGGACCGTACGTTCAGGGAGTGCGGGCCGGTCGCCTGCTTTTCGTGTCGGGACAGGTGGCGCTCGACCCGGCGACGGGCGTGCTCGTTGCCGGCGGAATCGAAGATCAAACGCGACGCGTGATGGACAATCTCGCCGCGATTTTGGAGGCCGGCGGAAGCGGGCTCGAGCGGGTCGTCAAAGCGACGGTCTATCTCACGGATCTCGAGTTGTTCGAGGCGATGAATCGGGTGTACGCGAGCTTCTTCCCAGGGGAAAGGCCCGCTCGAGTTTGCGTTGAGGTGTCTCGGCTGCCGCGGAATTCTCTCGTAGAAATCGACGCCATCGCGACCGTTGACGAAGGCTGAAGCCTAGCGGGAGGCCTTCATCACGGCGCCGGAGCGTATGCAACGGGTGCACAGCCTGGCCCGCCTGGAGTTACCTCCAGGCACCTGAACGCGCACGCGCTGGAGGTTCGGAATGAACGTCCTCGAGCTGACATTGTGGGCGTGGGAGATGTTTCTTCCGAAAATCGTCTTCTTGCCGCAGATGTCGCATTCTCGAGGCATGACGTCACCTTTTCCGAGCCCGGAACCCGTGTTCCCAATATCTGGAAATGCCGCGAGATCCTAAAGGACGGGTGCAGGACTGTCAAGCCGCCCGTCGATTACGGTTGCTTTCGGAAACTTCGCCTTTATATTAGGCCCCGCACCGGATCTGGAAGATCCGGACAATCCCGACGGTGCAGGAGCATGCCGGAAGCATGAACCTGGAGCGTAGGAGGCGCGAAGGCGGGGAATGGACACTTCAATACTTGTTCGAAAACGTCCAGAACAGGTTCGTCTGGCTCAAAGACGTTTCCTCTTGACTCGCCAGGAATCAATGACTTAGGTTAAAGCTCCACTTGGGGAAGGGGGATTCGATCCGCCCCAGGTTGCTTCAACCACGAGGACCGACATGCTCTTCGGACGAAGCCGGAATTTGATCGGACTTGATATCGGCGATAGTTCCATCAAGGTCGTCGAACTCAAGGATCTCGGGAAGGGACGTGGTTTCCAGTTGGCCAAGATCGGCTCCGAATCGCTCTCGGCGGAGGCCATCGTCGATGGGGCCATCATGGACTCCCAACTCGTGGTCGAGACGATTCAGCGCCTGTTTCAGCGCCTCAAGATCAAGAACACTCAGGTTGCAACCGCGCTGTCCGGCCACTCGGTCATCGTCAAGCGGATCAGCCTACCGGTGATGACGGCGGCCGAGTTGGCCGAGTCGATCCACTGGGAGGCCGAGCAGTACATCCCGTTCGACATCGACGACGTTCACCTCGATTACCAGATCCTCGATGGATCTTCCTTGTCCGGTGAAGGGAACATGGACGTGCTCCTCGCCGCGGCCAAGAAGGACAAGATCACCGACTACACGGGGGTCGTCACCCAGGCGGGGCTTCACTCGGTCGCCGTGGATATCGCGGCCTTTGCCCTGCAAAACGCGTTCGAGGCGAACTACGAGTTCGAGCCCCACCAGGTCATCGCGCTCGTCGATGTCGGTGCGGCCGTCAGTTCGATCACGGTGCTTCATGGTGGGAGCTCGGTCTATTGGCGAGACATCAACGTCGGGGGCAACCAGTACACCGACGCGATTCAAAAAGAGTTCAATCTCTCCGCGGAACAAGCCGAGAAGTTGAAGCGTGGGGACGATCTTGACGGCATCCCGTACGAGCGCGTGCTCCCCATCCTCTCCGCGGTCAACGAAGACGTCGGAACCGAAATCCAAAAGACTCTCGACTTCTTCAAGCAGATCTCGGCGACGGATGAACCGCTCGACCGGCTGTACGTCACCGGGGGATCGGCGCAAGTCATTCACCTCAAAGAAGCGCTAGGCGAGCGACTGCACACCAAGGTCGAGTTGATGAACCCTTTTCGCCTTATCCAACCGGCAGCACGCGACATCCCTGCGGATGTTCTCAATGAGATGACGCCCACCGCTTCCGTGGCCGTGGGCCTCGCCCTCAGAAAGATGGGGGACTAGGGGCATGATCAAGATCAACCTATTGGCCGAGCGGAAAGACGCAAAGGCCAAGGCCAGAACCAAGGCCGCCACGTCGGTCAATTTCGAGATGGGGGGAACTCAAAATCTTCTTCTCGCTGGCATCATGGTGGTTGGCCTCCTGGTCTCCGGCGTTTGGTGGTGGGCCCGCGTCTCGGAACTGAACCGCGTCCGTCAGGACAAGGTGGTAGCCGAAGCCGAATTGAAGCGCCTCGAAGACGTTCGCAAGAAGGCCGAGGCGTTCAAGACGCAAAAGGAACTTCTCGAGCGGAAGATCAACCTGATCACGGAACTCAAGAAGAAACAGGCGGTTCCCGTTCACATTCTCGATCAGGTGTCGCGCAATCTGCCCGAGTTCATGTGGCTCGACTCGCTCACCGCAAACGCGAACGTGATCAACATCGTGGGCAAGGCGACGACCTACAACGCGGTTTCGAACCTCTACGACAACCTCAGAACGTCGGGACAGTTCAGCGACGTGGTTCTCGGCAAGACGATCGAGATCTCCGAAGGGGTCTCGTTCAGCCTGACCTGCCGCTACGTCCCGCCGGGAGCGACGGTCGCCGCCGATCCCGACACCACCGCGCCGCCGGCGCCCCAGAGCTAACGGGAAGCGAGGAGCTCAAGCCATGCTCGAAAGACTGCCGTTCTGGGGACAAGTCCTCCTGATGGTCGCGTTGTCGGTCGGCCTGGTGGGTATCGCCTACTACCTCTTTCCCAATCTCAAGGAGAAGGGCGAGGCCATTCAGGCGATCAATGTCGAACTCGAGGACATGAACGCCAAGATCGTCGAAGGAAGGGCGATCGAGCAGAAGCTCCCCGAATTCGAACAGGAGGTCGCGAATCTTCAGAGAAAGCTCGGCGACGTCCAGCAGATCCTCCCCACGGACGCCCAGACAGGGGATCTGCTCCGGTGGATCAAGAACATGACCGACCAGTCGAACTTGGGGCTGAAGACGTTCGCGCCGGGTGGTTTGCGCCCCGTCAATTTCTACAAAGAATTTCCCATCGAAATGGACGTCGTCGGCCGCTACCACGACCTGGGAATCTTCTTGGATCGCGTCAGCAAGTACTCCCGCATCATCAACGTCGACAACCTTCGGATCGGCTCGAATCAAAGCGGCGGGGACAAGACGATTCGAGCCAGTTTCACCGCGACGACATTCGTGTACGACGACAAGGTCGCGTCCGAGGAGGCTCAACAGTGAGGCGGCAATGGGGATGGTGGACGGCGATCGCCGCGCTGATTTTGGCGTTGGGTTTCAGCGCCCCGGTGCGCGCGGCGGACGAACCCTCGTCCACGACGAACGCAGCCGACGCGGCGAGTTCTCAAGCCGATGCGGCAAAAGCCCAGGCAAACGCGCAACAGAAAGAAGGCCAGGAAACCGTCGAGACGATCCTCCGCCAGCAGGAGGATCTCCTCTCGGGGAAACAGTTCTCGTACGATCCCGGTGGGCGTCGTGATCCGTTCCGCTCGCTTTTCGAAGAATCGGCGCTTCGCCGCAAGGGTCCGAGACCTCGCGGCGTGGCCGGTATGCTCGTGGTTGAACTCGAGCTCACGGGCATCGTCAGCGACACGACCGGCGGCAACATCGCGGTCGTCATGGGAACCGACAGCAAGGGCTATTTCCTTCACGTGGGTGACGAGGTTTACGACGGCGGCGTGATCGCGATCGATCCGGCAGCGGGTAGCGTGACGTTTCGCCAGCAGGTTGACGATCCGAGACTCATCAAGCCTTATCGGGACGTAGTGAAGCGGCTGGTCCCCCAGGGCGAGGAGAAGGGCAATGAGTAAGTACCGGAAGTTAGGCCTGGCGGCGCTGACCGCGGTTGTGATGGCCAGTAGCGCCTTTCAGGGGAGAGCCGCCGAGACCGACGCGGCGGCGGCGCCCTCGGAACTGCGCAGCGTGAGCGTGGACCACGACGCCAACGGGAGTCCTGTGGTGACCCTAGCAGGGTCGGGTCCGATGGTGTACACCACGCTCGAACTCGAGAACCCGCAGCGGCTGGTGATCGACCTCGAGGGCACCGTGAGTCGCTTGGACCGCAACCAGGTCCCCGTGGATCAGGGCGGGGTGTTGCGAGTTCGCGCCGGGCAGTTTCGGCTGTCACCAGGACCGGTCTCCCGGGTCGTGGTCGATCTCGACGGGCCGGTGCCCTATCGGATCGAAACCGAGGGGAGCGATCTCAAGATCGCGTTCGGGCCGACTCCCGGTCCGGCTCTCGACGAGATCGCCTCATCGGAATCATCCGCACCGCTCGTCTCTTCCGCGTTGCTGCCGGAGCCCGCGGAGCCCGCTCCGCTCGAGGCCGCGGCCGGCCACCCGGATACGTCCGAAACGAAGGTCGCCGAGGCCAAGCCGATCGAAGTTCCCGCCCCTCGCGCCATTTCCCCGGACACGATCGAAAAGCTGCTTCGGGCTCCCGCCTTTGCGACCGAAGAGCAGCCGGCCGGTCTGACGCCTGCGCCGACGGTCCAGGGGAACTTCGAGACCCAAACGATCGTGACCGATAGGTCCACGTATTCAGGAAAGAAGATCTCCCTCAATCTCGTCGACACCGACGTGAAGCAGATCTTCCGTCTCTTCCATGAGATTTCGGGCCTCAACTTCGTGCTCGACCCTGCGGTCGAGGGCAAGGTCACCATCGTCCTCGACTCGGTTCCTTGGGATCAGGCCCTCGACATCATCTTAAAGAACAACGGTCTCGACAAGCAGCTCGAGAACAACGTGATCCGTATCGCGCCCACGCAAAAGCTCGCGGCGGAGGCGGCCCAGCGGAAACAGCTCAAGGAAGCGAAGGATCTCGAGGTCGAACCGATCACGATCACCCGCACTCTGTCCTACGCCAAGGCCGAAGAGGTTGAGAAGGTCATCCGCGACGGCGGCATTCTCTCCTCGCGCGGCAAGGTGATGGTCGACAAGCGCACGAACGCGCTCATCATCAGCGACATCCCGAAGAAACTTCAGCCGCTCGACCAATTGATCTCGACGCTCGACTCCGAAACGCCGCAGGTGATGATCGAGGCGAGAATCGTCGAAACATCGAAGTCGTTCTCGCAAGATCTCGGCATTAGGTGGGGCTTCAATGCGGTCGCCGATTCCAGCAGGGGCACGGGCACAGGGCTCGGTTTCCCCGCGAACGCCTCGGCCAAGTACGGTCTAAATCTCCCGGGCGCCGGGTCGGCCTCCACCCTGGCGTTCTCGTTCGGCAATATCATCGATTCGTTCACCCTGGATATCGCGCTTTCCGATCTCGAGACCGAAGGGCGCGGGCGAATTCTCTCGTCGCCGAAGATCGCGACCCAGAACAACGAACGCGCCGAGATCGAACAGGGCGTGCGCATTCCCGTCGTCAGCACGACGGCGACGGAGATCAACGTCGAGTTCGTGTCGGCATCGTTGCGACTCGCCGTGACGCCCCAGATCACCGCGGACGGAACGATCGCAATGGACGTCATCGTCGAGAACAACTCTCCGGATTTCCTTGTCAACGTTTCCGGCGTTCCCGGAATTCGCACCCAGAGGGCCCAGACGAAGATCCTAGTCGCCGACGGCGGCACCGCCGTTATCGGCGGCATCTTCACGATCAACGAGGGTACGAGTGAGGTCGGCGTCCCGTGGTTCCGCAAGATTCCCGGACTCGGTTGGTTGTTCAAGACGCGGAGCATCACGAACGAGAACCGGGAACTTCTGATCTTCATCACGCCCAAGATCGTCAAGATCGGTTAGTGGAGGCCTTTATGCGTAACTACACGAAGCTTCTCACTCTTACGGTCGTTCTCGCTGCGGCCGGTTGGTTCGCCGGATGCAACAGCACGATCGACAATGAGCCCAACGTCGTCCTCGAAGTCCAGACCTTGACGATCACTCCGATCACGTCGAGCGCGGATGGACCCAACGGTTCCTGCACGTACACGATCACGCTTGCCACCGGGACGTTCAAGAATCTCCCCAAGAATCAGTACGCCGACACGTCGCCGTTCAATGACATCATCCTGAACAGCGTCAATATCACGTACACGTGGGATGACGGTGTTGTTCAGAGCCCGATCTCGGCGGGCCTCGGCGGATCGGTGCCGGCCGGAGGAACCGGGACGGCGCAGTTCCTGGCGATTTCGAACCAGGCGCTCACCGTGGACGGTCCCAACGACCCCGCCGGCACCGGGCGCGCCGGGCACAGCGCCAGCTTGGGGCTGACGTTCAACGGAGTGACGGTCTCCGGCGACGCGGTTTCGACCTCGACGGGGGGCACGTTGCAGGTCAACAGCTGCACCGTGAACCTCGGAGCTTGCTGCGGTGGGATCGCCTCCAACGGCTGCACTGACTTCGTGAGCAATGATGCGTGTACCTCGGGTGGGGGCACGTACCAGGGCGATAATACGACCTGTGCGACTCTCCCCAATAGCTGTCCCTAGGGACTTTGGCCTGTAGACACTTCGCCGCCCTCCCAGCGGTCAAAACTTGCTATCCTCGGCCCCTTCGCGTGGCTCGCGAAGGGGCCGATTCGCTTTTCGGGGGGACATGGTGAACGCGGACTCGGGAGGATCGTTCGCGACCCTGACGCACGCCAGACTGCGCGCCGCGCAGGGGGACGTCCCGGGAGCCGTGAAGATCCTTCGGGTGATCCTGGAGGTCCAGCCCGGGCACCACGAAGCCCGAGGATTCCTTGCAGAAATCGAAAATAGGCTTGCCGTTGCCCATTCCGAGGCTTCTGAGGTCGCTGCGGAGGCTGTGACGTCGGCGACGGCCGGAGACCTCACGCTCCGCTTCCGCGAAGCGCTGGATGCCCGCCGGCCGAGTCCCCGGATTCGGCGATTGTCCTCGTGGCTGGAGCGGACGCAGCGCAACCGGGGGGGACGACATGTTCGATGAGGTCCTGACAAAGGTCCTGGGCGAGCTCGAGGGTGCTCGGTGCGTGCTCCTCAGCGGTTCGGATGGCATGGTCGTGGCCTCAGCCACGGCGGCGGACAGCCCGGCTCCCGACGCCGTGGCGGCATCGCTGGCCGACCTGTTTCGAAAGGCAGCGGTGGCCCATCGCGACGCCGGTATCGCTCCTCCCAAGGAGCTCACGTCGGGAGGATCGTCGGGTCAGTCGGTCTTGAGGGCGGTTACGCCGGATTACCTTCTGGTGGCCGTGCTCGACGGGATCGGGGCGTTGGGGCGGACCCGCTTCGAGTTGCGCAAGGCCGCCGCCGCGCTCGAGTCCGAATTGCGCTGACGCCAGACGCCGGTGTCCAAGTCGCCGGCGCCGCGGGTTGTGCCGCGGCGGCGGCGGGTGATAGCCTCTCCCGGTCCTTGAAGGAGCCTGCTTGGAAGGAAAAGAGCTGCGCGATCTGATCGAGTTGATCTCGAAGTCGAATTTCGTGACGTTCGAGCTCGAGCGGGAGGGCTTCAAGCTGAAGCTCGCGAAAGGGGCGGGCCTTTCTCCCTCGGCACTTGCGGCGGCGCCGGCGGTCGGTGCGAAGGCGGAGTCTACGTCGGCATCCCTGGCGCCCACCTATCCGATCACCGCGGCTGCAAGCCAAGACGCTGCACCGCCGGCCCACGCGACGCCGGCGTCCGCGCTCGACGCGGCCGCGTCGGGCCTTGTCGACATGACGTCACCGATCGTCGGGACCTTTTACCGGCAGCCCAGCCAATCCGCCCCTCCCTTCGTGGAGCCCGGCAGCAAGGTCAAGAAGGGCCAAGTCCTCTGCATTATCGAGGCGATGAAACTCATGAACGAGATCGAAGCCGAAATGGACGCCGAGATCGTGGAGGTCCTGGTGGCCAACGGGCAACCGGTCGAGTTCGGCGAGATCTTGTTCCGGCTGCGGCCGATGGCGTCGTAGCGGCCGGAGGCCGTCCCATGTTTCGCAAGATCCTGATCGCCAATCGTGGGGAGATCGCCCTGCGGGTCATCCTCGCCTGCAAAGAGCTGGGGATCAAGACCGTTGCAGTGCACTCCACTGCGGATTCCGATTCGCTGCACGTCAAATTCGCGGACGAGGATGTGTGCATCGGCCCAGCCGCGAGCCGCGACTCGTACCTCAATATCTCCGCGGTGCTCTCGGCCGCCGAAATCACCGGTGCCGAGGCCGTGCACCCCGGCTACGGGTTTCTTTCCGAGAACGCGCATTTCGCCGAGGTCTGCCGCGAGGTGGGTCTCACGTTCATCGGTCCGAGTCCCGACGTCATTCGCAAGATGGGCGACAAGGCCGAGGCGATCCGGACCGTCCGCGGTGCGGGCGTGCCGACCATCCCCGGGAGCGACGGCGTGATCGAGAGCGAAGACCACGCGCGTGAGTCCGCCGAGCGCATCGGTTTTCCCGTTCTCATCAAGGCATCGGCGGGCGGGGGCGGCCGCGGAATGCGCGTCGTGATGGAGCCGGAGGAGCTGATCCGGCTCGTCCAGGCCGCCAGCCATGAGGCCCAGGTGGCCTTCGGCGTGCCGGACGTCTACATGGAAAAATACCTGGTTCAGCCGCGGCACGTCGAGGTGCAGATCTTCGGCGACACCCACGGCAACCTCATCCACCTCTTCGAGCGAGAGTGTTCGATCCAGCGGCGCCATCAGAAGTTGCTGGAAGAGTCCCCCTCGACCGCGTTGGACGCCGATCTGCGCGCTCGGATGACCGACGCGGCGCTTCGCGCCGCGCGGTCGGTCGACTACGTCAACGCGGGCACGATCGAGTTCCTGCTTGACGTGACGGGAAAGTTCTACTTCATCGAAATGAATACGCGCATCCAAGTCGAACACCCCGTCACCGAGATGGTCACCGGAATCGACTTGATCAAAGAGCAGATTCGGGTCGCCGCGGGAGAGCCCATCTCCTTCAGCCAGGACGACCTCAAGATCCAGGGCCATGCCATCGAATGCCGTATCAACGCGGAGGACCCAGACACCTTCGCGCCCTGCCCCGGGCGGATTCATACGTTTCACGTGCCGGGAGGACCCGGCATTCGCATCGACACTGCCTGTTACGCCGAGGCTCTCATTCCCCCTCACTACGATTCGATGATCGCAAAGGTCATCGCCCATGGGAACACGCGCGGTGAGGCGATTTTGCGCATGCGGCGGGCGCTCGAGTCGTTCGTCGTCGAGGGGATCAAGACCAACGTCAAACTGCAGCAGCGGATTCTCACGGACGAGGAATTCGTCCGGGGCCGCCTTTCGACGCGCTTCATGGATCGGTTCCTCGCGCCGCCAAAAAAAAGTGGGGCCTAGGGGCGCATCGGACACACGCCTGTGGACAACACGGAAAACCGGGACACTCCACCGCCCCCGGTGCCCCAAACTGTCAGCCCCGCCGCTTCCTTGACAATAATTTTCACGGACCCTAGATTCGCGCCGACTTCTTTGGAGGTCGACACCAGGTCGAGCTCAGAGAGTTGTGGGGACATGCGGGCGCATTGACAAAGGACATCGCCGGCTTTGGCGATGCTCGGAGGGCTGGGGCAACCATGGCGGTCAAGCTCGGAGAGATGCTGCTGAAAGCGGGGATGATCACGCAGCCTCAGCTTCAAGAAGCCCTTGAGGCGCAGAAGAAGAGCGGAGGCAAGCTCGGATTCAACTTGGTCAAGATGGGATTCGTCAAGGAAGACGACATCACCCAACTCCTGTCCGACCAATACGGCGTTCCATCCATCAACTTGCGCCACTTCGAAATCGACGAGTCGGTCATTCATCTGGTTCCGTCCGAGGTCGCGCAGAAGTACCTCGTCCTTCCGGTCAACCGCACCGGCGCGACCCTCACGATCGCGATGGCCGACCCCACGAACGTGTTCGCCATGGACGACATCAAGTTCATGACGGGCTACAACGTCGAGCCGGTCGTTGCGAGCGAGATCGCGATTCGCGAGGCGATCGAGAAGTACTACGGGTCGTCGCATGCCCTCGAGCTCAAGAAGGTCATGGACCAGATGGCCGAACAGGACACCGAGGCCCTCGAGCTTCTCGAAGAAGAAGAAGAGCTCGACATTCACAAGCTCGAGCACGTTTCGGAGGAGGCGCCGGTCGTGCGCCTCGTCAACATCATCCTGACCGATTCGATCAAGAAGGGTGCGTCGGACATCCACATCGAGCCGTACGAGAAGGACTTCCGTGCTCGCTTCCGCGTCGACGGCGTGCTCTACGAAATCATGCATCCGCCGATGAAACTGAAAGACGCCATCACGAGCCGCCTCAAGATCATGGCGAAGCTCGACATCTCGGAACGACGGCTCCCGCAGGACGGCCGCATCAAGATCAAGATGAAATTGCAGGGAAAAACGAAGGAGATGGATTATCGAGTCTCCGTCCTGCCGACGCTCTTCGGCGAGAAGATCGTCATGCGGCTGCTCGACAAGGACAATCTGGTCTTGGACATGACCCGACTGGGCTTCGAGCCGGAGTCCCTCGCCAAGTTCGAACGGCAGATCCTCAGGCCGTACGGCATGGTCCTCGTGACCGGACCCACGGGATCGGGAAAGACGAATACGCTGTACTCCTCGATCGCCCGGGTGAACACCCCCGAAACGAACATCATGACCGCCGAGGATCCGGTCGAGTTCAACCTCCACGGCATCAACCAGGTCCAGATGAAAGAACAGATCGGGCTGAATTTCGCGACCGCGCTGCGCGCGTTCCTGCGGCAGGACCCGAACATCATCCTGGTCGGAGAGATCCGGGACTTCGAAACCGCCGAGATCGCGGTCAAGGCGGCCCTCACGGGCCACTTGGTCCTGTCCACGCTGCACACCAACGATGCTCCTTCGACGATCAACCGACTGATGAACATGGGAATCGAGCCCTTTCTCGTCGCGACCTCGGTCAATCTGATTTGCGCTCAACGCCTCGTCCGCCGTATCTGCAAGGACTGCAAGGAAGAAATCCAGCTTCCCCCGCAGGCGCTCGTCGAGGTCGGATTCCCGATCGAGGAAGCCGGAAAGGTGCGTCTCTACAAGGGGCGCGGCTGTGGCAACTGCAACAACACCGGCTACCGGGGACGTGTCGGTCTCTTCGAGGTCATGGAGATCACCGACGAATTGCGTGAGCTGATCCTCTCCGGGGCGTCCGCCATGGAGCTCCGTCGTAAAGCGATGGAGGAGGGGATGATCACCCTCCGCTTGTCCGGACTGCAGAAGCTGAGGGACGGGCAAACGAGCGTCGAAGAGGTCGTACGCGAGACGGTTCTCTAGGCAGCATTCGTGAAACGTAGGAGACATTAATGGCCGCAACAATGCATCAGCTTCTGAAGACCCTCGTGGACCAGGGCGGCAGCGACCTGCACGTCACCACGAATTCGCCGCCGCAGATCCGCATCGACGGCAAGATGGTCCCGCTGCAACTTCCACCGATGACCGCGGCCGAGACGAAGCAGCTCATCTACGGCGTCCTCACCGAAAACCAGAAGCACCGCCTGGAGGAGAGCCTCGAGGTCGACTTCTCGTTCGGCGTCAAAGGGCTGGCTCGCTTCCGCGCCAACGTGTTCTTTCAACGCGGCGCGGTGGCCGGCGCGTTCCGGACCATCCCCTGGGAGATGCGAAACTTCAGGGATCTGGGCCTTCCTGACGTCGTTTCGACCCTGTGCGACAAGCCGAGAGGCCTCATCCTCGTGACCGGACCCACCGGATCGGGAAAGACGACGACCCTCGCCGCGATGCTCGACAAGATCAACAGTGAGCGGCACGAGCACATGGTCACGATCGAAGATCCGATCGAGTACCTCCACTCCCACAAAAAGTGCCTGGTCAACCAGCGCGAGTTGCACGCGGACACCCACTCCTTCACCAACGCGTTGCGTTCGGTGTTGCGCCAGGACCCCGACGTGGTGCTCATTGGCGAAATGCGCGATCTCGAGACGATCGAGTCCGCGCTGCGCATCGCGGAGACGGGGCACCTCACATTCGCAACCCTGCACACGAACTCCGCCGCGCAGACGATCAACCGCATCATCGACGTCTTCCCTGCGCACCAGCAGTCGCAGATCCGGACGCAGCTGTCGTTCGTGCTCGAGGGGATCTTGTGCCAGTCCCTGCTCCCGCGGGCCACCGGGCACGGGCGGGCACTAGCGCTCGAGATCCTCGTGCCCAACTCGGCGATCCGTAATCTCATCCGCGAGGACAAGATTCACCAAATCTACTCCGCAATGCAGACGGGCCAGACGCAGTTCGGGATGCAGACGTTCAACCAGTCGCTCGCCACGCTCTACTACAAGAAGCAGATCTCGCTGCCGCTTGCGCTGTCGATGTCGTCTCACCCCGATGAATTGCAGGACATGATCAACCGAGGTGCCGGGATCAATGCCGTCCCAGGTGCCTCACCCGTCGCAGCCGGCGTGCGCCGGTCGACCCAGCGCGGGTAGCGCCCGCCGAGCCAGGAGGAGGACGAAAGATGCCGAACTACACGTGGAAGGGCCGCACGCGCGCCGGGAAAACTCAAGAGGGCGTTCTCGTCGCCGAAAACAAGGACGCCGTGATCGCCATGCTGCGCAGGCAGCAGGTCACGGTGACGGCGGTCACCGAGAAGGGGAAAGAATTCGCTCTGCCGAAGATGGGGGGCGGGATCAGTCAGAAGGAAATCGCCGTCTTCACGCGGCAGTTCTCGGTCATGATCGACGCCGGTTTGCCCCTCGTTCAATGTCTTGAGATCCTCGGGTCTCAACAGGATAATCGGGTTTTTCAGAAGATTCTGTTCGAGGTCCGGCAGGACATCGAATCCGGCGCGACGCTCGCGGACTCCTTGCGCAAGCACCCCAAGGCCTTTGACGATCTCTACTGCAACATGGTCGCCGCCGGCGAGACGGGCGGCATCCTCGACACGATCCTCCAACGGCTGTCGCAGTACATCGAGAAGATCGTCAAGTTGCGGTCGGCCGTGCGGTCGGCGATGGTCTATCCGGTCGCGGTCATCACCATCGCGATCGGCGTCGTGTGGATCATCCTCTGGAAGGTCATCCCGACGTTCGCCACGTTGTTCGCAGGACTCGGAGCCCAGCTCCCCTTGCCGACGCGGATCACCATCGCTCTGTCGAACTTCATCGGGGCGTGGTGGTGGCTGGTGTTCGCCGCCATCGGCCTCGGTGCCTTTGCGATCACCCGCTTTCACAAAACCTATCAGGGACGGCGGACCATCGACGGGATTCTCCTCAAGCTCCCCGTTCTCGGCAACGTGCTGAAGAAGATCGCGGTGGCGCGTTTCTGCCGCACACTCGGCACGCTCGTGTCTTCCGGCGTTCCGATCCTCGAGGCACTCGAGATCACGGCTCGAACGGCCGGTAACGCGGTCATCGAGGACGCGATCATGGAGACGAGAAAGAGCATCGAACAAGGCCGTACGATCGCCGAGCCTTTGAAGGCGACGAAGGTGTTTCCGTCGATGGTCGTCCAGATGGTCGCGGTCGGCGAACAAACGGGCGCTTTGGAAACTATGCTCAACAAGATTGCGGACTTTTACGAAGACGAGGTCGACGAGGCCACCGCCAACCTCTTGGCGATGCTCGAGCCGGTCATGATCTGCTTCCTCGGCGTCGTCATCGGCGGCATCGTCATCTCGATGTACATGCCGATGTTCGACCTCATCAACAAGATCAACTGATGCGTCTCCGGGAGGGGGAGGGTGTCCCACAGGGACATCCTCCCGCGTCGCGATGAACCGCACGGAACTCGACAGACAACTCCGTTGGCTGATGATCCTCCGGATGGTCACCGTGACCACCCTGTTGATCTCGGCCTTCGCCATCGAGTTGACTCTGAAGCCGGGGCAGTCCTTGCGGCCGCTGTTCGTTCTTGCGGCGGTTATCTATGGGATGGTGTTGCTGTACGCCGTCCTGGATCGCTGGCTCAAGGGCACTCCCGCGTTCATCCACCTTCAGCTCGTTGGCGATGCCCTCGTCGTGACCGCGTTCGTGCGCATCACGGGCGGAGTCGACAGTCCGATGTCCTTCCTCTATCTGCTCCCCATCGCGGTCGCGTCGCTACTTCTCGTCCGGCGCGGAGGGTTGATCCTGGCGGGCGTGTGCTTCGCGCTCTACGCGATCCTCGTCTTGCACAGCGCCGGTTGGATCGGAGCCGGACGCTTCCCGGCGCCGACCGAACCCACCGCGTCCTGGCGCGTGTCCTACTTCCTGATCGTTCACGCCGTCTCTTTCGTCTCGGTCGCGCTCTTGGCGTCGCACTTGTCCGAGCGCGTGCGGGTCCAGACGCGGGAGCTGGACCTGCGGCAAGGCGCCGTCGCGCGCCTCCAGGCGCTCAACGAGAACATCATCGAGTCCATCCACAGCGGACTGATCACGACCGACCTCTCGGGGTACGTCAATTTCATGAATCGCGGCGGCGCCGAGATCACGGGGCGCGCGCAAGCCGAAGTTGAGGGGACCACGATCGAGCACCTGTTCGGTCTCGAGGCGGGTTTTCTCGCCGCTGCGCGCCCACAACTGGCGGCCCGGCGACGCTTTCGCTTCGAGCGGTACTACGTGGCGCCGAACGGCGAGCGGATCTTTCTGGGCATCGCCGTCTCCAACCTGCAGGACCGGACCGACCAAGCGCTCGGCTACATCTTCACGTTTCAGGATCTCACCGAGGTCTACGCTGTCGAGCAACAGATGCGACTCAAGGAGCGGATGGAAGCTCTCGGTCAAATGGCGGCGGGCATGGCGCACGAACTGCGGAATCCACTCGCGGCCATCAGTGGGTCGGTCCAGTACTTGAAGGGCGATCTGAAGCCCGGAGGCGAGACGCTCGAGCTGATGGATATCATCTTGCGGGAATCGCAACGCCTTGACCAGACGATTCGAGACTTCCTGACGTTCGCTCGGCCGGGGAAGTTCTCGGCTCAGCGCTGCGATCTCGTGCGACTCCTCGAGGATCACCTGAAGTTGCTTCGGAAGAGTCGGGAGTTCACGGGGGCGCATCGCATCGAGACGCAGTTTGCCTCGGACGAGGTTTGGTGTGACGTGGATGCCAACCGGATGAAACAGGTGTTCTGGAACCTCTCGACGAACGCGCTGAAGGCCATGCCCCACGGCGGCGCGCTGACGCTCGCGGTTTCGGCCGATGAGGCAAAAAACGAAGTGTGCGTCGCGTTCGCGGACGAGGGAATCGGGATGGACGAGCGATCGCGCGATGGCTACTTCCAGCCCTTCCGCAGCGCGTTCGAGCAGGGCACGGGGCTGGGAGCGGCGATCGTCTACCGGCTGGTCGAGGAGCATGGCGGGCGGATCGACCTCGAAAGCCAGCCCAGCCGTGGGACGACGATCCGGATCGTGGTGCCCCAAGTCCGCGCCGGGGCGGAGGAATCCAAGGACGCATCGCTCGCAACGGCGGGAGGAGTCCCAGCATGAACAGAGTGCTCGTTGTGGAGGACGAAAAGAGCATGCGCGACCTGATGTCGCTCATGCTGCGCAAGGAGGGGTACGCGGTCGAAGTCGCCGACAGCGGAACCCAGGCGGCGTCCCGCATCGCGAAAGACCCCGTTTACGATCTCGTTATCACCGATGTGTCGATGCCGGGGATGACGGGTCTTGAGTTGCTTCGGCATGTGCGTCGGGTGTCGCCGGAGACCTCGGTCATCCTGATGACCGCCTACGGCTCGAAAGAGACCGCGATCGAGGCCCTGAACGAAGGCGCCGCCTACTACGTCGAGAAGCCGTTCGACCTCGACGAGATGAAGGTCGTCGCCCGGCGGACCATCGACCAGAAGCGCATCGCCAGCGAAAACGCCGATCTCAAGAGCGAAAACCGCGGCCTCAAGGCCGAGCTCAAGGGGCGTTATCGCTTCGACGGGTTGGTCGGCCGCAGCGGGAAGATGAAGGCGATTTTCCAGCTCATCGAGCGGGTGGCGGGAACCGGCAGCACCATCGTCATCTCGGGGGAGTCGGGCACCGGGAAGGAGCTGATCGCCCGGGCCATCCACTACAACAGCGGGCGAGGGGACCAGGCGTTCGTCTCGATCAACTGCGGCGCGCTTCCCGACGAGCTTCTGGAGAGCGAGTTGTTCGGCCATATGAAAGGGTCGTTCACCGGCGCCGTCATGACGAAAAAGGGGCTCTTCGAGGTCGCCCAAAGCGGAACCATCTTCCTCGACGAGATCGGCGAGACGACGCCGGCGATGCAGATCAAGCTCCTCCGGGTTCTGCAGGAGCGCGTGATCCGGCGCGTGGGGGGCACCGAGGAGATTCCCGTCGAGGTCCGCGTCATCACGGCCACCAATCAGGATCTCGAGAAGATGGTCCGCGAGAAGACGTTCCGCGAAGATCTCTTTTATCGAATCAACGTGATTCCTATTCGCATGCCGGCCCTTCGCGAAAAGCCGGAGGACATTCCAGCGCTCGCCGAGCATTTCCTCGAGAAGTACAGGGCGAGCATGGGGAAGTCGCTCGACGGCATCTCCGAGGAAGCCATGGAACGCCTGGAGGCCTACCACTGGCCGGGCAACGTGCGCGAGCTCGAAAACGTCATCGAACGGGCCGTCGCGCTCGAGCCGGGTCACATCATCCAGGCGGAGAGCCTGCCGCGGGAGCTCCGGAGCGGCCATGGAGGGCGCGGCGAGCTCGACGTCGTGCTTCGGGACTCGGGAATCGATCTCGAGAGCCACCTCGAGGACCTGCGGCGGCGCTACATGGCGGAGGCGATGGACCGCGCCCACGGAGTGCAGACGCGTGCGGCGGAAATCCTCGGAATGAC
>JAQBEH010000148.1:0-3056 GCA_032124015.1 Acidobacteriota bacterium
GCGTACACGGACAGTGGAGTATCTCTTTGCCGCAGCATGGGCTTGCGATACGCCTGCAAGCACGTCGATCACGGCAAGATCTTCTGCGGACAGTTCGGGGACTGCCTGGAAAGCGGCGTACTGCGGCACTTCCCTGAGCTAACCGCGGCCTACCGTCGAGGTGCGGAGTCCACCGATTAGGTAACTGCTAGGTAAGCGTCCGGTAAACCCCACCCTTCCGCGCGGATGACGCCGCGACGATGATCACCGCCTCGAGGGAGGTGGGGAATGAAGACGTCGAAATCGAAGCGTTCGTACTGGACGGCGGCGAAAGCCGGCGAGGTGCTCGACCGGATCGAGCTCAGCGGGCTGTCGATCAGCCGGTTCGCGCTCAAGCACGGTCTTGGGGTCGAGCGTTTGTACCGCTGGAAGAGGCGATTGGCGCAAGAGCATCGCGTTCCCGTGGCGAGTCCACGCTTCGCCGAGGTCACGATTCGACCGAGCGCCGTCACGGCGACGATCGAGATCGAGCTGTCCGGCGGTATGTTCCTGCGCATCGTCGGCGACACGCGCGTTGACGACGCCGTGGCGGTTCTATCCCGTCTTCCCGTGCGGTGATGTTCTCGGTTCCTGCGAGCATCCGGGTCTTCGTGGCCACGACCCCGGTCGATCTCCGCCGCGGATTCGACGGTTTGGCCGGACTGACCCGCGAGGTTCTCAAAGAGGATCCGCTCTCCGGTCATCTCTTTGCCTTCCGGAATCGCCGAGGCGATCGGCTCAAGATCCTGTTTTTCGCGAGTGGCGGCTATTGCCTGTTCTACAAACGCCTCGAGCGCGGCACGTTCCGGCTTCCCGCCGGCGATACCGCGCGTCTCGAGATCGACGCGGGCGACCTCGGTTTGATTCTCGAAGGGCTCGATCTCACGCATGCGCGACGACGGCCGCGCTGGAAGCCGCACGTGAGCGCGACCGGCTGAAAAGATTTCAAATCATCGCGCTCGATCGCGCGTGAGATCGGTTACGATTCGTACGTCATGACTGTCGCGTCGTCCTCGCTGACCTCTCAGATCGAGTCGATCAAGACGACGCTGGCTTCCCTTCTCGAAGCCGACCGCAAAGATGAAGCGCTCGATCTGTTCGTGTCGCTTCTCGGGCAGCTCGCCGCCGACCACGACAAGCTCGCCCACCAATTGCGCTTGATGCTCAAGGACCGATTCGGCCGCAAGACCGAGCGGATCGATCCGGCGCAGCTTGCGCTCTTCCTCGAAGCGCTCGGAAAGGTCGCGACCGCACAAGACGACGCGCGACCCGTCGTGGCCTACATCCGCCGCAAATCCATCGAACGTAAGGGATCGAAAGCCGTGATCCCGGAGTCGGTCCCGCGCGAGGTCGTACGGCTCGAGCCGGACGAAGCGGATAAGACCTGCGGTTGCGGTGCTTCGAAGGTCTGCATCGGCTGCGAGACGAGCCAAGTGCTCGAGCTCATGCCGGCTCAGTTCAAGGTGATCGTCTACGAGCGGGCGAAGTACGCCTGCAAGCGGTGCGAAGGCGAAGGGGTGGTCGTCGCCCCGGTGCCGGCGAAGCCGATCGAGGGAGGGCTCCCGGGATTCGGGCTGATGGCCGACGTGCTCGTCAAGAAGTACGCGGATCACTCGCCCTTGCATCGCATCCGGGAGATCTACAAGCGACACGGGCCCGACATTCCGGTGTCAACGATGGGCGACTGGGTCACGGCCGGGACAGAGGCGTTGGTTCCAGTCGCGCAGGAGATCCGACGGCTCATGTTGGAGAGCGGGGTCGTCCAGGTGGACGCCACGCCATTGACGGTACTTGACCGCGACAAGCCCGGGGGCTCCAAGCGCGGGCACATGTACGCGATGCTCGGGGACGACAAATGGGTCGTGTACGACTACCGGCCGACGGGCGAGGGAACGGGTCCGTGTGAGTTCTTGGGCCTACGCGAGGGATGGATTCAGGCGGATGCCGGCGGGGCCTTCGATCCACTGTTCGCGTTGGGGCGTGCGAAGGAAGCCGGATGCTGGAGCCATGCACGCCGCTACTTCGTGCAAGCACTCGATTCGGACAAGCGTGCCGCAATCGCGGTGAAGTGGATCGCGGATCTGTTCATGCTCGAGCGCGAAGCGGCCGATTACACGCCCGCCGACCGGCTGGCGCTTCGGCTCGAGCGCAGCAAGCCGATCCTCGACGACCTCCAAGCCTGGGTCGGCGAGACGTGGAAGACCGCACCACCGAAAAGCCCCATGGGCAAGGCGGTCACCTACGCCGTCAACCAGTGGAAGCCGCTCAATCGTTTTCTCGAAGACGGCCGCCTCGCGATCCACAACAACGCGTGCGAGCGCGCGCTGCGCAAGATCGCGATCGGCCGGAACAATTGGTTATTTGCAGGGTCGGACGCGGGGGCCGAACGCGCCGCCGTGATCTACACCGTGCTCGGCACCTGCCGGTTGCGCGGGGTCGATCCCTACGCGTGGCTCAAAGACGTCCTCGAAAAGCTCGCCGCAGGCTGGAAACAGTCCGAGATCGCCGCGCTCCTACCCGTCGCCAAACTCGACATCGCGGCCTGATCGGCCGGCCAGATCGCGGCGCACCCTCGCGAGCGCCGACGCTCAGGGGGTGGGGTTTACCGGACGCTTACGTCCCGACGACCGTCGAGGCCTACCTCGCCTGCGGCCGTCTGGAGGGCGGCTTCGCGCGGATCCGCTGTCCGGACTGCCGGGCGGAGCACCTGCTCGCCTTCTCCTGCCGGACTCGCAACTTCTGTCCGAGCTGCCAGGCGAAGCGCTCGGCGCTGTTCGCGGAGCACGTCGTCACGGCGATCCTCGATCCCGTCCCGCACCGCCACGTCGTGCTGACGGTATGGTCACAAATGTGGTGGCCCGGGTGGATCGGCAGCTCGCTCTTCCCGAGCGTCGTCGAGTTGCTCAGGCTAACCGATTCATTCGAGAGAACTTGGAGCGACTGCGGCGTGAGTTCCGGGTGACCAAGAGGCATGAAGGTGGTCAACGAAAGAAGGCCGCTGTGTCAACGAAAGAAAGCCGGTAGAGCGGAGGTCGGGA
>JAQBEH010000149.1:0-48028 GCA_032124015.1 Acidobacteriota bacterium
TGGCGATTCGAGCGCATCCTTGCCCGAAGACTGTTTCCGCATCGCGAGCCGGTGTCGGAGTCCGCGCTGCGCGTCTACGAGAAGCGCTGGACGCCCGCTCTTCCCCGGTTCGACCGCCGCCACGCGGCCTGATTCGAACCCCATCCCGACATATCGACCGCGTCCAACCCGTCGGGATAACTGCGCGCCCCCTCACTAGTCAACAAGCTTGCGGCCACCGTGGGTTTGACACCCGGCGCGAACGGCACGTAGGATCGGCCCAGGAGATCATGAAGCGTGCGCGCGGCTCCCTCCTGCTTCGCCGTCGTTGTCGTCCTTGCTCTCACGTTGGCCACGGCCGATGCGGACGATGGCGCTCGCGCCGTAGCCCTGGCGTTCGGACGCGCGCTCGTCGCGGGGAATGCCGAGGCGCTGCGGCCGATCCTTCCGGAGCACGGTAGGGTTCACATGACCCTTTCCCGCCTCGGCCCCGAGGAAGGCAGCTTTGGAGCGCGCCAGGTCGAAGCCGTGTTCCGCGACTTTTTCGCCAAGGGCACCGTCAAGTCGTTCGACGTCGTGCGGTGCGAGAGTGACGGACGGCGCTCCGCCTTGGCGCACGGACGCGCCACCATCACCGATCGTGACGGCCGGGGCGGCCGCATCGCCTTCCACCTCGGCTTCGAACCGGAGGGCGAGCGTTGGGTTCTTCGGGAGGTCAAGGAAACCGCCGAATGAGGCGGGTCCGCCTCGCGCTTTTCGGACTCGTTCCGCTCCTCATCCTTTTGGCGGGGCAATGTGCCGCCCATCGCGCTCTGACGAGTCCCGCTGGCGCCGCCCGTGCGCGCTTGGAAGCGCGTGGAGCCGAGATCGAAACGCATCTGGCCCTGCTCCTAGGCGCCGCCAAAGACGCGGCACGGCGCGCGCGGGACATCGGGCCCGAGGCCGCCCGGGAGGATCTGCCCCCGTCGCTCGCCCTCCGCCTCGAAGGCGCGGGCGTAGTGCGCGGGGGGATTCTCACCTCGTGGGCCGGATCCACCGCGGAAGCGGACTCGTTCGGCGAGCCGGGAACCGAGCGCATCACCCACCGCGGTATCCGGACGAGCCTGCTCGTCAGGAGCGAGCCCGATCCCGCCTCGCGCACCGGCGTCGCCTCGTTCGTTCTGGAACTCAAGGCCGGCTCGATTCGCGCGCAAGACCTCCTCCCCGCGAACCGAGGCGGAATCACGGCCCGATGGGATCTCACCGAAACACCCCGCGGGACCGAGGCGCGGTTCGACGAAGGCCCACCGAAGACGCTGACCCTGCCGTGGACCGGACAACGATCGAGCCCGTTGGCCGTGGTGATCCTCGAGGAACCCAACGCCGCCGCCCTGGCCTCACGCGCCCGAAAAATCGCCGCTGCGTGGGCGGGCCTCGCGTTCGCCGCGCTGGCCGCCTTGGCGCTCGCGCGACGCGCCGGGCCCGTCAAACTGGGGCGCCTTCTTGCGATCGCTTCCGCGGTGATCGCGTCCCGGGCGGCGCTTCTCGCCGGACGCTCCCTGGAAGAACTCCTCCCCCGAAGCCTCGGTTCGCCGAGCCTCTACGGGCGCGGCGACGTGTTCGGGCTTCTCGCCTCTCCCGCCGCCTTGCTCGCCACCGCCCTTGGCGTTTCGATCCTTGCGACCGCCGGCGCACGCTTCACCGCAGGCGCCGTCGCGCGGGGGCGTCGCGCTGCCCTCGTCCCCCTGGCGGGGGGAGCCGGGGCGGGGATCCTCGCGATCGTCGCGCTCTCCTTTTCGCTCGCCCGGGATGCCCGCGTCCGTGTGCCGCGGCTGGACCCCACGGCCCCCGGAAGCCTGCTCCTTGCGCTCGCGGCGGCCTGCCTGATCGCCGGCGTCGCCGAACTGGTCGCAACGCTCGTCGTCGCCGCGCGCTTCCGGGGGCCAGCCTCCTCGAGCCCATCGCGCCTCGCCGTCGCCGTCGTGCTCGTGCCGCTGTCGGTCCTGTTCGTCGCACAACTGTACGTCGCCTCCGACCGTCTGGCGGATGAGCGCCTCCGCTCGGAGTTTGCGCCTCTCGTCCTCGAGCAGTCCGCGCGCCGGCGCGTTGCGCTCAGTGCGGCGATCGGGGAAGCCGCGGCTTCTCCGCGCGTCGCCGCCGCGCTGCGCCTGCCGCCGGCGGACGACGATGCGTTCCTCGCCTACGAGCTCTGGATCCACAGCGACCTCTTCCACGAGGGGTTCGCCTCGTCGATCGACCTGTACGACGCGGACGGCGACCGGCGCGGTCACTTCGGCTTCGCCTTTCCGCAGGTCGGCGGCGCGCGGGAGGTCGAGGCGAGAACGACGACGCCGGGCGGGGCTCCGGCCCTCGAATCCGAAACCGTCCCGGCGGGCGCGTCGCAGCTTCAGGTCGTCCACGCGGAGGCCGCCGTGGCGGACCGTTCGGGCGCGTTCGCCGGGCGCGTGGTCGGGCACGTGCTCGAGGATCCTTCCAACCTCCCGTTCCTCCCCGGGAGCGCGCCGTACCTCGAGGCGTTGGGCGGCGGCCCCTCGTCGCTCGACACCCTGGCCGCCGAGACCCCCGACTACGTCTTGTTCGACGAGGACGCGCGCGTCGTCGTGAGCACCGTGCGTCAGCCCCCCGCCGCCACGCCGGCGCTTGGCGCCGCCGCCGACAAGGGGGAACGCGTCGGACTCACCCTGGGCGACACGCGGTATCGGGCGCTCCCGCTGCGAGACAACGCACGATTGCACCTCTTGCTGATGCCGGCGCCGACGTTCGTCGATGCTCTCGGGGATACCGTCCGCCTGTTCCTCGCCGCCCTCGCTGTTCTCGCCCTGGGCGCCCTCGTCACCACCCTATCCGGTAGCGGCGGCATCGAGGCGCTCAAGGACGTCCTCCGCAGCTCGTTCTACGCCAAGCTCCTCGCCGTCGTGCTGATCGCTTCGGTGGTCCCGCTCGTGTCGCTTTCGATCTTTCTTCGCACGTACATCGATCGCCGCGGCGAAGCCACCCTCGCCGACTCGGCGGCCGCCTTGGTCGGCGCGGCCCGGCGCGTCGTCGAAGACTACCAGAGCGTCGGCGAGGACGACCCGACGATCCCGCGGCTTCCCATCAACGACTCGGTACTCTGGTGGTTGCGGCGCGTGGTCGGGCAGGAGATCCACGTGTACGAAGACGGCGCCGTCGCCGCCACCTCGAAGCCGGAGCTGTTCGATTCGGGCCTCGTCCAGCGGCGCCTTCCCGGCGAAATCGACCGCGACGTCGTGCGTGGCGGCCAGCCCGTCGTCGTGCTTCGCGAGCGGCTCGGCGCATTTCCCCTCCCCATCGCGTACGCCCGCGTGGAGGAGCGGGGCGGACCGCGCGACGCCGTGATCGCGGTCCCCCTCGTGATCGAGCAGCGTGCGTCCACGCGCTCGGCCAACCGGTTGGTCGAGATGCTCCTCCTCCTGACGACGGCGCTCGTAGCGATGCTGGCCGGATCGGCGGCGATGATCGCCCGCTTGGTCGCGGACCCCGTGCGCCGGCTCGCCGATGCTTCGCGACGCATCGCGGGGGGCGACTACGCGATGCGGTTGGCCTCGTCGTCACGTGACGAGATGGGCGCCCTCGTGACGGACTTCAACCGCATGGCCGAGGCGTTGGCCAGCCAGCGGGCCGATCTCATCCAGGGCCGAGACTACATCGAGGCCCTGCTCCGGCATGCGACGACCGGCGTCGTTTCGGCCGATGCCGCGGGGCGCGTCGTGACCATCAACCCGGCGGCCGAGGCCCTTCTGTCCGGCCCGGACGGTCCGCCACGACCGGGGGAGCGCTTGCTCGACACGCTGCGCCACGGCACGGCGCGAAAGGCGCTCGCGGAGGCACTGTCCCGCCCGCCCTCCTCCGGGTCGTCGCCGCTCGAGGTCGATCTCGTCGGAACCGACGGGACACTTCGCCTCCGCGTGGTCCGCGTACCGCTCCCCGATCCCGCCGGCGGAGAGCAGGGCTCGCTCGTTTTGCTCGACGACGTCACGAGCCTGATGAAGAGCAACCAACTCGCGGCCTGGGCCGAGATGGCGCGCGCGATCGCGCACGAGATCAAGAATCCCCTCACGCCGATCCAGCTCTCGGCGGAGCACGTGCGCAAGCTGCTGCACGATCGCGGCGTTCTCCCTTCGCCCGAGATCACCGCTTGCCTCGACACGATCGTCCGTCAGGTCCGCGAGTTGCGGGACATCTCCGGAGCGTTTTCGACCTACGCGAAGCTGCCCGACCTGGTGCTCGTGCGCGTCGAGCTCGCGGCGTTCCTGCGAGGAATCGCCGCACCCTATCGCGCCGCGCTTCCGCCCGGTGTGCTGATCGAGGAGAGTCATGCCGAGGCGCCCCCCATCCTCGCCGACCCCACGATCCTCGCGCGCGCGATCGTCAATCTCATCGAAAACGCGTTTCAGGCCATGCCGCAGGGGGGGACGCTACGCATCACCTCGGGCCCGAGCGAACCCGGCGAAGTCGTCCTGACCGTCGAAGACACCGGCGCCGGGTTGACGCCCGAGGCGCGCGCGCGCCTGTTCGAGCCGTATTTCTCCACGAAGAGCTCGGGCACCGGCCTCGGGCTCGCGATCGTGCGGCGCGTCGTCGCCGGCCACGGCGGATCCATCGATGTGACGAGCGCGCCGGACCGAGGCACGACGATGCGCATCCGGCTCAAGCAGGCGCCGCATCTCTGATCGCCGCGTCGGCCCGAAGTAGTCGCGATATACTCCGCGCGTGAGCTCCGAGAACGATCCGCGCAACGACTCGGCCCGGCGGCTTCCGTGGTACGCGGACGGAGTTCGCTTCGCCTGCCAACCCGACTGCGGCAAGTGTTGCACCCGACACGGCGAGTACGACTACGTCTACCTCGAGCACGAGGACGTCGCGCGATTGGCCTCCCACCTCGAGATGACGGTCAAGACCTTTCGGGCGCAATGGACGAAAAAGGACGACGGTCACACCGTTCTCAAGATGGACGGCCCCGCGTGCCCGTTTCTCGAAGGCGCGCGATGCACGGTGTACGGAGCACGCCCACAACAGTGCGGCTCGTTCCCGTTCTGGCCGGAGAACCTGAAAAACCGCGAGGGCTGGGAGGAGCTTGCGACCTTCTGTCCGGGCGTCGGCAAGGGTGATTTCGTGCCGCTCGAAACGATCCGCCTCCAATTGCGCGGGCGCCCGCCATCGTGAGCGAGGCTGGCGGCACGGCCCGCCTCCCTCTCTGGGTGGCGGCGACCCTCATTGTTCTTCTCGCCTGCGCGTGCGGCGGGGGCGGCTCCCCTGTCGCGCCCCCTAGGGCCGACGCCGCGCCGCAACGCGGCGGCACGCTCGTTATCGGAAGCTCCGTCGATGCCGACGCGTGGAACGAATACGTCTCGCAGCAGACCTTTGCGCAAAACCTCCTGCGCCGAATCTACGCGCGGCTTGCGCAAGAGCAGGGTGACACGAGCGAGCATCCGCCCTCCTTCGAACCTCTGCTCGCGGCCTCCTGGGCGTTTTCAGACGACGGTCTGACGCTGACCTTCAAGCTCCGCGACGCGACGTGGAGCGACGGCACACCGCTCACCGCCGCGGATGTAAGGTTCACCTACGCGGCGCAAACCTCGCCCGAGGTCGGTTGGACCGGAGTTTCGTTCAAGGAGCACATCAAGGACGTCCAGGCCGTCGACCCGCACACGGTCGCGTTCCGCTTCGACCGCGCCTATCCCGAGATGCTCGCGGACGCGGTAGAGGGGGGCATTCTCCCGGAGCACGTCTTCTCGAAGATCCCTTTCGCAGCGTGGCGCACGCACGACTGGTCGCAGGACAGAATCGGTTCCGGCCCCTTCCTGCTCGAGAGTTGGCGACCGGGCGAGGAGATCGTCCTCGTCCGCAACGCCCGCTATCTCGCCCCCGACCGGCCGCTTCTCGACAGGATCGTCGTGCGCGTCGTGCCGGACATCGGCAACCTCGAGACGCAACTCGCCGCCGGTGCGATCGACTACGTCGAAGGGGTCCCGCCGCAAGACGCGAAGCGCCTCGCCGGAACCGCGGGCGTGACGCTTCTCGCCTTCGACAACCCGATGTTCGATTACGTCGGGTGGAACGGGGCGAAAAAGCCGTTCGACGATCCCGAGATCCGCCTCGCGCTGACGCTTGGGATCGACCGGAACGCGATCGTCGAGGATCTCCTTTACGGCTACGGCAGGATCAGCGCGGGGCCGCTCCTGTCGACGTGGTGGGCCGCCGATCCGACCCTCGTCGCGTTTCCGTACGAGCCGGACGAAGCGCGGCGCATCCTCGCAGCCAAAGGCTACGACGCCACAAACCCCCTCACGTTCGAGCTGACCACCAACGTGGGGAATCGCGTCCGCGAGGCGGTCACGCTCAAGATCCAAGAGCAGCTTGCGCGCATCGGCGTGAAGGTGGCGCCGCGCTCGTTCGAAATGAAGGCCTTTAGGGAGCGCAACGTCGCCGGAAACTACGACGCGTACGTGGCGGGCTGGCGCTTCAACGGGAAGCTCGACCTCGCGTCGATCTTCGGCTCGAAGGCTATCCCCCCCGCCGGATCGAACGTCGTCGCCTACCGATCCGCCGAGGCCGACCAGCTCCTCGCCGCGATCGCCGCCGCCGCCGATTGGACGGAGGCGAAGGACGCGTACGCGAAGCTCGCGCAACGGATCCACGAGGATCAGCCCTACACTTTTCTCTATGAAGGCAAGAGAATCGCAGCCTTCGGCCCACGCGTCAGAGGCCTGAGGATCGACGTTCCGTCCGATCCGCTCGCGCGCCTCGAATCGTGCTGGGTTACACACTGACACCGTGCTCGGCCTCATCGCCCGACGCCTCCTGTCCGCCGTCCCACTGATCGCCGGCGTCCTCACACTGACGTTTCTCCTGATCGAGGCGGCCCCGGGGCGTCCCGCCGACCTTCTGCTCGGCGACGGTCCCGTGACCCCCGAACTGCGTGCGCGCGTCGAAGCCGCCTACGGTCTCGACCAGCCCGCCTACGTGCGCTACGCTCACTGGATCGGAAACGCGTTCCGCGGCGACCTCGGTTGGTCACTCTCCCGGGGACGCAAGGTGACGAGCGTCCTGGCCGACGCTCTCCCTCTTACGATCGGCTTGGCGGCGGCAGCGTTGTCGATCCAACTGTTGCTCGGCATCCTTTTGGGCGCGCTCCACGTCGTGCGTCCGGGCGGAGTTCTCGACCACGGCCTCGGCTGGGTCGGCCTCCTGCTGGCGTCGGTGCCGTCGTTCTGGCTCGGCCTCATGGCCATCCTCGTGTTCGCCGTCGCCCTCCCGATATTCCCGCCGTCGTCCGCGCATTCCATCGGCGCGAACGCTTGGAGCGTTCCCGCGCGTCTGCTCGATACGCTCTGGCACGCACTCCTCCCGTCGCTGGTGCTCGGGCTCGGCGCGGCGGCGATCATCGCCCGCTTCGTGCGCGCGGGCCTCGTGACTGCGTTGGGTGAGGGGTTCGTCCGCGCGGCGCGCGCGCGGGGAGCGTCCTCGGCCCGCGTCCTTTGGATTCACGCTCTCCCGGCGGCTGCCGGCCCGGTGATCACGCTGGCCGGGCTTCAGCTCCCCTTCCTCGTTTCGGGTGCCGTGGTCGTCGAGGTTGTGTTCGGTTGGCCGGGCATGGGGCGCGTGACCTACGACGCGGTTATGGCGCAGGACCTTCCCGTCGTCCTCGCAGCCGTTCTGCTCGCGACGATTCTCGTGATTGCGGGGAACCTGCTCGCCGATTTGGGCCTCGCCTTCGTCGATCCCCGGTTGCGCCTCGGCAGGACGACATCCCGGTGAGCGACCCCCGGCTCAAAACGGGCGTCGGGATCCTGGCGGCGTGGGCGTTGGTCGCGGCGCTGGCACCGGTCCTTCCGCTTCGCGACCCCAACACCCAGCGCGACGGGCTGGTCCTGCGCGACCTTCCGCCGATGAGCGCCGTCGACACCGTGACCTTGGCCGGCGGGAAGACGCATTTTGCGCACGAGCTCCGCCGCGAGACCGATGGAAGTGTCTCGTTGCGCCGTGGCGACACGTGGACGCGCGTTCCGGGCGACGGGGCGCGCATCGAGAGAGTCCGTTTCGTCCTGGGAACCGACTCTCTCGGGCGCGATCTTTTGAGCCGTCTCGTCTGGGGCGCGCGCGTGTCTCTCGTGGCCGGCCTGCTGGCGGCGCTCGTCGCCGTCGCCATCGGCGGCGGCGTCGGACTCATCGCGGGGCTTTCCGGGGGATGGGTGGATGCGGCGCTGATGCGGGCGACCGATGGCGCACTCGCGATACCTCGACTGTTTCTCCTCCTCCTGCTGGCGGCCCTCTTCCGTCCGTCGCTCTCGACGACCGTCTTGCTCGTCGGCTGCACGACCTGGATGGCCGCGGCCCGCCTCGTGCGGGGCGAGGCCCTGTCGATCAGGGAGCGCGAATTCGTAGCCAGTGCGCGCGCGGCCGGCGCCTCCCCCGTCCGGGTCGCGATGCATCACGTCCTGCCTCACGCCACGGCGGTCCTGGGTGTCGAGGCTGCGATCCGCCTGGGCCAAGCGGTTCTTCTCGAGGCCTCGCTGTCTTTTCTCGGACTCGGCGTACCGCCTCCCGCCGCGTCCTGGGGCGGGCTGATCGCCGACGGGCGCGATCGTCTGCTCGATGCCTGGTGGATCGCCACTTGGCCGGGGCTCGCCCTGGCCGGAGTCGTGATCGCGTCCACCCTGGTTGCGGACGGAGCCCGGGAGCGGTTGTAATTGTGTTGCCCGCTGTTATCGTGATCCCGCCCCGGCCGGAAGGTCGAATGACTGGAGGATTCAGCGTGACCCCCAAGCATAAGATCGCCGTCGTCAGTCTCGCGTTCCTGTTGGCCGCGGCGACGAGGACGCTCGCCCAGGACGCCCCCCCGCCCCGCCACCGCCGTCTGCTCCCGCCGAAGTCGAGGCTCCCGCCGAAGTCGAGGCGCCCGCCGAAGCCGAGGCGCCCGCAGTTCCCCCAGCCCTATCGGAAGAGGCCGCCGCCGCTTTGCAGCAGTCGAAGGACGCGTTCAAGACCGGTGCTTGGCCGGACGCATTAGCGGCCGCCCTCACGGTCCTTCAGTCCCAGTCGACCCATCTCGAGGCCCTCTACATCGCCGGGACGTCGGAACGGCAGCTGAATCAACTCACAGAGGCCGAAGGGCATTTGAAGACGCTCGTCGAGGTGTCACCAATTTTTCCCCTCTCGCATTTTCAGCTGGCCTACGTACTCTTCCTCGAGGCGGAGGGATTCACCCGCGCCGGCCAGGTTGAACCGGCGAAGGCCAAGTACATCGAGGCGGCCGCGGAATTCGGCAAGGAGATCGAACGCGACCCGACGCACGCGGCCTCACTGTCCAGCCGTTCCATAGCGCTTTCGTACGCGGGACAAATCGACGAGTCGGCGCAGGCGCACGAGGCGTGGATCACCGCGACGCCTGAGAAGAACGATCCGTTGGTGTCGCTTGCCGCGACCTATGCCGGATCCGGCCGCTCGACCGAGGCCATGGCGACGCTCGACCGGCTTCCCGACAAGAGCCCGAAGGCCGTGTTCGACGCCACGCTCGCCGTCGCCAATGTTTTCATGTTGAGACATGACTGGAGCGCCGCAGTGCCGTTTCTCGAAAAGGCGGCGGACAGCGACCCGGCCTCGACGCGCGCGAGGGCTCTCCTCACCGAGTGTTCCGCGCGCGCGGGGCTGATCAACGACGCGGCGCAAAACCTGCAAAAGCTCCTGACCATGGAGCCCACCCCCGAAGAAGCCGAAAGCGTGGGGGAAGCGATCAAGGCGTCCATCGGCGACGGCAAGAGCGCGCCATCCGTTCCCGGTATCGAGCCGCCGGCGGCCCTCAGGATCCCCGCCCCACGATATCCGACGGGCCCGGACCGCACCGTGGAGACCGAGGTCCGCGTGCTCACGCTCGTGCGACAGGACGGGGCCGTCGTCGACACGCTGCTGGTGCCGAACCGGATCTGGAAGGACATCCGCGAGACTGGTTTTGAAGCCGCCGCTTTCGACGCCGTCAAGCGAGGCAAGTTCGTCGCCGGCACCAAGGACGGCGAGCCCGCGGAACTCTGGCTCGTGGTCGCCGTCAAATTCACGAATGCGCATTGAGGGGACTGTCCCAATTAAACGGTTGCTGTCCCCTCATTACTGATGCGGCGCTCTGCGCGGCGCACCGCCTCGAGCAATAGTTCCAAGCGATCCAGGTCTTTCTTGCCGGGGGCGATCTCAACCTCCGACAAGATGTCGACGCCGTAGGGACGGGCGTCGTCGATCGCCAGGCCGATGTGCGACGGCTCGAGGTTCCCCGCGATCACGATCCGTCCGTGCATCGCGAGCGCCCGCGCGCGGCGCCACTCGAATGGAACATCGGATGCGACGGGCTGCTCCGGCCGCGCGTCGAGCAGATACGTCGTCGTTCTGTAGTAGGAAAGATCGTCCTCGTCGAACTCCGGCCCGACCCGGAACGCCCTGATCCACGGGTAGGGGGCCGCTCCCGCGCAGAGGGAGGGGTTTTCTTTCCCGTGGAACTGCAGGATGCCCACGCCGGCGCGGCGGGCGGTCTCGAGCACGAGGATCAGCGGCTCATCGGCGAAAACACCCACGGTCGAGACGAAAACCGGCAGGCGCGAGACGATACGGTGCACCCGCTCGGGCTCCACGTAGCGGGGGCTTCCCGGACGAAGGTCGAACCCGAGCGCATCGACGCCCAGATGCACCGCCTCTTGCGCATCCCGCTCCTCGGTGATGCCGCAGACCTTGACCATGACCCGCATGGCCGTCAAACGCGGAGCGCGGCGGCGGCCGCGAGGACGAGGAAGTTCTGCAAGAGCCGCTTCCCCTCGGGCGTCAGGATCGACTCCGGATGGAACTGGACGCCGTGAAGGGGCAGCGCCCGGTGTCGCACGCCCAGGATCGTGCCGTCCGGCGCGAAGGCGCACGCCTCGAGCACTTCAGGTAACGTCGCCATCTCGGCGGCCAGGGAGTGATACCGGGCGGCGGCGAACGGATTCGGTAGTCCTTCGAAGACGCCGCGGCCGTCATGCCGCACCTCGGACGTCTTGCCATGCACCAGTTCCGCCGCGCTTCCGATCCGCCCGCCAAACGCCGTCACGATGGCCTGGTGGCCCAGGCAGACACCGAGCATCGGCAGGACCCCGGAGCATTCGCGCACCAGGGGCACGCTGATGCCCGCGTCTTCGGGTCGCCCCGGGCCCGGAGACACGACGACCGCGTCGCAACGAGCTTCATGAACGTCGGCGACCGCGATCCGGTCGGACAATGCGACCTCGACCGTTGCGCCCAACTCACCGAGATATTGTGCGAGGTTGTACGTGAACGAGTCGTGGTTGTCGATCAGCAAGACCCGCACGAGGTTCACGACGCCCGGCCCCTACTTCACCTCGAACTTGACGAAGATGGCGTCCGTCAGTTCGGGGGCGGTCATCGCCAACTCGAACGTATGCCCCGTGAGACCGGTCGCGGGCATCGGAAAGTAGATCATGTCCAAGACGTAGCCGAACTTCGGCAACTGGATACGATCGATGACCACGCGGGACTGCCCTTCCCTCACTGCGAAGTGCGTGGGCGAGAAGTTGCAGGGGTAGCGGGTCAACGCCCCGAATCGGTTGAAGGTAATCCCCTGCAACTCCTCGAGATCCCTGTCGAGATCGAGGAAGTCGTAGTTGTCGAGAAGCTCCCTGGGGCTCGCACAGGGGTAGCGACCACCCTTGTCGTCGACGAGCGTGAACGACTCGCGCGTCAGCGTGAGTTGCTTGACGCCCACGTTCGCGATCGCGATCTCGATCGGGATGTAGGCGTCCTTTCCGCGGTACCGCGTCGCGCGCGTGTCGACGATGAAGGTCGCCAGTTTTCCCTCCTCGATGTATGCAAACGTCGAGAGTTTCCGATCGACGTTGGGCGGCGTCTGCCCGGTCATCGGCTGTCGCGTGGCGCAGGCGGCGGCGAGGAGGATGAGGAGGCTGAAAAGTGAACGGCGCATGTGGGGTCCCTTTCAGTGCGGCGAGCGGGAGGCCGGCGCGCGGCTTCGGAGCGTAGGCCCTGGCCGACGCGTCGTCAAGCCGGGGACGAGGAATGCCACGACTGCAGCGCCGCAGCCATCAGGTCCGTCGGAGCGGGCCGCCCGGTCAGCCGTTCGAACTGGAGCATCGCCTGCGCGGCGAGGAGATCGAGCCCGTCCACGACGGCCAGCCCTCTCGCCCGGGCCGCCTTCACGAGCGGGGTCGGCTCGGCGCCGTAAGCCGCATCGAGCACGACGCGGCCGTCGAGGTGGCGCCGGAGCAACACCTCTTCTCCGTGGCGTCCCGCCGGAGTGGCCTGCACCAGAAGGTCCCAAAACGCCCCGGGAAGGGTGGCCAACGGCGCCGAAGCGACACCGATCGCGCGCGCCGTCTCCTCGCCCCTCGAAACACCGCGGGCATAGAGCGTCACGAACGCGCCGGCCTCTTTGAGGGCGGCGGCGATGGCACGTGCGGTTCCTCCGGCGCCGACGACGGCGGCTCGAACTCCGCTCGGGTCGAGGTGCTTGCGGATCAGCCCAAGCGCCGCAGGGGCGTCGGTGTTCCATCCCTCCCACCGGCCGTTGGCGACGCAAACGGTGTTCGCCGCTCCGCACGCGGCGAACGCGTCCAATTGCACGCATTTCCGTGCCGCGAGCTCCTTGAGCGGAATCGTGACGCCGAATCCCCGCAAGGGGAGGAGGCCGTCTTCCGGAACGATCGAGGCGATCTCATCGAGATCGTCGGTGTCGACAGGGACGTACACGGCGTCGAGCCCCAACGCCCGGTAGCCTGCCGCGTGCATCTCGGGCGACGGACTGTTCTGAAGCGGCGTTCCACACAGGCCGTAAAATCGCGTCGCCTCCGAGATCTCGAGCACCCGGTACACGTCGAGCAACTGGCGGGTTTCGATTTGTCCTTCGCCGGTTTCGCGTCCGCGCGCCGCCGCCCCATAGACCCCCCACGACCCCCACGACAGCGCGACGACGCGACTCCACGATCCGGCGGGGCCCAGGGCGAAAGAGCACAGCTCTCGTCGCGCATCCCGGGCCCGCGCCAGAAGATCGCGGACCGCGAGAAGCTCCGTCGGGCGCGTCGCGCGAGGGATGATCTTCAGGCTCCGGGCCTTGGTCCCCGCCATCTCGTCGAACAGACGGCCAAGGCGCAAGGCATCGCAAGACGCCCCGTGGTGAGAGAGGATCGTGCGCGGCGCGTGCGGGCCGAGGGCCAAAGCCTGCAGCGGCCCGTCCCACTCCACATCGACGAACGCGCAGCCCGCATCGAGAGCCGCCTCCAGGATCTCCCGCTTTTCCCCGGTGCTGCCGTCGAACGACCCGCCGTCTTCCGTCGAGCGCACGGTGACCACGACGGGCCGTCCCGCCCGGGCGACAAGGCCGGACACGTCGCCGGCTCGCAGGTCGTCCGCCCGAATCTCGACGAGCGCGCAGGTGCGGGGCGATTCCGCGAGACGCCGCGCGACCGCCTCGGGGGATGGTTCGAGAATCGAGTGGACGACCCCGCGTGTCACAGCAGGCTCACGGGATCGACGTCGACGTGAATCGAGCGACGCGCCGACGTGGCTTCGAAGGGAAGGAGAGCCGCCGCGACGGTTTCGACGAGCCGGCGGCGCCCGGCGGAGCGCACGAGGAGCTGCATGCGATACATCCCTCTCAACCGCTCGATCGGCGCCGGCCCCGGCCCGGTGACGGTGAGGCGGCCGGCCGAGGCCGCCGTGAGCGCCGCCCCGACGTCGTTTGCGATCCGCCAGGCCTGCGCCTCGCGCGCCTCGGCGACGATGATCTGAACCAGCGCCGCCAGCGGCGGGTAGCGCAGCGCGCGGCGATAACGGATCTCGGCCTCGTAAAACGCCTCGTAGTCTTGCTTGGCGGCATGGAGAAGCACGGGGTGGCCGGGATCGAACGCCTGCGCGATCACGCGGCCGAGGCGTCGTCCGCGGCCCGCGCGGCCCGCGACCTGCGTCAGCAATTGGAACGCGCGCTCCCCCGCACGGAAATCCGGGAGGCCCAGCGCATGGTCGGCGCCGAGCACACCGACGAGCGTCACCCGCGGGAAGTCGTGCCCCTTCGCGATCATCTGCGTGCCGACCAGGATATCGATCTCTCCCTTATCGAACCGCCGCAGAATGCTCTCGTGGGCGCCGCGGCCGCGAACGGTGTCGCGGTCCATGCGCTGGATGCGCGCGGACGGGACGACTTTGGCGATCTCGTCCTCGATCCGCTCGGTCCCCTCCCCCAGTTCGCGCAGATCCGCGCCTCCGCACGAGGGACAGGCGCCGGGACGGGGTTGCTGGCCGCCGCACGCGTGACAACGCAGCCGGCGCTCCTTCTTGTGCCAGGTCAGCGCGAGGCTGCACTGACGGCAGGTGAGACGCTGACCGCAGGCCGGGCAGAGAATCGCCGCCGCCCACCCCCGTCGGTTGCGCAGGATCAGCGCCTGCTCGCCGCGCGCAAGGCAAGCCGTAAGCGCCGTGGCGAGCTCTTTCGAGAGCGGCGTGACGTCGCCGGCCCGCCGGAATTCTTCACGCATGTCGACGAGTTGAACTTCGGGCATCGGCCGATCTTCGACACGCCCTCCGAGCGCGAGGAGAGCGTAGCGCCCCCGGCGCGCGTGATGGAACGACTCGAGCGAGGGCGTGGCGGAGCCGAGCACGACCGGGGCCGAGGCGAGGCGGGCTCTGACGACCGCGACGTCGCGACCGTTGTAGCGCGGCGCGTCCTCTTGCTTGTAGGACGGATCGTGCTCTTCGTCGACGATGACGAGCCCTAGATCGTGAAGCGGGGCGAACACCGCCGAGCGCGCACCGACGACGAAGCGCTTCGCCCCCTGGCGGATCTCCTCCCACGCGGCGCGGCGCGCTCGCGGCGGAACGGCCGAGTGAAGCAGAGCCACCTGACCCGGGAATCGCGCCTCGATCCGCGAAACGAGCAACGGCGTGAGCCCGATTTCCGGAACGAGGTAGAGCACGCTGTGCCCCGCCGCGAGCGCGGCGGCGGCAGCAAGCAGGTAGACCTCGGTTTTTCCGGAGCCCGTCGCCCCCCAGAGGAGAAAGGGCGCAAACGAGCGGGCGGCGACGGCCGGCAGGAGACTGCCGAGAACGGCCGATTGAGCGGGGGTGGGGCTCAACTCGCGAAATGACGCGGTGGGCGCACCGGAGGCCGCGGACACGGCGGCGCGCGGCGGCCGCTTGCGCGCGGGCGGGTCCGGGGGGAGCGCCGCTTCGATCGCCTCGCCCCACGAGCAGAGGTAGTAGTCCGCGATGAAGCGGGTCAGCTCGAGAAGGTGCGCATCGAGCGCGGGCGAGTCCGGAAGCACCGCTTCGAGATCCTTGACCTCGACCCCCGGGTCCGGCGCCGGCGCGGGCCAGAGGACGACGGTGCCCTTGACGCTGCGCCGTCCGAAGGGAACCCGCACGCGCGCGCCCAAGACGATCCCGTCTCGTTGTCCGCTCGGGACGCGATACGTGAAGGTGCGGCGGATCGGGACGGGAACGGCGACGCCCACGAGCGTCTCCGCGTCCTCCCCGGCCGTCACGAGGCCTCGTCGATCCGGGCGCGCGCCGCTTTCAAGTCGTCGTAGACGGCGCGACGGTTCTCTTCGGTGTATTTCCTGAGGAGGTACGCAGGATGGAACGTCGGCATGACGGGAACACCCCGGAACGCCCCCCAACGCCCACGCAGACTCGTGATCCCCGCTTTCGTATTCAGGAGGGTCTTCGCCGCGGGAGACCCCAGAGCAACGATCGCCTTGGGCTGGATGAGCTCGATCTGACGGAACAGGAACGGCGAGCACGTCGCGACCTCGTCGGATTCCGGATCGCGATTCCCCGGCGGACGGCACTTCACGATGTTGGCGATGTAGACGTCCTTCCGCTCCAAGCCGATCGCGCGGATCATGTCGTTCAGTTTCTTTCCGGCGCGACCGACGAATGGCTCCCCCTGCGCGTCCTCGTCCGCGCCGGGCCCTTCGCCGACGAACATCAGCTTCGCCTTCGGGTCACCGACACCGAACACGATGTTCGTACGCCCTTCGCACAACTTGCAGCGCCTGCAGTCCCCGATCTCGTCGCGAAGTGCCGCGAGACTCGCGCCCGGATCGCTCGGCCGGGGCTCAGAGGGCCCCGGCTCGCGTAGGCTCAGTTCGCGAACGCCGATCTCTCCCAGGTAGCCCACCCAGGTGGCGAGCGCCTTGCGGACGTCCGCGGTGTCGCTCACGCGGCATCCGGCCCGAAGATCCGGTCGAGGATCGCTTCGGCGATCTCGACCTTGCTCGCCTCGGGGACCGTCACGGACGAACCGTCCCTGCCGAGGATGGTTACCGCGTTGCGGTCCGATCCGATGCCCAGGCCGGCTGCCGAGATGTCGTTGGCGACGATGAAATCCGCTTTTTTTGCGGACAACTTCTTCGCCGCGTTCGCGATCAGGTCGTCCGTCTCGGCGGCGAACCCCACGAGGATCTCGGCTCCCTTCGTCCGCCCCAGTTCGGCAAGGATGTCGGGCCCCTCCTCGAGGACGAGCGTGAGCGGTCCCGCGGTTTTCTTGATCTTGCTCGGGGAGGCCTTCGGCGCGTAGTCGGACACCGCCGCCACCATGAACACCGCGTGGGCGCTGGCACGCTCGGCCATCACCGCCTCACGCATCTGGCGGGCGGATTCAACCTGCACGACGCGCGTGCCGAACGGAGCCGCCAACGCGACCGGGCCGCTGACGATCACCACGGACGCGCCTCGCCGCGCGGCGCCGGCGGCAATCGCATATCCCATCTTTCCGGAGGAGCCGTTGCTGAGGTACCGGACCGGATCGATCGGCTCGCGGGTGGGGCCGGCGGCAACGACGATCTTTTTCCCCGCGAGCGATCTCCCGCGACGGGCCGCGCGAAGAATCTCGGCGACGACCGTCTCCGGGGAGGCGAGTCGTCCGACACCGGCTTCGCGCTCCGCGAGCCAACCGGACTCGGGGTCGACAACGGCGACACCGCGAGACCGCAGCGTTCGGATCGCTTCCTGCGTCGCAGGATGCAGCCACATGCGGGTGTTCATCGCCGGGGCGACGACAACCGGCGCCGTGACCGCCAAGTAGAACGTCGAGAGGAGATCGTCCGCGACCCCCTGGGCGAACTTAGCCAGGATGTTCGCGGTGGCCGGCGCGACAACGAAGGCGTCGAGGTCGCGGGCCATGTCGATGTGCTTGATCGTCTGGTCGGACGCGAGCTCCCACGCGTCGGTTGCGACCGCGCGCCCGGACAACGCCTGAAGCGTGAGGGGGGTGATGAACCGCTCGGCGTTTCGGGTCATCAGGACCTGAACCGATGCACCGGAATCGGTCAGTCGACGAACGATCTCGCAGGCATTGTAGGCCGCGATCCCGCCGCTCACTCCCAAGGCGATGCGCACGGACCTACTCTTCGGCGCTCGCGTCGGTCCCGCTCGCCGCGGGAGAACTTCCGTCCCATGCGTCGACGACACCGGCAGCCACCTCTTCTTGGGCGAGCACCGTGGCCTTGCGAGTGTCGGAGTCGATGCGGGGAAGTGCCCCCGCTTGCAACTGCTCGGCGCGCAGCGCGGCGAGCATGACGAAGCGGTACTTGCTCATGACGTTATCGGGGAGTTTGCTCATGAAATCCTCTTAGGCCCCCGAGCCGGGAGCCGGAAACGTCGAAAGGATCTTCTTCACGCGATCCCGGCGACGAGCGGTTCGCGCCGATTCCGCCCGGACGATCGCGGACAACTCCGAGATCGCCACCTCGAGTTCAGCGTTCACGACGACGTAATCGAAGCGATCGTACTCCAACGCCTCGCGGCGCGCCTCACGGAGGCGAAGTGCCAAGGCGGCGGGATCCTCGCTGCCGCGTCGGGTCAGGCGTTCGGACAAGGAGGCATGGTCCGGCGGCAGGATGAATATCGAGACGGCGTCGAGCCCCTTGGCCCTCACCTGCCCCGCCCCGGAAACGTCGATATCCAAGAGCATGTCGGCGCCTTGTGCCAGAACCGCCTCGGTCGCCGCAAGGCCGGTGCCGTACTTGTGGTCGAATACGCGAGCCCATTCCAGGAATCCGCCCTCGGCGACCATGGCGTCGAAAACGGCGTCGTCGACGAAATGGTATTCCCGCCCACTCTGCTCACCCGCCCGGCGGGGCCTCGTGGTGTAGGAGACGGAAAACACGAGCCCCGGCACCGATTCGAGCAGTCGGCGCGCGAGCGTGCTTTTTCCCGTCCCCGACGGGGCCGAGATGACGAACAGCGTCCCGCGATCGCTCCCGTCCATTCCCTTACTCCAGATTCTGGATCTGTTCGCGGATCTTCTCGGACTCGGCCTTCAAGTCGAGCGCGTGCCGGCTGACGCCCAGATCGACGGACTTGCTCGCGATCGTGTTCGTTTCCCGATTGATTTCTTGCAAGAGAAACTCGAGGCGCTTGCCGACCGGCTCGCCTTCGGAGGCCGCCAGAAGCGTCAGCGCGTGGGCGAGGTGCCCTTCCAGGCGCACGATCTCTTCGGTGATGTCGGAGCGGTCCGCGAGAAACGCCGCCTCTTGGGCGATCCGCGCGGGATCGAGCGTCACCTGGGTCATGAGCTGTTGTACGCGCTCGACGAGTTTCTTCTGCAGGGCGCCCGGTAGGGCCACCGCGGCCTCGCGAATCTGGGCGACGATGCTTTTCATGCGGGACACCCGGGAGACGAGATCGTCCCTCAGCAGGCCGCCTTCCCTGCGTCTTTCGGCGTCGAGCGCCGCCAGCGCGAGATCGAATGCGCCGTCGACTGCAGCCTTTCCGGCCTCGTCTAAGACGCCGCCGCGGCCCGTGCTCTCGAAGACGCCCGGGACGCGCATCATCGTCTGGAGGTCGAACGCTCCGGGGACTGCGAACTCGTCGCGAAGCGTCGTCCACGCTGCGAGCGCCGCCAGAACGACCGGCCGGTTGAGCGCGAGGGGCACCGCCGAACTCGCGGTGCGTTCCAGACGCAAATCCACGTCCACCCGCCCCCGCTTCACCGTCGCCAACACCTTGCGGCGGAGCTCTTGTTCGAAGGGGGCCAGATCGTCCGGCAGACGTAACTTGAGATCAACGAAGCGGTTGTTGACGCTTCGCAACTCCACCGTGACCTTGAGGCCGGGAGCTTCGGCAGCCCCTTGGCCGTAACCCGTCATGGATCGAATCATTAGCGGCCGCGATTGGAGCATACGCGCCGAGGAAGCGTCAAACCGGGGAGCGCCCCGCCTCCTGAAGAACCGCCTCCGCGGCGCGGTCGAAGGCCCCGTCACCGCACAATTGCGCCCTCACATCGGAAAGACCGGCGCGGAGCGCAAGAGCGCGGGACGGGTCGTCGAGAAACGCCCGCAACGCCTCGGCGATCGCGGCCGGCGTGCACGCCCCCTGGACCAGCTCGGGGACGATCCTGGCCCCCGCCACGAGATTCGGGAGTGCGATGTGATTCACCCGGACGAGCGACCTGGCGATCAGGTAGGACAGGAACTGCATCCGGTAGACCGCAACGAAGGGAAGCCCGGCCAGGGCGGCGTCCAGCGTCGCGGTCCCCGACGCGACCGCTCCGGCGTTTGCGACCTCGAGGATGCCGGGGTACTCCCCGTCGCACATCGCAAGGTCCGAAAGCCCCCCGCGCGCGGCGAGCCCTTGCAGGAAACCCTCCGGAATCGTCCGGGCCTTGGGCACCACGAACTGGACCGACGGGTGGCTGAGGCGCAACTCTCGCGCGGCCGCAAGCTGGATCGGGAACAGCCTGCCGGCCTCCCCCGCGCGACTCCCCGGGAGGAGCGCCACCACCGGCCGCGACGGATCGAGGCCGACCCGGGGAAGGAGCGCCTCCCGCGACGCGCGCGCGCGTGACGCGGCGGCCGGGTGCCCGACGAACGTCGCCGGCACGCCCTCGGCTTCGTAAAACGCGCTCTCGAAGGGGAACAAGACGAGCATGCGACGGAGGAGCGCGCGCATCGTGCGCACGCGGCCCCTCCGCCAAGCCCAGACCTGTGGAGAAACGTAGTAGACGATGGGAACGCCCGCGGGATGGACGCGAGCCGCGAACCGTAAATTGAAATCGGGAAAATCGATCGGCACCAGAATGTCGGGTCGCTCGTTGCGAACCGCGGCTTCCAGGCGGCCCATGGCGCGCCGAATCGTCGGGAGGTGCTTGATCACCTCGACGAACCCCACCACCGCGACCTCGGAGGCGTGCTGCACCAGCCGCACGCCCGCGTCGGCCATCTCGTCGCCGCCCATCCCGAGGATCTCGACGCCCGGGTGCAGCCTGGACAAAGAGCGCGCGAGCCCCGCACCGAGGCGGTCGCCGGACGCCTCCCCGGCGGAGATCATGATCTTGAGTGGGCGGCTCACGCGGGAACGACCGGAGGGCGGGCGTCCTCCCGGACCAAGGTCATCGCGTCGTCCGCGAGATCGGTGATCCGATCGAGCTCGCGCTCGAGCGCAAGGCGTTGCTCCTCCTGCGTGGCGTCATCCGCGTCGCGCGGCACCACGATGGGCGTGCCGTAGACGAACACCCCCTTCGAGAAGAACTTGGGGAGCAGCGTTCCATCCCACGTGCGGAGTCGCCGGGCCGGCGAAGCCGAGAAGGTGACGGGGATGATCGGGAGACCGGTGAATCGCCCGATCGCCACGACCCCGGGCTGAACGCGCCGCTTGGGGCCGCGCGGCCCGTCCGGCGTCAACCCGACGTCGCAGCCCTCTTTGACCTTGCGCAGAACTTGACGCATTCCGGTCGCACCCCCGCGCGTGGAGGAGCCGCGAGCTTGTTCGATTCCGAATTTTCGCAGGATGCGCACGAGCGCCTCGGCGTCCCGGTGCTGGCTCGACAAAACGACGATCCGGGGACCCGGATAGCAGTACGGCATCAGCACGAATCGCGAATGCCAGAAAGCCAGGATGTAGCGCCCCGGGTCGCGGCGCGCGGCTTCGAGCACCTCGGCCCCGCGGACCTCGATCCGCATCGTGCGGTGGAGCAACCGGATGTAGAGGTGCGCCACATTGGGCGCGACGTTGAACAGGAGCCACTGGGTGACGGGGTTCATCGAGAGGCGGAGTGTACCAAGTCCCCGGCTTCCAAGTCTTCGCCTTGCAGCGGGGTCGCAACGACCACTATTCTCTGGCCTGCAATGCCCTCCGCCAAGCCCTTCATCTCCATCGTCGTGCCGATTCGCAACGAACAGGCCACGATCGAGCGGCTCGCACGCTCGCTCCTCGACCAGGACTACCCCCACGATCGCTACGAGATCCTCATGGCCGACGGCGGCTGCACCGACCGGACACGGGACTTGATCTCCCTCGTGGACGTCGAGGCCCGGGTCCGCGTCCTCGACAACCCGGGACGGACGGCCCCCGCGGCGCTGAACATCGCGATCGCCGAAGCAAAGGGCGATGTGGTGACGCGCGTGGACGGTCATTCCTTCGTCGCTCCGGACTACCTGTCTCGAATCGTCGCCGTGATGGAGGAAACGGGGGAGTCGGTCGTGGGCGGTCCGGTGCTGATGCACGCGGACACGCCGTTTCGTAAGGCTTTGATCGCGGCGCTCTACTCGAAGATCGCGGTCGGCGCGGTCCCCTACCGAACGCTTCAAACACGAGCCCACGTCGAGTCGTTGCAAACGGGATCGTTCAAAAAGGAGGTCCTCGACCAGGTGGGGCCGTTCGACGAGGCCCTGGCGGTGGTCGAAGACCTCGACATGAACACCCGGATCCGAAAGGCGGGATTCAATCTGCTCCTCGATCCGTCGATTCGGTTCTGGTACTTGCCCCGGCCGTCGCTCGGTGCGCTTTGGCGGCAGATCTTCGCCGTCGGGCTCGTCAAGGCGCGCATCCTGAGAAAGCACCCCGACATATTCAAGTGGAAATATGTGCTCCCGTCCGCGTTCGTTCTGGCCCTCGGCGGGGCCCTCGTCCTCGCCGCCACGGGAGCGATCGCAGGATGGGTGTTCCTCGCCGCCTACGCCGTCGTCATTTCGGGATTCGCCCTCTCCCACGCCCATCGCCTGGGCGCCGGCGCGCTGCGGCTCGTGCTGATCCTCCCGACCCTGCACATCGGCTACGGAATGGGCTTCCTGTCGGGGGCAAGCGAGAAGATCCTCGGACGGGCGTCGCGGCCGCCGGGCGCGCCGTGAACGACCGCCAGGAATCGCTCGTCCTCCTGGCCATCCTGGCCGAAAAGTGGGATGACGCGGCCGCGCTCCAGCGGCAACGCCCCGTCGATCCCGCCACGTTTGTCGCGCTGTGCAAGACGACCGACGTCGCGGCGACGGTACACGCCATGCTGGCCCGGGCAGGAAACGGCCCTCTGTTGGGCGCCGAAGTCGCGGAGGGGCTCGCGAAGGCCCGCGCGAAGATCCGCGTCGACAACCTTCTGCTGATCGCCCGCCTCGAGCAGGCACTCGATCTGCTCCTCGGCGCCGGGATCCGCCCGGTCGCGCTGAAGGGGGTCGACGTCTTGCACCGCTTCTACCGGTCTTTCGACGAACGCACGCTCGACGACGTCGACCTCCTGGTCCCACGCAACCAGCGGGACGCCGCGATCGCCACACTCGAAGGCGCGGGCTTCACCGGCCCGGGCGAGCCGGAGCGTACGCATTGGTTCCGGAGCAGCTTCGAGCTTCCGCTGACCAGCCCAGGCCCCGTCGGCGTCGCCTTCGAGATCCACTGGAACCTCGGCCAGGCGCTGCGTTATCGGATCGATCCCGCAGAACTACTGGCGCGCGCGGTGCCTCTCGACGTCGGGGGTCGTTCGATCCTGCGCCTCGACGAGCACGACGCCGTCGCGCACCTTCTCCTCCACCACATCCAGCACTATTTCGACCGGCGGTTGAAGTGGGTGATCGAGATCGGACTTCTCTCGCGGTCGCCCGGCTTCTCGTGGCCGCTCGTCGCCGAACGCGTCGCCATGTGGGGCGGAAGTTGCGCCGCGGGGCTCGCGTTGGCCCACGTGCGCAAACTTTTTCCCGGGATGCTCCCCTCTGCTGCCTACGAAGCGCTCCCGGCCGGACGCTTCCGTCTCGCCGCGACGCTGCCCTTGCGCGCGACGCATCCCCTCGATTTCTATCGCGGCACGAGACGGCGCTTCGTTCAACTCGCGATCGCCGCGGCCGCGCTCGAGCGGCCCTGGGACCTACCCGGCTACTTGAGGCATCGCGCCGTGCGCGATCGGGACCCGGACACGGATCGCGCACGCCGGTGAGCTACAATTCGAGTTTTCCGGTCTGCGGGAGGATGGGGCCGTGAGCCTGTCGGTCTTCATCTCCGGGGGAAGCCGCGGACTCGGGCTCGACATCGCCAGAGCCCACCTTCGGCGTGGGGATCGCGTGGCCCTCCTCGCGCGGCGACGCGAGGGACTCGAGGCGGCCGCTCGCGCCCTCGAGGTCGACGCGGGACGGATCGCGATCTATGCAGCGGACGTCCGGGACGAGGCCGCCGTACACGAAGCCCTCAGCACTTTTGCGCGTGCGACCGGATCGATCGAACGCCTCTACGCGAACGCGGGCGCCATCGAGTCCGGCGTCGCCGCGCCCTCATTCGATCGCGGCGTATTCGAGACGAACGTCTACGGCGTCGTCAACGCGGTGGAAGGTTGGCTCGCCACCTCACCGCCGGCCGGAGCAACCGTGGGCATCATCTCTAGCTTTTCGGCGTTCCGGGGCCTTCCGCACCTCCCGGCCTACGGTGCATCGAAAGCCGCGGTCACCCTCTACGCCGAAAGCCTGCGGGGACGCATTCGGCCCTCGGGGCTCCGGGTGACGACCGCCTTCCTCGGCTATCTGGATTCCGAATTCGCTTCATCCCGCAAGCCGTCGATTTTCGTCACCCCGTGCGCGACCGCGGCACGCGTCGTCGTCGCGGCGGTCGAACGCGGGGCAACACGGGTGGCCTATCCGCCTCTCGTCCGCGCCGCGGTCTTCGCGACGCGTTGTCTCCCCGACGCGCTCTACGACCGGCTGGTCGCCCGCCGCTATCGGAGCCCGTCTTCATGAACCGCATCCGACCGGCCATGGGAGCGGAGGCGATCGACTGCTCGTGGCCCCCGGCACGGGAGGGCCTCGTCCTGACAGAGGGTCTCCGCTGCTTCGTCCCCACGGGCCTGTTCGCGTCCAAGATCCGGAGCCGCATTGCGAGGGTGCTCACCGACTACCCCGGAGCCGGCGCCAAGCTCGTCAACTACATTCTTCGTGAGGGACTTGCACCCACAGTCGCGAAGACGCGCACCAAGCTCGACCAACAGCGCGTGCGGACGGACCTCGCGATGTCCGCTGTCGGCGTTGTGGATGACGCTCCTGCCGGCTCGGGACTGACGCGAGGCGACATTGTCGCCTGCGGAGGGTTCCTTCTGCCGGTCACCGCCGACGCCTACCTCCTCCACCCAGACCAATGCCTTCGCGTCGGTCGCGATGCCGCGGGCCTGGAACGCCACTTCTGGCTCGGGGCGCTGATCCGAATCGCCGGCGCGCTCGCGGACGCGGGTGCCGCCTCGATCGCGCCTTTGGGCTTGGGCGCTCTCGAGGAACCGCTTTCGCGCTGGCTGGCGTCCCGCGGCCTGCTCTCCGGCACCAGCGGCGGCGCGGACGCAGCGATAGCCGGGTCGGCGTTCTGGATGTCACGCGCCTCCGCGGACCTGCCAGCCCGCGCGGGGAGCGTTCTCGATCCGTTCGGGGTGTGCGGCGAGCTTCCATCCGGATGGCGCGCGTTCGGCCTCCCGGATCCTGGGCGGGTTCGCGTCAACCCGTTGGACCCGCGGCCGCTTGCGTGGCCCTTCCCGTTCCAGGCATCGGGCCGTGACGACGCCGTGGAGATTCTTCTCGCCGGGTCAGCCCCCGCATCGCAGGCCCGGCCCGATGCGCCACGACCGCGACGAATCGATCTGCGAGAGGTCCCGGCCGACGACACATTCGGGGTCTCGATCGTCGGGTGCGGCAATTTCGCGCGCGCGGTGCTGCTCTTCAACGCCCTGCGCGTTCCCGGCGTACGGCTTCGTGGCGTTTGCGATATCCGTCCTGAAGTGGCCTCCGTGCACGCCCGCGCCCTGGGCGCGGCTTTTCACACGACCGACTACGCAGAACTGCTGGCCGACGCGGCGACCGGGGCCATTCTCGTGACGACCGACCATGCCTCCCATGCCGCGCACGTGGTCGCGGCACTCGAGGCGGGCAAGGCGGTCCACGTCGAGAAGCCTCCCGCGATCAACCCCGAGCAACTGACGCTCATGCTGGATGCGCTCACCCGCACCGGCGGAACGATGACGGTCGGATACAACCGTCCCTTCGCGCCGGCCTACCCAGTCGTGATGGCCGCCATCAGCGAGGAGAGCGGACCGATAGCCGCCGCCATGATCGTCAAGGGATTCAAGCTCCCCCCCGAACACTGGTACTACTGGCCGAACCAGGGGACCCGGCTCGCCGGCAACCTCGTCCACTGGATCGATCTGGGTTATCGCCTCGCATCGGGAGCGCGGCCGACTTCGGTTCACGTGACGCGCGATCGGAGCCAGCACCCGGCGAGCGCTGCGGACGCGGCGGTGATCGCGATCCGCTTCGACGACGCCTCGTTGGTTTCGATCGCGTTCACAACGGCCGGCGACGATCTCCGCGGCGTGCGGGAGTGGATCGAGATTGGGCGTGGCGGCACGTCGATCCGAATCGAGAATTTCGATCGGCTGGAAATCGTGCGCAGCGCGAAAGTCGTGCGACGGCGCTTCGGCCGCGACCGTGGGCACGCTACGGAAATCCGGGATGTCCTGCGCAAGCTCCGCTCGCGGGACCGAGATCCCGCCTTGATCCGCGACCTGGTCGCAACGAGCGCGATCCTCTTCGCCGCGCAGCGGTCGTTTGCGAGCGGTCGCGAAGAGGACATCGTGATCCTGGACGCGTGGCGCCCGGTCGGCGACTGGCGACCTGGACTACACTCCGCACCCCAGTCAGGAGGCCACCCTTGAAGAAACGCGCTCTGGTGACCGGAGGAGCCGGATTCCTCGGTTCGCATCTGTGCGACCGTCTACTCGCGGAAGGCTACCGCGTCGTGGCGATGGACAACCTGTTGACCGGCTCGACGGACAACATCGCTCATTTGGCGGGGAACCCGGAGTTCCAGTTCGTTCTCCACGACGTGACCGACTACATCTTTATCGAGGGACCGGTGGACGCGGTACTGCACTTCGCGAGCCCCGCCTCGCCGCGGGACTACCAAGAGATGCCGATCCAGACTCTCAAGGTCGGCTCTCTCGGGACGCACAAGGCGCTCGGTATCGCCAAGGCCAAGGGCGCGCGGTTCCTCCTCGCGTCGACCTCCGAGGTTTACGGTGACCCCCTGATCCACCCCCAGCCCGAGAGCTACTGGGGGAACGTCAACCCGGTCGGGCCTCGCGGTGTGTACGACGAGGCCAAGCGTTTCGCCGAGGCGATCACGATGGCCTACCATCGTTTCCACGGGGTGGACACGAGGATCGTCAGGATCTTCAACACGTTCGGGCCGCGCATGCGCCTGCACGACGGCCGCGCGATTCCCAATTTCCTCCGCCAGGCGTTGACCGGGCAACCCCTGACGATCTACGGAGGCGGCTCTCAAACGAGGAGTTTTTGCTACGTGGACGATCTCGTCGACGGTATCGTCCGCCTGCTCCATTCGGACTTCCACGATCCCGTCAATATCGGCAACCCCGAGGAATGGACGGTCCTCGGAATGGCCGAGACCATTCGCGATCTGATCGGATCGACGACGCCGATCGTTTACGAGGCGCTGCCCGTCGACGATCCCAAGGTGCGGCAGCCCGACATCACGACCGCGCGCCGGGAACTCCTCTGGGAGCCCAAAACCACGATCGAGCAGGGTCTGAAAAACACCCTCGAAGACTTCAGGCGACGCATCGTTTCGTGAAGATCGTCTACGTCTCGCAGTACTACCCGCCCGAGATGGGCGCTCCTGCGGCTCGCGTGTCCGCCTTTGCACGGCGCTGGGCCGCGATGGGCCACGACGTCACGGTTCTGACCACCTTTCCGAACCACCCGACGGGGGTCATACCTCCCGACTACCGCGGCCACACGAGGTTGATCGAAAACGATCACGGCGTGCGCGTCGTCCGTACGTTCCTGTATGCGGCGGCCAACAAGGGCGTGATCAAGCGCGGCCTCTGCTACATCTCGTTCGCGCTGTCGTCGGTTGTCCAGGGCTACGGGCCCGCCGGGCGCCCCGACGTATTGATCGCGACCTCACCGCAGTTCCTGGTCACGCTTTCGGGCTGGCTGTTGTCACGCCTCAAGGGCGTGCCGCTGGTGACGGAAATCCGCGACCTCTGGCCCGATTCGATCATCGCGGTGGGAGCGCTGCCGGCAACCTCGCCACTGGTGCGCGCGTTGGGCGTGCTGGAGCGGTTTGTCTACGGGCAATCCGACCTCGTCATCTCCGTCACACGCTCGTTCGTCCCCCTCCTGCGCGCTCGCGGAGCGCGCCGCGTGGTCTTCGTTTCGAACGGAGCCGATCCGGCGGCCTTCGAATCGCCCGCGGACCGGGCGGCCGTCCGCGCCCGCTTCGGCCTCGGGGATCGCTTCGTCGCGTCCTTCGTCGGGACACTGGGCATGGCCCACGGACTCGACATGGTCTTGGACGCGGCGGAGACCCTTCGCGATCGCCCCGACGTTTTGTTTTGGCTCGTGGGCGAGGGCGCACGCAGCGCGGAACTCCAGGCCGACGCACGGCGCCGCGGGCTCTCGAACGTCCGGTTCGAGGGACAGGTCCCGCGTGAGGACATACCGGACGTCCTCGCCGCATCGGACGCCGCCCTGGTGCTTCTCCGGCCGGACCCGCTCTTTGAGACCGTCCTCCCTTCCAAGATGTTCGAGGCCATGGCGGCCGCCTGTCCCGTCATCCTCGGTGTTCGCGGCGAATCGCTTGCGCTTCTCAACGACAGCGGCGGTGGCATCGGCATCGAGCCCGGAAGCGGGGCCGCGCTCGCGGGAGCGGTTCTCGAGTTCGCGGCCGATCCGGAGTTAGGACGCCGCCGCGGCGCCCTGGGTCGCGCCTACGTGACGGACCGCCACTCGCACGACTCCCTGGCTCGGGACTATGCCGGGGCGCTTCAGGACCTCGTCGACAATTCGAGGCGGTAACAGATTCGCAGCGGAAGAGGCCCGGCCGCGTCGAGCCTGACCACGAGGCACCGCTTTTCGATTCCGAAACTCGGGAAGTAGCTCCCCTCCTCGACGCCTAGCCTCGCCGGGGTCTCGGCAACAACGCGAACGACGACCGCGCCGGCCGACGCCTCGAACCGCATGGCCTCGCTCGTGCCGGCGGAAAACACGGGATGGAGGCGCACGCACGAAACCGCGCGATGTTCGCCGCTTCCCAAAACCTCATCCTCCACCCGCCAGACGTCGCCACCGAGGTGCTCCATGCGGCGCCGGTGCACAGGACCTCCGGCGAGATGCCGGTACCCGTCGTGAGACGCCTCGATCGCGGCCCGACCTCCCCGCTCTTCACGCACGACCGCAAACGGCCGCGCGCGGCGACCGACCCGGAACACACCCCACATCTCGGATTGATCCAACCCGTCGAGTTCGAGCGTGTTGTGGCTTCGCGTGGCGCGTGCGTAGGCGCGCTGCGCGCTCGGCGCGTAGTCGAACACACCCGCATCGACGACGACACGCGTTTGTCCGTACGACAGCTCGTACGAGAGCGTGTCCGCGTGCGCGTGGCCGGGTTGATCGTGGAAGCCGATCTCGCCCGCATCGAACAATACGACCGAGCGATCTCCCGCGAGGCGGTGAAAGCCGGCCGAGGGAGCGCCCCGGGGATTCGCCACGGGCCGCTCCCCGGAATCGAGCTCGGCCGCGCGGTCCAGAATCCACGCCGTTTTCGGCGCTTGACCAAACGCGGAGTCGTTGAACAGGGGGATCTCCCCGTCGGGGTGGACGACCGACGCGAGCGCCGCGGCCGTGCGCCTTCGCGCTTCGCTCACGAGACGCCCGAAGCCCCCCCCGTCCTCGCCGGTCGCGCGGAGAAGCCGATCGAGGCGGATCAGGTCGTCGACGAGGACCGCGTGATAGCCGGGCGCCCGTTCGACGTGGAAACCGTCGTCGAGGATCTGCGACCCAATCTCCCGGGCCAGGATCGCGTCGCCGCGCGACCGCCATCGCCGCGAATATCGGCCGCGAAGGCAGCGTCCGGCCCACGCCAACGCGAGAGCGTTCTTGAAGAGGTGGTTGGCTCCAAGGTCGGTCTCGAGGTTCGCCTCGAGCCACCAGGACTGCAGGGCGAGCCCCGCCGCGCGGGGCCGTTGAGCGTCGTTGGCCGCCCCTGCCAGCATTTCGAAAGCGTTCACGATCCGGAGAGACGTCGGGTACGACTCCCAGCCAGGACATGACGCGAACGGGTTGGCGGCGATCCAACGATCGAGAAGCGAGAGGCGGTCATCGAGAGGCCGATCCTCCCTGAGCGCATCGAGAGAGTGGAGGTGGTAACCCCAAAGCCGGGTCGGAGCGACGGTCCAGTCGATGGCCGGGCCGAGATCCCGCGTGATCCCCAGGAAATGGAAGCGCCCCGGTGGCTCCCACGTGCCGTCAAGTACCGGGGCCGGCGGGAAGCTCCCGAGCACCGCCGGTTCAACGGGTCCCGGACCCGCCCCGCACGCCCGCGCGAACCGCCGTGACGATCCGCGCAGCGGCCGCGCGAGACGCCGAAGCACAACCCCTGGAGGCAACCATCGAACGGTGCGCAGCAGAACGCCCGGACCGACCCTAAGAGGCCCCGCGTCAGACACCGGCGCCGGTGCCGAGGCCTTTCGGGGGGGGCTTGGTCTTCCGGCGTCGCGAGTCTTTCCTACCCTCGGAATCGTAATAGCCGGCGTAAGCGTACTCCTTGCCGTACGCGCGATCGAGATCGACGTTGTTGAGAATGACGCCCGCCACGTTGGCGCCGACTCGGCGCAACTGCTGCAACGTGCGCCGGACCAAGTCGCGGTCCGTGTGGTTATGGCGGATGACGAGCAAGGTCACGTCGGCGATCCCCCCGAGAAGGGTCGCATCCGCCAGGGACGCAGCCGGAGGCGAATCGAGGAGCACCCAGTCGTAAGCCTCCCGGGCCTCCGCCAGAAACCGCTTGAATCGCTCGCTCCCCAACAACTCGGGAGGGTTCGGCGGGATCGGCCCGCAGGTGAGGACCTGCAGGTTTTCACTGCCTGCTGTTTTCAGATAGGACCGCCAGTTCATGAACGGCTGCGGAGCCGCGAGGAAGTCCGTGAGTCCGTTGTCCCTCGTGAGCTCGAGATGAACGTGTTGGGTGGGACGGCGCAGGTCGCAGTCGACGAGCAACACCTTGTCACCGGCGCTGGCCAAGGCGCGGGCCAGGTGGGCCGTCGTCGATGATTTCCCTTCCTGAGGCGCGGTGCTCGTCAAGAGCACGACCTTTCGCTCCCGGTTCTTGCTGAGAAAGATCAACGCGGTCCTCAAGGTCTGATAGGCCTCCTTGAGCGCCGCGGTCGGGGCTTGCTCTCGATCGAACTTCGGCACGATCGCCAGAGTATTCAACTGCAGATCGCGCTCGATGTCGTCGGGGACGTGGAACGTGTTGTCCAGATAGTCCAGGAAGAACGCCGTCGCAATGCCCAGGAACAACCCCATCAGGACACCCAGAACCAGATTCAACCTCTTGTTCGGCGACACGGGATAAATCGGTGGAATCGCCCGGTCGAGCACCGAGATGTTGTTCGCGACGAGTTGCGCGTTGACGCTCACCTCGCTCAGGGTTTTGGCGATCACGTCGTACGTCGCCTTGGTCGTCGTCGCGTTGGTGCGCGCGACGTCGTACTTCGAAGTCACCCGGCTGGCCTCGAACGCCTCTTTCTCGGCACGCTGGATTTCCGAACGCAGGTTGTTCTCGTTGCTGACCGCGAGCTCGTATTCGTTCCGGATCCTGCCGAGATGCACGGCGACCTGGCTCCGGATGCGCTGCTTGACCTTCTCGAGTCTCGATTCCGCCTCCCGGTACGCCGGCGCGCCGGGGCGGTAGGTCACCTTGACGGCCTCGAAGTCTCTCTCGATGCTGGCGTTTTCGGTCCCGAGCTTTTGGAGGACCTCGTCTTTGGCGAGTTCCGGAATCGACATCGGGTCGCCCTGTCCGTTCAGGATCTGCTGGATCTTGGCCAAGAGCGCATCGAGGCGAGCGACGTCCAACTGCGTCGCGTTCAACCCTTCGTTGAGCTTGGTGAGACGCTGCCTCACGATCTCTTGCTGGGTTTCGGGATTGTAGCTTTCGGTCTCTCTCAAGACGTCGAACCGCTTCGCCTCGACGTCCGTCAACTGCTGCTGGAGCGGCTTCATCAGATCGGTGACTGCCCTCAAGGCCTGGGCGGCATTGTCCTTCGCGCGCTGGAGGTTTCTCTCCACGAAGATCGTGGCAAAGGCGTTCACCCACCGGGCGGCGTCGTCGGGATTGCCGCTTCGCACGCTGATCTCGATGAGTCCGGTTTCGCGGCGAGGGACCACGCGAATCTTCGATCGGAGCGCGTTGATCGGGTCCTTCGACTTGGCGAAACGCGGGTCGTCCTTGAGCCCGAGCGCCTCGAACGCGGGTCCGGCGACCGATCGACTCCGGATGATCTCCACCTGCGTATTCTGGTACTTCTCCTCCGCGAACCAGCCGTAGCTGCCGGCGCCGATGCCGGTGACGTCTTGTCCGGGGGCCATTCGACGCGCCTGCGGCTGAACCTCGACCGTCGCCGTCGCCTCGTAAACCGGCGGGGCCATAAAGCTGTAAAGCGCAACAGTCCCCACGACCAGAAGGAAAACCGTCGCGACGGCCCAGCGCCGCTGCCAAACGACACGCCAGTGTTCGCGGAGGTGGATCTCCCTCACCCCCCCCTTGGTCGCGTCGACGGTCCCGCTCATCTCATGCCTCCCGGGACGGCCTGCGGACCGCCCGTTTTTCCCGGTCTCATAGGAATCGGCGCTTTACGAAGATCACATCGCCGCCCTTGAGAGGTGGATCCGGGATACGCAGGGCGCGGATATCCTTCAGATTGAACAGTTGCCTCTCTCCGGTCGCGCCCTCGGACATGATCTGAACCGTGCTTTCGCTCGCCCATTCCGTGAGACCTCCCACGATCGAGATCGCCTTCATCAGCGTCATCCCCCGTTCGAGGGGGACTCGGCCCGCTAGGCGCACCTCGCCATGGACGTAAACGTAGGGGCGCGCGGGGACGCTGACAATGTCTCCGGTTTTCAGGGGGGGGTTGGACTCGGCGCGTTCGAATTCCCGCCGATCGACGGTGATCTGGATTTTCCCGTCGCCTTCCGGTGCGTCCCGAGAAATGACGATCTCGTCGCCGGCACCCACCGCGAGCCCATCGGCATCCGCAAGGGCGTCTTTCAGCGTGGCCCCGCCCCGGAGCGGCACCCGTCCGGGCTTCCCGACCTCTCCCGTCACCATCACCCACCGGCTCTTGTATTCGACGATCTGGATGTCGACATTGGGATCGACCAGATAGTCCCGCGCAAGCGCCTCGGCCACATTCTCGGTGGCCTCTCGGATCGTCAGCCCGCCGAGCGCGACGTCACCGACCAAAGGGATCGTCACCCTTCCGCCGGGGCCGATCACCACCAGCTGCGTGAGCTTGGGATCCCCGTTGACGGCGATCTGAATCTTGTCGTCCGGGCCGAGCCGGTAGTCGTCATCGCGACTCGAGCTCGCCCCTCTCGGGTCCGCGAAGCGGCGACGAAGCTTGACCACCACGGCTTTGGTCGACACGTCGATACCGTCGACGAAGCCCGAAGCCATCTTGAGATCGAGACGGACGTGCTTTGCGTCGACGAGCACGACTTCACCGCTCAGGAGCAGGCCATTGCTCTCGCGCTCGAAATCGAGTGGAAAAATCGCCCCGCTCGGCAGCGAGAGGGAGACTTTCCCGTCTCCGAACGCGAACCCTAGGTCGTGGTCCGCCCCCGAGGGAAGGCCGACGACGATCTGTCCGGTCCGGCTTCCGGTGTCGGGGATCGTCTCGGGCGCGGCGGCGACGGTGCGAACCGCCAGGGTCGCAAGGACCGCACAGGCGATGGCGAGTGCTCTAGATCCAGCCAAGGACAAACCCTCCGAAAACGACGGTGTTGTTATAGGCAGCGCCCGGGGCGTTCGAGTACCGCCGGTTTCGAGCGAGCGAGACACGAAACGCGACACGCTCCGCAAGTGCAATGTTAGCATGGGCTTCCAGTTGGACCCTTCGATCCTGGCGGTAGTACGCCGCGTCCCCTTGGCTTGTGGATTGGTTGTAGCCGTTCATCCCGAACAGGACGCTTCCGCCAACGCCCGTCCCCCTGAGGAAGAGACGTTCGACCGTCCCCGCGATGAGATTGGACACGTAGTAGCTGTTGTATTGGTCGTACGAACGGTACGGTTGGCGCTGAACGAGCACCGTGAAATTCGTTCCGCCGCCCACGATGGCGCTCATGCTGGCCTGTCCGACGACGCCTGAGAAGTCGCCGCCTGGAATCGCCTCGATGCCCCCGAAGGCAAGCCGCTGCCAGCCCAGGCGCACCGAGTACGGTTGCCTGGGCCCGAGCTGTCCCTCGATCTGAAAATAGCCGATGTCCCCGCTTTCCGTGCGATTGACGGTCGAAGGATCCTCTACGCTAGATTGATCGTAACGCGAACCCAGGTAGCCGAACGCGAGCCGCGCGGTCGACGACAACGGCTGAAAGTAGGCGGCCTCGCCGTCGAATCCCCGGTAGTTGTAGAAATTCGGGTTGCTCGCGGAATCGAATCGGAGCGCATTGCGCTCCAAACCGAAACGATAGCCACGGGCGCCCTGGAGCACTCGCGAGAAGACAGCGGCTTCGTTGTGGAGCGTGAAGTTGTTCCCCTGAAACCCTATCTCCCCCCCCGGGTCGAAGGCGATCGTCTCCGCAACGCCCGCGACGTTGTGGGCGGAGAGGTCGAGCTGGTCGAGCGAGCCGAAGTTCAGCGTGAGATCCGCCTCCGCGTCATTCGACGTCTTCCCTTGGGTTTGAGGCGTCTTGCTGTAGTCGACATACGTCAGCACATCCCCGAACCGGAACGAGCTGTTCGAAAAAGGAATCGTCAACAGCAAAGCCGGCTGGAGCGTGAGCACCTGGTCCGGTTCTGCGGGAGGATCGGCGGACGTGGGCAGCTGAAGCACGTTGGTATCGTAGGCGTAACCGACCGTCAGCGACGGGGCAATGACGGCCCAACCCGCCTGGATTCCCTCGAGATCGACACCGTCGATCGCCGACTGCGCACAGGCGCCTCCGTAGGCCACCGTCGCGACGATCCAGGCCGCCGCACGCCGCTTTCGCCGGCGCGCACCGAGGGGGAAACCATTCATTAGTGTCGACCCAACGCTCCGTCAGGGGTGACGGAAGGGCTCCCCGCATGGGGCGTTTTGCCGAGGGTCGAGCCCCGTCGTCGGCGAGCGCGTCGAGTCCGGAAAACGATGAACGCAAAAAAAGAAACGGTCATCACGATCAGCGAGACCGCGAGCAGGATCGCGACGGTCGGCGAGTTCGACACGACGAGCACGAGGGCTGCAGCGGCCGTGGCGAGTCCGCAACCGTAAAGCAGCAGCACCGCCCCGCGGTGGCTCATTCCCGCATCGAGAAGGCGATGATGGAGGTGACCACGATCGGCGAGAAATACGCGGTGGGCATTGAGCGCCATGTACCGGAGCCCGCCGCGTCCGGCGGCGTCGTTTCGGACCGAGTTGAGCCTGCGTGCGATCACCAGTCCGGTGTCGAGGATCGGATACCCCATGATCAACAGCGGCCCCAAGACGGCGACGGCAGCTATGTTTTTCTGCGATCCGTGGATCGCGATCACCGCCACGGAAAAGCCCAGGAACATGCTTCCCGAATCACCCAGGAAGATCTGAGCTGGATTGAAATTGTACCGGAGAAATCCCGCCAGCGATCCGACGAGCGCCACGCTGATCGCCGAAACGGCGACCCGCCCGCCGTGCAAGGCAATGACGGCCACGACAGTCGTCGTGATCAGCGCCGTCCCCGCCGCGAGCCCGTCGAGGCCGTCGATCAGATTGAACGCATTCGTGATACCGACGATCCAAAGAACCGTCAGGGGCAGCGACCACCACCCGAGATGGACGCCGGTCGAGACGAAAGGGACGCCGAGCACTTCAATGCGAAACCCCGTCCACCAGATCGCAGTGGCCGCGAGAATCTGAAATGCGAACTTCCAATGGAACGAGACGGGACGGATGTCGTCCACGAGGCCGAGGACGAGCACCGCGCCCGCGGCAACGGCGAGAACCGACCAATAGCCCACTCGCTCGTGCTCGCTGTTCGTGGCATAGCCGGTCGCGAACGCGGCGAAGAGCAGGCCCGCGGCAAACCCGAGAAATACCGCGATACCGCCTACGCGAGGAATCGGCGCCGCGTGAATCTTTCGCGGCCCCGGGTGATCGACGGCACCCACACGATGAGCGATACGCACGATCGACGGTGTGACGAGCCAGGTCGTCACGCCGGCGACGGCGGCGGTCAGGACGCCGATCAGCCACATCTGACGGACTCCTCGAACCCCTCCCGAAACGCCGATCAATATACGTTCATCCCCGTGGTTTGCCACGTCCGTGGCCGCGGCTCGACGCGTTGCGAATCAGGCGGCCGAAGCGTTGGCGAGCCAGCCGAGCCGCCTGCAGAGGAGCAAGAAAACAACGAGAATGACGAGAGCCTTGACGGAGGCAGCGAAGACGTACGCCACGTTGCCTTCGAAGCTGAGAGCGATCGGCAACAACGTGTAGTAGATGGACTTGCGGATCGGATCGAACCCGTCGCCAGCCCCGTAGCGCTGGTAGTACCACCGATATCCCATCCCCAGCAACCACATCCCGAAAACGACACCGGGCACGGCGAAATTCCAGTAGAGCTCTCCGACCATGGAGGGTGAGATGTACGTCTCGCGATCCATGGCCCCGGTCAGCCTGAACGTCGCCCCGAACTCGCGCCCGATACTGATGTTCGGCTTGTCCGGCCACAGGAAGCGAGGGACGAGCAGACCGATCGGCGCCAAGATGAGCGTTTCGCCGTACCGGTAGTCCACCCAACGACCTGTATCCGACACGATCGCGGCCACCGACGTTACGATGGACAACCTCTTGAGAAACGCGAAGACCGATGCGTCCATGTATTTTTCGGAGCTCAACGTGCGCGTCACGTTGAACGCCTGATCGACCCGGCGGGACATGCCGAGGTTTCGGTCGATCTGCCGAAAGGTGTTGTACATGGGGAAGACGATGAACACGAACAACAACGCGACGAGGAGGATGGTCTTCAGAGGGAGCTTCCGCTTGACCTCGTAGTAGGCCAGCGCCGGCATGCCGAGCAGCATGACGACCAGGCCTTTTCCTCCGAAAGTGAAGAAAAGAACCAGGGCTGCCATGGCGCTCAACGTCACCAGCAGGGGCCAGGCGATCGAAGGGCGAAGTCGCTTTGCCCACACCATGTACCATGCCAGAAACCACCCGAAAAAGAACAGGGGGCCGAACTGCTGCACGAACGAAAGCGCCGGTGAGATGCCCTGATCGTGCAACATGCCTTCATTCTGGAGCTTCTGAACGCTTATCCCCAGCGCTCCCAACGCCGCCGGGACGAGATAGACCAGAATGCTTGTTGGAGAGAATCGTCCGAGGGGGGACGGTGCCGTCCTCCTAAAAAACCAACCGTAACCGACGAGGAAGCAAGAGAAGCCGAGGGTGAGGAGGGCCTGCGCGGGTAAGAGAAACGGCCCCAACGCCGGATAGTCCAGAGCCTCGGGGACGATCACGAGGTACATCGTTCCCACGCTGAAGAACAAGAAGCTCAGCACGCTGTACGGGACGATCACTTCGAACAGGTAACCTCCTTGCGGATCCGGCCGAAGCCCCATGTACGCGAGGAACACGCCCAGATAACAGGCCGAGATCGCAACGAACGCCATGTGCGGAATGAACGCAACGCACGCCGTCAAGACGGCCATGAGAACGAACGTCCCCCCGAGCGCAAGCGAACGGACCCGAGGCTGGGACGGCGAAGCGAGGGATGCCGCTCGGCTACTCATCTGTACTCCAGACGATTCAGATACCGTCAACGGCGGGCCGGGTCAAGCGGACCGGCCAGGGCCTGCTCCATCCGCGCCGCGTCTTCCGTCCTTCCAAAGGCGGCGACGTACTCGTCCAAAGCGCCTCGTGCTCGCACTTTTTCGCCCTTGGCCAAGAACATCTCGACCATCGCGCGGCGCGGCGCGGCGTTTTCAGGATGAACGAGGATCGCCCAACGCAGCGCTTCTTCCGCCTGATCCCACGATTCGGTTTTCTGTGCGACGCTCGCCAAATCGAGGAGGATCCACAGTTCGCGCGGCTCTAGGCGTCGCGCCTCACGAAGCTGAGTCAGTGCCTCCGGCCAGCGCTCCCTCATTATCGCGATGCGCGCGCGAGTACTGGCCACCCCGGGCCCGAATACGGGTTCGCGGACCGCCCGCGCGAGCATGGTCTCCGCCTCGTCGAAACGCCCGAGATCGACGAGAACGAGACCGAGGTGGAATGCTTCTTCGGCGTGAACGACCATCGTATTGGGCACGCTCAGCGCGGCGCGGAGGTCCTGCTCCGCCTCGTCGAGGTGGCCCAGACGGCGTCCGAGTTGTCCTATCGACAGGAGATAGCGGTCCCGGGGCAGCAGCGGCGCGTCACCCGGTGCGAGCGCTCGCGATGTCCGCCAGAAGGTTTCGACCAGATCTGACGGAAGCCTTTCGAAGATGAGGTCGGGGTGCGCTCCGAAATCAGGAAGCACGCGCGCCGACTCGTTCATCGCGCGCAGCGCGTCCTCATGGAGGCCGTTCTCCTCGAGGAGGAGCATGAGTTGGTCCCGGTGCTCGAAGGAATTCGGATCTCGATCGATCGTCGCGCGCAAGAGACCTATGGCGATTCGTCCGTCGTCGCCGACCAACGCCCAAGGGCCGCTCGCGAGTGTTTCCAGAGCGACGATTCGGCGCGCACGAGCGGATCTCTCTCGAAGCGTGTAGACGTCGCCGAGAGCGGCAAGGAACCACGGCGAACCCGGGGAAGCCGTTTGGGCCGTGAGGAAGCGCACCGCAACGGCGCGGAGCGTCTCGTCCCCGAGACCTCCGAATCGGTCCTCCTCCGGCAGCCGATCCCAAGAGTTGATCCGCGACCACCCCGCTCGCCACAACGCCCTGGTCAGGAGGCCCCCGACGGCAGCCCGATCCCATATCGGCCCGGCCTCGGCAAATCGCCCGGTGGCTTCCAGGGCGCGACCACGGACGTAGGCCCGTTCCGCGGGCACACCGGTCGCGGCACGAGCGACAAAGAGCCCTGCGACCAGCGTCCCGGCGACGACGGCGTACGGCGATGCCAACCTCACCTTTCGCGTCCCCACCTCTCCAAGATGTCCGCGATGCGCGTGGCCGCCTGCCCATCCCAAAGCGGGGGCGGCGGAACGACGACGGTAGGCGCCGCGAAAATCCCGGCGATCGTCTTGCGGATCCCCTCCGGGGTCGTGCCGGCGAGGCGATTGGTGCCGTGGGTGATCGTGACGGGCCGTTCGGTGTTTTCTCTTATCGTCACGCAATCCACGCCCAGGATCGTCGTCTCCTCTTGGATTCCGCCGCTGTCCGTGAGAACGATCCGCGACTCGCCCATCAACCGCACGAAATCGAGATAGCCGAGCGGGTCGACGAGCCGAATCCCGTGCCCCGCGGCGAGGAGCGACGCGTGCGCGGTCAGTGCCGCCCGGGTTCGCGGATGGACCGGAAAGACGATGGGCATCGTGCGCGCGAGATCGGAAAGAGGCTCGAGGATGCCGCGCAAGATGGAGGGCGTATCGACATTGGCGGGGCGGTGAAGCGTCAGCACTGCGTAGCCGCCGGCCGTGAGGCCGAGCCGCCCGACCACGTCGCTCGACGCCGCCGCCGCGCGATGGGCGAGCAGGGTGTCGATCATGACGTTTCCGACGAAGTGGATGCGGCTCGAGTCGACACCTTCCCGCTCGAGATTCGCAATCGCGCTCGGCTCGGTCACGAACAGCAGGTCCGCGATCGAGTCGGTCACGAGGCGGTTGATCTCCTCGGGCATCGTCCGGTCGAAACTCCGGAGTCCCGCCTCGACGTGAGCGACCGGGATCCCGAGCTTCGCCGCGGCCACGCTGCACGCCAGCGTGGAATTCACGTCGCCGACGACCAACACGAGATCGGGACGGTGCTCGAGGAGGACGGGCTCGAATCGTTGCAAGACGGCGGCCGTCTGCTGAGCGTGTGATGCGCTGCCCACGTCGAGATTCACGTCGGGGCGAGGGATACGGAGCTGATCGAAGAACAACTGCGACATCGCTTCGTCGTAGTGCTGTCCCGTGTGCACGAGCGTCGATCGCAGCGCCGGCCGCGCGGCGCAGGCGGCCAGGATCGGCGCGATCTTCATGAAGTTGGGACGCGCACCTACGACATGGACAATGTGGAGAACTCTCATGGTTCCTCGGCCGACCGCGCGAGCGGAGACACGCACATCGCGGCCATTACGACGAAGAGAAGCGCGTTGGCCGGAATCTGCAAATTGAAATCCACGGACTCGTGCACCGCGAGCGCGACGAGCCCCAGGATGAGCCCAAGGGTCGGCAACAACCGCCCGCTAGCGGTTTCCCACCGGGCGACGCGCCAGACGCGCCAGACGTACGTCGCCGTGAGCCAGGCCGCAATCAGCGCGGCCAGGGCACCGCCGGCGACAACAAGCTCGAGATAGTCGTTGTGGATCTCGCTCCAGTTGCCGCTTTCGCCGCGAGGGAGATACGCGGGTAGGACGTCCCCGGCGGCGCCAAACCCGGTTCCCGTCCAAGGAAAGTCACCGGCCATGCGGAGTCCCGCCGTCCACGCGAACCCGCGAGCACTGAGGGACACTCCTTCTAAGTGCGTTGCGACGAAATCGTCAACTCTTCCACGAAGGGGACCGGCGATCGCGATCACAAACAACAACAGCGCCCCCGCCGCCGCGCCTGCGATTAGAACGACCCGTTTTCGCCCTTGTTCGGCGACGATGGCCACGGCGATGAGGACAGCGTACGTGAGGCCAATGGTCGCCGCCGCCATCTTGCTCGCCGCGAGAACGACGGCCACCGCGCAGACGCCCGCACCCACGAGCGCGAGCACCCCACCCGGCCGTTTCCGGTCCTGCCGGCCCCCGAGCACGCTCGCCGCGAGCCCGTAGCCCAAAAGCCACGGAGCCACGAGCTCCATGGCTCCCCCGAAGTGGCTAGGGTTCACGTAAGGACCGAAAGAGTGGATGTCCGCGGGGACATCACGCAGCCACAAGAGGCGCCTGGGAGCCGTGACGCGATTCAGGATACTCACGACCGCCAGCACGCCGAACGAGACGAAGAGCGTCGCGCGGTAGGCTGCGGCGCGGACCTTGTTCGCCGTCCGGCGGTGGACAAGAAGGAATGCGAGGAGCAGCGCCGTGTACCAAAACGCCAGCTCGGAAGTGGCCGACGGCAGAAGCGACAGCGTGAATCGGCCCGGCGGCGACGGGGCATCGGCGCCCAGTGCGAGCACGCCGGCGGGGCCCACCACCGCGCCCGCCGCCTCGGGAACTAGGGCCCGCGCGTCGGTTTCGATCTGCCGAAGCCAAGAGGCGCCGTCTTGCCCCTCCGGCCCGAACACCTCCGCCTGCAACGCCGCCGCTTTGGGACTCAAGCTGGAAACCCAGGCGCGCGGCATCGGAACCGTTTGGGCAAAGGCCAAAGCGCCGAGCAGGAATGCCGGGAGCAACCAGGACATCCCGCGGTCCAAGCCGAGGCCCGACGCTCCGCGGCGCATGAGCGCCCAACCCGCTGCCAGGCCAATGAACGCCGCAGCGGTACGGTACGCATCGAGGCCGACCCCACCGAAAAACCACGGAAGCGCGACGACGGCGGTGAGCACGAGGACGTCTTGCGCGCCCAGCCCACCCGAGTCCGTACTTCCCGTCGATCGTTTCAGCGGCAACGCAACATCCTTCAGAGGACGTCCGCGCGCCCGGCGCGGCGGACGGCGTCGAGGACCAACTTCACTTTCTCGGACGACCCGCGAGGCAGAACGAGCAGCGCATCCCGCGTGTCCACGACGACGACACCCGGAAGATCCAGAATGGCAACGACGCGCGTGCCCCCGAAGACGACGGCCCCTTCGCTACCGATCATCACCTGTTGGCCGCGCCCGTCTTTTCCCGGCGACGCATGGCGCGCGGCGGCGTCCCACGATCCGAGGTCGTCCCACCCGGCGGCGAGCGGCACGACCGCCACACGCGAAGCTTTCTCCATGAGCGCGTGGTCTATGGAGATCCTCGGCGCGTCCCGCCACGAAACGCGCGACCCTGCGGCGACCGCGCTCGTCGCGCCGTGGACTGCGGGCGCGACGCGCGCGAGCTCTTCGAGGAACCGGTCGATCCGCCACACGAACATGCCGCCGTTCCACAGGTACCGCCCCGATCGCAGGAACCGCCGCGCCCTCGCCGCGTCCGGCTTCTCGACGAATTCCAGGACGGGGCTGGAAACACCCGGCCGCGCCTGCTCCCCGAGTTTCAGATACCCGAATCCGGTCGCGGCGCGGTCGGGTGCGATACCGAGACAAACGAGCGCCCCGTCGCGCGCCGCGTGGCGCGCGATGGCGACCGCGCGCTTGAAGGCGCCTAGATCGCGAATCACGTGGTCGCTCGGGAAGATCGCCGCGATCGCGCGCGGGTCGTTTTGCGCGATGACCGCACAAGCGAGCGCGATCGCCGGCGCGGTGTCGCGCGGCGACGGCTCGAGCACGAGACGGTCGCGCCTCAATCCCGGAAGCTCCCGCCGGACGGCTGAGGCGAGCGTCCGCGGCGCGACGGTCCAAATGCGCTCCGCGGGGACCAAAGTGCGCGCTCGATCCCACGTCGCGCGAAGGAGCGAGACCTTTCCGGCGAGCGACAGGAACTGCTTCGGGCGCTTCGCGCGGCTCAAGGGCCAGAACCTCGTGCCGCTGCCGCCGGCGAGGATCACGACGTGAAGTCGATCCCCAGGCGTCACAGCAACTCCCACGTTTTTCGCAGCCCGTCTCGAACCGACACCTCCGGAGCGTAACCGAGCAGCCGCTGCGCCTTCTCGATGTCGGCCAACGAGTGCTTGATGTCACCGGGGCGATGCGGCGCGTAGGTGGGCTGGACCTCTCGTCCCGCGAACCCCCCGAGGATCCCCACGAGCTCGTTCAAGCTGATCCGCTCTCCGCACGCGATGTTGAAGGCACCGCCGTGGGCGACGGGCCCCGCCTCGCACGAGCGCAAGTTCGCCTGCACGACGTTGGCGATGTAGCTGAAATCGCGGGTTTGCTCTCCGTCGCCGAAAATCGTGGGCTGTGTCCCCTGCTGGATCGCGGTGATGAACAGCGGGATGACCGCGGAGTACTCGCTCGTCGGATCCTGGCGCGGGCCGAACACGTTGAAGTAGCGCAGAGCGATCGTGGGAAGTCCGTAGAGACGGTGGAACAGGCCGCAGTAGGTCTCCCCCGCCAGCTTCTGCAGTCCGTAGGGCGAGATCGGCGCCGAGGGCATCGTTTCGATCTTCGGAAGCGTCTCGCTCTCACCGTAGATCGACGATGACGACGCCATGACGAACCGCTTCACCTGTTCGTCCCGGGCCGCAACGAGGAGGTTCAGGGTGCCCGAGACGTTGACCTCGTTCGAGCTGACCGGGTCCGTCACCGACCGCTGCACCGACGGGATCGCCGCCTGGTGGAGCACGTAGTCCGCGCCCGCGACCGCACGCCGGCAGGTGGCGAGATCCCGAATGTCGCCCTCGAGCAGCTCGAACGAACCGCGGCCCGCCTTCGCCCAGGACACCGCGGCTTCCAGGTTGGAGCGGCGCCCCGTCGCGAAGTCATCCAGAACGCGCACGGCGTCCCCCCGGCCCAGGATTGCTTCGACCAGATTGGAGCCGATGAAGCCGCCGCCGCCCGTGACGAGAAAGAGCGCCATCAAGATCTCCCGACGCAGCTGTACTCGAAGCCCTTGGCGCGCATGGTCTCCGGCTCGTAGATGTTGCGAAGGTCGACGATCACCGGTCGACTCACCACTGACCGGAGGCGCTCGGCGTCCAGCGCTCGAAATTGGTTCCACTCCGTCGCGACGACCAAAGCGTCGGTCCCGGCGGCGGCTTGGTATTCGTCGTCGCAGTAGCGCACGCCGTCGCGCGGCGTTTCGGCGGCGAGCAACATGCCGATCGGGTCGTAGGCTTGGACCTTGGCACCCTCGGCGAGCATCCCGTCGAGAATCTCGATCGCGGGAGACTCTCTCAGGTCGTCCGTATTCGGCTTGAACGTCAGACCGAGAAGGCCGACCGTCTTACCCTTCAGGCTACCGCCCAAGGCCTTCCTGATCTTGCCGAGCGACGTCGCGATCCGGCCCGCGTTCACGTCGATGACGGCCTCGACGATCTTGAGCGGGACGTCGTGGTCGCGAGCGAGCTCGAGGATCGCGCGCGTGTCTTTCGGAAAACACGACCCGCCGTACCCAGGACCCGGGTGGAGGAACTTCCGTCCGATGCGCTGGTCGAGTCCCATCCCGCGGGCGACGTCGTGCACGTCGGCTCCGACCTTCTCGCACAGGTCGGCCATTTCGTTGATGAAGGAGATCTTCGTCGCGAGAAAGGCGTTGGATGCGTACTTGATCACTTCGGCCGTGACGACGTCGGTCACGACGACCGGAGTTTCGATGAGGTACAACGGGCGGTAGAGATCCTTCATGATCGCCGCGGCCATTTCGTCCTCGCACCCGATCACGACGCGGTTGGGCCGCAGGAAGTCCTCGATCGCCGAGCCCTCGCGGAGGAACTCCGGGTTCGACGCGACGCTGAAGGCGTGCGTCTCCTTGCGGTGTTTCTCGATGATCTCGCGAACGATCTTTCCCGTTCCCGCCGGCACCGTGCTCTTCGTCACGACCACCTTGTACGAATTCAGGCTCTCCGCCGCCGCGCGAGCCACCTCGCGTACGAACGACAGATCCGCCCGGCCGTCGTTCCCCTGCGGCGTCCCCACGGCGATGAACACGACGAGAGCGCGCTCGACGGCGCCGTTCAAATCCGTCGTGAACTCGAGACGTCCCGCTTTGACGTTGCGCTCGACGAGCGCGTCGAGTCCCGGCTCGTAGATGGGCATCTCGTTGCGCTCGAGCATCGCGATCTTGCTGGCGTCATTGTCGACGCAGATGACGTGATTCCCGAATTCCGAAAAGCACGCCCCCGTAACCAGCCCGACGTACCCCGTTCCCACGACCGCAATATTCATGATTGACTCCCCGAAGCGGCGCGCACGCGCTCGGCTTCGAACCATTCGAAAAACACGTTCATCCCCCTCTCGAAGCTCGTGACCGGCTCCCAGTCGAGCTCCCGCTTCGCCCGGGAGACGTCGGCCCACGTCCGATCCACGTCGCCCGGCTGAGGCGGGAGCCGCCGGATCTCCGGGACGCGCCCTAGCCCGCGCGCCAGGCGGGCGATGAGATCGTTCAGGAGCACGGGCTTTGACCCGCCGAGATTCCAGATGTGGAAGGCTCTCGCGCGATCGAACGCGCGTACGATGCCGTCCACGATGTCGTCAACGAAGGTGTAGTCCCGGCCCGTCGTCCCGTCCCCGAACACCGGGATCTCTCGCCCGGCGGCCATCAATTCGGCGAACTTCCGAATCGCGAGGTCCGGTCGTTGGCGCGGGCCGAAAACCGTGAAGAAACGCAGGCAGGCGATCTCCATCCCGAAAAGGTGATGGTAGGTGTGCGCCAGCAACTCACCGGCGCGCTTGGTCGCCGCGTAGGGCGAGATCGGATGATCGACGGGATCGTCCTCGGCAAACGGAACCTTTGCGTTGTTCCCGTAGACCGACGACGACGAGCCGAACACGAAGCGGGAGACCCCGCGGCGACGGCAGGCCTCGAGCAAGCACACCGTGCCGTCGAGATTCACCGACGTGTAGACAACGGGATCCTCGATCGACGGCCTGACTCCCGCTCGAGCGGCAAGGTGAATGACGCCATCGATCGGCAGGGCCGCAAACGCGGCCTCTACGGACGCCGCGTCGCGAATGTCCCCGTCGACGAGGCGACAGCGCGGGTGTTTCAGCGCCGCCTCGAGATTGCGCCGCTTGGCCGCTGCATCATAGAAGGGGTCGAAGTTGTCGAGGATGACGACATCCCGGCCGTCCGAGAGCAGACGGTCGGTCAGGTGCGACCCAATGAACCCAGCCCCTCCCGTGACCAATACCGCGCCCATGACACCTCGCCCGCTGCGCCGCAACGACGCCTATAGCTTCACGATCTTTCCGCGGCCGCCCTTGACGTCCCGTGTTGCGTTGCGCGTGTCGAGAATGCGTCGGGAGTTTCTGACAATCATCCCGTAGTCGAAAACCGCGTGGTCGGTGACGATCACGACGAGATCGGCCGCTTTGAGGTTTCGCTGCGACAACGCCGCGCCCTTTTCCATCCGCCCGTCCTCCCCCCGGATCGCGTTCGAATAGGGATCGTGAAAGGAGACGATCGCGCCCTGCTCTTGCAGGAGGCGGATGACGTCCAGGGCCGGGGACTCGCGCGTATCGCCCGTGTCTTTCTTATAGGCGACGCCGAGCACGAAAACCTTCGAGCCCTTCACGCTCTTCTTGACGCCGTTCAAAATCGTGGCGGCTCGGCGGACGACGACCTCGGGCATGTGTCCGTTGATTTCCGAGGCCAGATCGATAAAACGCGCGGAGTAGTTGAGCGTCTTCAACTTCCACGCAAGGTAGTGCGGGTCGAGCGGAATACAGTGCCCGCCGATCCCCGGACCGGGATAGAAACGCATGAAACCGAAGGGTTTCGTCGCGGCGCCGTCGATCACCTCCCAAACGTCGAGACCGAGCTTCTCGCACATCAGGGCGATTTCGTTGACGAGACCGATGTTCACGGCTCGGAACGTGTTCTCGAGGAGCTTGATCATCTCGGCCGACTGCGTCGACGTGACGGGGTGGACGTGCTCGACCGCTTGGCCATAGAGGAGCGCCGCGACCTTCGTGCACGACGGCGTCGAGCCGCCGACGACTTTCGGGGTGTTTTTCGTCTGGTAGAGCTTGTTCCCGGGATCGACTCGCTCCGGGGAAAAGGCGAGGAATATCTCGCGGCCCACCGACAAACCGCCGGCCTCGACCGCGGGCCGGAGGATTTCTTCCGTCGTGCCCGGATAGGTCGTGGACTCGAGGATGATCAGGTGCCCCGCGCGGACCTGCGGCGCGATCTCGTTCAAGGCGCCGACGATGTAGGAGATGTCCGGGTCCTTTGTTTTTCTCAGGGGAGTCGGCACCGCGATGATGATCGCGTCGAGCTTCCCGCAGCCCTTGTAATCGGACTGGGCGCGGATGAGCCCGTCCCGGACGAGGGGCTTGAGCGTCGCCGTGGACACGTCCTCGATATAAGACGTACCGATATTCACCGACCGGATTTTCCGCTCATCGATGTCGATTCCAACCACTTTGAAACCCGCTTGCGCGAACTCGACGGCGAGGGGGAGCCCGACGTAGCCCAGCCCCACGATGCCGATGCGGGCGTTGCGGCTCTTGATCTTGCGCTCGAGATGGACCAGGTGCGGGTTGACGGCCATGAGAGGTCTCCTGAAATGTCCGGACACAATCGAGAGAACAGAGAATATAGAGACAACGACGGGGACCGCCAGGCCAGGATCAGGGGTCGGGGGCGGGAGGAGGCGGGGGCGCTTCGATCCCCTTCTTCTGGTAATGGCGGAGCATCCAGCGCGCGAACTTGCTGTCGTTCACGCCTGCAATCACGTCCTCCGCGCTGTCGTAAAGCGTGCGATCGTTCACCAGGGCTCCGAGCGTGCCCTGCCCCTCGTTGATCTTCTTCATGACGGCCGCCAGGTCCGTGACGGCGCTCTCGAGACCGGCGGAAAGCTGGTTCGAGTAGGCGTCGTCGTTCAAGAGCTTCCCGAACAGCCCTTCTTTCGACTCGAGGCGCGCGGTGGTCCGCTTCAACGATGCCGCCGCGTCTTTGAGGTCCGCGATCGCGACCTGGGCATCGCCCCCCGGCTTCGTGAGGGAGCCGATCGCGCCCTCCCCTTTGACCATCGACTCCATGAGCGTCGACATGTCCGTGATCGCTGCGCCGAGATCGTCCAGGCGCCCGGCGAGGCCTTCGTCGGTGAGAAGGCGCCCGATGGCCCCGCGCCCATCCTTCATGCGTTGGGTGATCACTTTGATGTCATCGAGAGTCGCTTCGATCTTGGCCATCCCCTGCCTGCCGAACTCGGGGTTCTGGATGACTTGCCCCAACAGCCCTTCGCCCTTCTGAAGGGGCTCCAGGATCCCCTTGAGCGAGATGGTGATCGCGTTCAGGTTGTCGGCGATGTCCTCGCTCTGCTCGAACAGACGGCTCCCCTCCGAGGACGGCAGCAGTTCCCCCTCGGGGATCGACGGCTGATTGGGGTCGCCGGGCGTCAGCTCGACGTACTTCTCTCCGGACAGGTATTGGAGGAACTTCAGCGAGACCTCGGAGCCCTGGCGCACGCGCGACTCGTAGCTGCGTTGAATCCCCAAAGAGACCTCGACGCCCTGTGCCCCGGGATCCGTGGGCAACTTCAGACGCGTCACCGTGCCGACCTGCACACCGCCCATCTTCACGGGCGAGCCCACGATCAGGCCGTCGGTCGAGGGGAAGACGACGCGGTACGACGCCTTTCGCGAGAACAGTTGCGACTCGCCGCCGACGGCCATGATGCCGACGGCGAGAACGATGAGCGCCAGCGCGAGAAATGCGCCGACGGTGGCCTCGCGACCCTTGGTTCTAGGCATACCCGCCCCCCTGCAGGAAGTTCCGCAACAGCGGCACTTCCGCCGTTTTTGCTTCTGCCGTGGTCCCGTGGAACAGGATGCGCCCTTCGTGGAGGAACGCGATGCGGTCGCCCACGGCGAACGCGGAATGGATGTCGTGCGTGACCACAACCGACGTGACCCCCAGGCGCTTCTGCAAGCTACGAATCAGGTGGTTGATCGTGTTCGCCGTGATCGGGTCGAG
>JAQBEH010000150.1:0-39113 GCA_032124015.1 Acidobacteriota bacterium
CAATTGAAGACCTTCACCGAGGGGTACAACGACACGATCATTTCGTTTGAATCGCCCAAGGGGAAGTTCATCACGGTCAACGGCAGCGCGACTGCCTCCGACGCGTTCGAAGACATGTTGTCTCAGCGGATGGTAGGACACCTGCCGATGCTGTTTCACCCGGGACCGATCAGGACCGTCGCCGTGGTTGGCCTCGGGGCCGGCGTCACCGCAGGGGCGATGGGCGTCTACGACATCGAGAAGATGACGGCGGTCGAGCTCGAGAAGGGCGTGCTCGTGGCGAGCCGGTTCTTCGGGGATCGCAACGACGGCGTGCTCGACAACCCGCGCGTCGATCTGCGCATCGACGACGGACGGAACTTTTTCCGGTTGAGCAGCGAGCGATTCGACGTCATTTCGTCCCATCCGAACTTCCCCTCGCTATCGGGGTCAGGCGCGCTCTTCAGCAAAGATTACCTCGAACAATGCAAAGCGCATCTGGCGCCTGGAGGTGTCGTGTGCCACTGGGCGCCGCTCTGGCGCACGCGCCACGAGGACTGGAAGATGATCGTCGGCACGTTCGCCGACGTGTTCCCGCACGTCCGTGTCTTTACCGCCGGCCTGACGACGATCCTCCTTGGCCGGATGGAGCCGTTCCCGCCCGTCGATCTCGCCGAACTCCGGGCGCGCTTCGACCGCGAAGCGGTCGGTCGCAGCCTCCGCGAGGTAGGCGTCCGTGGGCCGCTCGAGGTGCTTTCGTACTACCAGCTCGACGACGCCGAGATCCGCCGCATGACGCAGGGGGCCGTCAGGACGAGCGACGACCGGCCGGCGATTGAATTCTCGGCGCCCCATGGGGCCTTCGAGGAAACAGTCGGGCCCAACCTCACGGAGATCCGCAGCGTCCGTCCGTCGCGCGAAGCGCGAGCGGACCGGCTCGGGCTCACGGGGGACGACCGTGCCTCCTACCTCGCTTTGGCTGCCGGCTACGACGACACCCGGGATGGCGAGATCCTCCTCTACGAAGGCAGGCTCCAGGAGGCGTTCGATAAGCTGATCCCTGTCGCCGACTCGGGGCAGCGGTACGCCCGTTACCTGGTCGCCGAGCGCGCGCAGCGTGGCGCTCAGGATCTGCAAAGGCACATGCAGCTCGACGAGGCGCGCGAGCAGTTCCTGCTGGCCCTGCGCTACGAGCCCGACCGTCTCGAGGCCTTGGTCGGCGTGGGTTACCTCGATCTCTTCAACGGGAACCTCGCCGAGGCCGACACGATGCTCTCCCGCGCGGTCGCGTTGTACCCGCGCTCGGCGGGAGCCCTCTATCGTCTGGGCGCGCTGCGCCAGACCCAGGGACGCAACGATGAGGCCGAGCGCCTCTATCGTGAAGCCATTGCGCGCGCGCCGCTTCTCGGCCAACCGCGAGGCCTCCTGGGCTCGCTGCTCCTTGCGCGCGATGATTTCAGGGGGGCCCTCGAGTTGTTCGACAGCGCGGCGGCGCTCGGGGACAAAACAGAAGGCGTGATGGCTGGTCGCGCGGAGGCTCGACGCAGGCTGAACCAGCCGTGAAACGCCGATTGGCCACGATCCTCGGCGTTGGCTTCCTGCTCCGTGTGGCCTACGTCCTGGTTCAGCCGGACCTCGATCCGACCTTCTCCCGGCCGATCCTGGACGGCGCCTACTACCTCTCCTGGGCTCGGGTTCTGGCGGCGGGAGGATCGCTCGGCGGCCCGTACTACATGCCGCCGCTGTACCCCTGGTTCCTATCGGTCTTCTTGCGCCTATTTGGCGAGGCCTGGACGCTGCTCTTCCTCGTGCAGCAACTCGCGGTCGTCGCCTCGGCCGGGCTGCTGGCGCTCGTCGCGCGAAAGGCCGCGGGGGACGGGGCGGCGCTGGCCACGGCGGTTCTGGTGCTGCTCTATCACCCGTCCTTGTTTTTTGCCTCGAGGCCGCTCGGCGAACCGTTTGCGTTGCTGCTGCTTTCGGCGGCCGTGTTGCTTGCCGGGGAGGCGGGTGAACGTCCGGGCTTCGCGGCAGGCATTGCCGGAGGCCTGGCGTCTCTGGCCCGTCCGAACTTTCTGCCGTTGGCGCCATTGTGGGCTGCGCGGGACCTGTTTGGCGGCCGACCCCGGCGGGCCGCGGCGCTTCTGGCCGCGACCGTGCTGACGATCCTCCCGGTGGCCTGTCACAACCGTGCGGCTTCCGGGCACTGGGTGCCGGTGTCGGCGAATGGCGGCATCGTTTTCTGGCTGGGGAACTCCCCCGGCGCGGTCGGGGTCTACACGCCGGTCACCGGATTCACCGGATCGCTTCAGACGCAGCAACAAGAAGCGATCGCCGAGGCGAGCGCGCGGGCGGGGCGGGAGCTCGACGCCGTCGAAGCCGACGGGTTCTGGTGGCGCGAGGGCTTGCGCGCCCGGGCGGCCGATCCCTTCGGTACGATCGTGCTCGTGGCCAAGCGGGCGATTCTGACGATCGACACCGCCGAGCACGGCCTGGACTACGCCCCGGCGCTCGACGAGAACCCGCTCCGCTTTGCGGCGCCCGTCCCGTTCGCATTGCTCCTAGGCCTCGCTGTTTTCGGCGTCTTGGCGATGGGGTTCGCTCGCACCGGTGGTTTCACCCTCTGGTCTTCGGTGTTGGTCGCCGTGGCCGCTCCCCTCGTCTTTTACGTCTCGAGCCGGCATCGGCTTCCGGTCGCGTTCCTGCTGGCCGTTCCGGCAGGCTGCGGGGTTGCCGCGATTCGCGAGACGCGGCGCATCGGGCCCTACGCGGCGGGGTTTTGCGCGCTGGCGTTGTCCCTCGGGATTCCCTCGGCCGCGCTGATGCGAAACGAGAAAGCAGCAAGCCTGGCCGTGGTCGCCGACGTGCAGCGCAAGGCGGGAGAGCTCGACGCCGCGGCTGCGACCTCCCGGCGCGCCACCGAACTCGATGGCCAAAACGCCATCGCCTGGTTCAATCGAGGGGTGATCGAGGCGGCGAGAGGCAACGAAGCCGAGGCCGAGCGAGCCTACCGCGCGGCCTTGGTCGCCGATCCCACGCAGCCCGACGCGGCGGCGAACTTGGCCGGCCTCCTGGTGGCGACGGGCCGTGCGGCCGCGGCCCCGCCGTTGCTCGAGCGAGCTCTTTCCGTTTGGCCGCGGCACGCCGTAGGATGGACGAATCTGGTCGTCGCGTATGCCGCATCGGGCGATCGGGAACTGGCCAGGGACGCTGCGCGGCGGGCCTCGGCGTTCGGGGTGACGCTCAACCCGGAGTTGCTTGCGACCGTGGAGGGAACGGAAGGACCATGAGAACGCTGCTTCTGACATTGCTCATACTGTCGTCGTGCGGGCTTCCACCGATGATCTCGGACACCGGCTATCGCGGGACGTGGAGCCGCGGCAACGACCGGAACGTCTCGATCGTCGCCATCGCCGAGGTCGACGGGCGGTGGTTCTTTCGATGGACGAAACGATCGTTTGACGGCAAGTTCACGATCCTTTGCGATTGGGAGGGTCGCTGCGAGGAGCGGTTGAACGGGAAGGTCCTCGCGACGTACGCGATCACCACCCGGTACGACGCACACTCGGGAGTGCTCTCGACGGAGGCTGTCGAAGAGCGGGAGATTCCCGACAAGCAGACCTTTCGCTACACCGACGTTATGGAAGTCAAAAACGACGGCCGCACGCTCTGGAACTACACCACCGATCGTGATGGCCAGCATTACGACGGGACCGCGCGTCCGATGCGCTCGTTCACCAAGATCGCGAACTCCGTGGCCGATCCTCCGCGCGGGGAGCTGCGTTGACGAAAACGTCCGAGCTCGAGGAGGTGCTCGGCTACCGGTTTGCCGATCGCTCGATCTTGGCGCGTGCCCTGACCCATCGTTCGCGGGCGCACGAGGCGCGAGCCGGCGAGACGGGGGACACCTACGAGCGGCTCGAGTTCCTGGGGGATGCGCTGCTCGGCTTCCTCGTCTCCGATCGATTGATGAACGACGATCCCGAGGCAGACGAAGGTACGCTCACCCGCAGGAGGCAGACCGTGGTCAGCACCGAGGCGTTAGCCGAGGCCTCCCGTCGCCTGGGGCTGGGGGAGGCCCTCATCCTCGGGCGGGGCGAAGACGCGACCGGGGGGCGGGCGAAACCGTCGCTGCTCGCCGACGCGTTCGAATCGGTCCTCGCCGCCATCTACTTGGACGGAGGGCTGCGCGCGGCACGTGCCTTCGTGCGACGCCAGTTGAAGGGCGAGCTGGCGCGCACGGTTGGGAAGACGGGCCCAGGGGCCGATGCCAAGACGCGGCTGCAAGAGCTGGTCCAAGCGCGATTGCGGTTCACCCCGAGCTACCGTATCGTTTCGACGACCGGCCCGGCTCACGCGAAGGAGTTCACGGCGGAGGTCCTGTTCGGGGAAGAAACCGCCGGGCGCGGCGTCGGGTCGAGCCGGAAGGAAGCGGAGCGGGAAGCGGCGAAGGACGCGCTTCACGCCATCGAACGCGTCGCGCGTGGGACAACGCATGAGGCCTAGTTTTCGAACTCGATGGATTGTCGCTGCGCTGATCGGGTCGGTCGCTCTCGACGCCGCCGTTGCGGCCGCCGCCCGCGAGCTTCCCACGGGTGAACCGTTCGCGGTCGAATCCGCCGTGATCGTTCCGTTCGAAGAGGTCACAGCCGTCTCGATCGTCGGGATCCGCGGCAACATTTCGATCTCGACACGGGAAAAACGCGAGCTGCAAGTGATCTCCCGCACCAACGGGCCGGACGGCGTCGAGTCGCCGGTGGGGATCTGGCAGGACGGCTCGAGACTGATCGTCGCGCCGGCGCCGGGAGACTCGGGCGGTGCGCTCCGGCTCGATGTCGAGGTGCCCAAGGGAGTGGCGATCGCGGTCGAAGCGGCCGACTCGGACCTCGTCATCCTGTCTCAGGGGGGAACCGTCGATCTTCACGGAAACAAAATGCGCGCCACCGTCCAGGCGGTCGGCGGATCCGTTGTCGCGGATCTCGTGGCAGGCACGCTCACCGTGGTTGACTCGAAAGACGTCACCGCAAGGCTCCGTGGCACCTCCGCCACCATCAGCGCCATCACCGGAAACGTAACCGTGCGTTCGGTGGGTGGGACGATCAAGGTGGCGGCGGTCGACGGATCGACTGAAGTCGAGAGCGAACACAGCAAGTTGACCTTCGAAAAGCTCTCGGGGTCGCTCCGGGTCACGGCGCAAAAGGGCGAGGCGATAGTGGCCGGGATCAAGGCGGGCGCCGCGTTCGCATTGGTCGGAACACCGTTGCGACTGAAGGAAGGAATGGGCGACATCACCGTGACGTCGGACGCCGCCGTCGTGTTCCAGGCGATGGAAGCGTCGATGCGCCTCGAAATGAACGGCGGATCGCTCCACGGGAAGGGGAATCAGGGCGATCTCGATCTTCGCGGCCGCAACACGGAAGTCAACGTCGAATCGATCACGGGGGTGTTGCACATCCAGGGCGACGGGCTCACGGCGACGATCGTCGATGTCCGCGGAGAGCTCCAAGTCGAAGCGACGGTCTCGGATGTCGCCATCGATCGTGCGGGGGATGTCGTCCTCAGTGTGGATTCGGGAAGCGTCACCATCCACCAGGCCGCGGGTGCGGTGAAGGCCAAGGTCACCGGAGCGGATGTTCACATCCTCGACGCCATGGGCGCGGTGGCCCTCGAAATGGATGGCGGCGACGGGGAGGTGTCCTGGGCGTCGATTTCGGGAGAGAAGGAATCGACCTTGAGGAACGCGGGAGGGAAACTCACGGTGCGCTTTCCTGCCCGCGGAGGGTGCCGCGTCGACGCCAAGAGCGATTACGGCCGCATCGACAGCGAGCTCGAAACCATCGTGGTGGCGGACGATTTCGCTTCGGCCCGAGGGCCGGTCAACAACGGGTATCACCCGTACGTCCACATCACCGCCAGCGATGACATTCTCCTGGAATACGCACCGAAGACCCCCTAGCGCGCGACTGTCCCGGCGGATATCGGACCGATTGACCCCGGAAAGCCCGTTTTTCCCACAGCCGTAGCGGGTAGACTCGGCGCCGGGGTGCTTGCCTATGTCCCGTCGCCTCGATCCCGCCATCCTTCCACTTGCCGAGGCTCTCGATCAGCGCGCGATCGAAGGGCTGCTCTACACCAAGCTCACCGGCAACCGTGTGAAGTGCACCGCGTGTGCCCACCGCTGCACGATTCTCCCCGGGCTCGACGGGATCTGCCGGGTGCGGTCGAACCGCGCGGGGACGCTGATGGTGCCCCGGGGCTATGTCGCCGCGCTGCAGGTCGACCCCATCGAGAAGAAACCGTTCTTCCACGCCTTCCCCGGCACCGAAGCCCTCTCATTCGGCATGCTCGGTTGCGACCTCCACTGTCCGTACTGCCAGAACTGGGTGACTTCGCAAGCGCTGCGCGATCCGGCGGCTGTGGCGGGGCCGCGGGACATGGCACCGGATGAGCTCGTTGCCATGGCCGTCGCGAACAAGACCCCCGTGATGGTGTCGACCTACAACGAACCGTTGATCACCGCCGAGTGGGCGGTCGAGATCTTCGCGAAAGCCAAGGCGGCGGGGATCGTGTGCGGCTTCGTCTCGAACGGGAACGCCACGTCCGAGGTGCTCGAGTTCATCCGCCCGTACGTCAGTCTCTTCAAGGTCGACCTCAAGGGGTTCAAGGACGCGCGCTATCGCGAGTTGGGTGGAAAGCTCGCAAGCGTGGTGGACACGATCAAGCGAGCTCACGCGATGGGGTTCTGGGTCGAGGTCGTGACCCTGCTCATCCCGGGGATCAACGACGATCCCGCCGAGCTGCGCGACCTGGCCCGCTTCCTCGTGTCGGTCTCGCCGGACATCCCGTGGCACGTGACCGCGTTCCATGGCGATTACCAGATGACCGGGACGCGCAACACGCTCGCTTCGGATTTGATCCGCGCCGCGGCGATCGGCCGCGATTGCGGGTTGCGCTACGTCTACGCGGGGAACCTCCCGGGAGAGGTCGGCGGCCTCGAGGACACGCGGTGCCCGTCGTGCGGCGCCACGGTCATCGCGCGCCGGGGCTACCGGGTGTCGCAGCGCGCCCAAGATGCCGAGGGGCGGTGCCTGGCTTGCGCGACCCCGATTGCGGGATACTGGAGCGCATGACGAGTCCTCCGCGCAGCGTGTTGTACGTTCCCGCCTCCCGCCGAGAGTTCCTCGACAAGATCCCGTCCCTTCCCGCCGACATGGTGCTGGTCGATCTCGAGGACGGTGTCGCCCTCGGGAAGAAGAACGAGGCGCGAGACAATGTGCGCGCGGCCATCGCAGCGGGTGTTTTCGACCAGCGCCCCTGGCTGCTGCGGGTCAACGGCGGCCGAGGCGGGCTCGTGGCCGAGGATCTGACGCTCGTGGGATTCGCGAAGCCGACGATCGTGGTCGTCCCCAAGGCGGAGGATCCGGAGTTCGTCCGCACGCTCGCCACGCGCTTCGCCGACCACGGCGCCGCCACCGCGCTCATGATCGAAACCGCCACCGGGGTGGCCTCCGTCATGGACCTCATGGGGGCGCACGAGGCGGTGTGCATGGCGATTTTCGGATCGGCCGATCTCCTCGTGTCGCTGCGGGCGCGGGCCGACGCGGGGCGCGTCTGGGAGCAGCACGCCCTGAGTCAAGTTCTCCTTGCGGCGCGCCGTCACGGTCACCTGGCGATCGACTCCGCCTATTTTCGCTACCAGGACGACGCCGGTTTGCGCGCGCACGCGGCCATCGCGAGGGGGCTCGGTTACGACGGCAAGAGCTGCATCCATCCGTCCCAGATCCCAATCATCCACGAGGTCTACGCCAGCACGCCGGACGAGCGCCTCTGGGCTGAGCGCGTGCTTTCGGCGTGGGTGGAAGGCGAGGGGGCTGCCAAGGGGGTCGTGGCGATGGACGGCGAGATGATCGAAGCGCTGCACGTCACCGTCGCCGAACGGATCCTGGAGCGATAGGCAGACCAAGAATTGGCGACTGTCCCCAATTCTTGGTCTGCCTATCGCTCCAACTCCTTGAGGCGTGGGAGGAGGTCCGTGCGTCCGAGAGCCACGGCGTGCCGGTACGCTTCAGCGGCCGCGGCCCATCGCCCCGTCTCGTAGCGCACGTGACCCAGCTCCGCGAAGCCGCGGGGGTTGTCCGGGTCGAGCAACACCGCCTTCCGCAGGGCGCGCTCGGCGGCGTCGAGTTCCCCGTTCCTGTGGAGGACGAGGCCGAGGTTGAGCTGCGGCGCCGGGCGCGAAGGTTCGAGGCGAATCGCTTCGCGAAGCGCCCGCTCCGCGCCCCGAAGATCGCCCGCCTTGGCAAGCGCCACGCCCTTGTCGTGCCAGGCAGCGACCGAGTCCGGCCAGCTCGCGATCGCGTCGTCGGGCTTTCCCAGCCAGAGCGCAGCCCTCAGACTTTTCGGGTTGTTTCGCGCCGTCGCCGCGAAGATCGTCGCATCGTCTTTCCACTCCAAAGATCGCGCGAACATGGCAACACTCAGGATCGCGACCACGGTCATCGCCAAGGCCTGCGCGGGCTTGCCGAGTTTTCCGATCGCCAAAGCGGCGAGCAGGCACAAGCCCGCCACCGGGAGGTAGAGGAAGCGCTCGGCGAGGATCGCCCCGACGGGGACGAAGAGGTTGCCGATCATGAGGTAGGGGAGAAGCGTGATCGCCACGAACAACGCCGCCACGCGGCCTCGGGTGGCGGTCCACAAGAGCGAGCCGGCAATCGCAATGCCGAGAATCGGACGGAGCGCCACAAGCGAGTCTTCGATCGGAATGGAGCCGCCGGAGTAGTCGTTCGCGAGGCCGAAGGGAAACAAGACGATACGCGCGTAGCGTGCGATCAACCCGAGCGCCGTCGCCAGGTAGCGCACGCCGTGCTCAAGGACGAGCGGGTTGTCTCCCGGAGGAACGACCTGCACGGGGAAGAAGGCCTCGAGTGCCCGGGTCCGCAAAACGACGAAGACGGTCACGGTGAGGACGCTCGGGGCGATCAGCCCGGCGGCGTCTTTGGCCTTGCGCCCGTCGAGCGCGACCAGGATGAGGAGGGGAAGCGCGACGAGTCCCGTTTCCTTCGAGCCGCAGGCGAGGAGCACGCACGCGGCAGCAAGCCAGACCGCGCTTCGCGACCCCGCGATCAACGCGAGTCGAATCGCCGCGAGCGTGAACAGGGCCGCGAGAAGCTCAGAGCGGCCGACGACGTTTGCGACCGCCTCGGATTTCGAAGGGCACACCGCAAAAATCAGTCCGGCCAAAAGCGCCGCCACCGGCTCGATGCCGCAAGCGACCGCGAGGCTGTAGACGAGCCAGCAGGCCGCGGCGTGGAGGAAGAGGTTGATCGCATGCGACACGGAGGGGTGCGCGCCCCCCGTTGCCGCGACCTCGAGCGCGAAACTCGCCACGGTGACAGGCCGGTAGAGCGAACGGTCGCCTCCTCGCGCTCCTTCCCAGTACGACGCGCCGACGATGGCGGAAGCCGCCCCCTGAGAGACGATGGGGTTTTCCTCGATGGCGACATGGTCGTCCTGGACGTACCCGGCATCGAGGAGGGGGAGGTGGGAAACGAAAACGGCCGCGGCGAGGACGGCGGCCGCGCCGAGCGGCCCGGTCTTCACCTGACGGAGCCCAAGCTCTCGAGGATCTCCGCTCCGACCAGAAGCTCACGGGGCTTGCTCCCGTCGGCAGGTCCGACGATTCCCTCTTGCTCCATCGTGTCGACGATCCGTGCCGAGCGCGCGTAGCCCAAACGCATGCGGCGCTGGATCAGCGTGATCGAGCACATCCCCTCGTGGAGGACCAGCTTCACCGCTTCGATGTACAGCGCGTCGCGCTCGCCTGGGTCGAACGCTCCCCCTTGACCCTCATCGGGGTCTTTGAGAACCGACTCGTCGTAGACCGGCTTCGCCTGCTTCTTGAGGAAGGCAACGATGCGGTTCAGCTCGTTTTCGGTGATGTAGCCGGAGTGCAAGCGCAGGAGGCGCCCGGCGCCCGAAGGCAGGAACAGCATGTCGCCGCGGCCGATCAGATGCTCCGCCCCTTGCTGGTCGATGATCGTGCGCGAGTCCACGCGTTGGCTGACCCTAAACGCGATGCGCGCGGGGAAGTTGGCCTTGATCGTCCCGGTGATGACGTCGACCGATGGGCGCTGGGTCGCCAGGATCAGGTGGATGCCGACGGCTCGCGCCATCTGGGCGAGCCGCATGATCGATTCTTCGACGTCGGCCGAGGACACCATCATCAAGTCGGCCATCTCGTCGATGACGATCACGATATAGGGGAGGTTGTGGAGCGCCTTCTCCTCGCCGGTCTTGTCGTTTTTGAGAGTGCGGCCGGGCTGGTCGAGCAGCGCCTGGTTGAACTGCTCGATGTTCCTGACGCCGACCGAGGCCAGCTTCTTGTAACGCTGCTCCATCTCGCGCACCGCCCACTTGAGAGCGGTCGAGGCGTGCTTCGGGTCGGTGACGACGGGGATGAGCAGGTGGGGGATCTCGGCGTACATCCCCAGCTCGATCATCTTGGTGTCGATCATGATGAAGCGGACTTCGGCCGGGGTTGCCTTATAGAGGATGCTCGTGATCATCCCGTTCAGGCCGACGGATTTTCCGGCGCCCGTAGCGCCCGCGATCAAGAGGTGCGGCATCCGCTCGAGCTCGGCGGTGTACACGTCGCCGTTGATGTCCTTCCCCAGAGCCAGCGTCAGCTTGGACTTGGTGTTGCGGAACTTCTCGGAGGCCATGAGCTCGCGCGGGAAGATGACCTCCTGGTGCTTGTTCGGGACCTCGATGCCGACGGTCGATCGTCCGGGGATGCGGTCGATGCGAATCGACTCGGCTTTCAATCCGAGGCAGAGGTCGTCGACGAGCCCGACGACCTTCGAGTAGCGCACGCCCGCTTCGGGGGCGAACTCGAACGTCGTCACGACCGGCCCGGGGTGGATCGCGACGACCTTTCCCTCCACGGCGAACTCGTGGAACTTGTCGGTGAGCAGCTGAGCACGCGCCAACAGGTCTTTCTCGTTTTCGGTCTCTTGTGGGGTCGGGTCGTTGAGCAGTTCCAGGGGGGGAAGCGTGTATCCGCCGGCCGGCTGGGTCTGCAAGAGCTGTTGCTGCTTGGGTGGCGGGACGGGCTTGGGGAGCAACGGACGCGTCGACACCCTGGGGCGGGCCGGGGGGAGATCGACGAGTTCAGCCGGGTCGTCGAGCGGGATCGACGGCCTGGCCTTTGGGGGGACGGGGGCAGGTTCCCCCACCGTGGTCTGCCGCTCGGCCGCTGATCTTGCGTGCTTTTTTTCGAGAGTTTTCTTCTGGGACTCGCGGCGCCGGGCTTCCCGGTAGGCCGAAAACCGAGCGCGCGCCGCCGCGAGCGTTCCGCCCATCCCGTCTCCCACTCGTTCGGCGGCGCTCGCAAAGGAAAAACGGGTGGTGAGCACGATCGTCGCCGCCAGGAGGGTCGCCGCGGTGAGCATGGCCCCGAGCGGATTCATCAGTGCCATCATCATTCCGGCGAGCTTGTTGCCGACGTACCCGCCCGCGGGGAAGACCTCGCCTCCATACCGAATCGACCCGTAGACCAGGTCGAGGAGAGTCGCGAGCGAGGCCAAAAGGGCGAGCAGCCCGAGCATCCGGCCGTAGGACGACGCGACGCTCTTGCCCTTGAATCGATTCCAGCCCGTGACCGCAAGAACGACGGGCAGGAGGAACGCTGCCGTTCCCAGAAGCTGCAAGAGCAGCTCGGCGATGGTCGCTCCAACCCGGCCGATCCAGTTCGCCGCCCGGTGGACCTCGGCCTGCGACTGGAACCACGTTGCGTCCGTTCCGCGGTAGCTCAGCAGGGCGCCGATCGTGATCGCGGTGAACAGCAAGAGCAGCAGTCCCACGACCTCGTCGAACCAGCCCTGCTTCCGAAGCTTCGAAAAAGTGACGTCCATAAGCCTGCCAGTCTACAACTCAACGATCACAGGGATGATGAGCGGCCGTTTTTGCGTCCTCTTGCGCAGGAAGCGCCGCAATCCTGCCTGGATCTTGGCCTTCAAGAGGCCCTCGTCGGCCCTCTCCTCGCGCGAGGTGTCGGCCAGCGACAGGGCGACGACGTCGCGCGCCTCCCTCAGGATCTCCTCCTCGGAGGCGTCGTGGACGAACCCGCGGGAGGTGATCTCCGTGAGGCGGGAGACCGAGCTGCTCTCGCGGTCGACCGCGACGACCGCGATCACGATGCCGTCGCCCGCGATCTGGCGCCGGTCGCGCAGCGTCGTGAAGTCGACCCGGTCGAGCGCCCCGTCGATGAAGACCTGGCCGACCGGCACTCGTTCCACCCGGGTCAACGCGTCCTCGGTCAGCGCGAGCAGATCTCCGGAATCCGCAAGCAGAACCCGGTCGGCCGGGAGGCCGCAACTCCGGCCGATCGCGGCGTGGGCCGCGAGCTGACGGTACTCGCCGTGAATCGGGAGGAGGAACTTGGGGCGGAGAAGATGGATGAGGAGCGCCAGCTCGTCGCCCCGCGGGTGGCCCGAGACGTGGATCGGAGCGTCCTTGGCGGTGACGACCGTCGCCCCTCTTCGCAACAGGTGGTTGATCATCCGGCCGATCGTCTTGTCGTTTCCCGGAATGGCCCGCGCGGAGTGGAGGACAAGATCACCCTCGGAAATCAAGACGTCTTTGTGCTTATCGATCGCGATGCGGGCAAGGGCCGAGGTCGGCTCGCCTTGAGACCCGGTGACCAGGAACAGCGCGCGGTCCGAGGGCAGGTTCATCGCGACGTCGGCGCCGATGAGCGCGCCCCCGGGGATGCGCAGGAGGCCGAGGCTGCAGGCGACGTCGGTGTGGAACTCCATCGAAGAGCCGGCGATGGCGATCCGTCTCCCGTGGGCGACGCCGGCGTCGATCACCTGTTGGAGGCGGTGGATGTTGCTCGAAAACGTCGTGACCAGAACCCGTCCCCGAACCCCGGCGATCGCCCGGTCCAGAGCCGGCCCCACCGTGCGTTCGCCGGCCGTGATCCCGGGGAGGTCGGCGTTGGTGCTGTCGGACAGAAGGAGGAGCACGCCCTCCTCGCCCAATTGCGCCAGACGGCCGAGATCGGTCCCCGGCCCGCTCAGAGGATAGGGGTCGAGCTTGAAGTCGGCCGTGTGCACGATCCGTCCGACGGGCGTTTCGATGACGAGCATGGCGGACTGCGGTATCGAGTGCGTCACTGGAACGGTCGTCACCGTGAACGGTCCGAGGGTGAGGGGGGTGCCGTGTTGCGGGAAGGCCAGAAGGCGCGGCGTGGTGAGGAGGTCGTGCTGCGCGAGGCGGCCGCGCACGAGACCCAGCGTGTACGGGGATGCGTAGACCGGAACGTCGCGGCGCGCGAGCAAGAAGGGGAGGGCGCCGATGTGGTCTTCGTGCCCGTGCGTGAGGAGGACGGCGTGGATCGTGCCGGCCTCGTCGAGGAATTCCATGTTGGGGACGACGACGTCCACGCCGAGGTGTTCTGCGCCGGGGAACATCATCCCGGCGTCGACGACCAGACAGTCCCCGCCGTAGCGGTAAACCATCAGGTTCATCCCGAATTCGCCCAAGCCGCCCAGGGCGACGATTTCGAGCGGGAGTGGGAGAGAGCGCGCCACGGCGCTCATCATACCGTAGGGGGATGGTCAGTCAGGCCACGCGCGGGCGAGCGCGACGAACCCTTCCGGGGCGATCGCCTCGGCGCGAAGCGCCCCGTCGAGGCCGGCGTGAGCGAGCAGGGAAATCGCCGCGGTTTCGCCGCCGGAGAGGGCGATGCGCAGATTCTTCTGGAGGGTCTGGCGTCGCCGGGCAAACGCCGCGCGCAACACCGCCTTCAAAGGCGCGACGAGAGACTCGGGGAGGGCGTCGTCCTCCCGGGGGATCCATCGCGTCACTGTGGAGACCACTTTGGGGCTTGGCTGGAACGCGCCGGGTGCGAGGTCGAAGAGGCGCTCGATGCGGTACGCACGTCCGGCCAGCACGGTCAGCGGCCCGTAGGCGCGGGTTCCGGACGTTGCGGTCAGTCGCTGGGCGACCTCGCGCTGAAACATGAGCACCGCGCGCGAGACGGCCCGGCGCTCGACGACCAGTTTCATCGCGACCGGCTTCGAGATGTTGTAGGGGAGATTGCCGGCGATGACGAGCGGCCGCGTCTGCGCGAGGTCGCAAAACGCGACGTCCAGGACATCCCTCTCGACCAAGGTCAGGCGATCCTCGGGGTACCGCGAGCGCAACAGGGCGCAAAGGTCGCGATCGATCTCGATGGCCGAGATCCGGGGCAGGATCTTCAGCAGAACGTCCGTCAAGGCGCCGCGCCCAGGGCCGATCTCGAGAACGTTGTCCGAGGCCGAAGGGGCGAGAGCGGCGCCGATGCGCCGGATGGCGTTCGCATCGGTCAGGAAGTTCTGGCCGAACCGCCGGCGCGCGCGGGGGAGAGCGGACGGGCCCTCTCCGAAGACGTCGTCGTCGCGCATGCTAGATTGTTTGCGTCGTGTGAACGAAGACTTCCCTGGAGGAACGATCATGGCCAGCCCTCATATCGTGCATCTTACCGACGACAGCTTCGATGAGACCATCAAGCACGCGCAGGGTCCAGTGCTCGTCGACTTCTGGGCCGCGTGGTGCGGGCCGTGCAAGATCATCGCCCCATTCCTTGATCAGATCGCCGACGAGGTCGAGGGCAAGGCGACCGTGGCCAAGGTCAACGTGGACGAAAACGGCGACCTGTCCGCGCGGTTTGGCATCCGCAGCATCCCGACGCTCGTGATCTTCAAGGATGGCCGCGTCGTGGGCCAGCAGACCGGCGCGCTCCCCAAGGATCAGATCCGCAGCCTGATCCAGAAACACATGGCCTAATGGAGCGGCAGGTTGGCCGGGTCGAGCACGAGCACGATCGATCCGTCGTCCATGACCGCCACGCCCGAGTAGCCGCCCAGAGTCGACAGCGGCAAGGGTAGCGGGCGCACGACGAGTTCGCGCCTCCCCACGACCTCGTCCACTTCGATACCGACCGTGGTGCCCTGGGCCGAGGTGGCGATCAGCGCCATGCCGTAGCCGTGCGGCTCGCTGGCCAGGCCGAGGACCTCGGCGAGCGCCCAGACCGGAACCTCTTCGGAACCCACGTTCCAGAAGCGGCGTCCGTCCCGCCAGGTCGTGCCCTGGTCGTCCATCGGCGCCATCCGCGTGAGCGCGGAGAGGGGCACAGCGAACGACACCCCGCTCGCCCGGACGAGGTAGGTCTGGACGAGGGCGACCGTCGGCGGGAGCACGAGCTCGAAGCGCGCTCCGCGGCCGCGGCGGCCTTCGATGATCAGCCGTCCTCCCGTCGCCTCCACCGCGTGCTTCGCGACGTCCATCCCGACGCCGCGCCCCGACACCTCGGTCGTCTCGGTGGCGGTCGAAAATCCCGGAAGCGTGATCAGCGACAAGGCCTCCGTGTCGGCGAGCCGAACCGCTTCTAGAGGCGTCATCAGGCCACGTTCGATGGCGACCTGTTTCAGGCGGCGCGGGTCGAGCCCGGATCCATCGTCCTCAACCACGATGGCGAGCCGGGAAGCCTGGCGCTCGACCTTGACCCGCACGCGGCCCGCGGCGGGCTTGCCTGCGGCGCGTCGCGCCTCGGGCGACTCGAGCCCGTGATCGATCGCGTTTCGGACCATGTGCAGCAGGGGATCGATCAGGCGCTCGAGCAGGCTACGATCGATGTGAACGTCCTCCCCGACGACTTCGAGCTCGACCGGTTTCCCGAGCCTGCGCGACAGGTCTTCGGCGGCGCGCCTCAACCTGTGCGTCGCGACCTCGAACGGGACCAGGCGCATGTCGACCAACTCGTCGTAGGCGCGTCGCGCGAGCAGGCGCGCCGCGTCCGTCGCCGTCCTGAGCGGCGAGCCGGCGCTTTCCTTGGAGAGGCCGGAATCGACGCGGCCGATCTCGGTCATGAATTCGAGGACATCTTCGATGATGGCGTCGAGGCGATCCGCCTTGACGCGCAGCGATGCGTTCGACCCGATCGGGACGACTTTCTCGGGCGGCGCCTGGGCGGGGACGAGCGTGAAATTGTCGACCTCGGGGAGGGACGCGACCTTCGCCGCCAGCGCCTGCATCGGAAGGTCGGACACGATCGTCACCTGAAGCCGGCCGTCGAACCGGCCGCTCCGCAGCGCCGCCATCGGCGGATCGATCCGCGTCAACTTGCCGAACCGGGCCAGACGCCCGAGGACGACCGCCGCGCGCACGGACGGGAACGCGCCGTCCCGGCTCACGATGAGGGCGAGCTTGACACATCCGGCGGGCGTTTTTTGCGCCTTCGTTCCCAACGGCCGCGCGCTGCCTCCGGGGTCGGCGGCGCGTTCGGCGGCGGGCTCGGCCGGCCCGGGTTCGATCGTTCCGCACAGGAGTCCTCGCAGACTCTCCTGAAGAGGGCCGCGCTCGCCGTCGTCCACCGGTTCTTTGGCTTCGGCCCGATCGACCATGCGTTCGAGGCAGGCCAGCGCGTCGCACAGGATGCGCCGCGTCTTCGGTTTCGGGGCGATCCGCCCTTGACGCACGAGATCCATCAACGACTCGGCGTCGTGGGCCAAGGAGCTCATGGCCGAATACCCCATCGAGGCCGCCATCCCCTTGACCGAATGAACGTGTCGGAAGAGCTCGCGCAGCGAGGCGTCGCCGGCCTCGCGTTCGTCCGGGTTCGCGGCGAGCGCGGCCGCCACGCCGATGTGCTCCCGCGCCTCGATGACGAACAGATCGAGATAAGAGGAGAGGTCCATGTCAGTGAAACGTCGCCGCGCGCTTGACCAGCGCCTCGGCGTCCAGGAGAGCGTGGAGTCGGCCGTCGATCCAGACGTGGCCCTCGGTGGCGGGGGTTCCGCTTCCGGAAAACACGGCGGCGGGCACGAAGAGGGCCGCGCCCTGAAGCGGGCCCGCCAACCTCATCACGTTCCCGTTGCCTCGCGCCTCGGATTCCGGTTCGTCGAGCAGAAAGCGCAGGTCGATCACCGCGATTGCGCGCCCGCGTCGTTCCGCGAGCCCCAGAACCGCCGGAGGGGACAACGGCACGGGGTGGATGGGACCGGCCGGAGAGACATCCGCGATGGCCGCAAGCGGGATGGCGTAGGGCGCGCCCCCGATCTGGAAGTAGAGGAGGTCCACGTCAGTCCCGCAAACGGAACGTCGCGATCAGGCTGTTCATCTGATCGGACGTGCGGGCCAACTCGCGCGCCGACGCGGCCAACACGTTCATCGATGCGGTCTGGCCGGCCGTTGCGGAGGAGGTCTCTTCGGTGCCCTGGGCGTTTTCCCGCGCGATGCGGACGATGCGCTCCAAGGCCTCGTCCAGTTGGCGGGCGAGCCGGCGCTGTTCCTCGACGCTGCGCGCGATGGCGCGCGAACGGTCGGTCGTCCCGCGCGTCGCGTCCAAGACCCCGTCGAAGGAGGACGCGGCCCGTTCGACGAGCTCGCGCGCCGCGCCTGCCGCGGTGACGCTTTCTCTGATGCTCTTCGCCAGGATGTGGGAGCCCCCTCGAATCTCGTCGGTCACGGATCCGATCTGATCGGCGAAGCCGCGCACGTGGTCGGCGAGGCGCCGTACCTCTTCCGCCACCACGGCGAAGCCGCGCGCCTCGTCACCGGCCCTCGAGGCTTCGATGGTGGCGTTGATCGCGAGAAGGTGGGTCTGCTCGGCGAGTGACACGATGAACGTCACGATCTTGCCGATCTCGTCGGCCCGAACCTGGAAGCCCTCGACTGCGTCGGCCGAGGCGTCCACCGCATGCTTGAGCTCGACGATCCCGTCGGCGGCGCGGCGCGCGGCGGCCGCGCCGGTGGTCGCCCGCACGGAGGCTTCCTCGGCCGCTTCACGCACGGACGACGCGGCTTCGGCGACGCGGTCGGCCGATCCGGTCAATTCGCGGGTCAATGCGGACGTCTTCGAGACGTCGTCCGCTTGGGCGTCGGCCCCGCGTGCGATCGACTGGGCGGCCTCGGCGATGCCGGCGGTAGCGCTATTGACCTCTTCGGAGGTGCGCGAGAGCGTGAGAGCGGAACTATGGATTTGTTCGGCGCCGCTTTTGACCTCCGTCAGCACGCTGAGGAGGTTGACGAGCATCGCGCTGAACGAGCGCGCGAGATCGGCCGTCTCGTCGGTCCCGTCGACGTTGACGGCTTGGGTGAGGTCGCCGCTGCTGATCAAAGCGGCCGCCGAGGCGAGTTGCTTGATGCGTCGTACCACGATGAAGGAGACGAGCCAAGCGCCTCCGAGTCCGATCGCCAGATCGAGACAGATCACAAGTGCCGCGCTCCATATCGGGTCGCTCTGGACCCGCGGCACGGCCATGGCAACTGCGGTGCACAAAAAGGTGACGAGAAGAAACGATGCGGCGAGCTTCTTTTGCACGGCGCGACCCCTCGGGAACGACGCGCGCCCCCTGTGGCGGTCGTCTGGCCCCGGCGGAATATGGAGCCCGGGAAGGTGGTCAGCAACCGTGCGCCTGGCTTCGGCTTTTTTGACACCCCGGGCGACCCTTCCTACAATCGGCGTTTGCGGCACATCAAGGAGGTTCGATGAGCGAATCGGTTCAAGACGTTCAAGATCGGGTCCAACGTGAGGGCGCGGCCATCGAGCAGCTCTTGGGCGAGGTTCGAAGGGTCATCGTCGGGCAGAAGTACCTCCTCGAGCGAATGGTCATCGGCCTTCTCACGCGGGGCCACCTCCTTCTCGAAGGGGTGCCGGGACTCGCGAAAACGCTGGCGGTTAGGTCCCTGGCGGGGGCGGTGCACGGCACCTTCCGGCGGGTCCAGTTCACGCCGGATCTCCTGCCCGCCGATCTCACGGGAACGCTGATCTACAACCAGAAGGACGGGACGTTCGTGCCTCGCAAGGGGCCGCTGTTCGCGAACTTCGTTCTGGCCGACGAGATCAACCGCGCTCCCGCCAAGGTGCAAAGCGCCCTTCTCGAAGCGATGCAGGAGCGGCAGGTGACGATCGGGGATACGACCTACCCGCTGCCGTCGCCGTTTCTCGTCTTGGCGACGCAAAACCCGATCGAGCAGGAAGGGACCTATCCGCTCCCCGAAGCTCAGGTCGACCGCTTCCTCTTGAAGTTGCACGTGGACTACCCCGGGGCGGAGGAGGAGCGGCTGATCCTCGACCGCATGACGGGGGCCGACATCCCCGAGGTGCGGCCGGTCGTTTCCTTGGAAGACATCGAGCGCGCCCGTGTGGCGATGCATGCGATCTACGTCGACGATCGCATCAAGGACTACGCGGTCAGGCTCGTCCAGGCCACGCGCCGCCCGAAGGAGTTCAAACTCGATCTCGAGGGGCTGGTCCAATACGGAGCGTCGCCGCGCGCCACGATGGCCCTGATCACGGCGGGGCGCGCGCACGCCTTCCTTCGCGGGCGCGGATTCGTCTCTCCCGAGGACATCAAGGCCGTCGGCCACGACGTGATGCGGCACCGCCTGATTCTCTCGTTCGAGGCGGAGGCCGAATCCGTCACGTCCGACGAAGTCGTGCAGCGCGTTTTCGACGCGGTCGAGGTCCCGTGAACCCTCGCGACGTACTCCGCCGAGTGCGCCGCCTCGAGATCCGTACACGGCGCCTGGTCGACGAAAGCCTCGCCGGTTCCTACCACTCCGTCTTCAAGGGGCGGGGGGTCGAGTTCGCCGAGGTGCGCGAGTACGAGCCCGGCGACGACGTGCGCACGATCGACTGGAACGTCTCCGCCAAGATGGGGCACCCGTTCGTGAAGAAGTTCACGGAGGAGCGGGAGCTCACCGTCATGCTGGTGGTCGACGCTTCGGCGTCGGGACGGTTCGGGAGCGCGGCGTCGACGAAGCTCGAAACAGCGGCCGAGATCGCGGCGCTCTTGGCGTTTTCCGCGATTCGCAACAACGACCGCGTGGGCTTGCTCTTGTTCACGGATCGCGTCGAGCGGTTCGTCCCGCCGCGCAAAGGGCGCCAGCATGGCTTGCGTGTCTTGCGCGAGCTCCTGGCGTTCGAAACCGCGGGGACAGGCACCGACATCAAGGGCGCTCTCGAGGTCCTTCGCCGGGTGGTCACCAAGCGCGCGGTGGTGTTTCTGATTTCGGACTTCCAGGACGCCGGCTACGACAGGACGCTGCGCGTCGTCAATCTCAAGCACGACCTCGTTGCGATCGCCATCTCGGACCCGCGGGAAGGCCGGCTCGAAGACGTGGGACTCGTCGCGGTTCGGGACGCCGAAACGGGGCGACCGATCGTCATTGATTCCGGCCACACGGGCGTGAGACGTTTGTTTTCGGAACGCTTCGAGCGGGAGTGCGCGCGCACCCGCGCTCTCCTGAAGGAAACCGGAACTGAGATCCTCGAATTGTCGACCGGCACCGACTACGACCGTGCGCTCCTGGTCTTCTTCCGAGAACGTGCGCGGCGGGTCGCCCGCGTGGGGGGGTGAGATGCGCCGCTTCATCCTCCTGACGGCGATCCTGCTGTCCGCGCGCGCGGTTCACGCGGCCTCGGCGAGCTTGACGATCGACCCCGTGAAGGCACACATCGGCGACGCCCTCAACGCGCGCTTGACGGTGACCGCCGATCCGGACGAGATCGTCGACGTCCTACCCCTCGATGTGGCTTGGGGGCCCGCGCAGGTATTGTCCGGCGCCTGGGAGCCCGCGGTTGCCGGGACGGCGACGCGGGTTTGGAGCGGCACCATCGCCGTCTATCAGTTGGGCGCCGCCACCGTCCCGCCCCTCGTGGTGTCCGTTGCGAGGGGGGGCACGCCGGCGAGTGTCGCAACCGAACCGGTATCCCTCATGATCGAGGGCACGATCCCCGCCGCCGCGGCGGGCGAGAAGGCGCCCGACCTGATCGACCTCAAGCCTCCGGCGTCCATCCCGCCGGACTACGGTCCGCTGAAACAGGCGCTTCTGGCGTTTGCGGCCTTGCTCGCTGCGGCCGCGGCGGCGTGGTGGCTCTGGCGCCGCTACGCCGCGAAGCTCGCGGCCGTTTCCGCGCCGGCCGATCCGTTCCGAAAGCTCCCCCCGCACGTGTGGGTCTACGAAGAGCTCGAGAAACTCCTCGCGCGGCGGCTGGCGGAAGAGGGGAGGACGGGGCTCTTCTACGACGAGTTGACGCGCATCGTGAAGCAGTACCTCGAGGGCCGCTACCGCGTGGATCTCCTGGAGCGCACGACGTCCGAGGTGCCAAGCGCGCTCGGACACGCCGGCGCGCCGGCCGATGCCGGCTTCCTGTCCCGCGCGCTCCTCGAGGCGGGAGACCGCGTGAAATTCGCCCGCGTCGAAGCCGGACCCGCGGATTGCCGCGCCGCGGTCGAAGAGGCCTACCGGCTCGTCGATCTCACGAAGCCCGTTGACGTCCCGGTCGAGGCCGAGCCCGTCGAGGCCGCCCCATGACGCGGCTGGCGAGTCCCTGGGTCCTCCTGCTCCTTCCGCTCGCGGGGGCCGTGGTCTGGATGTTGAGCCGGCGCCTGCGCTCGGGCGGCGCGCGGATCGACTTCCCCGACGCTGCGGGGTTGGCGCGCCTTCCCCAGAGTCCATGGGTCAAAATTGAGAGAATGCTGCCGTGGGTCCGGGGCGGCGCGATCGTGCTCACGGTCGTGGCGCTTGCGCGGCCGCAGGCCGGATCCGCTCTCACCACCGTGTCGTCCAACGGCGTCGACATCGTGATCGCGCTCGACGTTTCCGGCTCGATGCGGTGCGAGGACACGCGGAACAAGAACCGCCTGGTGGTCGCGAAAGAATGCATCAGCCGCTTCGCCGCGGGACGCCCCGAAGACCGCTTGGGCGTCGTCGTGTTCGGCAGCGTGGCGATGACCCGGTGTCCCCTGACGCTCGATCACGACATGCTGAGGGCCTTCGTCGAGGAGCTCGATTTTGCGCCCCCGGGGGAGGATCGCACCGCACTCGGGATGGGCCTGGCCACCGCGGTCAACCGGATGCGCACATCGACGGCCAAGAGCAAGGTCGTCGTGCTCGTCACCGACGGGAGGAACAACGCCGGACAGTTAGGCCCCGAATCGGCGGCGGAAGCGGCCCGCGCTCTGGGCGTGAAGGTGTACACGATCGGAGTGGGCTCCGAAGGCGAGGTTCCCTGCCTCGTGGACGATCCGCAGGGCGGTCGGCGGTACATCCAGGTGCAGGCCGATTTCGACGAGGAACTCTTGAAAAAGATCGCGGCTGCGACCGGCGCGCGCTACTTCCGCGCCTCCGATGCCGACGGCTTCGCGGAGGCGTTCACCGAGATCGACTCCCTGGAAAAAACCGTACGGGAGAGCCGCGTGCGCATGCTCTACACGGAGAAGTTCATGCAGGCCCTCCTCCCGGCGGGGCTCCTCCTCGCGTTCGAGCTCCTCCTGGCGGGAACCCGCCTCAGAAGGATTCCCTGATGCGATTCGCCGAGCCCGCCATACTCTGGGCGCTTTTCGCCGTGCCGCTGCTTGCGCTCCTTTTCGCCTACACCGGGTTGAGGCGCCGCCGGGCGCTTGGCGCTTTCGCGGGGAGCGAGGCGCACGTGGTTCGGTTCCGGGGCGAGGTGAGCACGAACCGCCGCGCAGCGAAATCGATCGCCGTGCTCGTCGCGGTGGCCGCCGCGATCGTCGCCGCCGCGCGGCCGCAATGGGGCCAAGGCACGGAGACCATCAACCGCAAGGGGATCGACCTCGCGCTCGTCCTGGACACGTCGAAGAGCATGGCCGCCGCGGATGTGGCCCCGTCGCGCTTGGCGCGCGGGGTGCGCGCGGCGTCGAGCCTGTTGGATCGATTGGAAGGCGATCGCATCGCACTCGTGACCTTCGCCGGAAAATCGGCCGTGTCTTGCCCGCTGACCCTCGATCATGAAGCGGTACGGTTGTTCTTGGACGCCGTCGACGTCGAGGCGGTCTCGGTTCCCGGAACCGCGTTGGCCGCGGCGATCGAAACGGGCGTTCGCGCGCTCGGCCCGTCGACGACCGAGGGGACCGAGGCGAAGGGCCGGGCCCTCATCGTGATCAGCGACGGTGAGGACCACGAAGGGGGCGTCGAGGGCGCGATCCTCGCGGCCAAGCGCGCGGGCGTCGTCGTTTACGGTATCGGGTGCGGCACCGACCAGGGAGCGCCGATTCCTCAGGGAGAATCCGGCGCGTACAAGAAGGATGCCCAAGGGAAGCTCGTCACCACCCGTCTCGATGAGCGGCCGCTGCGGAGCCTCGCGGTCGAAACCGGGGGCAAGTACTACCGCGCCACCGGGGCCGAAGGTGAGGTCGAAGAAATCGCCAAGGCGCTCGAGGCGATGGACGCGTCGGGATCCAAAACGGTGCTGAGGACCCGCTGGGTCGAACGGTTCCAGATCCCACTCGCGATCGCGCTTTTCGCGCTGATTCTGGAGACGCTGATCTCCGATCGGAGGAGGCTGCCGTGACGCGCCCGATCGCCATAGCGCTTCTCGCCGGGGTGTCGAGCCTCTTGGGCGGCGAGGCGCATCGACGCACCGAGAAGGGGAATACGCTCTACCTCGAGGGGGAGAACGATCCCGCGATCTCCGAGTACCAAAAAGCGCAGGCGAAACTCCCCGAGGCGCCGCAGCTCCACTACGACATCGGAAACGTTCTCTATCGGCAAGAGAACTGGTCGGGCGCCGCCGAGGCGTACGAACACGCTCTGGGGGCGGCGGATCCGGACCTTTCGGCGCGCGCGGCGTACAACCTGGGGAACGCCCTGTTCCATGACGAAAAATACGACGACGCCGTGAAGGCCTACACCCGCGCGCTGAAGGGGAAGCCCCAAGACGGCGACGCCAAGCACAACCTCGAGCTGGCTCTCCGAGCTCTAGAACTGCAAAAACAGCAGCAGCAGCAACAGCAGCAGCAACAGCAGCCGAAAGATCCGGAGCAACAAAAACAGGATCAAAAGCCCGAGTCCGGGGGCGAGGGCGACGACAAGAAACCGAAAGACGACAAATCGCCCAAGGGCGACCCCAAGGATCAGGACAAGAAGCCCGAACCCAAACCCGGCGAGATGACGCCGGAAGAGGCGCAGAAACTTCTCGATCGACTGGGCGACCAGGAGAAGCAGAACGTGAAGCACGAGCAGGCGAGGCGTCCGAAGGACACCGCAACGCCCGAGAAGGACTGGTGATCCGCCCTCTCCTAGCGCTCGCGCTGCTCGCGCTGCTCGCGGTGACGCCGGTTGGGGCCGCCGACGTGCAGGTGTCCGCTTCGATCCTTCCGCAGGGGAGAATTTCCGAAACCACTCAGGTGAGGCTGATCATCCGCGTCGACGGGACGTCGATCCCCGACGTGGGTTCGCCCAAGCTCCCCGCGATGAAGAACCTGCAAGTCACCGGCGGGCCTTCCACCGCGCGCAACTCGTCCTACACCTTCGACAACGGCCGCATCGTGAGCTCGAGCTCTCTGTCGCTGACGTACCTCTTGGCCCCTTCGGGGAAGGGGCAGGCCGAGATCCCTCCGTTCGACGTCATCGTGGGAGGAACGGCCTATCGCACCCAGGCGCTGCGCTTCAATGTCGAGGCCGGCCGCGCCGGTCCCGCGCCGCCCGGTCCGACGCCGGGAGCGCCGAGGGAGGACCGCGGGGACGACGACTCGGAAGACGCCTCGTTCGACGTGTTCTTGCAGGCGAAAGTCGGCTCCGCTTCGGTCTACAGCGGCCAGCCGGTCCGACTCGACGTCACGCTGTACGCGGCGGCTCCGGTCAACGGCTTCACCTGGACCGACGTCCCGTCGCTTCCGGGTCTTTGGACCGAGGACCTGCCGGTCGATCCCAGCCGGGATCGACGCGTCGTCACCATGAACGGCCGGCAGTACAACGCCTATCCCGTCGCGCGGAAGCTCGTCGTTCCGACCGGCTCGGGCGCGCTCACGATCCAGCCGTTTTCAGCGCAGGTGCAGGTCCACCGCCCGAGCCGCGATCCGTTCGGGTCGTTCTTCTCCCTCGGCGGGTACGTCAATATCGTCCGGCGCACGGCCGCGTTGAAGCTCGACGTCAAGCCTCTTCCCGAAGCGGACCGTCCCGCCGACTTCTCCGGCGCGGTCGGATCGTTCCGCATGAAAGCGACGGCCGACCGCACCTCCGTCGAGTTGGGCGAAGCCGTCGCCGTCAAGGTGACGATCAGCGGTGAAGGCTCGCTGCAATCTGCGGTCGCCCCGAAGCTCACCGCGCCGCCCGATGTCAAGGTCTACGAGCCGAAGACCTTGGACGACGCGATGACGGGAGCCGACCACCTCGGCGCGCGCAAGACGTGGGAGTGGGTCGTCGTCCCGTTGGCGCCCGGTACCGTGAACATTCCCGCGCCGACGTTTGCCTACTTCGACCCAGGCACAGCGAGCTACCGGCAGCTTCGAGGAGACCTCCCCGAGTTGTCCGTGCTGCGCGGTAGCGGCGTCGTCGATTCCGTCGCCTCGCGTGGCGAGGTGCAAGCCAACACGAAGGACATCGCGTTTCTCAAGATGCGCCGCGGGGCGCTTCAAGAGGCCCGGCCTCCGCTTCACCGGCGGGGGTGGTTCCTCGCCCTTTTGGTGTTGCCGTTCATTCTGACGCCGGCGGGCATCGCGTTCGGTAGGCGCCGCGAGCGGTTCCTCACCGACCATGGTTTCGCCAGGGCGCGCCGCGCCGCCCGGACGGCCGCGAAGCGACTCGACCGCGCGGCGAAGCGGGCGGGGGAATCGCCCACTGCGTTCCACGAAGAAGTTGCCGGCGCGCTCGTCGACTACGTGGCCGACCGGGCCAACCGCAAGGCTTCGGGATTGACCTACGACCAGCTCGACGACATCCTCGCCGCCAAAGGCGTATTGGCTGAGCCGCGGCGGCGCTACCGGGCTTGTCTCGAAACCTGCGATTTCGCGCGCTTCGTCCCGGATTCCGGACGCCCCCAGGCCGTCGCCGAGCTCGTCGCCGAAGCGCGCGCGATCCTGCGCGCTCTCGAGGAGGTCGCATGACACGCCGCATCGTGAACGCGGGGTTGTCGATCGCGATGGGGATGATCGTTCTCGTCGGTGCGGGGGCCACGGTTCGCGCGGAAAGCCCCGAAGACACCTTCGACGCGGCGTGTCGCGCCTACGACCAGGGCCACTGGGATGCCGCGGCCGACGGGTTCCGCGGCCTCTTGCGCTACGGGCTCGCCGATTGGCGTCTCGAGTACAACCTGGCCAATACCGAGTACAAGAGGGGGAGGCTCGGACAAGCGATTCTCCACTACGAGAGGGCGCGTCGTTTGAACCCGGCCGATGCCGACATCCTCGCCAATCTGGCGCTCGCGCGCACGAGGCTGAGGGACGTCGTCGAGGACGACAACGCCGCCGGCGTGCTCCAAGCCGTTCGGTCCGTAGAAGACCGGGTCGGCGTGTCCGCTCAGGCGTGGCTTCTGCTCGTTTGCGTGTGGCTCGTGGCGGCAATCGTCACGTGGTGCGGGTCGCGGGCCGGGGGATTCACTCCCTTTTGGGGTTGGACGCTCGCGGGATTGCTCCTGGCGTCGTTTCTCGTTTTCATTTCGTGGCGCGCCACGTGGTTCCGTCTCGAAGGGACGCCGCGCGCTGTGATCTTGAAGGACTCGGTCGAGGCTCTCGCCGGGCCGGGCCTCAACAACGCGGCGCTCTTCACGCTCCACGAAGGGATCGCGGTGACGATCGAGAGCGAGCGCGAGGGCTGGATCCAGGTCAGCCTCCCGAACGGTCTCACCGGCTGGGTGGTGCGCGATGCCGCGGAACGGATCTGAACGCTCCGGGGCGCCGCCGCCGACGGCGCCCTTCGGGATCTACGTTCACTTCCCGTTCTGCTCGGTCCGCTGCACGTACTGCGACTTCGCGACGGTCGCCGGACGCGATGACCGGATCGAGACGTATCTGGACGCTCTGATTGCGGAGATCGACTCGTTCCAACCTGATGCCGCGGGCGCTGCCGACACGATCTTCTTCGGCGGCGGAACGCCCTCGCGCATGAGTCGCGAAAGCGCGGCTCGCGTGCTCGCGGCGATCCGCGGACGGTTCGACGTCACGGACGATGCGGAAATCACGCTCGAGGGAAACCCCGAGTCGTTGACCGCCGAGGCGCTCTCGGGTTTTTTCGACGTGGGGATCACGAGGATCAGCGTCGGCGTGCAGTCGCTCGATGACGCCGTTTTGAAGCGCGTCGGACGGGCGCACGACGCGTCGACGGCCGCGCGCGCGGTCGCCCTGGCGCGCGAGGCCGGTTTCGAGGAGGTCTCGCTCGATCTCATCGCTGGGCTTCCCGGCGAGAATCTGGATTTCTGGCCGGACACCGTACGCGAGGCCGCAGCGCTTCGACCGGATCACGTGTCGGTGTACCTGCTCGAGTCCGACAAAGACACGCCGTTGGGGCGATCCATTCGCGGGGGCCGGACACGTGTCGCCGGCGACGACGCCATGGCTACGACCTACGAAGAGACCGTTTCCGTTCTCGAAGAGGCGGGCTTCCCGCTCTACGAGATTTCGAATTTTGCGCGTGCCGGGTGCCGCTCGCGTCACAACCTCAAGTACTGGAGCGATGCGCCCTACGCCGGATTCGGGCTCGGCGCGCACGGCTACGTCCTGGGCGAGCGCCGCTCGAATCGTCGGGACCTCGACGGCTACCTCGCCGACGTCACGGCTTCGGTGTCTCCCGTCGATTGGCGCGAGCCCTACGATCGGGAACGCCGCATCGAGGAGGCGTTGTTCCTGGGGCTGCGGGTCCTCGAAGGGGTTGACCTCGAGAGGCTCGGTGCCCGCTACGATGACGACCTGGAGGCGCGCTACGCGATCGCATGGGAGCGGGCCGCCGCCGCCGGCCTGATCGTTTGGGAGGGTTCGCGCGTCCGCCTGACGGCGGGCGGGCGCGTGCGATCGAACGAGTTGTTCGCCGAGCTGATCGGAGATCCCGCATGAGAGCTTCCGTCGACCTGCGAAGCGACACCGTGACCCGGCCCTCCGCCGCGATGCGTCGCGCGATGGCGGAGGCCGTGGTCGGCGACGACGTCTACGGCGAGGACGAAACCGTCAACGCTCTTCAAGAGGAAGCGGCGGCGCTCATGGGCTTTCCTGCCGCGCTGTTCGTTCCTTCGGGAACGATGGGGAACCTGATCGCGGTGCAACTCCACGCCCAACGTGGCACCGAGGCGATCGTCGAGGCGAACAGCCACATCTACAACTACGAGTTGGCTTCGATGGCGGGGCTCGCCGGCGTATTACCCCGCGTCGTCCGGGGCGCGCGCGGCGTCCCGGATTCCGTCGAAGTCGAGCTCTTGTGCCGCAAGAAGACGTACTACCACGCTCCGGTCACCCTCTTGCTCTTGGAGAACACGCACAACCACGCGAGCGGCGCGGTGCTCCCGATGGACCGGAAAGAAGCGCTGATCGCGGCTGCACGGGCGCACGGCGTGCCCGTCCACCTGGATGGCGCGAGGGTGCACAACGCGGCGGCCGCGCTCGCCCTGCCCCCGGCGCAGGTGGTCGCCGGCTTCGACTCGGTCCTCTTCTGCCTTTCGAAGGGTCTGGGCGCTCCCGTCGGCTCTCTGCTTTGCGGGACGATTGGGTTCATCGAGGAGGCGCGCGTGGCCCGGAAGCGCTTGGGCGGCGGCATGCGTCAGGTCGGCGTGCTCGCGGCCGCGGGGCGGGTTGCCCTCAGGGAAAACCTCGGCCGACTCGCTGAAGACCACGCTCGGGCCCGCCGATTGGCGGAAGCGCTGGCTGGGGTTCCCGGCCTGCGGATCGATCCGGCCGGGGTCGAGACGAACATCGTGATCGCTGAGGTGGACCCCCCGGAGGCCGTGGCGGGTTGGCTTGAGTATCTGCGCGAGGGCGGGATTCTGGCAGGAACGCTGGGGCCGGGCCGGATCCGGTTCGTCACGCACCTCGACCTCGATGACGCGGCTATCGATCGCGCGATCGCCGTGTTGCGCGCGCGCCCTGGCTATAATCCGACCGGTTCATCATCCCCCGAGGAGGTCCCTTGAATTTCTCCTTCACCGAAGAACAAGAGCTTCTGCGGCGCTCCGTCCGGGCGTTCGCCGAAGACGAGATCCGCCCGCACGTCATGACGTACGACGAAACCCAGGAGTTTCCGACCGCTCTCGTCAAGAAAGCGGCCGCTCAGGGATATTACGGCGTGTTGTTTCCCGAACCGTTGGGCGGCGCGGGTCTGGGCTACGTCGAGTACGTGATCGTCGTCGAGGAACTGTCGCGGGTCGACGGCTCGATCGGGATCTCGGTCGCGGCGCACAACTCGCTGTGCACGAATCACATCTTCGCGTGCGGGAACGACGCGCAAAGAAAAGCATACGTGCCGAAGCTCGCCTCGGGCGAGTGGATCGGTGCTTGGAGTCTCACCGAACCGACGGCCGGCAGCGACGCCGGGGGGACAAAGACCAAGGCCGTGCCCGCCGCAAACGGCGGGTGGATTCTGAACGGCTCGAAGACGTTCACGACCCACGGCTCGGTCGGCGATCTTGCGGTCGTGTTCGCCGTGACCGACCCGGACCTCGAAAAGAAGGGCATCTCGGCGTTCGCGATCGAGAAGGGGACGCCCGGATTCAGGGCCGGAAAGATAGAAAACAAGATGGGACTCCGCGCTTCGGACACGGCCGAGGTGATCATGGAGGACTGCGTCGTTCCTGCGACGGCGATGGTCGGGGCCCGCGGGGAGGGGTTCGTCGACGCGATGAAGATCTTGGACGGCGGCCGGATCTCGATTGCCGCCTTGGCGCTGGGCATGGCCCGTGGCGCCTACGAAGCGGCGCTGGCCTACTCGAAGCAGCGGCACCAGTTCGGCAAGCCGATCTCCGAGTTCCAGGCGGTGCAGCACATGCTGGCCGAGATGGCCACGCGCCTCGACGCGGCCCAGCTGCTCGTCTACCGCGCCGCGTGGATGAAAGACCACGGCATGAGAACAACGTTGGAGTCGTCCATGGCGAAGCTTTACGCCTCGGAGATCGGCGTGTACGTCGCGGACCGGGCGCTTCAGGTCTTCGGCGGCTACGGCTACGTGAAGGACTTCCCCGTCGAGAAGTTCTACCGGGACATGAAGCTGTGCACGATCGGCGAGGGGACCAGTGAGATCCAGCGTCTCGTGATCGCGCGCGAGCTTCTGAAAGCCATCTAGTGGATGCCGTGAAACGGGTCTTGTCCGGAGACGTCCGCGCGTTAGCGCGCGCGATCAGCGTCGTCGAGGAGAACTCGCCGGGGAGCGCGGCTTTGCTGCGCGGCGTTTTTCCGCACACCGGCCGGGCGACCGTGATCGGCATCACCGGTTCCCCGGGAGCGGGGAAGTCGAGTTTGGTCGATCGGCTCATCGCCTCGTTCCGGGAGCAGGGAAAACGCGTGGGCGTCGTGGCTGTCGATCCGTCCTCCGCCTATTCGGGAGGGGCGATCCTGGGCGATCGCGTGCGCATGCAAGGGCACGCCACGGACGATGGCGTGTTCATCCGGTCGATGGCGAGCCGAGGTCACCTCGGGGGCCTCTCGCGGGCGGCTTCGGATGCGGTCGATCTCATGGACGCCGCCGGATACGATCCGGTGATCATCGAAACGGTCGGCGTCGGCCAGGACGAAATCGAGGTCGCGCGAGCGGCGGACGTGGTGACCGTCGTTCTGGTTCCCGGCATGGGGGACGACATCCAGGCGATCAAGGCGGGTCTTCTCGAGATCGCCGACCTGTTCGTCATCAACAAAGCCGATCGTCCCGGCGCCGACAAGGTTGCTGCCGAACTCGACGCGATGATGGCGTTGGCCCCCTCGGTCACGCGACGTCCTCCCATCTACCGGACCATCGCGACGAGCGGAGAAGGGATCTCCGCGCTGCGGGACGGCCTTTTGGCCTACGTCGCTTCGGCCGGAGCGGAGAGGCGGGCGCAACGCCGCTGGGAGCGGGCGGAGATGCGTTTCCTCGGTGTCCTGACCGACCGGTTCTTGCGGGATGTGCGCCTGAGGCTCTTGCCCGGGCCGCGGTTTGCGGAGATGGTCACGGAGATCGCCGATCGCCGGCTCGACCCTTACTCCGCGGCCGACCGAGTGCTTCAAGGAGGGAGCGAACGATGATCCTCAAGGTCGATCACGTCGGGATCGCGGTCAAGAGCCTCGACGATCGCGTCGGCTTCTGGCAGGACGGGCTCGGCTTGGAGCTTGGCGGTACGGAAACCGTGCCGAGCGAAGGCGTCAGGGTCGCCTTCCTGCCGGCGGGAACGTCCCGCGTCGAGTTGCTCGAAGCGACCCGTCCCGATTCTCCCATCGCGAAGTTCATCGAAAAGAAGGGCGAAGGGATCCACCACATCACCTTCGAGGTCGAACGGATTCAGCCCGTCCTCGATCGCCTGAAGGCCAAGGGGGTTCCGCTGCTCGACGACACGCCGCGCCCGGGGGCGGAGGGTACCAAGGTCGCGTTCCTCCATCCGCGAGCCGCGGGGGGGGTCTTGGTCGAGCTCGTCGAAAAGCCGGCAGCGCCGCGAGGCGGCAAGACCGGGCTGAACGCGGGGGATGCCGTCCTGGTCTACCTGCGCGACCCACACGAGAAGATGTGGGGTGTCCTGCGCGAGCGCGACGTGTCCGGCCTCACCGTCGAAGGGATGGATCTCGCATCGTTCGATGCGTGGACTTCTCAGGTCGAGCGCGGGGAAGAGGGGTTCGCTCCTTCTCTATTCTTCCTTCCGATGGCCCGGATCGAGCGCGTGCTTCTGGACCGCGGGACGCCGAGCCTCCCGTCCCTCTCCGACGGCTTTTTGCGCCGCACCGGGCGCACGGTCCAAAGCGTGCTCGGTTCGTACTGGGAGACCCCATGAACGCACCCTGCCGCGCGCTCCTCAGGCGCATCACGCCCGCCTTGTCGGGGGCGCTTGCCGGACTTCTCCTGTTTGGACCTCCGGTCGCCGCCGAAGAGCCTCCCGCGATCCGGGAGCTCCCACCGTACTTGGCGGGGATCGACATGAACGTCCCCGCGCAGGCGGCGTTTGAAGGTTGGCCGTCGCGGGAGCTCCAAGAGCGTCCCTACTGGCTCAACTGGTCGACGCTCTCGTTGCAGCGTGCGGTGCTCTTCAACCAGCCGATCTTCCTCGTGGTCACGGTGCCGTGGAGCCGCTCCGCGCAACGCATGGAGGCCGAAGCGCTGGCCGACCCGCTCGTCTGGCGCGCCCTCAACCACGATTACCTCTCGATCCTCGTAAGCGCGGATCGCCGCCCCGATCTCTACGCCCGCTACGGGACGGGGAACTGGCCTGCGATCTCGTTGCTCCTGCCGGATGGCTCACCGATGCTCAGCCAGGCCAACGAACAGGGGAAAGCGCTCCCGATCAGCGTGGCTCCCACCAACGCGAAGGGGGTGTTGTACAACCTCAGGGAGGGGCGCAAGTACTTCGACGGCTGGCAGAACCTCCTTCAGGGCGTCTCGCAGGTTTATGAGAAGCGCGTCGACCTCGAGGAGGCCACGCCGGGGGCGGTCAGCGCCAAGTCCATCGATCCCGTCGTGCGGTGGTTTCTCGGAAACGTCGATGCGAAGTATGGCGGATTCGGCCCCGCGCCCAAGTATGCGTTGCCGGGACTGATGGAGTGGGCGTTCCTGAGAAAAAGCCAGGGGCGCGATGGGTTGATCAAGCCTGCGCGCAACACCCTTAAGAAGCTCGCGGCGGGCCCGCTCTTTGATCCGCGGGATGGCGGGTTCCACCGGATGGCCGCGGCGCCGGATTGGGGGGCGATCCAGTACGAGAAAATGCTGGAGGCTAACGTCGAGTTGATCCGCGAGTTCGTCTTCGCACTGAGGGAGTCGGACGACCCCGCCTTGCGCGACGCGCTGCTCGCGACCGCCCGCTTCGTCACAACCGTGCTCGCCCGTCCTTCCGGAGGGTTCTACCTCGCGCAGGTCGCCGACCCGACGTCACTCGACGGCGGAGCTTACTGGACGGCCGCCAAGGCCGATCCGGCGCAGGCGCCGCCGATCGACAAGCTCACCCTTGCGGGTCCGAATGCGATGGCGGGTGCTGCGCTTCTGAGGGCGGGTGCGCTTCTGGGCGACCCCGCACTGGACGCCGCGGGCCGCGCGGCTCTGGATCTCGTCCTCTTGCGCGCCTTCGCCCCCGGACGCGGGGTCGATCACGTGATCGAATCCGAGCCCGACAGGGGGCGCTACCTGGTGACGCAATCCACGGTGGCGTTCGGCCTCCTCGACGGCTACGAGGCGACCGGGGACGCGAGGTACCTTGCCGCAGCCAAAGACATCGCGGCGTTCGTGCTTCACAACATGACGGGGGAAAACGAGACCGCGTATCGCGATCACCTTCCGATCGGGGCGGAATTCGGGCTGCTGGACATGCCGCTTTTGCCGATGCAAGACAACGCCCGCTTCGCGCGCATTCTCGTCCGGCTCGCCGCTTTGGGCGCACTCGAAGAGGGGCGATCAACAGCCGAACTGATCCTCGGAAACTACGCGGGGGACCTCGCCGTTCGAGGCGTGCGCGCGCTCGAGCCGAGCCTCGCGATCGACGAGTTGTTGTCCGCACCGCTCGTCGTCACCGTGGAGGGACCCGTGGACGACCCGCGAACGCAAGCGCTGCGCCGGGCCGTGCTCAACGTCAGTCATGGCTGGGTCGTGATCAAGACGGTAGAAGGCGCTGCGCCCGCCGCGACGCTCGTGTGGAGGGGCGGCACCCGGCGTGTGACCGATCCCAAGGCCGTTGCCGATCAACTGAAGCGACTTGTCGAGGCCGGGCGAGGCGCGTCATGAGCGTGCCTACGGCTGCGATCGGACTCATTGGGGGGAGCGGTCTGTACGCTCTTTCCGGGTTGTCCGATGCGCGGGAGGTCAGGCTGTCGACCCCCTTTGGCGACCCCTCCGACGCATTCTTCCTAGGAACCGTCGGCGACAAATCGGTGGCGTTCCTGGCCCGCCACGGACGCAACCACCGCCTCCTCCCGGGAGAGATCAACTACCGGGCCAATCTCTACGCGATGAAGGTGCTGGGGGTCGAGCGCATCCTCTCCGCGTCGGCGGTCGGATCGATGAAGGAGGCGATTCGTCCTCGCGACGTCGTCGTCCCGGATCAGTTCATCGACCGCACGCAGCGACGCGTCGCGACGTTCTTCGGCGGCGGGATCGCTGCGCACGTTGCGTTTGCGGATCCGATCTGCCCCGAAACGCGCCGCGTCTTGTGCGAAGCGGCGATCGCGGCGGGCGCGACCGCGCACGACGGCGGCACGTACGTCTGCATGGAAGGGCCCGCGTTTTCGACGCGCGCCGAATCCCGGCTGTACCGGTCGTGGGGTGTGGACGTCATCGGCATGACGAACCTCACCGAGGCCAAGCTCGCGCGCGAGGCCGAGATCTGTTACGCCACTCTCGCCCTCGTGACCGATTACGACTGCTGGCACGAGGAAGAAGCCGACGTCTCCGTCATCGGCGTCCTCGAAAACCTGCGGGCCAACGCCGCGCTCGCCGCGGCCACGCTTCGCGCCGCGGTGTTGGCGCTGCCGCGAAGCCGCACCGCGTGCGGCTGCGCTGAGGCCCTCGCACACGCGATCATCACGCCGTCGGACGCGATCTCGCGGGAGGCGAGGGCACGCCTCGGTGTCCTTCTCGACAAGTACCTGCCGCACTAAGCCGGCACATGGCGACGACTCACGGAGGAGTTCAACCGATGAGCGATCTCGAAAAAGCTGTTGCGACCCAGATGGCGAACATCCAGAAGCGAACCGGCAAGTCGCTCGCGGCGCTCGCCGCGACGTTGCTTTCGCTCGGTTGCACCGCGGATCGTCCCGTTTCGCCGGAACCCTTGGTCGGCGCCTGGCGGTCTTCGGTCCAGTTCGATACGGGTGCCTTGTCGGACACGAAGGACCTCGAGTTCATGTACGTGTTCAATGCGGGCGGGACGCTGACGGAATCCTCGAACTACGATGGAGCCCCGCCGGTGCCGCCGGCCTACGGCGTCTGGCGTTCGGTCGGACCGAACGAGTTTGAAGCGAGGTACGAGTTTTTCTCGACCGCGCCTTCCGACGGCGACGTCCTCAAAGACGGCGGCGGTTGGCTGCCGTCGGGACGCGGCGTGCTCACGGAACGGATCACGGTCGCTGCGGATGGCCGGACCTTCACGTCGACCATCCGTGCGGAGTTGTTCGACTTGCGGGGGAAACCGTTCGCCGGGAGTGGGGACGCCCGAGGGCGGGGCGAACGAATCCGATTCTAGGAGGGGAGCCGTCATGAGCTCGATTCAAGTGGGGGAGTTGCTGTACGAGTACACGCTCAAGATCACGGACGTGGTATTTGCGGGAGCGACGGTCGGGCCGAGGGTGGAGGACCATGCGGCATGAAAGTCGAAATCGTCTACTGCCCGACGTGACAGAACAATAGATCCAAGGTCACGAGTTTCGTGGCCCTCGTCAAGAAGCGCTTGGACATTGACGTCGTGGCAACCCCCGGGATCAAGGGTCAGTTCGAGGTGATTGCGGACGGCAAAACCATCGCGGAACGCGGTGGCAACTGGTTCACTCGGAGCCTGGGCGCCGGCTATCCCGATCTCGATAGCGTGGTCGAGCAACTTGAGAAGTACGCTCGTTAGGGTTCGCGCCATTCATCTTGCTGAGGAACGACGGTGCCGGTCTCCCTTGCTATGGTAGGCGCGGTTTTCTTGGCGTCCGTTGGTTGAGGAGCACGGAACATGTCCATCTTGGTTGTGGGTTCGGTCGCCTTCGATACCGTTTCAACACCGGCGGGGAACGTCACCGAGGTGCTCGGCGGCTCGGCGACCCATTTTTCGGTCTCGGCGTCGTTCTGGTCCCCCGTCCGCCTCGTGGCCGTCGTCGGAGAGGATTTCACCGCCGCGCACCGGCAGCCGCTTCTCGATCGCAAGGTGGACATCTCGGGCTTGACGACCGCGAAGGGCCGGACGTTTCGCTGGTCCGGCGTCTACGGCGAAGACTTGAACAGCGCTCGCACGCTGGACACGCAGCTCAACGTGTTCGCCGATTTCAAGCCTGACGTTCCGAAGGCTTGGCGCGACACCCCGCTCTTGTTCCTGGCCAACATCGACCCCGAGCTTCAGTGGGACGTGCTCGAGCAGGTTCGCGGTGCGAAGTTGGTCGCCGCGGACACGATGAACTACTGGATCGACTCCAAGCCGGAAGCCCTGAAGAAACTCCTCGGCAGGGTCGATGTTCTCCTCATCAACGACGGCGAGATTCGGCAGCTCACCGGCGAGCGCAACCTGGTCCGGGCCGTTCTCGCGGTCGGCCGATTGGGGCCGAAGGCGGTCGTCGTCAAGCGCGGGGAGCACGGCGTGCTGGTCTTCCAGGGGGAAAATGCGTTTGCGCTCCCGGCCTTCCCCCTCGAAAGCGTCACGGACCCGACCGGGGCGGGGGACGCGTTCGCCGGCGGATTTCTCGGGTATCTCGCCTCCCGCGGTTTGGACGGAGAACGTGATTTTCGCCGGGCGGCGGTCGTGGGCTCCGTGATGGCGTCCTACCAGGTCGAGGACTTCTCGCTCGACCGCCTGATGCGCCTCACCGAGCCCGAGATCCGGGACCGGTACGCGCGCTTCCAGGAGCTGACGAGGTTCTCTCCGCTTTCGTAGCTGCTGCTATACTTCACGCCCTTCCCCACGTATTGGAGGCGTGATGCCGCCCATCATCGAAGGACTGCTCGACGCGAAAGGCCTCAAGTTTGCCCTGATCGCGTCCCGCTTCAACGAATTCGTCACGGACAAACTCGTCGAAGGAGCCTTGGACGGTCTGGTCCGTCACGGGGCCGACCCCAAGAACCTGACCCTCGTCAAGGTTCCCGGATCGTTCGAACTGCCCCAGGTCGCAGCCCGGTTAGCAGGCCAGGGAAACTACGACGCGATTGTCGCGCTCGGGTGCCTGATTCGCGGTGAGACGCCGCATTTCGACCTGATCGCAGCCGAGGCGGCGAAAGGGCTCGCCCAGGCCGCCGTCTCGTCCGGGGTGCCGGTGATCTTCGGCGTGCTCACGTGCGACACGATGGAGCAGGCCATCGACCGTGCAGGCGGGAAGGCCGGTAACAAGGGATGGGACGCGGCCCTGGCCGCGATCGAAATGGTCAGCCTCTACAGACGTCTGACCTGACGCGAAAGGGTCGTTGTGGGCCAGCGCCGGCGCGCTCGCGAGTGCGCACTCCAGATGCTTTTCCAGATCGACATGGCCGGCGGCGCGCCCGCCGAGGTCTATCCCCATTTTTGGAAGGAGCACGAGGCCGAGCTCGAAGTCCGGGAGTTCGCGCAAGGATTGGTGGAGGGCGTGATCCGAGAGCGCGAGGCCCTGGATCGCGTCATCTCGGGATCGGTCGACAACTGGCGCATCGAGCGCATGGCCATCGTCGATCGGAACATCCTGCGCGTGGCGGTCTACGAACTCGCGTGGCTTCCGGACACGCCGCCCGTCGTCGTTCTCGATGAAGCGATCGAGGTCGGCAAGAAGTACGGAAGCGAGCAGTCCGGTTCGTTCATCAACGGGATTCTCGACTCGGTGAGAAAGCGCATCGAGCGAGGGGAGGTTCCCTCGGCGCGGTCCACCGGGGAGCGATCGTGAGCGGATACGATCCGAGGACGATCGAACCGAAATGGCAGGCCCGCTGGGCGGAACACAACGTGTTCCGCGTCGCCCAGGCCGACGCTTCGAAGCGGCGCTTCTACGCGTTGGAGATGCTCCCGTACCCGTCCGGTCGTATTCACATGGGACACGTGCGGAACTACTCGATCGGCGACGCGATCGCGCGCTTTAGGCGGATGCAAGGCGACCAGGTCCTGCACGTCATCGGCTGGGACGCGTTCGGACTTCCGGCGGAAAACGCAGCGATCCAGAATCGGGAAGAGCCGCGCGCCTGGACGCTTCGCAACATCGACACGATGCGCGCGCAGCTGCAGCGTCTCGGAGTCGGCTACGACTGGGACCGCGAAATCGCAACCTGCCTCCCCGAGTACTACCGCTGGAACCAGTGGCTCTTCCTCCGAATGCTCGAGCGGGGCATCGCGTTTCGGGCCCGCCGTCATCTCAACTGGTGCGCGTCGTGCGGCACGGTCCTGGCGAACGAGCAGGTCGTGTCTTCGCGGTGCTGGCGGTGCGACAACCCGGTCGTCCGGCGTGAGTTCGAGCAGTGGTTCCTCAAGATCACCGATTACGCGCAAGAACTGCTCGACGGCATCGACGGACTTTCGGAGTGGCCCGAGCGCGTGCGGGCGATGCAGCGCAACTGGATCGGGCGGAGCGAAGGGGCGAAGGTCTTGTTCTCGATCGAAGGGAGCGAGGCTTCGATCGAGGTCTTCACGACCCGCATCGACACGATCCACGGTGCGACCTATCTCGCCCTGGCCGTCGAGCACCCGCTGCTTGGTGAACTAGCCGTCGGAACTCCGCAAGAAAAGGCCGTCCGGGATTTCGTCGCCGCGCAGGCCGGGCGCTCGGTCGAGGAGAGATTCGCCGATGCGGCGGAAAAACTCGGCGTGTTCACCGGGCGTTTCGCGATCAATCCGTATAGCGGCGAAAAGCTCCCGATCTGGGCGGCCAACTTCGTGCTGCACGATGTCGGGACGGGCGCGATCATGAGCGTTCCCGCGCACGACGAGCGGGACTTCGCCTTCGCGAAGAAATACGGCCTTTTGATCCGGCCGGTGATCCGCGAGACGGACGGTGCGCCGCTTCCGGCTGAAACCCTCGTAGGCGCGTTTACGGAAGACGGCACGTTGCACGCCTCGGGGAGCTACGACGGGCTCGACAGCGCGACGGCGCGCCTGAGGATGTCCGCCGAGGCGGAGGCCCGCGGGTTCGGAACGAGGACGATCACCTTCCGGCTCAAGGACTGGGGGATTTCGCGCCAGCGCTATTGGGGAACGCCGATTCCGGTCATCCACTGCGGCTCGTGCGGCATCGTCCCCGTGCCCGACGCCGATCTCCCCGTGCTGCTCCCCGACAACGCCCCGTTGACCGGCGAGGGCGGCTCGCCGTTGGCGCAAGCTCCGGGCTTCCTCGAAACGTCCTGCCCCCGCTGCGGAAAGCCGGCGCGCCGCGAGACCGACACGATGGACACGTTCGTGGACTCGTGCTGGTACTACTTCCGTTATTGCGACCCGGCCAACGACCAGGCGCCCTTCGACTGGACGAAGGTCTCGCCCTGGTTTCCCGTCGATCTCTATATCGGGGGCATCGAGCACGCGACGATGCACCTCATCTATACGCGCTTTTGGACCAAGGTCATGCGCG
>JAQBEH010000151.1:0-3371 GCA_032124015.1 Acidobacteriota bacterium
CACCCCCACGAAGTCGTGCTTCGCAGGGTCGCCGAACCGGAATCCGCAATTCAAATCGAGACCAAGAAAAATCACTGCTTACGCTTTCATGATCAACGACTTACAGACGCTCCGACCTCAAACGTTGGGACAGCACTGGGACACTCCCCTTTTTCTTCAAAGCTCCCCGGATACCGCTTTGCGCGAAAAAGGGGAGTGTCCCCTTTTCCCCTGTCCCCTATTTCCCGTTCAGGAGGGGTTCGAGGCCGGCCCACGTCACGCGGTCGAGGACGTAGAGCGTCGCGAGGTAGAGCTCGACCTCGTCCGCGGGGAACTGGTCGCGGAGCACCTTCGCCGCCTTCGCGAGCGCCGCGGCGCTCGGCGGTTTCATGTCGTGGTCTTCGGCGATCAGGCCGCTGTCGTGCGGGATCTTCAGCGCTTCGAGGAAAGCGGAGAGCATGCCGCGCCGCTGCTCGAGGTGGAGCGCCAGAAGCATCGACCCCGCCAGCGAGTCGCTCGGCCGGATCGAACGCGCGACGTAGCTTGCCCGCTTGTCTGCGGAAAGCTGCCGCACGGCGCTCTCGCGAAAGCGCATCCCTTGCATGATCGCGAAATCGGCCTCGCGCCGCGTGGGGGCCTCGCCCCAATCGTGGGCGTACAGGGAGCGCGCGGCGGCGAGCCGGACCTCAGGTTCGAGCGATGCCCACAACTGCGCGGGGCCGCACTGGGAAAGATCGATGCGAGATCCGAGCGACATCTTGCGGTCCTCCTGCCGGTCTAAGGCGTGGGCGCCGCCGACCGGGCGCCAAGCCACGCCTCCAGCCGGCTCTTCTGTTCGGGGGTCGCGTCCGCTCGCGGACGCACGATGAGTTTCGGGGGTACCGGCGCTTCCGGAATGAGCTCGACACGGCGGAGGATCCCGTCGCGAAAGAAGCTGATGGATACCGGCTTGCCCGGCACCAGGAGCGCCAGCTCTTTGTCGAGGCGTTCGGCCGTGAGGCGCCGATCGCCCAGGGCGACGATCAGGTCGCGATCTTGCAGCCCGGCGGCTGCGGCGGGCGAGCCGGGCTCGATCCAGTCGAGCGCTGGGAAATCCTTGCCGGATGAACTGGTGCGCCAGCCGAAAAACGGCACGACGGGGGACGCGGAGTCGGGAACGACTTCGACGCCGACGAGCGCCAGGGCCGCGGCGGCGTCGAGTGTCCCGGGCGCCGTCACCATCGCGTCCAGGCGCGCGTCCATCCCGGGAGCGCCGTCTTTCGCGAGCGCTTCGCGCAGCTCGGCGTCCGTGTAGCCGGTCGCGCGTTTTCCGGTCCGGCCGTAGAGCGACCGCATCACGTCGTCGAGCGAGCGCTTCCCGCCGGTAGCATTGCGGATCTCGAGGTCGAGCACGAGCGCGACGAGCGAGCCGCGCGAGTAGTTGGTCCGGTAGGTCAGGTAGGGGATGTTGCTTTCGAGCCACCAGTCCCAAGAGTGACTCTCGAGGCTCTTCACCCGAATGCCGGGGTTGCCGCGGTCGGTGACGAGCGTGCCCGCGAGCGCCGCGAAGTACTCGTCGCGCGTGGTTGCGCCGCCCCGCTCGGCCACCAGGTTGCCGTAATAGCTCGTGAACCCCTCCGCGACGTACAGATTGTGGGTCGGGGATTCCGTCGTGAAATCGAACGGCCCCAAACCCGCCGGACGCATCCGTTTGACGTTCCACGCGTGGACGAATTCGTGCGAGGTGACCCCGAGGAGTTTTCTGTAGGCTTCGCGATCCTCGAACGATTCCAGCGGGGCGCAGATCGACGTGCCGAAGAGGTGCTCGATCCCCCCGTGCCCACCTTCGGCCTCGAGGAGGTACAAGAACAGGTAGCGGTCAAACGGCGTCTCGCCGAAGACCGCCGCGGCCTCTCGCACGATCTTTTGCACATCGTCGCCGACCTTGCGGTCTTTGAACTCGGGTGCCCGCGAGAACACGAGGCGGTAGCGCGCGCTCCCGTCGTCGAAGCCGACCTCGGTCCAGTCCCCGGCAAGGAAGATACCGTCGGCGAGGAGGTCGAAGTCGGGCGCCTCGTAGGTGAGAGGCGTGCTGCCGGCGGGGGCAAGGGAGCAGGCGACCTTCCAGTCGCCGAACGGCTGGATGGCCAGGCGTGCGGGGGCGCGTTGCCGCTCGGGGGCGTAACCCAAGATGCTCGCGAAGTTGGCGTGGGCCATCGCTGTGTTCAGGCGCGCGGCGTAGGGGGTGCCGCGCTCGTTGGCGTAGACCCGGTAGGCGACCACGACGGTTCCGTCTCTGGGTTTGCCGATCTCCCAGGTCTGCTTGTCGATCTTGACCGCCGGGAGGATCTTCCGGCCGCCGTCGATGGCGGCCAGGTCAAGGACGTTCCCCGCGACCTCGTCGATTCTCCACCCGCCCGGCGAGAATGCGGGAAACGCGAATCGCAGCGGCGCTTTGACCTGTTCGAAGCGAACCTCGACGTTGAAAAAGTGCGAGGCCGGGTCCGGCATTGCGACCCGGTAGGAGGTCGTCGCGAGAACGGCGGAGAGGGTGAGTGCTGCAACCATGCGGCGCAGTGTAGCGGGGAACGGTCCGCAATTCTCTAGTGGAACTTCTTGTAGAGGACCACCTCGCGACCGCCCTTCCGGTGCTCGATGTGATCCATCAGCTCGCGCATCAGAAAGATGCCGCGTCCGTGCGTCAGCTCGAGCCGGTCTTCGCCGCGCGGGTCCGGGACCTTGGCGGGATCGAACCCTGGGCCCTCGTCCCGTACGGCGATGACGAATCCCTTCTGGGGGTCGCAGTAGGCGCGAACGAGAACGCGCTTCGCCGCGTCGCTCCGGTTGCCGTGAAACACAGCGTTCGCCAACGCCTCGCGGAGGGCGATCTCGAGCTCGGCTTGATGATCGGCGAGGCAGCCCGTGATGCGGGCGTGCTTCAGGATGTCCTTGACCGTGCGGTTGATCCCCGGCGTCGTGCTCTGCAGGCTGCGCCTGAATCGGAAGGCGAGGGTGCGCCGGTCGAGGGCGAACGGCGCTCGCTTCTTCACTGTTTTTCGCCCGTGAGTTTCGGTCACCGCGGCCCCCGCCCCTTCGTTCAGCCCGCGCGAACTCGGTCAGCATAGGGCAAAATGCCCGTCTTCAATACGGCGTGATCGAAACGAGGTTCGAAATGGCCCGGCGCTACTGGCTGCTGAAGTCCGACCCGAGCACCTTCGGCTGGCCCGATCTGGAGAAATCCCGGGGCCGGCGCACGGTCTGGGACGGCGTGCGGAACTATCAGGCGAGGAACACCCTGCGGGACGAGGTGCGGCGGGGGGACGGGATCCTCTTCTACCACTCCCAGTCGGACAAGGCGGTCATTGGGACCTGTAAGGTGACCGAGGCGGGTTTTCCGGACCCGAATGACGAGG
>JAQBEH010000152.1:0-98739 GCA_032124015.1 Acidobacteriota bacterium
TCGGTCGAGAAGCCTCGAAAGTGTACGGTGCGGGTCCCATTTCGGCAACGGCAATTCTACGGGCGCTTCGAGCACGCCGACACGGCTGCGGCTCGGACGCGGCCGAGGGCCTCGCGCTGCCCGGGGTCTTCTAGCCGAAGCCCTTCGATGGCGGCCAGCGCCTCGCAGGCCCGACCCCGCCTGAGGAGACATTCCCCTCGGATGGCCCGCGCGAGTCCGAGGGCCGGATCGAGCTCGACGGCCCGGGTCACATCGGCCTCCGCCTCCTGGAGGTCCCCCTGCCGGAGCTTCACCAGCCCAGCCCCCAGCCATCCCGTTGCACGACCCGGAGACAGCTCCGTCGCCCGCGCGAACGCGTCCTGCGCACCCTCCAGGTCTCCACGCTCGAACAGGAGGAAACCCAGATTGCCCCACAGCGACCCGTCCCCGGGAGAAGCCGCAAGGGCTCGCCTCACGTCGCCGGCCGGATCACCCGCCGCCCCCTCGCCGGGCAACGCTGCCATCTCGGCGCGGATCTGCGGCGCAAGTCCCGGTACCAGCGCGATCGCCCCGTCGTAGGCGGCACGGGCCGCGACGTCGTCGCCTCGACGATGGTGCGCTCGCCCGAGGTTCAATCGAGCCTTGAGCGATCCGCCGTCTTCGCCGTCTTTCGCCATCCACAGATTCACCTCGTCGCGCCAAAGCCGGGAACGCGGCACGAGGTTCGCCACGTAGAGGCTGCCCAGGAGGACGACGACGGCGACCGTCGCCACCCGGCCGCGCGCCAGGCAAAAGCGCGCCGCGACCAACCCGACGAGTGTCATGGCAAACGCGCTGGGGAGATAGAGGAACCGCTCCGACAGCGCCGTTTCCAACGGCTTCAACTGCAAGACCGGCAGGAGTGCGAGCCCCGCGGCCGACGCGGTCGCCAACTCGACCCTGAAGCCGCGGCGCCAGAAGAAAAGCAGGACACAAAGTGCCGCGAAGATTCCCAAGCCCGCGAGCACGCCCCACGAACCCCCTGACGGCTCGGGTTCGAGGTTCAACCCGAACGGCGGAAGCGCGAGCCAGCGGAGGTAGGTTCCAAGCGCGATGAGAGGCTTCGTAACCGACAGCGTCGCTCCGTCGGGCGATGGCGCGAGCAGATGCCCGAGCGCGGTGACACGCGCCGCGAGATAAACCGAAGCGACCACGAAATACGGAACGTAGCGCATGGCGCGAGCCTTCAGGTCGCGGCGCAACGGAAAGCCCTCCGTCCCCGCCTCGAGCACCGCCGCGAGAACCGGGGCCGTGACCGCCATCTCTTTGGAGAGCAAGCCGAACAGCCACGCCCCCGCCGCGGCGACGCGCCACGGCCACGGGCGAACCGAGTCGTTCGCGCGCAAGTGCAAGAGGATGGTCGCAAGGACGAACACCGTGGCCAGCGGATCCACCCGGCCCGAGATGAAGGCGACCGACTCCGCGTGCGCCGGATGAAGCGCGAACAGCGAAGCGGCCACGAGCGGGACGTTGACTCCGCCAGGCCCGAGTCGGCGGGCGAGGGCGAACACGCAGCACGTCGCGGCCACGTGAAGGAGGAGATTCGTCAGGTGAAACAAGAACGCGCCGCCACCGCCCAAGCGGTAATCCAGTTCGTTCGACAAAATCGCGACCGGCCGGTAGTAGCCCAGTCCCGTCCTATCGAGATCCGACGCGTAGTAGTCCCTGAGAAACGCTCTCGACGGATCGAACGGACGCTTCAGCCCGTCGTTGTCGGCGATGAGCCGATGGTCGTCGTAGACAAACTCGCCGGGCAGCCCCGGTAGGTAGACCGCGACCGCGAGGAACGCGCAAAACAGGAGCGCCGGAGCAAAGCGCGCGCTCAAGGGGCGCCCGCACTCCCGGCCAGACGCTTGGCCAGGGCGGACCCTTGCGCGGTGCCCAACGCCGAGAGCTGACCAACGCATGCGGCCGCGCCTTGGTGGTCGCCCGCCGTCAACAGCGCGACCCCCAACGTGTAGATCGCGCCCTCCGAGTCCGGCTCCGCGAGGACGGCCTCGCGCAACGCCACGATCGCTTCGTCGAGCCGTCCTGCCCGCACCAACGCCACCCCGAGATTGTGACGGGCGGGGCCCAGCGACGGATCGACGGCAAGCGCCCGCCGGAACGCGTCGGCCGCGTCGTCGAACGCACCGCGGCGCGCGAGAATCGTGCCCAGGTTGTACCAACCTTCGGCGTCGTTCTCATCGGCGAGCGCGCGAAAAATCGGCAAGGCCAGGTCGTCGCGCCCGCGCGCCGAAAGCGCGCTTCCGAGCGACACCCTCGCCCCGCGCGCCGTCGGGTGAGCGGCCACCTCGCGTCTGTGGGCCTCGATCGCCGCATCGAGAAGCGCCATGAACGCGGCGTCGTCGGTCGCCGCGTGGAAGCTCAGCATCGGGAAACGGGGCGCCGCCTCGTCGATCCCTTGCGGGAGGCGCGCGACGAGGTACTCCCCCTCCCCGACGTCGGCGAAGAAAACCGGCGCTCCCGAGGCCCGTGCCGCCTCGAGCCTCCAGATCAAGTTGTCGTCGACGAGGCGCGTCAACAGGTAGACAGGGTGCTCGGTCCAAAGGTCGACGCCGCTTGCGGCCGCGTATTCGAACGTCGCGTGCCGGTCGTGCGCCATCACACGCAGTTCCCCCGGCGCCGATTTCGCGACGACCGCATCGGTCAAGCCGAGGCGATCGAGCACCCGCAGGTTCGAGTAGTACGGGATCGCACCGACGGCGTTGATCGCGATGTGCGTGTCTGGTGGAAAGACGCCCTCCGCAACCAACGCGCGTAGGCGGCGTCCTTCGGGGACGACGGTCGCAAGGAACAGTGCGTGCTCTTCCTGGCGGATGCCGACCAGGCGCGAGGTCATTCCGCGCAGGAGATCGCGATGAGCCAGAGCGAGGCGACGAAGGAGGGGCCAACGGTAGACGGGATCTTTCGACGGATCGAGGAAGTCCACGCGCGCTTGCGCCGCGCTCAGCCCGGGGAAACCGACCGCGTATTCCTTCGTGAATTGGCGGTGCGACTGCCACGGGATCGCGACGAGCCCCACCGCCACGACGGTGGCGTAAATGACCACTCCGAGCCGAGGCAGGACTCCGTCGCACAGCGCCGCGGCGCCGCGGCCCATGAGCACGAACAAGAACGGGAAATAGAGATCGACCGGTCGGAACTCGAAGTGATCGCCGCCGATCGAGGCGACGTACAGGACGTGCGGGACGACGGCGGCGGCGATCAGAAGCGGCGCCTCCGCGCACCGGTCGGCGAGGAACCCCCGCACGCCGGCGAAAAGGAACGGGATCCACAGCCAGACCGCGTACTCGATCGCGAAGCAGGCGAGATACGCCGAGCCCATCTCCCACCACGCTCGGCCGCCGACCTTTGCGTAGTAGGTGTTGGGGACCCAGTCGCCGTAATACGCGTGCCGGAACAGCAGGTGCGCGCCGACGATCCCGCCGAAAACCAGGGCGTGCGTGGCGATGTCGCCGAAGCGCAAGCGCCTCCGCATCGCGAGAATCGCGGCGGCGGTCGCCATGGCCGCGCCGCCGATGAGCATTCCGTCGGGGCGGGTCAACGCCGCCAGGGCGAGATAGACCGAAGCGAGGGGAAGCCCTCGTCGCTCGCCGTCCCCGGCGGCGGAGACGTCGTCGATCAGCCGGAAGACGCCGGCAACCACGAGCACCTCGAACAGGCGCGTCTCCAACCCGCTCGTGGACCACACCGCGACGCTGCGCGTCACGGCGAGCCACGCCGTCGGCAGGAGAATCGCAAACCGGAAGGGCCCGTCGGGAATCCATCGCCACGCCGCGCGGGCGACGAGGCCCCACAGCGCGACGGTCAGCAGGATCGACAGGATGGGCGCGACGTGCTCCGGCTTCGCACCGCAATAGTCGAAGGCGGCGAGCACGACGACCCAAAGGAAGTTCGTGTACCCCTCAACGGGTGCGAAGCCCGGATTGAAAACCAGGCCATCCCCCGCCGCCAGATTGTGCGCGTAGCGGAACGAGATGAAGGCGTCGTCGCAAAGGAACCGGTAGTACAGCGCGTGCCCGACCAAAAGACAGAGGCTCGCAAGGAGCCCGAGGCGAAGCCAGAGCGCGCGCGGGAAGGATCCGCTCATCGCAGGTAACCCAAGCTCTTCAAGCGCAAGACCATCTCGGGATCGTAGTCGCTCGCCGGAGCTTCGGCCGGACGCCCGCGGCGTCCCCAGCTCGCCAACGCGGGTGGCGCGGGCGGGGCCCCTTCGAAGCAACGCTCGGGAGCCACCCCTCGCATCTCGCGGCTAGCGGGAAGCCCGGCGAGGCGAAGCGCAATCGGCGCGACATCGAGATCGCCGATCGGCGGTCCGACGCACAACGGGACGGCTCCACCGCCCGAGATCGCGACGAATCCTTCCTCGTTTCGTCCCGCGCTCCGGCCGGGGTCGGCGATCAGGAGGATTCTGTCGTCGTTCCGTGCCGACAGCTCGGCGATGATCGACGCGTCCAACCAGCGCAGGTAGCTTTCGATCGCGTTTTGCGCATCCGAACTTCCGCGAAGCCGCGTCCGCAGGATGTCGAGCCCCGGCAGGTACGTGAACGAGGTCGAAAGCTCCGGGTCGTCGAGCAATCGAAGCGTCGTCCTCCACGCGAACGTGTCGATCAGGAATGATTCCCACGCCAACGCGCGCGCGTCCTGGGGAAGATCGAAAAACCGCGCTTCGAAGCTCGCACGCCACGCCGCGCGTTCCGCTGGGAAATCCCGGGCGAGTCGTGCATAGAGCGAGGCGGGCGCCGTATCTCGGTCTTCCGCGCCTTCAGAGAGCAGTTTGGCCAGGACGCGATCGGAGACCACGTACCCCGCGCTCGGATCGCCTTCGGTGCCGGAGGCCGGCCACGACGCCCACCACCCCACGACAGCGGCCGGCTGCACGAGCCCCGCGATCTCCCACAAGGCGCGCACACGCCGTCCCGCGCCCGACGCCGGCACGGTGCGCGCGGGGAGCAGGAAGCGGAGAGCGGCGTCAAGCGACGCCGGTCCGGAACGCACCGCGATGGGGGCGGCGACCCCGGGGAGCCGGGTTGCCCCCGCCGAGCGCACGCCGTGCGCGTCGGCGCCCATTCCGGTCGCGATCGTGGTCCAGACCTCGGGAGGCTCCGCCGGTTCGCGGTGTTTGGGGTACAGCGCGCCCCGGGCCAAGAGCGCGAGGAGGTGCTCGGTCGCGCCATGCTCCGACGCCACCTCGACGAGGGCGCCTTCCAATCCGTCGATCCCGACCACGAGCAGGCGCTGAGTTCGCGGCGCGGGGGAAAAGGCGGAGGGTGGAATCGCGCGGGATCCGCCGGCGGGCGTCGTTTTCGGGATGACGAAAAACGCGGCGGCCACGGGCACGAGAACGGCGAGGAGGAACACCGCGGAGCGGCGGTACCGATCGGGCACCTCGCCCGTGCGCCCGACAATCCCCGCGAGAGAAACCAATCCGGCGAGCCAGGCCACGAGCGCCACCGTCGTGACCGCCGCCGCGAGGAAGAGCGCATCCTCGCCGAACCCCCCGTCGGGCCGGCCGCGAGCCCAGAGCACGACCAGATAGACCAAAACCGGGACGGCGACGATGAGCCCCGCGCGCAGGGCGTCGGAAGAACGCGCACCGCGCCGACGGGCCCACGCCGCGGCGAACCCAGCGGCGATCAGATCGAGCGCGAATAGCGCGGCACCGGCCAAAACCGCGAAATAGAGCCAGAGCACCAGAGCGTCTCGCGCTCCGAGCATCGGCCGGTTCGCGGCGACGGTCGACGCGGCGAGCAGACCACCGAGCAGCGGCGCGCCCAGCAGTGCCGCCTTGAAGCTCGTGCGCGCGAGGGCGCGGGGCCCGGCGGCGGTGATGAGATCGCGCAGGAGGAAGCGCTCGATGCGTCCTTGAAGGTAACCCCGTTGGACGAGCTGGCTTCGGACCTCGTCGTAACGCTCGGACATGCTCAGGGGCCCGTCAACGATCGCGGTCGCGGACCATGTCCGCGAGGCCGGCCAGGATTTCGGCCCGCCGCCCGAAGGGAGTCAACGCCTCGAGACTCGCCAAGATCAGCTCGTCGGTCAGCCGGCGGGCACCGTCGATCCCGCACAGATTGACGAAGGTCGTTCGATTGCGATCGAGGCCGGCGTCCTTGCCCGTCGTTTCCGGATTTCCGCTGTAGTCGAGGAGGTCGTCGGTGATCTGGAACGCAAGTCCCAGGTTCTTCGCGTAGCGGCGCACCGCCTCGGTATCGCGTGCCCGCCCGCCCGCCGCGATGGCGCCGAGCTCCGCCGCCGCGATGAACAACGCCCCCGTCTTGTGGCTGTGGATGTATTCGAGCGCGTCGAGGTCGATCTTCTTGCCGGTGGCCTCGAGATCGGCGACCTGTCCGCCGATGAGGCCGGGAACGCCGATCGCTTCGGCCAGTCGCGCGGTCGCGCGAACCCGCGCGCGGTCCTTGAGCGCGGGCGCCTCCTGGATCAACCCGTAGGCGGCGTTCAAGAGACCGACGGCGGCGAGGATCGCGTTCGCCTCCCCCACGACCTTGTGCAACGTCGGCTTCCCGCGCCGAAGCGTCGCATCGTCCATCGATGGCAGGTCGTCGAGGATCAGGGACGACGCGTGAACCAACTCGACGGAGCAGGCGAGCGGGAGAGCATCCTCCCATCGTCCTTTCAGGAGCTCGCACGTGGCGAGCACCAGGATCCCCCGCAGCCGCTTCCCCGGAAGGAGGAGCGTGTAGCGCATCGCCTCGGGGAGGGAGGCTGGCTGCGATCCCATCGGCGGAACGGCATGGACGAGCGCCTCCTCGACCACGTTGCGGCCGCGGGCCAAGTAGGCGTCGAGCTCTGAGCCGGCGGTCGGCTTCATCCGCCGCACTTTAGCAGGGAGGGATCCCAATTCCTGACCCCACTAGGGCCGAGGGAGGCGGGAGCTGAAAAACTCTACGACGCGCTCGTGGTAGCGGATCAAGTTGGCGGCGTCCAGACCGGAGGCCCGGGTGGCCGGGAGCGTGATCAGGTTGCGCTCCGAATCGCGCCGCTCGGGGAGCGTTGCGTACATCGCCCGCATGGACTCGTCCAAGCGTCGATCACCCGCCGGTGCGACGAGAAGCAGATCGCGTCCCGCCAGGGACGGAAGGACATCGTTGGCGCGCCCCTCGTCGATCGAGACCCCGGCGATCAACGGGAAGAGCGCGACCGGGACGGCGCCAAGGTATCTTTCTCCCCAGCGCCAATCGGCGAACTCGTGCCGGACGAGCGTGAATCCCGCATCCGGCCAGAGTCCATCCAGGACGAACACACGAAGCGCGGGCCGCTCGGCCGCGGCGAGGACGGCCGCGTGAGCGCCCATCCCGGCGCCGAAGATGCCGATCTTCCTCGCGTCCACGTTGTCCTTGGGAAGAGCCGCCACGAAGTCGATCGCGCCGAGAACGTCTCGGACCTCGTGGATCCCCAGGGTCGAAACGTCACCGCCGCTGGCGCCGTGCCCGCGGAAGTCGAACGCGAGTACCGTGAACCCGGCGTTGTTGAGCGCGATGGCGAGGTTCATCACGGCGTCCCGGCTCTCTCCGAGGTCGTGGCACACGACGATCGGGGGCATCATCGGCGTCCCCGGGATAAGCCACCCTTTGAGTCGTATCCCGTCCGTCGACCTGAACGTCACGTCCTCGGCTTTGGCGAGGGCGGCACCCAGGTTCAACGTCATTTCGGACTGGCGTGCGGGATGAGTCACCCGGTAGACCTGAGCCGCAGCCAGGCCGAGCGCCGCAAGGACGCCAAAGGACACGACCAGTACGATCGCCCCGGGGATCGATCTCCAAAACCTCATGGAATCCAATATAGGGACGGCTAGCGTCCGCGAACAAGGTCCCCGGGCGAACTCCACAAGGCGATGGCCCGGGCGACCTTGTCACCCGCCACGGCTGCAATCTGGCCCGTCGTCGCCCCTTTTACGCCCTGGACGCTGCCAAACGCCCGCAAGAGCGCCTTCGCCGTCTTCGGCCCCACCCCCGGGACGTCGAGGAGCGCGCTCGTCAGGGTGCGTCGCGCGCGCTTGGCGCGATGGCGCTTGATGCCGAACCGGTGCGCCTCGTCCCTGATCCTTTGCAGGAGCTGGAGCGCCGGGGACGAACGGTCGAGACGAATCGGCTCCCCGTGTCCTTGCAGGAAGATCTCCTCCTCCCGCTTCGCGAGGGAGACCATAGGCAGCGTCGGGAGGCCCTCCGCCGCCGCGGCTCGAACCGCTGCGCCGAGTTGGCCGGGGCCGCCGTCGATCAAGACCAGATCGGGAAGGCGCTTCCCCTCCGAAAGGACGCGGCGGTAACGGCGCGTGACCGCTTCGGCCATCGACGCAAAATCATCGGGGCCTTGGACCGTCTTGATATTGAAGATCCGGTAGTCCGAGGGCTTCGGTTTTCCGCCCTCCCACACGACCATCGAGGCGACCGAGTCGGTGCCGTGGATGTTGGAGATGTCGAACGCTTCGATCCGGTAGGGCGCCTCGGCGAGGCCGATCACGTGGGCCAACGCCTCCAACACTTCGACACCGTGGCTGTGCCTCGCCCTGAACCGCGCTTCGAAGGCCAGCGCCGCGTTCTTTTCGACCATCGTCAAGAAACGCCGCTTGGTCCCGCGCTCGGGAACGTGGAGCGTGACGCTCCGCCCCGCGCGCTCCGTCAGCCAGGCCGTCAGCAGCAGGGGCTCGGCGGGCGGCGCGGCGAGCTCGATCTCCGGCGGCGGCGCTGCGTCGGCGTAGAGCTGGAGGAGCACCTGCGCGTAGAACGACGCCGGGTCGAAATCGAGATCGTCGAAGGTGAACTCGCGACGCGCCTGGACCTTCCCCGCGCGCATCTCGAACACCTGGAGTGCCAATTGTCTCCCCTCGACGTGATGGGCCAGGAAGTCTCGATCCTCGAGACCCGAGGAGTCGATGGTTTGCCGGATGCCGAGCTTCTCCATCGTGGCGAGCGTGTCGCGGTAGCGTGCCGCCGTTTCGTACTGCTGCGCGTCCGACGCCTCGTGCATGTGACGCGTCAACGAAGCGGTCAGGTCCTTGTGACGGCCCTCGAGGAACAACTTCGCATCGGCGACGGCCCGACCGTACGCTTCGGGCGTGGCCTTTCCCGCGCACGGCGCCAAACACTGATCCAGGTGATAGTAGAGACACGGCCGCCGTTTGCCGTCGAACACCTCGTCGCAGGTGGCCACCTGGAAAAAACGCGGGATCATCTTGAGCGAGCGTCTTGCGACCGACGCCGGGAGGAACGGACCGTAGTAGGTGTTCTTGTCCAGGCGCGCACGGCGTACGAGCGACACTCTCGGGTACTCGTCCGCCAACGATAGCTTGAGGTACGGAAAACTCTTATCGTCCCTCAAGATCACGTTGTAGGGCGGACGCTCCTTCTTGATGAGGTTGGCCTCGAGCATCAGAGCTTCCATCTCGGTGTCGACGACGATGGTCTCGAGATCGGCGATCTCGGCGACGAGGCTGACCGTTCGCGGCGCGTGCTGCGCTCCGGCCTGGAAATACGAGCGCACGCGCTGGCGCAGCGATTTGGCCTTGCCGACGTAGAGCAGCGCGCCCTGGGCGTTGCGATAGAGGTAGACGCCCGGGCGATCCGGAAGCGCGGCCACCTTTTCCCGAAGCGGAGTGCCGTTCATCCGTGGCATTCTACGATTGTGGTCGCCCGTGATCAGAACGCAGCGGCGCGCAAGACCGCGACGAACGACGAATCGGGCGCGAACGTCAGCACGCGGTGCGGCACAGCCCCCGCGAGGAACGGAACGAGCGCGTCGAGCCTCGCATCGTGCCCCCACCCGCTCGCGAGAAACGGCAGGTTGGCCGCGAGAAGGGCTTCGGTCGCCAGCCTACCCACGGGGTCCAGGCGTGCTTCGGGGCCCCAGCGCGCGTGCAGCAGTGCGGCGACCGGCCACCGCCCCCGGCCCAGATTCGTGGCTTCGTGCGCGCGCGTCGGCGAGCCGAGAAGCTCGACGTCTCCCGAAGCGCCATCGACGAGCACGGTGTCGTCGCTGATGACCTGCGCACCGCCCTCCCGCGCCATCCGTGAGAAAGTCGACTTCCCCGCCCCCTCCGGACCGATCAGGACGAACCCGCGCCCCTCGACGACGACACCGGCCGCGTGAAGGAGCGCCCCCGGCCGCGAAGGCAGGCGCACCGCGAGGGCCGCCGCGATGAGATTGACCAACCCCCAAAAGCGCCACTGGTCGTCGCCGCGTCCCAGAAGGACGCGCGCTCTGCCCGAAGCGTCGATGGCGAGCTCCCCTTCGTCGGAGCGGAACCGTCCGCCGCCGTCTCGCACCTCGCCCTCGATGGACTTGCGCATCGGACGGCCCGTCACGATCACTCGGTTCGAAACGGCAACGGAGATGTCGAGCCACGGTGTCGCGTCCGGATCGGCGATGAACGGAGCCCACTGCGACGCAAACAGTCCGGCCAGGGCGTCGTCCAGGCCCTGGACGCGGACGACGAGCCCGGACAGATCGGCGACGAACGTGGCGCCGGCGTCGCTCACAGCCCCGCCGCATCGATCGCGTCCCAGTACGAGTCGTCCTTCGTGAAGTGAAGGTGGAGGAGAGGGACGCCGGCGAAAGCCGCCTCGATCGAGGCGAAGAGGTCGGGGCGCTCCCGAAAGGCCTCCGCGACGAACGTCAGGTTGCCGACGAGCTGGCCGAAGGTGACCACGCGAGGCGCCGCTCGAACCTCCGCTTTGACATCCTTCACGATGCGAAAGCCCGCCGCGAGAGGGAAGCGGCCCACGACCGGATCGCCCTCCTCGTACGTTCCGCGAAACGGGCTCCCAACGAGGTCGAGCCCTCCCCCGGGCCGGGGAAGGACCAAAGAGAGATCGTCGCTGACGACCGTCCCGCGCGTGTTGACGGCCGAGAGCGTCGACTTCCCCGCCCCCGACTCTCCATAAAAAAGGTACGCCTTGCCGTTGCGCACGAGGCTCGCGGCATGGACCAGCGCGCCTCCGCGCTCCGCGGCGTACCACGCGATCGCGCAGCGGATGAAATTCTCGAGCGCGCGCAGCTCGGGCTCGTAGGTACCGCGGGCGAGGAGGATCTCGCCGCTCTGCTCCCTTGTATCGAACCAGCCGGCGAGCCGATAGCCGACGAAGCGGACGCGCGCGCCCTCGACCGCGAGCCAGACGGGGTTGAACTCCGCAACTTGGGGCGGTTCGATGAAGTAGTCGCGCGCCTCGCGGGCAAAACGCACGACGAGGGCCGAGTGTTCGACGACCGGTGACGTGTCGGCGTAAGGGCCGTAGCGTTGGACCAGCGCATCGGCCAGCGCGTCATCGAGGCCGTCGATCCTCACGCGAAGCGTATCGAGGGCGATCCCGACGCTCCTCGTCCCGGCCGCCGGCCGCGGCGGGTCGAAATACGCAAACGCTACCGGCTCGCCCCGGCGGAAGGAATAGGTGCCACCCTTGGAGGTGCGCCGCTCGTCCATCATGCCTCCCTCACGCGAGCGCGCCTTTGGTTTCGAGGTAGCGGATACGGTCGCGATGGGATGCCGCCGTCTCGAAGTCCAGCCGGTCGGCGGACGCGCGCATCGCCTTGTCGAGCCGGGCGATCTCCGCGATCAGGGCCTCTTGGTCCTCGAAGATGTCCTCATCTTCTTCTTCGTCGAGCGGGACGGTTGAATAGTCGGCGTGAACCGGCGACGTCATGAGGTCGTCCAGCGCCCGTCGGATCGTCTCCGGAGTGATGCCGTGCTCGAGGTTGTACGCCTCCTGCACCTTCCGGCGGCGCGCGGTTTCGTCCATCGCGGCGCGCATCGAATCGGTGCGCTTGTCGGCGTACAGGATCGCCTTCCCATTCACGTTGCGTGCGGCGCGGCCCATCGTCTGGATGAGCGAACCCGTCGAGCGGAGAAACCCCTCCTTGTCGGCGTCGAGGATCGCGACCAATGAGACCTCGGGGAGGTCGAGCCCCTCGCGCAACAAGTTGACTCCGATGAGCACGTCGAACGAGCCCTTCCTCAGCTCGCGGAGGATCTTGACCCGTTCCAACGTCTGGACGTCGGAGTGGAGGTATTCGACCTTCACGCCGACCTCGCGGTAGTACTCGGTGAGGTCCTCGGCCATGCGCTTGGTGAGCGTCGTCACGAGAACGCGCTCTCCCGATGCGACCCGCCCGCGGATCTCGGCGAGCAAATCGTCCACCTGCCCGTCGATCGGCTTGACGACGACCTCGGGATCGAGCAGCCCGGTGGGACGCACGACCTGCTCGACGAACTCGCCCCCCGTCAACGTCAGCTCGTAGGGGGCCGGTGTCGCCGAAACGTAGATCGTTTGGCCTCGCCTCGTCTCGAACTCCTCGTACATCAGCGGCCGGTTGTCGAGGGCGGACGGCAGGCGGAAGCCGAAATTGACGAGCGTTGTCTTGCGCGAGCGGTCGCCGTGGTACATCCCCCTCAACTGGGGCATCGTCGCGTGGCTCTCGTCGATGACCATGAGCGCGTCCGCGGGGAAGTAGTCCATCAACGTCGGCGGCGCCTCGCCCGGGCGGCGACCGGTCAGGTGCCGCGAGTAGTTCTCGATGCCGTGGCAGTAGCCCACCTCGCGCATCATCTCGAGATCGAATTGGGTCCGCTGTTGCAGGCGCTGCGCCTCGAGGAGTTTGCCTTCGGCCGTCAGCTCGTCAAGGCGCGCCACCAGTTCGCTCTGAACGGTCTCGATCGCTCGCAGCATCGTCTCCCTCGGCGTGACGTAGTGGGAGTTCGGATAGACCGGATGGCGCACCAGGGCCTCGATGACCTTCCCGCGCACCGTGTCGATCCGGGAGAGTCCCTCGACCTCGTCGCCGAAAAACTCGACGCGCAGCGCGTCCTCGGCGTACGACGGCCAGATCTCGAGCACGTCCCCGCGCACGCGGAACGAGCCGCGCTCGAGATCGGTGTTGATCCGGCGGTACTGGATCTCGACGAGCTTCCGAAGCGCGGCGTCGCGGTCGAGCCGCATCCCCTTTTCGAGGAGCAGCATCATCCCGTGGTACGCCTCGGGCGAACCCAAACCGTAGATGCACGACACCGAGGCGACGATCAACGCGTCGCGCCGCTCGAACAGGGCACGCGTGGCGGAATGCCGCATCCGGTCGATCTCTTCGTTGATCGTCGATTCCTTCTCGATGTACGTGTCGGATTGCGGGACGTAGGCCTCGGGCTGGTAGTAGTCGTAGTACGAAACGAAGTACTCGACGGCGTTTTGCGGGAACAGCCGCTTGAACTCCTGGTACAGCTGCGCCGCCAGGGTCTTGTTGTGAGCCAAAACCAGCACCGGACGCTGCGCCGCCGCCACGACCTGCGCGATCGTGAACGTCTTGCCGGAACCGGTGACGCCGAGCAGCACCTGGTCGCGGCGTCCCTCCGCGAGCCCTTCGGTCAGACGCAAGATCGCCCGTGGCTGATCTCCCGTGGGCTGGAAGGGGGAGGCGATCGTAAACGGCACCATGGGTGGGGATTCTAGGGAGTCCCATCCGGGAGCACCACTTCGAGCGGGAGCGGCCAAAGGTTGTAGGCGCTCGCCATCGTGAAACCGTAGGCACCCGCGTCGAGAATCGCCAGGATGTGGCCTTCGTCCGCGCGGGGCAAGGCACGCGCCGACGCGAAGACATCGGTCGACTCGCACACGTTGCCGACGATCTCCACCCACTCGATTGCGGCTTCCGGGTCGCTCAGGTTGACGATCCGGTGGTAGGCCCCATAGAGCGCGGGGCGAAGGAAGTGGTTCATGCCGGTGTCCAGACCTACGAAGACGTGGCCGCCGCTCTCCTTGCGGCACGTCACGCGCGCGAGGAGGCAACCGGCGGGGCCGGCGATAAAACGCCCGGGCTCGAACCACGCCTCGGGACGGAAGCCCGTGGTGGCGGCGAAGACCGAAAGCTCTTGGTCCATCGCCTCGCCGAAAGTCGCCAGGTCGAGTTCGGACTCCCCCTCCCGGTATGGGATCCCGAATCCACCTCCGAAATCGAGCACGCCAACGCGCGGGAGGCTGCGGGCCGCGGCGCAAAGCGCGCGAGCCGACACAAGAAGGGGAGCGGGCTCGAGGATTCCCGAGCCCATATGCGCGTGGAGGCCCAAGACTTCAAGCCCCGCCGCACGGCAGGCGGAACGAGCGGACTCCAATTGTTCGAGCGGAATTCCGAATTTGCTCTGCGCGCCCCCCGTCACGACATGACGGTGGTGCCCGTCCCCCACGCCCGGGTTGATCCGAAGCAGCACCGCCGTTCCACGGGAGAGCGAGCCGACCCGCCGCACGTCGGAAAGCGATCCCAGCGCCAGGCGGCAACCGCGGGCCGCCAAGTTCGCGAGGTCTTGGGCCCGCGCATTCGTGGCCGACACGAGAATGCTCTCGGGTGCGTGGCCACACTCGATGGCCCGTTCGGCTTCCCCCGGAGAGGCGGCCTCGATCCCGATCCCGCGCGCCGCGAGTCGCGACAAGACCGCCGGGTTCGCGTTCGCCTTACACGCGAACAGGAGGCGGCCGGGAGCAAGCGGCAAGTGACGGCGGAGCATCGCAATGCGCGCGTCCACCATCTCGAGGTCGTAGACGTACAGCGGCGTGCCATGCCGCTCGGCCAATGCGAGGAGCGTCGCCGCAGGTATCGGTGGACCCTGCGGCGTACCTCGATCGGTGGCGTCAGCGGGCGCACCGAAGACCTCGGCGGGAAGGGGCCCTCGAAATAACGCGTCGTGGAGTGCGAGAACGGCGTCATCGACGTCACGCTCGTCGAGGACGAGGCTCAGATTGATGGCCGACGATCCCTGCGTGATCATGCGCACCTTGATGTTTCGGAGCACGCGAAACACCTCGGCCGCGACGTCGGAATTCCCGCGCATCCCCTCGCCGACGAGGCACAAAACCGCCATCCCGCGCTCGACGTCGACCCGCGCGAACTCCGATAGCGCGGCAACGATCTCGGGAAGACGCCGGTCATCGTCGATCGTGAGCGACACCGAGACCTCGGACGTCGCAACGAGATCCACCGGCGTACGGTGCGCGTCGAACACCGCAAAGATCCGGGCGAGGTAACCGTGCGCCATGAGCATCCGCGTCGAAACCACTTGCACCGCGGTGATCCCCCGCTTGTCGGCGATCGCCTTGACCGCGAAGCGGCCGTCCGCCGGGGCGATCCCTCTTGCGAGGATCGTCGTCCCCGGCCCCAAGGGACGCCGCGCGTTGCCGACCCAGACCGGGATCGCCGCCTCGATCGCCGGCAGCAGCGTGCTCGGGTGGAGGACTTTCGCGCCGAAGTAGGCCAGTTCGCTCGCCTCGTCGAACGAGAGGGTCTTCACCCGACGCGCCGCGCGGACGATCCGCGGGTTCGCGGTGAGTACGCCGTCAACGTCGGTCCAGACCTCGACCCGCCTCGCTCCAAGCGCCCGTGCGAAAAGTGACGCCGAGTAGTCCGAGCCCCCCCTTCCGAGAAGCGTCGGGCGCAAGACGCCGTCGACGACCGCGCCGCCGATGAATCCCTGGGTCAAAACCACGCGCCCATTCGCCAACAAAGGCGCGATCGTGGCGGCGGCCAGGGTACGGATCGCCTCCGGCACCGGGGCGTCCCTTTCGGGATCGACGCCTTCGGTGCGGAGGACCGTGCGGGCATCGACCCAGGTCGAGGAAATTTCTGCGGCATCAAGCGCCGCCGCGACGATTCGGCTGGACAGGATCTCGCCAACGCCGACGAAGCGCGCGCGATCCCACGACATCAGGCCGGCCACCTTCGAGAGGCCCCGGCGAGCGTCCTCGAGCATTGCGAGGGCGTCCTCGACGAACGCCTCCGCCGCCTCGCGCGCCGGGGGCCGCGCCGGCGTCTCGGCCAATAGCGCGCGGTGCTGGCTCGCGATCGCCCGCAATTCGCGCTCCGATTCGTCAAGCTGTCCGCCCTGGGCCGCATCGAACACGCGGATGAGCGCATCCGAAACGCCTGCCAACGCCGACACGACGACGAGGAGCGCGCCGTCCTGGCGATCGCGGACGATCGATGCGAGACGCTGCTGCGCATCCCGATCCGCGACCGAGGTCCCACCGAACTTGCAGACGATCATCCGCTCAATCCTAGCCCGAGCCGAGGCAACCGAAGCACCCGGATCGTGTCACGAGGCCCCCCTGGCGTGTGCCCCTGACCACACGCCGGCCTCCTTGTCGCCGCTCCGTCCTCGTCTTTCGGCCTGCTTCGCGACGGCACGGCGCGTGCTAGTCTCGGAGCGATCATGAGCCGATTGCAGCGACGCACTCTAGTCCTTGGCGCCTTGATTCTCCCGGCGGCGCTCGGCGGGCTGGCATTGGGCCACGGCCTCAAGCTCGACCTCCCGGACGTCGAGGCGCTCGACCGGTACACGCCGCCTCTCAACACGAGGGTGCTCGCGCGCGAGGGCACGACGATCGGGAGCTTCGGCGAGCAGCGCCGCACGCTGCTGGCGCAGAGGGACATCCCGAAGGTCTTTCTGCAAGCCTTGGTGGCCGTCGAGGACTCGAACTTTTACGAGCACGGCGGACTCGACTTCAAGGGGATCGCGCGCGCCGCATGGCACGACCTGACCACGATGTCGTTCCAGCAGGGTGCCAGCACGCTGACGCAGCAACTCTCCCGCAACCTGTTCCTCAAGCCGGACAAGACGCCCCGGCGAAAGGTCCAGGAGATGCTCCTCGCGATGGAGATCGAGCAGCGGTACTCGAAGGACGAGATCCTCCGGATGTACTGCAACCAGGTCTACATGGGCCACGGACGCTACGGCCTCGAGGCCGCGGCTCAGTTCTACTTCGGAAAACACGCGGTCGATCTCGATCTTCCGGAATCCGCCCTGCTCGCGGGCCTGGTCCAGCGGCCGGAGGGGTTGAGCCCGTTCAAGAACCCGGAGGCCTCGCTCCGCCGTCGGGGACACGTCCTGGGGCGCATGGTTGCCGAAGGCGAAATTACGCCGGAGCAGGCCGACGCGGCCAAGCAAGCGCCCCTCGTCCTTTCGCCGCGGCACGACGCCAAGGACGTCGCCCCCTACTTCGTCGAAGAGGTTCGCCGCGCGCTCCAGGCCCGATACGGCGAGGAGGGTATCTATCAAGGAGGTCTGGAGGTCCGCACCGGAATCGACGTCGACTTGCAACGCATCGCCAACCGGGCGGTCGACCACGGCTTGAGGCAGCTCGACAAACGCCAGGGGTGGCGCGGGCGGATCGGGAAGGTCGGAGACGGCGAGGAGCCCGAAACCTGGGTATCGCCGTCCTGGCGCGAGGGCGTAGTCGAAGGCGGCACGTATGACGGCGTCGTGCTCGAAACGACCCGTGGCCGCGCCCTCCTTCGGGCCGGCGCGCTCTCTGGCTCCCTCGACGCCGACGGCGTGGCCTGGACCCGGCGGAACGATCCCGCGGGCCTCGTGAAACGCGGAGATATCGTGCGCGTGCGCGTGGTGTCCGCGAAGATCGCCGATCACTCCGTGTTCGCCCTCGAGCAAGAGCCGAAGGTCGAAGGCGCGCTCGTCGCAATCGATGCGCGAACGGGCGCCGTCCGAGCGTTGGTCGGCGGCCTGGATTTCAGGCGCAGCGAATTCGACCGTGCGATGCAGGCACGGCGCCAGGCGGGCTCCGCGTTCAAGCCCTTCGTCTACGCCGCAGCGCTCCAACAGGGCATGACCGCGTCCGACCAAGTTCTCGACGCGCCCACGGTCTTCGTCGAGCCCGGGACGCTCTCCCTCTATCAGCCCGAAAACTACGGCATGAAATACTACGGACGGCTCACACTCCGGGAGGCGCTCGAAAAATCCGCCAACATCTCGGCGGTCAAGATCCTCGACCGCGCCGGATTCCGGAACGTCATCCGGCTCGCCCGAGAGCTCGGGCTGACGACCGACCTCCAGCCGTTCCCCTCTTTGGCTCTCGGGGCCTTCGAGGTCAGCCTGCTCGAAATGACCAGCGCCTACGGCACCTTCGCCAACCAGGGCGTGCGCATCGCCCCCTATCTCGTCGAGACCGTGCGCTCTCGCGAGGGCGCGCTCCTCGAGGAAGCGAAACCGTCGGCCCGGGAGGTCCTGCAGCCGACAACCGCCGCTCTCATGAATGCGCTTTTGGAGGGCGTCATCACCGATGGAACCGGCGCCGCCGCGGCGAGCCTCGGGCGTCCCCTCGCCGGGAAGACCGGGACGACCGACGACTGCACGGACGCATGGTTCATCGGCTACACGCCGGATCTCGTCGTTGGCGTGTGGGTCGGCTTCGATACCAAAAAGAGCTTGGGCTCGCGGGAAACCGGAGCGCAGGCCGCGCTTCCGATCTGGATGGCGTTCATGGAAGAAGCGCTCCGCGACGAGCCCCCGGTCCCTTTCCCGGAGGTTCCCGGAGTCATGCGCCAGACGGTGGACCGCGCGACGGGGCTTCGCGCCGTTGCGACCGCGGGATGCGTCGAGCTGATCCAGGAGTCGTTTCTCGAAGGGACCGAACCCACCGCGGAGTGCACCGCGGCGGAGCACGCGCGATTGCGCCTCCCCTGGATTCTGGCGCGCTACGACCTCGACGACCAAGGCGTGCTCGTCGTCCCCGCGGAGGACCTGACGGAGCTCCTGGCGACGGAACCTTTCCTGACCGTAGATCCGGTCAAAAATACGCTCAGCATCGTGTCTCAAGACGGCGCGGTGACGCTGCGGATACGAGTCGTGCCTGGAAAGACCCCGCGCCTGCCCGTATCGCTCGAGGGAACGGTCGATCCGACGACGCTCCTCGGGCATGACGGGCGGCCGGCCGAGGTCGTGCTTCTGGGCGAGGCGTCGCGCACCGAAGCGCCGTGACGCTCACCGGGGAACGGCGGGCCCCCACCGGGCCTCCCGAGTCCCGATCGCGCCGCCGCGGGTCCACGCGATGGAGTCGTACTTCCAGCAACGCAGTTCGGCCGCGCGCAGGGCTTCGCTTTCCGTAAGCGACCCTTGCACCAGTCGGGCGCAAAACGTCTCCTCGAACCCATCAACGCAGGCCGCGTCCACCGAGGAGGGATCGACCGCGGCCCCGCGCGTTGTTTCGAGGTCGGTGAATCGTGACGCATCGACCGGCGATCCGAAAACCGCCGCGAGCCGCGACGGATCGAGACGCCACGGGATCGAACCGTGTTGGAGAAGCGCCCCTCGCCGTCGTGCCTGGGCGGACCCGACCAGCTTGCGTCCGTTCGCGACGAGCTCCCACGCGCCGAGACGCTCAAAACACGCCGCCGGCGTATCCCTCGACGAGCCGTGCGTGGGTTCGACCGGAATCGCCGCGACCCCGAGCCGGATCAGCCCGCGCCTCAGGGCTTCGGCGATCGTCCGGTAGGACGCGACCACCCCGCCGGAAAACGGCGGGGTGCCGAGTGCCCCGATGACCGCGTACGTCCTTTCGAACTCGTGGAGAACCGCGCCTCCTCCCGTCGGCCGGCGCACGAGACCAATCCCCTCGAGCGATACGACGCGCGCGTCGTGCGAGCCTTCGGCGTTTTGCGATCGACCGAGAGAAAGCGTCGCGGGCCGCCATCCGTAGAGGCGCAGCGTGGGCGCGGGTTTCGGGTCGGCACGCTGGTAGGCCTCGAGGATCGCCTCGTCGACCGCCATGTTCCACGCGCCGTCACCTGCGCCGTCAATGACGACGCGCCACGCCGCGCCGAGATTTCCGGGCTGGCGCCCTCGACTCACGTGGCGTAAGGACCCGCATCATCAGGACTGCGAAAATCGGCCGAGTGGATCTCATGCTTGCGGAGGAGACGTTGGAGCGCCGAACGCAGCATTCCCGACTGCTCGGCCGCGCCGGTGACGTTTCCGCCGTGGCGCTTCAGGAGGTTTTCGAGGTACGAGCGTTCGAACGCGTCGACCACCAGGCGCTTGGCCTCGCGGAAGCGCCGGTCGGCGCGCAGGGCTGAGTTCGCTCCCATCGCGCCGTCCAGGACGTGCTCGGGGAGGTGGGTCAAGCGCACCGTTCCGTCGGACGCGAGCATCACCGCGGATTCGACGGCGCTGCGCAGTTGCCTCAGGTTTCCCGGCCAGAGGGATCGCTCGAGCGCCGCCATCGCTTGGGGGGCGACCACGATCGGCGGAAGGCGGTTCAGATCGCACACCTCCTCGATGAAGGCCCGCACGAAAACGGAGATGTCCGCGCGGCGTTCCCTCAGCGGAGGCACCGCGACGATCGCTTCGGAAAACGCGGCAACCAACCCGCGGAACAGCCGGCCTTCGTCGGCCGCGCGGTGGGGATCGCCATCGATCGAGGCGGTGACGCGCGGCCCGGTCTTCCCCGAGGCCAAGGCCGCGGCCAGAGCCTCCTGCGCGGGCCACGCCAAATGTTCGATCGACGCCAGAAAGACGGTCCCCCGCCCGACGCCCAGGGCGGCCTCCAAAGCGAGGCGGTCGCCTGACGGGACAACGGCGAACGCGTCCGCCTCGTTCGAAAGCGCGTGCAGGCTATGCGCCGCATGACGGCGTCCACTCCCCGGCTCGCCGACGAAGGCCACGGGGGCTCTGGAGGCGGCGAGCTCGGACACGCGCTGACGCAACGTTTCCGCAGCCTGCGAGCGTCCTTGGATGTGCGGGAGCGTCGCGCCACCGCCGTCGTCCGCCCTGAGGCGGCAGAGCTCGAAAAGAACGGTCCGCGATACCGGGGCCGGCGCGTCGCCGACGATCGCGACCACCACCGCGAGCGGATGAACGCGAAGCAGATCGAGCGCCTCGCGAGGTGTGGCCACCGCGACGGCATCGATGCCGGCACGGGCGAGCACGTCTCGCGCGCGGTCGCGAACCAACGGATCGTCGTCGAGCACCAGGGCAAGCGGGGACTGCATGGATCCCTCCTCCGGCCGTCGACCGAGACGTTAGAGCCCCAGCTTCGATTGCAACGCGGCCACACGTCGAGTGGCGTCTCGGTAGCCCGGCTCTTCCCGGACAACCTGCGCGAAAAGGTCGTACGCCCCTCGCGCGTCTCCCGTCTGCTCGAGCCTGTCGGCGAGGTCGTAGCGGAGCCCGGACAAACGAACCTCGTCACCGCCCGGCGCGTCCAGGGCCGCGCGATACCACCGGATGGCCTCTTCAGCCTCGCCGCGGTCCCAATAGCACAGGCCGAGCATGCTGCACGCTTCGCGGTAGAGCTCCGGCGCGCCCGACGCGATGCGGAACTCGTCGAGAGCCGCGTCCATGAGCCCCATCTCTTTGTAGGCGATGCCGAGATCGTAGTGGGTCTGGAAGTCCCCCACCTCGACCGATGCGTTCACGTGTTCTTTGAAGGTCTCGAAGACCTGTTCCAGCGATTGCTCGCTCTCCGGCTCGGCGGGCACATCCGCCGGATCCGGTACCCGATCGGTGCCGTACTCCGCCTCGAGGGCGGCCGTAATCGAGGAAAGGTCCGCCTCGTCGAGCCGGTCACCACCGTCGCCTGGGTCGGCCGCCTCGCCGGAATCGTCGAAGTCGCCGGAGGCCGCCGGAGAACCGCCGCGAGCGCGCGCCTCGAGCGCATCGAGCAGGGCGCCGTCCACGCCGGCTGCGCGTGCCTCCACGATGCGATTCCTCGCGTCATGCTGCATGCCCTGGCCGAGGTAGAACTCGATTTCCTCGATCGTGTCGCTCACCGCGGCGCTGACTTCCTGGGCGGGCTTTTCGACGTCGTCGAAGACGATCTCCATCTCGCCGTTTTCATCGCCGGAAACGGCAAGCGGAGCGGGTGGTGCCGGCGGCCGCTCCGCGGCGGGGAGCAGCGCGAACCCTTCGAGGACCGCGCGGATGGAACTGTCAAGAGTGCCCAGCGTCGCGGCTTCGCGCACCGCGCCACGTGCTCCTTCGATATCTCCCGAGGCGCGCTTGGCCAGCGCCAGCGCAACGAGACCGTCGCGCAATGCCCCGCGGTCGGCTTGCGTTCGAAGGAAGCCGACCAATTTTTCTTGCGCGGTCACGTGCCCGGGAAAGCGCGACGTGATCTGTCGGAGTTGCTGAAGCGCCTCGCGGTGGAGGCCGTACTTCTCGAAAACCTCGGCCTCGGTCAGATTCCCGCTGACGAACTCGGCATCCGCCGCGTTCAATGGAACCGCGGGAACTTCGTAGGCGGAGGCGGCCCGAGGCTCGGGCGCCGGCTCACGAGCCGGCGCCGGCGACGCGTGGTCATCGGCCGCGGAACGGCCGAGAAAAAGAAGAGGCGATGAGGGATCGAGCAGCTTCAACGTCTCGAGTTGGGGCGCCACCTTGGCGGCCAAGCCCTTCGCCTGATAGGCGCGGACGAGACGCTCGACCGCGCGAGCGGCCGTTCCCCGGTTCCCTTCGGCCTTCCGCATCTCGACGAGTTGCTCGAGCGCGCGCATGTGACCGCCGTCCTCGCTGCGCGCGATACGCTCGAGGAGGCTCGCGGAGCGCTCGAACTCATGTGCGCGCGCCCACCGATCGAGGAGCGGCAAAACGCGGGACCAGAGGGGATCGACATCGCCTCTGGCCAACGCCGTGCGGAAGGCCGTCTCGATCGCATCGGCGGATATGGCGTCGGATCTCGCGTCGAGGAGCAGACGCGCCGAGCGCTCTATGTCGCCGAGTTCCTCGAAGAGCAAGAACACGTCGCCCGCGACGGCATCCGCGTGCTCTCCACGTTCCCAAGCCTCGTCGCCCAAGCGCTTCGTTTCGTCGAGCCGCCCGGCGGCCGCATGGCAACGAGCCAGACCGACGAGCACCACCGCACGATGGGGGAGCAATTCCGAGGCGCGCGAGTACGCGCGCTCGGCTTCTTCCGCCCGGCCGCCCGCGAGCAACCGTCCTCCGAGCGCGACGAGGTCGAGCCCGGCGTGCTCCGCGTCCCCTTCGGCGGCACGCGACTCCGCGAGGCGCACGGCGTGGACGATGTTGTCGGGCTCGGCGACCGCGAGTTTCTCGTACACTTCGCGGGCCTTGCCGAACTCCCGCCGGCGCAGGTACTCCTCTGCGGCCTGGAGGAGCCAGGTCCGCGCCTCACCCGGGAGCTTTTGTTTGAGATTCAGCTCACCGAGTCGAACGACCGCGGACAGGTAGGTGGGATCGACCTTGACGATCTTCTTGAGAATGGCGATCGCCTTCGGGTAAAACCCGGAGGAGGAGAACTGCTCGGCGATCATCTCGTAGTAGACGATCGCATCGGCCCCGCGATTGCTGCGAGCCAAGAAATCGCCCACCCGATTGAGCATCAGCAGGTCTCTCGGAGCGTCCTCCGCCAGGCGCTTGCACTCGTCCAGCGCCAGGGCGGTCTTCCCCTGCTTCAGCAGTCGCTCTACATTCGAGAACGTCTTCTCACGATCGAGGGCCATGGCCTCCTACCGCTCGCGACGTTCCTGAATTCTCGCCTTCTTGCCGGCCAGATCGCGCAGGTAGTAAAGCTTCGCGCGGCGCACCTTGCCGAGGCGGGACACCTCGATCTTTTCGACGATGGGCGAGTGGATCGGGAAGATACGCTCCACGCCGACTCCGCCCGACGTCTTGCGGACGGTGAAGGTGGCGCGAAGCCCCGAACCACTGCGACGGCTGATGACGTCGCCCTCGAAGACCTGGATTCGGGACTTGTCGCCCTCGATCACCCGGACGTGAACCCTGACCCGGTCGCCGGAGCGAAACTCCGGAACGTCCGTCTTCAGGCCCGCCGCCTCGATCATGCGAATCACGCTCATGACGTACCTCGTGGGCGTCGCGCAGACGCCGTCACTGTGCTCGACACCTCGATCAAATCCGGTCGCTTGTCCCGGGTCGCCGCGCGGGCGCTCTCGTGGCGCCAACGTTCGATCGCCCCATGATCCCCGGACAGGAGGACCGCCGGCACCGGCAGGCCGCGGTACTCCGCGGGCCTCGTGTAGCTGGGAAAGTCCAAAAGACCCGACGCAAAACTCTCAGCCTGGGCGGACGCGGCGTTCCCGAGGACGCCGGGCACGAGGCGAGCCACGGCGTCGATGACCAGCATCGCCGGAAGTTCTCCCCCGGTGAGCACGACGTCGCCGGCCGAGAGCTCTTCGTCGGCGAGCCCGGCGCGCACGCGCTCGTCGACCCCCTCGTAGCGCCCGCACAGGAGGACGACCCGGTCGAACGCGGCGAGGCGCTCTGCTACGGCGTGATCGAAGGGCTTGCCCTGGGGCGAAAGCAGGACGATGCGTTCGTTCGGCGACGGGTAGCGCGCGCGCACGAAGGAGACGGCCTCGAACAGCGGCTCGGGCTTGAGAACCATCCCCGGCCCGCCGCCAAACGGCGCGTCGTCCACCTGGCGCTGCGGCCCAACACCGAAGCGGCGAAGATCGTGCACACGTACGCCGACCCTTCCCGCGCGGCGCGCGCGAGCGAGCATCCCGTCGTCCAGGGGGCCCTGGAACATGGACGGGAAGAGGGTCACCACGTCGAAATTCACGCTGTCTCCCGCCCGCCGGCGTCGTTCAGTCCGCGGAGGCCCTCCGGGAGGGCCAGGCGAATCGTCCCGGAGGCTTCGTCAATTGCGGTCACGAACTCTCTCACCATGGGGATGAGGGTCTCAACCCCTTGGTCATCCTTCACGAGCAGGAGGTCTCTCCCTCCCGCCTCGATCACATCCGCGACCCGCCCGATGTCGCCCAACGCCGCATCCGTCACGCGCGCCCCCACGAGGCGCTCGACCCAATAAACGTCCTGGGGCAGCCGCGGCACATCCTCGGCCGGCGCCAGAACGTCGCTCCCGCGGAGTGCCGCCGCGTCGTTCGCGTCGTCCACTCCCGACAGCTTCAACACGAGTCGGTCCCGGTAGGCACGGACCGACTCGACCGCTCGAGAACCGTCCGCGATCCCGCGATCCGATCCGTGAATGACGACGCGGCTCAGATGAACCCAACGCGCCGCCTCTCCCGAGACCACTTTCACGGTGACCTCACCGTGATTGCCGCGAAACCCGCTCACCCGCCCGAGTACGAGTGCCTTGCCTTCCGGGCTACTCAACGATTTCCAACGCGACGCGCTTCCGGGACTTTTGTCCGGCGGCAGCTACGATCGTTCTCAACGAGCGGGCCGTTCGCCCTTGTCGTCCGATGACCTTGCCCAGATCCCCGGGGGCCACCTTCAACTCGAGGACCGACCCCTTCTCTCCGCGGATCTCCCTCACCTCGACCGCACCAGGGTCGTTCACCAGCGCCTTCGCGATGAAATCCACGAGATCCTTCATTGCGGCTTCGCTCAAGCTCCGGCTTGAGCGCTCTTCGCCCGGCTGAGCAGGCTCCGAACCGTCTCCGAAGGGTGCGCCCCCTTCTTGATCCATGCGTCCGCTTTGGCGACGTCGAGCTGGACCGTCGCGGGATTGGTTGCGGGGTTGTAGGTGCCCAGACTCTCCACGACTCCGCTTTGGGGTGTCCTGCGGCTATCGGAGACCACGACCCGGTAGAAAGGATCCTGGCGGGAACCCATCCGTTTGAGGCGAATCTTCAGCACGAGCCTTCTCCTTTACGACTCCACGGCCAGTAAAACCGACAATATAGCCTACCGCCCCAAGAATGGGAGCCGAAAGCCCTTCCCCGCCCCCCGGGCGGCTTGGACCTGCTTCATCATCTTCCGCATCTGCGCGAACTGCTTCAGGAGCTTGTTCAACTCCGGGACCGACCGGCCCGAGCCGTGGGCGATTCGTTTCTTGCGGCTTCCGTTGAGGATTTCCGGGCGATTGCGCTCGACCGGCGTCATCGAGTCGATCAGCGCGAGCACGCCCTTGAAGGCCCCGTCGTCGAGGTTGACGCCCTTCAAGGCGCCCATGCCCGGCAGCATCCCCAAGACTCCGGAAAGCGGGCCCATTTTCTGTAGGGTCCGAATCTGGTCCCGGAAGTCCTGCAGGGTGAACTCATTCTTCCGGATCTTCTTTTCCAGCTCCATCGCCTGGGCGACGTCGACGGCTCCTTCGGCCTTCTCGATGAGGCCGAGCAGATCCCCCATCCCCAGAATGCGGCCGACCATGCGCTCGGGGTGGAACGGCTCGAATTCAGTCGGCCGTTCTCCGGTCCCCACGAACTTGATCGGCACCGAGGTGACGTGCCGGATGGAGAGTGCCGCGCCCCCTCGGGCGTCGCCGTCCATCTTGGTCAGGATCACTCCGGTCAGCGCGAGCGCCTTGTGGAACTCGCCGGCCGAACGCACGGCGTCCTGACCTGTCATCGCATCGGCGACGAACAGGATCTCCGACGGCGCAAGCGCCGCTTTGAGTTCGCGCAGTTCGTCCATCAGGGCGTCGTCGATGTGCAGCCGTCCGGCGGTGTCGATGAGCACGGGGTCGTAACCATTGAGACGAGCCTCGTTGAGCGCGGCCTTCGCGATTGCCAGTGGCGTCTGGCTGCCGTCGTGCGCGTGGACTTTCAGTCCGGCCGACGTTCCCACCCGCACGAGTTGCTCGATGGCCGCCGGACGGTAGACGTCGACGGGAACGAGGTAGGGGAACTTCCCCGCCTTCTTCAGCCACAGGCCCAGCTTCGCGGCCGTCGTCGTCTTTCCCGAGCCCTGGAGGCCGACGAGAAAGATGACCGTCGGCGGCTGCGCCTTGTACTGGAGGCGCGCCGCCTCGCTGACGCCCATGACGTTTTGAAGCTCGTCGCGGACGATCTTCACGACCTGCTGGCCGGGCGACAGGCTCTTCAAGACCTCCTCGCCCAGAGCCTTCGCGCGCACACCGTCGAGCAATGCGCGAACGACTGCGACGTTGACGTCGGCCTCGAGCAGGGCCATCCGAATCTCGCGGAGGGTCTTTTCGAGGACCTCCTCGGTGATCCGCGTTTGGCCGCGCAGCGTGTCGAATACGCCTCGCAGACGTTCCGTCAGTGTGTCGAACATGAGAAGTTCCCGGTGAGAAGGAGCCTAGACCGATTTCAGGAGGTGGCCCATCTTTCGTTTCTTGGTTTCGAGGTACCCGCGATTGTCGTCGCCCGGAGCCGCTTCGAGCTGAACACGTTCGACGATCTCGAGTCCGTACCCCTTCAGCGCGACGTACTTCCCCGGGTTGTTGGTCAGAAGCCTCAGGCGGCGGATCCCGAGATCGTAGAGGATCTGCGCCCCAACCCCGTAGTCCCGGTGATCCGCGCGGAATCCGAGCGCCAGGTTCGCTTCCACCGTGTCCTTGTGCTGGCGGTCCTGCAGTTCGTACGCGCGAAGTTTGTTCGCCAGGCCGATCCCCCGCCCCTCCTGGCGCAGATAGAGGATCACGCCCGTCCCCTCGCTTTGAATCATCTCCATCGCGCGATGAAGCTGATCGCCGCAGTCGCAACGCGTCGAACCGAAAACGTCGCCCGTCAGGCACTCGGAGTGCACGCGGACGAGCACGGGCTCGTCGGGCTTCGGGTCCCCCATGACGAGGGCCACGTGCGTGCGGTCCTCGAGCTCGGTGTGGAACGCGTGAATCGTCCACGCGCCCCGCTCGGTCGGCAGTTGCGGCGAGGCGACGCGGGTGACCAATCGTTCGGTGCGCATTCGGTAGCGAATCAGATCGGCGATCGACAGGAGCTTCAAACCGTGAGCCGCCGCGAACGGGAGCAACTCAGGAAGACGCGCCATCGTTCCGTCGACGTTCATGATCTCGCACACGACTCCAGCGGGGTTGAGCCCCGCGAGGCGGCAGAGATCGACGATGGCCTCGGTGTGCCCGGCGCGCTTCAAGACCCCGCCCGCCACCGCGCGCAGCGGAAAGATGTGGCCCGGCCGAGCGAGATCTTCGGGGCGGGTCGCCGGGTCAACCGCGACGCGAATCGTGCGGGCGCGGTCGGCCGCCGAGATTCCGGTCGTCACCTCGCTGCGTGCCTCGATCGAAACACAAAATGCGGTGCCGCGGCGTGCGGTGTTTTCTTGCACCATGGGCGGGATCTGCAAGGCGTCCAAACGCTCGGACGTCATCGGAAGGCAGATGAGGCCGCGCCCGTGGGTCGCCATGAAATTGATGATCTCCGGCGAGACGAATTCCGCGGCGCACGCGAGGTCGCCCTCATTTTCGCGGTCCTCGTCGTCCAACACGACGACGACCCGGCCGGCGCGGAGATCCGCTAGGGCCTCTTCGACCCCTGCGAACCGGGGCTTGTCGTGCTCTTCGCTCATCGTCGCCTCTCGTTCATCAACGCCTCAAGATAGCGTGCGATGACATCCGCCTCCAAATTGACGCCCTGCCCGGCCCTGAGGCCTCCCAGTTTGGTCCGCGCGAGCGTCTGCGGGATCAGCGCGACCTCGAAGCTGCGCGATTGCACCGCAGAGACCGTCAGGGAGACGCCGTTTATCGCAATCGACCCCTTGCGGGCCACCAATCCACGCAGGGCCGAAGGGAGCGCGATCGTCAGGCGCACGTCGTCTCCCCGTCGCCGCAACGCGATGACCTTGGCGACGGCGTCCACGTGCCCTTGCACGAGGTGCCCTCCCAGACGGTCGCCCACCGCAAGCGAGCGCTCGAGATGCACTCCATCCCCGATGCGCAATCCGCCGAGGGTCGTGCGCTTCAACGTCTCGGCAACCGCGTCCACCTCGAAGGCGTTTCCCTTCCGGCGGGCGATCGTGAGGCAGACGCCGTCCACCGCCACGCTCTCGCCGTCCCGCATCGACGCCACCGGCAGATCGGTTGAAATCGTCAATCGGGTGGCGCCCGTCCCCGGAACGACGCGCTGTACGCGGCCGACTGTTTCGATCAATCCGGTGAACATCAGGGCGCCTCGAGCCTGCCGACGAGAACCACGTCTTGCCCCAACGGGATCGTCGCCGAACGGACGAAACGCCACGCCTTCCCGGGCTCGCTGACGGCGGGAACGTCGACGACGGGCGTCGCGTCGCCGGCGCCGAAGAGTCGATCGGCGATGAACAGCACGACGTCGTCCACGAGGCCGCTGCTCAGGAATGCGCCCAAGGTCTTGCCGCCTCCTTCGACCAGCACCGATTGCACGCCGACCCGGTGAAGGTCACAAAGAACCGCGGCAAGGTCGAAACCCGCGGCGGAATGCGCAACCGGGACGATCTCGGCAATATCGCGAAAACGGGCGACCTCGACTTCCGGACAACCGGTCGCGACGTAAACGCGCGTGGGAGGAGCTTTCGGGTGTTCCCGCAGAAAAACCTTGGCCGCAGGATCCAGCGCCAATCGAGGTGCCAAAACCACGCGCCGCCGCACGGCGTCGACACCCGGAAGGCGAACCGTCAAGCTCGGGTCGTCACGCCGTACTGTTTCCGCGCCCACGAGAACGGCATCGTGGCGAAACCTCAGGCGGTGCGCGTAGCGGCGCGACGCGTCGCCGGTGACCCAGTTGGACTGCCCCATGGCTGCCGAGATCCGGCCGTCCAACGACTGGGCCGCCTTGAGCGTCACCCAGGGACGACCCCGTTGGTGCGTGGAGAAAAACGGCGCGTTCAACGCGAGCGATTCCGATGCGAGCACGCCGTCGGTGACGGCGATCCCCGCCGCTCGAAGCGCCGAGAGCCCGCGCCCGTTCACCAGCGGATTCGGGTCCACGATCGCGGCGACGACCCGACCGATGCCGGCCCGCACGATCGCCGCGGAGCACGGAGCCGTGCGGCCGTGATGTGCGCAGGGCTCGAGGTTCACGTACAACGTCGCGCCGCGCGCGCGCGCGCCGGCTTGCTCGAGCGCGATCGCTTCGGCGTGCGGCTCTCCCGCTGCGCGATGGAATCCGCAACCGACGAGAACACCGTCGTTCACGATGACGCAGCCCACGAGCGGGTTCGGGCGCGTGGTCCCCTCGCCCAACGCAGCGAGCGCCAGGGCCTGCGCCATCCACGCCCGGTCGCTCACGTCGCGTCCTCCCCGCCGAGGAGGCCGTCGACGTACGCCGCGGTATCGAACTCGAGGAGGTCATCGAGACCCTCGCCGACCCCGACGTAGCGGATCGGGACGCCGAGTTCCCGCCGGATCACCAGCGCGACTCCGCCCTTCGCAGTCCCGTCGAGCTTCGTCAAGACGACGCCCGTGATCACTGCCGCCTTCGTGAATTCGCGTGCCTGCTGCAGTCCGTTCTGCCCCGTCGTCGCGTCGATCACGAGGAGCACCTCGTGCGGCGCCCCGGGGATCTCGCGCGCGGCGATACGCGCCATTTTCTGGAGCTCGGCCATCAGAGGCGCCTTGGTGTGGAGTCTTCCCGCGGTGTCGACGAGCACGGTGTCGATCCGGCGCGCACGCGCCGCCGTCAAAGCGTCGAACACCACGGCGGAGGGATCGGAGCCCTCGCGATGGCGCACGACCTCGACGCCGGCCCGTTCGGCCCACCGCTCGAGTTGGTCGATCGCGGCGGCGCGAAACGTATCCGCCGCCACGACGATCACCTTGCGCCCGGAGGCTTGCTCCCGGGCGGCGAGCTTTCCGATCGTCGTCGTCTTGCCGCCGCCGTTCACGCCGACGATGAAAATGACGCGCGGCGGATCGACGGGTGCTTCCGCGGCGCCGGCTCCGCCAAGCGCGGCGACGAGCGCCGCGCGCAGCGCTTCGCGCAACCCCGAACCGTCGAGCGTCCCTGCACGCGCCTGCCGTCGCGCCCCCTCGACGATCTCCTGGGTCAACGCGGGACCGATGTCCGCGGACAGCAGACTGGTCTCGAGCTCTTCCAACGTCGACTCGTCCACGACGTGGGACGTCAAAGCGGAGCGCAGCGACGTGGCGATGCCCTCGCGCGTGCGCGTCAGGCCACGAACGAGCTTCTTGAATGCGTCGAAAGCCATCGGCGCGTCAGGGAAGCATCTTCATGAGGTCGAAGGCTTTCGAAGCGCTCTCGCTCCCGGGCGAGAGTTCTTGGCAGCGGGCGAAGTGCTCGCGCGCCTTGCCCGGCTCGTCGAGTTTCATGTAGGCGAGGCCGATCCGGTACTGATACTCGCCGTTGGCCTTGTAATCGGGTGCGGCGACTTCGTACTCGCGCGCGGCTTCCTCGAGAAGTCCCGCCTTGTCGAGCGCCGAAGCGAGTTCGAAGTGCCCTCGCCAGAACTTGGGATTGATTTCGACCGCCTGCCGCAACTGAGAGATCGCCTCGTCTTGGCGGCCTTCGGAGCGGTAGAGGATCCCGAGATTGAGGTGGGCTTTTTCGGGGGACGCGTAGGACGGGTCGGCGAGAACTTGCAGGAACTGCCGTTCAGCCTCGTCTTTTCGCCCGGTGGCGTCGTACAACGCGCCGAGGTTGTTGCGCGCGTCGGTCAGTCGAGGATCAAGTTCAAGCGCCTCCGTGAACGCCTGTTCCGCCTGCGTATTGCGCCCGGCGAGGAAGCACAACTGCCCGTAGTAGTTCCGTAGCGCCGCGTTTTCCGGCTGCGATGCGGTCGCCTTTTCCAGGATGTCGAGCGCCTCGTTCACCTTTCCCGCGGCGAAAAACGACTCGGCAAGCCGAATGTTCGTCGCAGCTACCGAGGCCGGGTCTTTGGGCTTGGCCTTGGGCGCTCCGCACGCCGACAGTCCTGCGGCCAGGAACGCCACCAAGAGGATTTCGAGCGCCGGAAACCTTACGGTACCTTTCATCGAGGCAACCTCATCGCTCAGAGTGGCGTGCATTGTAGTTCACGAGCGCCCCACGCGGATGCTCTCGAGATCGCCTATCTCGCCCTTCAGGTGTTCCCGCAGCCGCGCCATGAGCCTCGCCTCGGCCTGGCGGACCGCCTCGCGAGTGGTGCCGAACCGATCCCCGATCACCTGGAGCGTCACCGGATCGTCGGAGAGCAGCCGTTCGTCGAGGATCACCTTCTCGCGGTCGCCGAGCCCGACGCGAAACCGGTCGATCGCCTCTTTGACCTTGTCCTGAAGCTCGCGGCGCGCAACGTCCTCCTCGACCGTCGGCCCCGTGTCCGGAATCAGATCTCCGCGCGTCCGGTCCTCCGCGTCGCCCAAGGGAGCGTCGAGGGAGACGTCCTGGGAGTGGAGGGCGCGCTCGACGTCCATTACGTCCTCTTCCGAGACGTTGAAGTGGTCGGCGAGCATCTTCGGGCCAACGTCGAAGCCCTCCGCGATCAGACGCGCCTTCTCCTGCCGCAGGTTGCGCAGGAGCTTGCGCCGGGCGTTGGTCGTTCCGACGCGCACGAGGCGAACGTTGTCGAGGAGGAACTTGACGATGTACGCCCGGATCCACCACGCGGCGTAGGTCGGGAGCCTCACGCCAAGCTCCGGATCGAACCGCTCGATCGCGGCGAGGAGGCCGAGGTTTCCTTCTTGTACGAGGTCGAGCAAGTTGCGAGCCGCGCGACGGTACGACAGCGCCACCCTTACGACCTGCATGAGGTTCGAGGTCACCAGACGAAACAGAGCCTCGCGGTCTCCGGTGTCCCGGTAGCGCCGGGCGAGATCCTGCTCTTCCTCCCGAGAAAGCGCTGGGTACTTGCGAACCTCCCCGAGGTAGCGCCGGAACGGATCAGAAGGGACCAACGCACGCGCGCTGCTTCGGGACGAATCCTTCCCGCGCGTCAGATCGAGGACGGCTTCCTTCGGATCGTCCGGGTCGAGCTCGATGGGCCCGTCGGGGGTCATCCGTCGAACACTAGCAGGTTTCGGCGAAACGGCGCGTCGGCGCTAGAAGAGCGCTTCACCCAAGTACTTGCGCGGATCGACCTGCACGCCGGCTCTGAAGACCTCGTAATGGAGGTGCGGACCGGTCGAGCGCCCGGTCGATCCCACGAGGCCGATCACGTCGCCGCGCTTGACCCTCTGGCCGGGGGCAACCATCACGCGGCTCAAGTGACCGTAGCGCGTGCTCATCCCGAAACCATGGACGACCTGGATCATCGCTCCGTAACCCGCCATGCGCCCTGCGGCCGTGACGAGCCCGTCGGCGGACGCCCGAACGGGGGTTCCGGTCGAGGCCACGATGTCGACACCCTTGTGGAACTCCCGCGTGCCGTCGATCGGGTCGCGGCGCCAACCGTAGCCATCCGAGAAGAAACCGCTGACCGGAGCGAGGCTCGGCGTCGACGCAAGGACCTTGAGGCGTTCGCCCCAGGCCTGCTCGAGACGGTCGAAAGACGTGTCGAGATTTTCGATCCGTTTTTGCAGCGCCGAGCTTTCTTCGCCGAAGATGTCGGCGCGCGCGCCGAACGTCTTTCCGGCCCCGCCCGATGGGTGCTCCGAGGGGATGTCTTTGAGGCCGACCGATTGGGCCAACTTGCCGGCGACCGACTCGACCGCGGCGAGCTGCTCGCCCATCTGCGCCACCACCTCTTCGTAGTGGGACTTGTCCGCTCGGAGCTTCTGATTTTCCAGCTCGATCGCAGCGGCACGCTCGGCCAAGGCACGGGAGTTAAAGAAATAGTGAGGAGCCCATGCGGCCGCGCCGCCGACGGCCAAGGACAAGACACAGATTGCGAGAACGAAATTCCTCGAGACGTGGAGCTTTCGGAATCGGGCATGTGCGTGAGGGAGGATGAAGATCGTGTAAAACTTCCTCGACATCCCCTTACCTCCTCGCCGCGTCTTGTTCCGCGACCCGAAGTCCTTAGTATCGACGCTTCGAGGCCAAAAAACCCAGCGGAAGCTACCATGGTCGCCACGGGGCGTCAATTCTCGGTCTCGACTCCAGCTAGCAAGAAGCGTTCCTCGGAAAATCGGCCTGTTTCGAGAACCTGAGCTACGATTCGGTCATCCGAAGCCTCTTTTCGTCAGGGGTCGACGCGGATTGCGTCACAGAACGACATCCCTTCCGGTGAGGCGGCGGAAGATGTCCAGGTATCGGCTGCGGAGCCCCTGAACGATCTCCTCGGGGAGGCCGGGCGCGGGAGGGCGTTTGTCCCACCCCAAACCTTCGACGTAGTCTCGGACGAACTGCTTGTCCAAGGACACTTGAGCCCCGCCCGGGCGGTAGGTGGAAGCTGGCCAAAATCTCGAGGAGTCGGGGGTGAGCATCTCGTCCGCGATGGTCAACGTCGCCCCAGCGTAGCCGAATTCGAATTTGGTGTCGGCAATGAGGATGCCCTTGCCCGTCGCATGGCGGCAGGCCTCGCGGTAGAGGGCGAGCGTCAGTTCGCGCACGCGTTCGGCCCTCTCGCCTCCGAGAATCGCCGCCGCGGCGTCGAACGAGATGTTCTCGTCGTGGCCGCTTTCCGCCTTGGTGGCGGGCGTAAAGATCGGCTCCGGGAGCGCGTCGGACTCTCTGAGGCCCGGGGCCAGCCTCAGCCCGCAGATCGTCCCCCGCTGCTCGTACTCCTTCCATCCCGAACCCGCCAGATAGCCGCGCGCCACGCACTCGATCGGGAGCATTTCGAGCTTAAGGACCAGCGTCGACCGCCCGGCGAGCGTCGTCGCATGGACACGCACGGCTTCGGGGAAGGCGGAGACATCCGTCGCGATGACATGGTTGGGAACGATGCGTTGCGTCCGCTCGAACCAATATGCGGAGAGCTGGTTCAACACCTTGCCCTTGTCCGGGATCGGGTCGGGAAAAACGCAGTCGAACGCCGAGAGGCGGTCGGTGGCGACCAGGAGCAACGTGTCGCCCAGGTCGTACACGTCGCGCACCTTGCCGCGTGAGGCGGGCGGCAGTCCCGAGAGTTCTGTGCGGTACACGGCAGTTGAGGTCATGGACTCCTCCGGAGGGTCGCCAGCACGAGGATACGCTCGGAGAGGCCGACCACGACCGGGAGCGTACCCGAAAGTTCACCGTCGAGGTGGTACGGGATGTCGTCGCTCGAGGCGGCGATTTCGACCAGCCGCGCCGGCACCAGCGTGACCCCGGCGCATCCGGCGTGCGCGCCCGAAAACAGCCGCGGGACGATCCGCGCGAATCGCGCCGCACCTCCGGAAAACGCGCACAACTCGAGGCCATCGACGTCGAGCTGGGCGTGAGGTGTCGGCCGAAGGAAGCCGCCATAGAGCGGGGCGCGGCCGATGATCGTCGTGTGCGCGTCGGATCGAATGCCGTCATGAACGATCGTCAGACGCGGAAACGGAAACGTTCGCAACCCTTTCAGGGCGCCGCGGATGTAGTCGCCGAATCCGATTTTTCCCGAAACGCCGCGGAGCAACTCTCGTAGGACCCACGCATCGAACCCGGCGCCGGCCATGAGCAGGAAGACGCGTCCCGCCGCCGTCCCCGGCCTCACGGCGCAAGGGCGATAGCCGTCGATCACACGCGCCACGGCCTGCGCAGGATCGAGCGGGAGACCCAGGATCCGCGCCAAGAGGTTCATGGTGCCCGCGGGCGCAATGCCCAAGGCGACACGGCTCCCCGCAAGGCCATTGGCGGCTTCGTTCAGGGTCCCGTCGCCACCGGCGACGACGACGAGATCGTAGCCTTCCGCCTCGGCGCGCGACGCGAAGTGCCGCGCATCTCCGGGTTGTGCGGTACGTTGCAACGTCACCGCGCACCCCGCGCCGGACGCAACGCGGGCCGCGGCCTCCCCCGCCGGATCGCCGCGATTGGCGCCCGCCGTGGGATTCGCGAGCACGAGCACCCGGCGAGCGCGGACGCTCGTCGAGGACCCCACCGTCACCGTGGCCGGGAGCGGGCGTCGTGGACGATCCGGCCTGAGACGATCGTCATGACGGGTCCTCCGCGAAGGGCCCATCCGCCGAACGGCGTGTTGACGCTCTTCGACTCGAACGCCGAAGCCGTGACGACGACCCGGCGTTCGAGGTCGAGCACCGTGATATCGGCGTCGTCGCCTTCGCGCAGCGATCCCTTCTTGAGCCGCAAGATCGTCGCAGGTCCGCTGGTGAGCAACTCCACCATCCGCGAGAGTCCGATGACCCCTCCGTGCACGAGCCGGTCGAGGCAGATCGAAACCGCGGTCTCGAGCCCGACCACCCCGAACGGCGCGTGCGAGAACTCCACGCACTTCTCGTCGGTGTTGTGCGGCGCGTGGTCGGTCGCGATCGCATCCACGGTGCCGTCGGCGATCGCCGCGAGGAGCGCCTGACGATCCGATTCGGAACGCAACGGCGGGTTCATCTTGGCGTGGGTGTCGTACTCCGAGACGGCCTCGTCGGTGAGCGCGAAGTGATGCGGCGTCACCTCGCAGGTCACGCGGATGCCCACCCCCTTCGCTCGCCGGACCAGATCGGCCGAGCGTCCGGTGGACATGTGCGCGATGTGAATCGCGCCGCCCGTGTATTCCGCCAGGAGAATGTCGCGCGAGACCATGACGTCTTCGGCCACTCCCGGCCAACCCGATAGCCCCAAGCGGGTCGCGACCTCGCCCTCGTGCACGACGCCGCCCACGACCAAGGTCGGCTCTTCGCAGTGGTCGATCACCGGGAGGTCGAAGATCTTCGAGTACTCGAGCGCGCGGCGCATGAGCCCCGCCGAGGCGACGGGCTTCCCGTCGTCCGAGAATGCCCGCGCGCCAGCAACCGCCATGTCTCCCATCTCGGCCAACTCGACGCCGAGCTGGCCCTTGGAGACGCAGCCGATCGGATAGACCGGCACGGTCCCGTGCTCCCGCGCTTGGGCCAGGACGAACTCGACCACCGAGCGCGAATCGATCGGAGGTTGGGTGTTCGGCATGCACGCCACGCCGGTAAAGCCGCCGGCAGCCGCGGCGCGGGTTCCCGTGGCGATGGTTTCCTTCCATTCCTGTCCCGGCTCGCGCAAGTGAACGTGCATGTCGATGAATCCGGGGCAGACGCAAAGCCCCGCCAGGTCGAGGGTCGTAGCAGCGGAGGCCGTAATCCGCGACGCGACGCGCGCGATGCGGCCGTCTTCGATGAGAACATCGTTCGATCCGTCGATCCCGGCCGACGGATCGACGACCCTAGCGTTCTTGAGCAGCAGATTCACGGTCCCCTCCGGCCAACAGGTAGAGCACGGCCATGCGCACGGCGACGCCGCTTCGGACCTGATCGAGGATGACCGACGCCTCGCCGTCGGCGACATCGCCCATGATCTCAACGCCCCGGTTGATCGGACCCGGGTGCATGACGATCGCGTCCCGCGCGGCGCGCTTCAGCCGCGAGGCGTCCAATCCGTAAAACGTGGCGTACTCGCGCAGCGTCGGGAAGAAGCCGCCCGTCATCCGTTCGCGCTGGATGCGCAGCATCATGACGACGTCCGCCCCCTCGATCGCCTCGTCCATGCGATACGTCACGCGGGCGCCCAAGCGCTCGAATCCCCGGGGAATCAACGTCGGCGGGCCGCACACGACGACTTCGGCCCCCATCTTCGTCAGGAGGTGGACGTTCGATCGCGCGACGCGGCTGTGGAGGATGTCTCCGACGATCGCGACCTTGAGCCCGGCGAGACGATCCTTGCGGCGTCTGATCGTGAACGCGTCGAGCAGCGCCTGCGTCGGGTGCTCGTGGGCGCCGTCACCCGCGTTGACGATCGGCGTGTGCCCGTGCCGCGCAAGGAAGTGCGGCGCCCCGGCCTCGGAGTGCCGCAGCACGATGAAGTCGGGAGACATGGCTTCGAGATTGCGAAGCGTGTCGAGAAGCGTTTCGCCCTTCACGAGACTCGAGGTCGACGTCGAGAAATTCAATAGATCGGCCGAGAGGCGTTTTTCCGCCACCTCGAACGACGACCGCGTGCGGGTCGACGGCTCGACGAAGAAATTCACGACCGTCTTTCCGCGCAGGGTCGGGACCTTCTTGATCTCGCGCGCGGCGATATCGGAGAATCCCTCGGCGGTGTCCAAGATGAGCGTAATCTCGTCGGCGGTCATCGGCTCGATACCGAGCAGGTGCGGGCTCTTAAGCTTCACGACCGCCCCTCTTCGCGGACGTCGCCCACGCCTTCGTCTTTCACGATCACAACCTCGTCCTCGCCGTCCGTTTCGACCAAGCGCACGTCGACGCGTTCGGTCTCGGCGGTCGGGAGGTTCTTGCCGACGAAATCGGCGCGCACCGGCAACTCGCGGTGTCCGCGATCGACCAGAACCGCGAGCTGGATCTGCCGGGGTCGTCCCAGGTCCATCAGGGCGTCCAAGGCGGCGCGCACGGTCCGTCCGGTGAACAAGACGTCGTCGACGAGAATCACGACCGCGTCGTCGAGGTCGTACGGGATTTCGGTGCGCTTCAGGATCGGATGATCCCCGATCCTCGAAAGGTCGTCGCGGTAGAGGTTGATGTCGAGCACTCCCACCCGAGGCGCCTCGCCCTCGATCGCACCCAATCGCGCCGCCAGCCTGCGGGCCAGGGGGACGCCGCGCGTCTGGACTCCGACCAGGCCGATCGTGCGGAGGCCCTTGTTGCGTTCGAGGATCTCGTGAGCGATTCGCGTGAGCGAGCGATCGATGGAGGCGGCGTCCATCACCCGGACGCGCGTGGTCGAACCCATGGCTCCACACTCCTTTCGGCCTCTCAGGGCCGGATTCAAGGAAGACTTGCCGGGAGCGGCCGCATGCTAGCATGGCGAGCCCGATGGTTCAGGACTTCACCACACCCGTTCTGCGCAACGTCGACCTCGGACGCGGGAATTGGCTGCTCGAGTTCGAAGCCGCGAGCGCCGCTGCCGAGATGCGGCCCGCCCAGTTCTTCATGATCGGAGTCCCCGGATCGGACGTTCTTCTCCGAAGGCCGTTTTCCGTCTGCGGACTTCCTGGCACGTTTTCGGATGGACGCGCGGGCGCCGTTCAGATTCTCTACCGGGTCTACGGGCGCGGCACCAAGCTCCTCGCCTCCTTGGGACCCGGAGCCCCGCTCCACATCCTCGGCCCCCTCGGCCACGGCTTCACGAGCCCTCAGGACAAAAACACCAAGATCGTCTTCGTGGCGGGCGGGATCGGCTGCGCTCCGTTCCCTGCATTCCTTGCCGAGCTGGAACGGGAGGGCCGACGCGCGACGATGATCTACGGCGCCCGCTCAGCCGACGAGTTGCCGCTGCTCGACTGGTTCCGCGAGCGGTGCGACGCCGTCGTAGTCACGACCAACGACGGGTCGCTTGGAGCTTCCGGACTCGTCACGGGCCCCCTCGAACAGATGCTCCGGGGTGCCGGCGGTGAACAGCTCCACCTTTACGTCTGCGGCCCGACTCCGATGTTGAAGGCCGTCGCGAAAATGGCGCTCGCTACGGGGATCGCCTGCGACCTCGCGCTCGAGGCCCCGATGGCGTGCGGTTTCGGTGTCTGCCTGGGCTGTGTTGTCCCCACCCACGCGCAACCGGACGGACCCGTCACTTTCGAAAGAGTGTGCGTCGAGGGCCCCGTCATGCGCGCGGAACGGATGGCATGGTGACCCCAGATCTGTCGGTCGCGATCGGCTCGGTCCGGCTCAAGAACCCCGTGCTCACGGCCTCCGGAACGTTCGGCTATGGCCTCGAGTTCCTCCCGTTCCTGGATTTGGCGCAACTCGGCGGTCTCGTGACGAAGGGACTGTCCCCCCGGCCGCGGAAGGGAAACCCGCCGGAGCGCATCGTCGAGACCCCGGCCGGCATGCTGAACGCCATCGGCCTGCAAAACGTCGGGATCGACGTTTTCCTCGCGGAAAAACTCCCGGCGCTTCGCGGCCACGACACGGTCGTCGTCGCGAACGTCTTCGGCGAGACCGAAGCCGAATACGTCGAAGTCTGCGAGAAGCTCGACGAGGCCGCGGGCGTCGCCGCAATCGAGCTGAACGTCTCCTGTCCTAACACCGAAGCCGGGGGCATGGTGTTCGGAAACGACGCCGCGTCTCTCGCGCGCATCACACGAGCCTGCCGGCGCGCGACGCGCCTTCCCCTGTGGGTCAAGTTGTCGCCCAACGTCACCGACATCCGCGAGATCGCCAAGGCCGCCGAGGCCGAGGGAGCCGACGCGGTCTCGCTCGTCAACACGTTCGTCGGCATGGCGATCGACGTGGAGAAGCGACGTCCCGTGCTCGCCAACGTCAGCGGAGGCCTTTCCGGACCCGCGATCCGTCCCCTCGCGGTCTGGATGACCTGGCAGGTGCGGCGCGCCGTGACGATCCCGATCGTCGGGATGGGCGGCATCATGACGGCGCGCGACGCGATGGAGTTCATCCTCGCGGGTGCGACCGCAGTTCAGGTGGGCACTGCGAATTTCGTCAATCCCCGCGCCGCCGTCGACGTCGCGGAAGGGCTCACCGCGTGGCTGAAGGAACACAACGTGGCCTCGGTGCGCGAGTTGGTCGGCGCCCTTGCGTCCCCGCCGACCGCGTCGGGGTGCCCGTGAGACCCGAACAGCGCACCTTCGTCGCGCTGGATACCCGGGACATCGATCGGGCGCGCGAGTTGGCGCGGATCCTCGCCGGTCGCGTCGGCGGGTTCAAGATCGGCTTGGAGGCCTTCGTGGCCATCGGTCCGTCCTTGATCGAGGAGATGCGAGGCCTCGGGCACGTCGTCTTCCTCGATCTCAAGTTCCACGACATCCCGAACACGGTCGCCGGAGCGGCCTCGGCGGCGTCGCGCTTGGGGGTCGGCTTTTTCACCGTGCACGCGTTGGGCGGCCCCGCGATGATCACTCGCGCCGTGGAAGCAAGCCGTGCGGCCGTGCCGCCCGGCACCGAAGCTCCGGTCGTTCTGGCCGTGACGATCTTGACGAGCCACGACGACTTCTCGCTGCGCCGCATCGGAATCGACGGCGACTGCGCCGCGGCGGTTCCCCGCCTCGCCGCGCTGGCACGCGAAGCCGGGGCCGGCGGCGTGGTGTGCTCACCCCTCGAGGTCACCGCGGCGCGCCGGGCCTTTCCCGAGGGCGTGCTCGTCGTCCCCGGCATCCGCCTCGAAACGAAAGGACCACGCCCCCGCGACGATCAGGCGCGCGTGGCGAGTCCCGCCGCGGCGGTCCGGGCCGGCGCGGACCGAATTGTCGTCGGTCGTCCGATCACCGAAGCCCGGGACCCCGCCGCGGCGGCCGAGGCGATCGCCGACGACATCCGCCGCAACGCGGGGATCTAGGGTCCCCGTGAACGTGACGTTTCTCGGAACCGGAACCTCGACGGGCGTACCGGTTCCCACCTGCGTGTGCGACGTCTGCCGCTCGACCGATCCGCGCGACGCGCGGCTGAGACCCTCGGTGCTCCTCAACTGGGACGGCGCGAACGTTCTCGTCGACTCGTCGACCGACTTGCGGCAGCAGGCCCTACGTCATGGATTGATGGACCTCGACGCGGTGTTCTACACGCACGCCCACGCCGATCACATCTTCGGCCTCGACGACCTGCGCATGTTCAACTGGCGGCGCGGCGGCGCGATCCCCGTCTACGGCTCGGCGATCACCCTCGCCGCGCTTCGCAGGACGTTCTGGTACGTCTTCGAAGAGGTCGAAGCGGGCGGCGGCAAGCCGCTCCTCGATCTTCACGAGGTCCGCGCTCCGTTCCCGCTGCTCGGGCGCACGGTGATCCCCGTGCCGCTGCATCACGGCCGACTTCCGATCCTCGGGTATCGGATCGGAGGGTTCGCCTATCTCACCGACGTCAGCGAGATCCCGGAGGCGTCGTACCCGCTGCTCGCGAATCTCGACGTGCTCGTGTTGAGCGCTCTCCGCCACCGCCCCCACCCGACGCACCTGCACGTCGCCCGCGCCCTAGAAGAAGCGGCGCGGATCGGGGCGCGGCGCACGCTGTTCACGCACATCGCCCATGAGCTGTCCCACGCCTCGGTCGCCGCCACTCTTCCCCCCAGCGTGGAACTTGCCTACGACGGCCTCCGCCTCGAAATCGCATGAACCGACCCCGCCGGATCGTCTGGGCCTGGGTCCTCGGCGTGACCTTGGCGCTGGCGGCGACACCGCTCGATCCGCCTTTGACGAACGAAGACATTGTCCGGATGGTCGTATCGGGAACTCCCGAGGACGAAGTGCGGGAGGCGATTCAGAGTCACAAGGAAGCCTACGATCTCTCAAACGACATGGTCGATGAGCTGAAACTCGCGGGCGTGCCGGCGGCGATCCTGGCGGCGATGGCGAGACGGCACGCCGAAAACGCGCCCGCCGTCGCTCCCGCAAAGCGCGAATCGCGGGGGCGCGTCCACCTCGTCGTGAGCCTCAATGCGGGAGGGGGCAGGCCGCGCACCGTTCGCGTCCCCGCATGGGCGGACGAGGACGCAAAAGCGTTGCTCCACCTTCCGAAGGAAAACGACCAGCGCGAGGTCAAAGACCTCGCGGTCTTCCTTACGTGCACCTCCCCCGAGCACGTCCCCGAGTTGTGGCGCTCGAAGTCTCCTCTGGGCCGGGACATGAACTCCGTCACCCGGCACGAGATGCTCGCGTTCGTGGCGGGCGACACGCCCGCCGGGAAGCCCCCGCGACTCCTGCTCCCCGCCCTCCTCGAGGCGGAGGTCGACGACACGGAACCTCACGACCTCGTCTTGGGAATCGCCGCCCGCATTGGAGACCGCTGGATCCAACTGGGCGCGGCCGTTCTGAAGAAGACCACGATTCGCCCGGGGGAAAAGCCTCTTCTCGGCCGCATCGAGCACGCAGGCCGTGGCTTCGCTTTCAAGGTGGAGCTGTCGGCGCCGCGCTAGGAGTCTGGCTTCATAGCCTCAACGACACCAGCTTCGAAACGCCCGCCTCTTCCATCGTGACGCCGTAGAGGAGGTTGGCCGCCTCCATCGAGCGCTTGTTGTGCGTGATGAGGATGAACTGCGTGTGGTTGGCGTACTCGGAGAGCATCCGCGTGAAACGGCCCACGTTGAGCTCGTCGAGCGCCGCATCGACTTCGTCGAGGAGGCAAAACGGCGAGGGCTGGTAGCGGAAAATCGCAAACAGCAGCGCTAACGCCGCCATCGACTTCTCTCCTCCCGACATGAGCGACACGTTTCCCAGCCGCTTTCCCGGGGGCTGCGCGATCATCTCGATCCCGCACTCCAAGACGTCGTCGCCTTCTTCGAGGACGAGATCCGCTCGACCTCCGTTGAACAGCACCTTGAACGTCTCGACGTAGTGTCCGCGGATCGTTTCGAACGCCTCGAGGAACAGCTCGCGCGAGCTGCGGTTGATCCGCTTGACCGTCTCGCGCAGCGACGCCATGGCATCGACGAGGTCCTTCTGTTGCGCGGACAGGTGCGCGTGCCGCTCTTCGAGGGCCACGAATTCCTCGATCGCCATGAGGTTGACCGGACCGATCGCATCGACTTTGGCCTTGATCTCGGCGATCTCGACGTCGAGGGCCTGATCGTCCGCTAGGAGCAGGGATTCCTCTCCCGCCGCCGCCGCGGCCTCCTCGGCGGTCATGCCGAGCTCTTGCGCGCACAGTTCGTCGAGGAAATGCCGGTCCGATTCGGCGCGTGTCCGGGCGAGCTCGCACTCCCTCGCCCTCTCTCGCGCGCCGTCGAGCGCCGCACGCTCCGCCGTAAGCGCCGCGTCCGCGTCCTGAAGCGCCGCGCGCCTTTCGACCAGCGAATCCTCGCGCACGGTCGCTTCGTTCGACTTCACGCGCCGGAGCTCCCACTGGGTCGTCAACTCCGCTTCCGTCGCCCGCAGGAGGCTCTCGGCCTCGCGCCCGCGCGACGCGGCGGCCTCGCGTTCTTGTTCCGCGCCGCCAAGCCGCACGACGATTTCGGCCAGGGTCTCCGAGAGACGCGTGTTTTCTCGGCGGACGGCCTCGACCCGTTGCTCGCGCGCGGCGGCCTCGGCCCGCGCGGCGGCCTCTTCGTCGACTCGCCCGCGCAGCAGCGCATCGTCGGCGTCGAGCGCGAACACCTCTTCGCGAAGCGCCTCTTCCGCCCCCGCGTGCTCGATCTCGGCGGCACTCACGAGGACGGCGGCACCGTCCCGTTCGACCCCGAGCCGCGCTTCCTCGACGATAACGGTCTCGCGTTCTTCGGCGAGCACCTCGAGGCGACGGCCCGCGCGCTCCTTCTCGTCGTCGGTCCGGAGCAACTGCATCTCGAGCTCGTTACCTAACTTGCCTTCCACCTCAAGCGCGCGCCGCCCCTCGACCCAGGCCGACTCCGTGCGATCGACCTCTCCGCGCAGCCGCTCGACCTCCGTCTGGAGGGCACTCACGCGGGAGGTCGCCTCGGCCAGCCGCGTTTGCGCTTCAGCCATCTTGCGATTGTGCGCAAGCAAGCCGAGGTCGCCCGCGGCGCGCCCTCCGGCCGCGATCAGCCCGGAGGCGTAGACGACCTCACCCGTCTTGGACAGATAATCCACGAACGGGTGGACACGGTGGAGCGCCAAGGCGCTCTCGAGTGAATCGACCAGCACGGCATCGCCGATGCACGAACCGACGAACCCGTCATCCGATCGAAACTGCAGTCGATCCCTGAGGCGTCCGATCACGCGCGGATCGTCGCGCAGTGCGTCCGGGAGCGGCCCCGAACCGTTCGGCGCGGCGCCGCCCTCGGAAGCCCCGCGGGTTTTCGACCTGCTGAGGAACATCGTGCGCCCCGCGCCCTCGGCGCGGATCAGGTGGGCGGCGCGGCTCGCGTCGGCGTCGTCTTCGACAACCACCGCGGGGAGGACGCCCTGAAGGTAGGCCTCCGCGGCCGCCTCCACTTCGCGGGAGGCTTCGACGAAGTCCGCAACGACCCCGACCGTGCGCACGCCCGCGTTTCCACCGGCCGTGAGCAGCAGGCGGACGCCGTCCGACACCCCCGCGAAGCGCGTCGCGACATCTTCGAGGGTGCGCAGAGCGCTCGACGCCGACGTCTCGCGCTCACGCGCCGCCGCGAACTGCTCCATGCTCGCGCTGTGCTGCGAACGCGCGCTCGACAGATCGGCCTCGGCGCGGGCCACGGACTCGCGAATCTCGTCGACCCCACGCTTTTGGGTCTGCGCCCTTTCTCCCAGGCCCGCAGCCTCCGCGCTCATGCGGAGGTGCTCGCTGTGCGCGGCGTCGCGCTCGCGCTCTAACCGCTCGCGCTGCGCCGTCAGGCGGGAGAGGTGCTCCTCGATCGAGCGGTGCCTGTTGCGAAGCTCGGCGAGGCGGTTCATCGACTCGAACAATCCTCGCCGCAGTTGCTCCACATGTTCACGGCGCGCCTCGCGCGCCGCGCCGCTCTCGGCTACGAGGCGACGATGCTCCTCGAGCCGCGCGGTGGCCGCCGACAGTTGGGCCTCTTCCGCCGCGAGGTCGTTCGCCTGGGCCGCCGCTTGTTCGCGGGTGGCCGCGTGACGGAGCCCGAGCACCGTGATGTCTTCGCTCAGGCGGCGGTCGGTTTCCGCCGCTTCGACGATGCGTTCCCGGCACGCCGTCACCCTCGCTTCGCCGCGATCGATTTCGATTTCGAGTTGGTGGAGTTCCTCTCCCGCCGCCCGACCGGCGCGCGCGGCCTCCTCGACGGCCTGCCTTTCGGCGGCGATTTCGGCGTCCAAGGTCGCAAGACGCGCCGAAGACTCCGCCTCCACCGAACGCGCGGCGACCTCGACCTCGCGCAGGCGCCCAAGCTCCGCATCGAGTCGCCGGGCCTTCGCTCCGAAGCGAACCGACTCCTTCCCGCGAAGCTCGTCGCGAAGGCGACCGTAACGCCTCGCCTTTGCGGCCTGGCGCTTGAGGGCGCCGATCTGGCGGGCCACCTCGACGACGATATCGTTCACGCGCAGGAGGTTGGCGTGCGTCGCCTCGAGCTTCAACTCGGCGAGACGCCTCTTGTGCTTGAACCCCGCGATCCCGGCCGCCTCCTCGATGATGAGTCGCCGGTCCTTCGGTTTCGCGTTTAAGATCTGATCGATGCGCCCCTGCTCGATCGTGGCGTAGGTTTGCGCCCCCACGCGTTCTTCTCTCAGGAGATCCTGGATGTCGCGCAGCCGGCTCTTCGCGCCATTCAAGAGGTAGTCGCTCTCACCGTCTCTGAACAGCCGGCGCGTGATCTGAATGTTCTTTCTCTCGCCGCCATCCCCGTTGATCCGGCCGGCAAGGTGCAGCGAAACTTCGGCCATGCCCTGCGGCTTGCGCGCATCGGTGCCGTTGAAGATCACATCTTGCATGCTCGATCCGCGGAGCATCTTGGCGCTCTGCTCGCCGAGCACCCAGTTGATCGCGTCTCCGATGTTTGACTTGCCGCAACCGTTGGGCCCCACGACCGCCGTGATCCCGTCGGGGAAGAGGACCTCGGTCGTTTCGGAGAACGACTTGAATCCGGAGATCTGCATCTTTTCGATCTTCATCATGGTGGAATGGGCCCTCGTGAGCGGCGGGAATATACACCGCGCTTGCCGCTGGACTCAACGGCCACCACTACATTTCGCGGTATTTTTGAGCGGTAGCCCCTAGATCTTGTGGGCGGCTTCCAAAGGGCTACCGGTTTCTCGAGATGAGGAGTTCCGGTACGCCGACGAGAGCCCGGCGGGCGGGACCGGCCGGGAAGGCGTCGAGCTCGTGCACGGCCAGTTCGGCGTGAAGTCTCGCTCGCGCTTCGGAGCGGTCGAGCGCGCCGCTTTCGCGCAGCAGCGCGATCAGCTCGGTGCTGTCGTCGTCGGTTCCTTGTCCCCCGGCGATCGCAGCCGCGAGCTCACGCCCTCGGGCGGGGCCGGTCCGGAGGAGATCGAGCACGGGGAGCGTCGCCTTGCCCTCCCGCAGGTCGCTGACGGTGGGCTTTCCTAGAATCGCCGAATCGCCTGTGAAATCGAGCATATCGTCGACGATCTGGAACGCGAGTCCGATGTGGAGTCCGTAGCGGCGCAGCGCGCCCTCGGTTTCAGGGTCGACTCCGGACAGGATTCCCGCGAGCTCACAACAGCCCCCGAACAGCACCGCCGTCTTGCGCTCGATCAAATCCATGTACTCGTCGACCGAAAGGTCCAACCGTCCGGCGAAGCGTGTCTGAATCATCTCCCCTTCGGTCATGCGCAAAGTGATCCAGGCCAGGCGGTCCATCACGCGGAGACTTCCCGCGCGCAACGCCATCTCCATCGCCTTGGCGTAGAGGTAGTCGCCGAAAAGCACCGTGATCGTATTCCCCCAACCCCGGTTCACCGAGGGACGACCCCGTCGCATCGCGGCGACGTCGATGACGTCGTCGTGGATCAGCGTGGCCGAGTGAATAAACTCCAGCACCGTCGCCAGAAGAACGTCGTGCGTGCCCCTGTAGCCGCACAGGTCGGCGCACAGGAGATGGAGCGTGGGCCGGACGCGCTTGCCGCCCCCTTGCCCCACGAACTCGCCGATCTCGTCCACGATGGCGACCGGGGAGGCGAGGTTTTCGTGAAACAGCTTCTCGACCTCCACCAGTCGAGAAGCCACCAGCCCGACGATGTCGTCCGGCGAGACGGAGGGTTCCGTCAGCGCTCCTCCGTTGTGGCTCAAGAAACTGGCCGCCCTACTCACGAACACCCTCCAATAGGTCGGGTGGATGGTAACACTTGGCTGAAACCGGCCCAAACGCGCAACGCCGCCCCGCCTGAAGGTTCAGCGCTCGTCAACGACTTCCGTCCCCGGGGGGGGCTCGAAGGCGAAGAGTCCATCGGGGAGCGCCCGATTGCGCCTAATATTCGAGAACGCATACGTCGTGCGGTTCCCCGTCTCGTCGAGGAGTTCCGCCCCTTCGATGAGGAAAGCGGGAGGGCGAAGGGTCAAGGTCACGGCCCCCAGCGCGGCAGGATCGCCGTTCGGAACGAGCCGGAGTCGGTAGGAGCCGTGGCCGCCGGTCGAAGGCGTCGCCACGAGGCTCGCCGCGAACAACTCGTCCACGCGACCGTGCCCGGCGAGCAGACGTGGAAACAGCCCCTGCTCGCCGCTCAGGCGGCCGCGGGACATGAGCTTCTCGTCCTCGAGGTACAACACCGTACGGTCCCCGAGCAGAAGCGCGATTTTCTTCTCAGGATCGAGGTAGTCCCAGCGCATCTTTCCCGGGCGTTCGAGGTACAGTCGGCCGCTTTCGGTCGCGGTCGTTCCCAACGCGCTCGAGACGAGCGACTGCTGAAAGCGCATGTCAAGCGTCTGCGTCCCGTCAAGCCAGGCTTGGAGCCCGGCGACCACGCTGGCTTTTTCGTCGACGGGGGCTCCGGCAGCGAGGGCGAGAGCGACGAGGGCGGCACACAACATGAGCTCACATTAGCAGAGGCGGAAACGCGGTCCTTTACACTCCTCGGCGCGGGTGGTAACAGATGGGGGGCCGGAGGTGGTTCATGCGTCACGGAACTTCGTCAGCACTCGCCGTTTTCGCCGTCGCGGCCGTCGTCCTCGCCGCCGACGACCTCGGCCCGGTCAAAGAGCAGGCGGTGCGCCTCTACGACCAGGGGAAATACAGCGAGGCGCTCATGACCTTGGAAGACCTCGACATCGCCCGCGCCCTCGACGGCCCCCTGCTCTACCGGCTGTTCTTCTGCGAGAAGGCGACCGGCAACGATGACACCGCTCGCAAGGCGCTCGAGCGGGCACGCGTGGCGCTCGAAGACGAGTTCGACGCCTCCGCCTCGCTCGAGGTCGCGTTTTACCTGGCGAACACGTACTCGAACCTCGGGCGCGCTCCCGACGCCAAGCGGGTCGCTCACGACGCAACGGACGGGATCGAATCGGGAACGATCACAGCTCCCAAAAGCGCGATCGCGCGGTTCCAGATCGGCAAGCTCTACCAGGACCAAGGCCGTCAAGACGAGGCGTCGGCCCACTATCGGAAAGCGGTCGATGCGTTCGACCTCACCGACGGCCGGTACGTCGGAAACGCCCGGTGGGCTCTACGCTACCTCGGAAACAACGCGTTCGCGCGGGCGGATTTCGAGGCCTCGGATAAGGCCTTATCACGACTGGCGGATATCGGCGGCGCCGAGACGGCGGACTGGGACACGCTCGCGGAGGCCCGCGTCCGACTCGGCAGGTACGCGCCGGCCGCCGAAGCGTGGAAGGCCCTAGTCAAGCTGAACCCGGCAAGCGCGGACGACGCGCGCTACGCGGCCCGCGTCGCCGATACGGCCGCCTCTATCGCGCCGCTGCCCGCCGCACCTCCGGGCGGCGTGGCGTTCACGTCGATGAGCCAGACCGACTTGGAGGTCTTCCTCAAGGCCCAGTCCCAGGCGGCGATCGCGGCGCAAACGAGTGCGACCGACCCGAAACTGCGTGCGGAGGCCGCCTCGAAACTCCTCGAAACGCGGCGCCAGTTCGTGGCCGCCTGCCTCGAGTATGCCGTGCGGCGTTACGGGATCAGAGAGACGGCCTTTCGCGAGGGGTACGCGGTGCTCATCTTCCAAGACCGCGCGTGGGAACTACCGCCGGATCCGGAACCCTCCGAAGGTGCGGCGGCCACGAACGGCTCATAGCGCGTCGGCGAGATCTCCGAGTAGCGGGATTTTGAAGCGCTCGCCTTCCAGGGCGCGCACCAAACACAGAAAAACGAGCAGAACGATTCCGAGCGCGGTGAGCGCCGCGGCCACCGAGAGCAACCCCCCGAACAGAGGCCAGAGCCGGCCCCGGAAGAGCAGGTACACCCCGCGGGCCGCAATCCAGACGGCCGCGACGGCGACCGAGAGCAATACGCCCTGCTTGGCGTGCCATTTGACAAATTCCTTACGGCTGGCCACGAGCGACAACAAAGCGAGAGGCCCCAAGTAGGCGAACACGAGAAGAAGCCGATCCTGGTCGCCGATTTCCTGGTTCAGTCGTTGATCGTCCATGAGCCGTTTATATCGTCGCGACCAAGAGCGGGTCAAGCGACGGATTTCCCCATTCCGCCTGTATACTTCACGCGCCCATGCAGGACGCGGCTTCCCTCACACCCATGTTCCGGCAGTACCGTGCACTCAAGGGTCAAAACCCCGGTGCGATCCTGCTGTATCGCATGGGTGATTTCTACGAGATGTTCCACGAGGACGCGGAAATCGCGAGCAAGGTCCTCGATCTCACGCTGACCGCGCGAGGCAAGGGCACCGCGAACGCCGCGCCGATGTGCGGGTTCCCCCACCACCAGCTCGACGCCTACGCGGCGAAACTGGTCCGTGGCGGCCATCGCGTGGCCGTCTGCGACCAGGTCGAGGACCCGAAACTCGCAAAGGGGCTCGTACGCCGGGAGGTCGTCCGGATCGTCACCCCGGGAACGCTGGACGATCCCAACGAACTCGACGCACGTGCGAACAGCTGGATCGCCGCGGTCGCCTTCGTGACCGGCCGCGTGGGAGCGGCATTTCTCGACGCGTCCACCGGCGAGTTCGTGGCGTGGGAAGACGCGGGTCCGCATGCCTGGGGAAACCTCGGGGAGCGGCTCGACGCGTTCGGCCCTCGTGAGTTGGTTCATGCCGACGATCTCGCCTGGCCCGAAGGGGCTCGCCCCGACCCCGCGCGATGCTCGGTGACGACGAACGACCCGTACAGTTTCACCCCGGGGGTGGCCGGCGATCTCCTGAAACGGCATTTCGAGGTCGCCTCGCTCGACGGTTACGGCCTTGCGGGCCGACCGGCCGCGATCGCCGCGGCCGGCGGACTCCTCGCCTATGTGAAGGACACGATCAAAAGCGGACTCGAGCATATCGACGGACTCACCTCCCATGAACCCGCCGAACACGTCCTGATCGACGCCGCGAGCTTCCGCGCTTTGGAGATCGACCGGGCGCTCCGCGATGGGGCGCGGACGGGATCCCTCCTGCACGCCGTCGACCGGACCCTAACGCCGCCGGGCGCGCGCCTCCTGCGCGCCTGGATCGCTGCGCCGCTCCTCGCGCCGGAAGGCATCGCGGAGCGTCATGAAGCGGTTCTGGAACTTCTCCAAAGACCCGCGCTCCGCGCCGACGCGCGCGCCCGCCTGGACGGGATGCACGACATCGAGCGCCTTCTCGCACGAACCGTGTCGGGCACCGCGACCGCGCGGGATCTTTTGGCCCTTAAGGCGTCGCTGGCGCGTCTCCCGGGTTTGTACGGCGCTCTGGGGACCGCGCAGGCGGCCCTTCTCCGCGGGATCGCCGGGACCGACCCGTGCGCCGCGCTCGCCGCTCGCCTGGCGGCCGGCGTGCATGAGGAACCGCCCGCCGGTTTGAGAGAGGGCGGACTCATCCGGGACGGCTTCCACGCCGAATTGGACGCGTTGCGAGCGATTCGCCGCGACGGCCGCGACACCATCGCCGCGATCGAAGTCCGCGAGCGCGAAGCGACCAGCATCGCATCGCTCAAGGTCCGTTTCAACAAAGTCTTCGGCTACTACATCGAGGTCTCGAAGTCGAACCTCCACCTCGTCCCGGAGCGTTACCAGAGGAAACAGACGATCGCCGGGGGCGAGCGCTTCGTGACGTCGGAGATCAAGGAGTACGAGGCGAAGGTCCTCGGCGCGCAGGAGCGGATCGAGTCGCTCGAGTACGAGATCTTCATCGCGTTGCGCGCGGAGGTCGCGGCGGCCGCCCCTCCGGTGAAGGCGGCGGCCCGCGCGGCCGCCCGCGCGGACGTCCTCTCCGGCTTTGCGCAACTGGCCGAAGAGCGCGATCTCCGCCGCCCCACGCTCGTCCCCGAGCCGCGGTTGCGCATCATCGGGGGCCGCCATCCCGTTGTCGAGCAGATGCTGGTCGAGACACGGTTTGCCCCCAACGACGCAACGCTCGGCAAGGACGCGGGCGCAATCGCGATCCTGACCGGGCCCAACATGGGTGGAAAGTCGACCTACCTTCGCCAGGTCGCGCTCATCGCGATCCTCGCCCAAGCCGGATCGTTCGTTCCCGCGGAAGAAGCCGAGCTCGGTATCGTCGACCGGATCTTTTGCCGCGTGGGCGCGTCGGACAACCTCGCCGAAGGCCAGAGCACGTTCATGGTGGAAATGTCCGAGACCGCGAACATTCTCCATCACGTGACGCCGCGAAGTCTGGTGCTCCTCGACGAGATCGGTCGTGGGACGGCGACTTTCGACGGGCTGGCCATCGCCTGGGCGGTCGTCGAGTACCTCCAGCAGCTTCCCGGCGGAGCGCCCCGAACGCTGTTTGCCACGCACTACCATGAGCTGACCGAGCTTGCCGTCACGCTCCCGGGAATCGTGAACCTACGAATGGCGGTACGGGAATGGGGCGAGCGGGTGATCTTCACGCATCGCGTGGAGACCGGCCCCTCGGACCGGTCCTACGGGATCCACGTGGCTCGCCTCGCCGGTGTCCCTCAACCCGTCGTCGCTCGGGCTGAGGAGATCCTCGCCAATCTGGAACGAGACGAGTACGGAGGCGACGGTCTGCCCCGGCGCGCGCGCAAGGCGGGGGGTCAGAAGGAAGGCGCGTTTGGAGCGGATCGGCCGCTGTTCCCGCCTCCGTCGTCGTCCCCGAGAGAGCCAAAACAGGACGACCCCGCTGTGGCCGAGGTGCTCACCGACATCCGCCGACAGGCCCCCGAGCGACTGACTCCGCTCGAGGCTCTTACACTTGTCGACAGCTGGAGCCGACGCCTGAAGAAAGAAACCGCTCCGGAGAAGTGATCAGAACGATTCGACGGCCGGTTTTTCTTCGTCGAAGATCTCGAAAACCTCCCACAGCTTCGTCAGCTGCAGCAGATCCTCGACCTTTCCGGACGGCTTGAGCAACTTGACCGTGCCGCCTTTTTCTCGGGCCTTCTTGAAGCACGCCACCAATTCGCCGATCCCTGCCGAATCCATGTACGACACCTTCTCGAGACTCAACAGGATCTTCGAGTGCCCGCCATCGAGCAGTTCGAGCACTTTGTCGCGGAGCACGACATCGCCTTCTCCGATTGTAATCTTGCCAGACAGGTCGACCACGGACACTTGACCGACCGTCCGAACCGTCGTCTTCATCTTTCGATTCCTCCGTTGTCCATCGCGGCCGCCGAGGGCCGAGCCGAGCGTGTTGTCTTGTGCGCGCCGCTCTTCTTGTGCAGCGTCACTTCCATGCCGCGCCCTTCCAAGAACTTGAAATCGACGCTGTCCACAAAGGCGCGCATCACGAGGATGCCGCGCCCCGAACTTCTCATCAGATTGTCCCCGACGGTCGGATCGGGCGTTGCCTCCGAGTCGAACCCCGCGCCCTGATCGCGGACACGGGCACGAATCGAGCGAGGACGCGCCTGCAAACTCACCTCGACCTTGCGGGATGGGTCCATCCGGTTGCCGTGAAGCATCGCGTTGATGACCGCTTCGCGTACGGCAATCCCGACGTTCAATGCATCGTCCTCTTCAAACCCTGCGATCCCGGCCATCGTCTCCGATGCCGTATGAACGACGTCCACGAGTCGAACCTCACTGGAAATCACAAGTTTGACCGTGGTTGCCGCCGACATCACCCATCCCAGAGTGAGGACGTCCCGGAACGCCCCGTATGAACTTTGGCAGCATAGCCAGCCAAAGCCGCCCCGTCAACGAAAACGGCGCGGCGCCTGTGCCGCAGTCCCCCGCCCGTGCTGTCCGGGCGACCGCCAGAGTCAGCTCCAGCGCAATACCGTCGAACCCCACGTCAACCCGGCCCCGAAACCGGTCAGGAGCACGGTCATCCCTGGGGTCAAACGCTGCGAGCGCACCGCGTCGTCGAGCGCGATCGGGATGGAGGCGGCCGCGGTGTTGGCGAAACGATCCAACGTGATCAGGGTCCGTTCCCTCGGAATCCCCAGGCGCTCGAGACCCGCGTCGATGATCCGCAAATTGGCCTGGTGGGGAACGAATAGGTCGACGTCCTCGACCGACAACCCGGCGCGGTCGAGGGCGTTTCGCGAGGACTGCACCAGCGCGTCCACCCCGAAACGGAACAGGCTCGGCCCGTCCATTTTGATGTAGTGCTCTCGGGCTTCGACCGTTTCAAAGGTCGAGGGACGCCTGGAGCCTCCGGCCGGCATGAGGAACAGACCGCCGCCCCCGCCGTCGGCGCCGAGATGGAACCCGAGCAAGCCCGAGCCGTCGGTCACCCGCCCGACGACGACGGCGCCCGCGCCGTCGCCAAACAGCGGGGTCACCTTCTGATCCGCGGGGTCCACGATGGTCGAGTTGATCTCGGCCGCGACCACGAGCGCGTAGCGTAGGTTGCCCGCGATCACGTATTGCGCTGCCGTGACGAGTGCGTAGACGAAACCGGAGCACGCGGCCTGCAGATCGAAGGCCGCCGCCGGTTTCGCGCCGATGGCTTCTTGGATGATGCACGCGTTCGAAGGGAAGGCCATGTCCGGCGTGTACGTCGCGCAGATGATGAGCTCGAGGTCGCGCGGCGCGATGTTGGCGGCATCCAAAGCCCGTTGCGCCGCGATGACCCCAAGATCCGAGGATCCCGTCCCGGGCTCGGCGAATCGCCGCTCGCGAATCCCCGTCCGGGTCAAGATCCATTCCTCCGAACAGCCGAACCGCTCCGCGAGTTCGCGGTTGTTCAGCACGCGCTCGGGGAGAAAGGACCCGGTGCCAAGCACACCGGCCCTCACGCTCGACTCGTTCATGACGATGACCTCTCCTCGGGATGTGCTAGTCGCGCGAGATGGTACCCGACGGCGCAAGCGGCGCTGAACCTCGGACGAAAACGACCGTGGCGCGGCCGCCGCTGGGGCCATCTCCCGCGAACACGGCCTCCGGCCGTCCGTCACCGTCCACATCCACGAGATGCGGCGCGCCTAGCCCCCCGGCCGACCTCGCGATCTGAAATCCGCCGAGGCTCATCGACATCGAACTCCCCCTCGGTCGCGGGAGATCCGGGGCGAGCGCGATCGTTCGGGATGCCTTGGAGGCGACGGGCTTCCGAACGGCGCGCTCGGGCTCCGAGCCGGGAAAGACGAGAAGCTGCCGTTTCGCGAAGAGGATCAGGTCGGGCCGGCCGTCTCCGTCGACGTCCGGTCCGAATTGCAGGAAGGCCTTCTCCCCATCATCGACGTTGAACGACATCGAGCGCGGCTTCGCGAAACCCGAGGCGGTGCCGCCTTTGTAGACCTCGAGTGCTGCGATCGAGTTCTTGAGCCCTTTCCAGTAGGCGAGCACGAGGTCGTCCCGCCCGTCCCGGTCGAGATCGACCACGGTAGGGAACGCCTGTTGCCAGAGGTTGATCCCGGTTGTCGCCGCGAAGAGTGGAACATCGCCCGCACGCGTGCGATCCCCGCCCAGCGGGTAGATGCGCAAGGCCTTCTCACCCAAGAGACTCAGCTTGTCCGCCGACGTCGTGGTGACGATCAGCACGGGCGCCCCTTGCAGCATCGCGAACACGCTGTCGACCACACCCTCCGGCTCGGGGAAAAGAGCCCAGCTTTCGACGACGTGCTGCTCCGCGGAACCCTCGGGATCGAGCAGCAGCGTGCGGAGCCGTCGCCGTCCGAGCGGCTCGGGGTCGGTCGCAAACACCATCCGCCCCGCCGGTGTCCGACCGATCGGGCGCACCGCGGGCGACCGGACGGGCATGCGTTCAGCGCCCCCGCTCACGCGCTGGGGTGTTTCGAGCTCCGACGTGATGGCGACCCTTCCGTCGCGACCGGGGCCGTAGCTACGGAAGGCCCCGAGGAGCGCCACGCGCAGCGCGCTGTCCTGCGCGGCGGCTTCGTCCCACGCCAGTCGCGGACCGCAGCACGTCGTTCCCAAGAGTGGGTCTTCGACGAGGGCGCGTGTCGCCGTCTGACCCTCCGAAGAGGGCGTCACGAGGTCGATCCCGCCCTTGTGCAGAAGAAGCAGCTCCTCCGCGCCATCCCCGTCGACGTCGGCGGCGTCGAGAGTTCCCGCAGGGAGGCCGGAACCCACCGGCTCGAGCGTGTCGGGAGCCTCGGAGCGCCATCGGTACAACCGGGCGTTGCGCTCCGGCTCGTCCGCCTTGTCGCGCACGGTACAGGCCGCCGCGGCTGCGGAGTTCGCGGCGTCGGCCTTGGGTCCCGTGAGCACGAACAACGTGCGATGGCCGTCTCGATCACGTGGGAGCGCCCATCCAAGAAGCGGTCCGTCCAGGGCGAGGTCCGCGCGCCAACCGTCGGCCAGGTGCGTGACCGCAACCTGAGCCGTGGGCGTTGGCGTCGGGGCGACCGGAGGTTTCTTCGGCTTTGCTTTTGCAACGACGGGCGACGCCGCGCTCAGCACGACGACCATGACGAGCAGCGACACGAGTCTCACTTGGGCTCTCCGCTCAGGTTCAACTCGAGTCGGGCGGGCGCGGTCGCCCCGGGCTCGGGCGGCGCCAGGGTACGCGTGATCGAGAGATCGGATCTTCCGTCGGCGTCGAAATCCCGGACCCTTACGAGCATGACGTCTTCGGGTTCGTCTTCGAGCGTGATCGAAAGATCCGGTTTTTCGGCGTAACGTCCGCCGGATTGTCCACGATGGATCGTGACGGCTTTCCCGCGTCCGAGGTGGACGAAGTCCACGCGTCCGTCACCATCGAAATCACCCTGGAACTGTCCGAGGCGGGAGATCTCCAGCCGGTTGAGGTCGAGCTTGAGCTTCTCGCTCAACTTCTGGTCGCGAACCAGGCGGAACGATCCGTCCGCTTGCTGCGCTACCACGTGGAACTCGAGCCCGATGCCGATCTTCTTCTCAGTCAACGCACGCAGGGCCTGAAACATGGAGAAATTCAGAGTAATGGTGACGAGGTCCTTGCGCCGGTCGCCGTCCAGATCGATGAACTGGAGATCGACTCCGTCCTGAAAGCCCCCGGAAAAAGACCAACCCTCGGCGTCGAACTGGGTGTAGGGCTTTGTGTCGACAGAGAGATCCGGCTTCACGTGGTGGAGCCGGTAGCGCATCATCGGTTTCTTGGCCTGCTTCATGTCGCTCTTTCCCGTGTCGATATCTTCGCGCGTGACGACGTCGATGCGACCGTCGCCGTCGATATCGCCCGCCCACGCGACCCGGCGATCGGAGCCTTGAGGCGGAGCGTCCCCCTTGGTCGCGTTCGTGGCGGGTTGATCAGCGGGCCGGCCGAGGCAGGCAAGTTCGATCATCCGAGGCGCCGCGAAACGAGCCTCACCCAATCCGCGCGCGATCGCAATCCACTGCGGTGAGGCGTCGAGGCCGAGCACGACGAGATCCGCGCGACCGTCGCCGTCGGCGTCCTCGACGCGAGGGATCGGCACCAAGCGCTCCGCCCGTCCCAACATTTGGAGGCGGTCGTCTCCGGGGAGGCGTCCGCGGAACGATGCGACGGCCGCGAAGCCTCCGTTCTCACCGCGATGAACGGCGATTCCATCCGTCGTGGGGATCACCGCATCCAGGACCTTGTCTCCGTCCACGTCTTTCAACACGTCGAGATCGGTGAGGATCGCGCCGGTCCCGGCGAAGGCGCAGGGTTCATCGAGCAAGGGTTCCAGAGTCAACGACTCTTGCCCTGGGGACCCGGCGAGACGGATCTCCGAGAGTCCGTCGTCGGTCAGTGCGACGACCGGGTGCGTCTCGGGCCCCGCTTCGGCGGAGAGGACAAAGGTCGGAAGCGCGAGCGGCGGTCCGGCGGGGCGGTATTGGCCCGACGGCTCGGCGAGGAATGCCCTGGCTTCCCTCGTGTCGAAAAGCGCGGGAACGACTTCGGTGATCTCGACCGCTTCCTCGACGCGATCGGTCGAGATCGATCCCCACCGCGTGTAAGCGGTGACGATCAGGAGGTCCTGACGGCCGTCCCCATTCAGGTCGGCGGCGACGATAACCGCGGGAGGGCCAGGCAGGTCGAGGACGACCCGCCTGAGCGTGAGTTCGCGAGGGCGGGCGGCGTGCGCGGCGACCGCGAGGAACGCGACGGCTCCGAACAGGCCCAGGCGAGAAAGAGCCGGCGGCAAGAACTCGGGTCGACGTCGATGCATGGTGCCGAACGCTACGCTTTAGGAGCGACGCGGTCAACCGAACCCGCGCTCCTAGGGTGAGGGGCTCACGACACTCCGGTACTGCACCGCCTCGGCCACATGGCGATCGAGGATCGACTCGCACCCGTCGAGATCGGCGATCGTTCGCGCAACGCGCCTCACGCGATCGTAACCACGCGCCGTCAATGAGAGACGTCGGCACGCCTCGACCAGAAGGCGCTTCGGCGTGCCCGACAGCGCGGCGTGGCGTTCGAGTTCGGCTCGGGCCATGCGGGCGTTCGACGCGGGGCCTCGGGGCCCAAAGCGGAATCGCTGCAGCTCCCGGGCCGCCTGCACCCGATCCCGCACCGCTTTGGACGCCTCCCCCCCCGCCGCGCTCGAAAGATCGGCCGGATCGACGGCGGGCACCTCGACGGTGAGATCGAAGCGGTCGAGCAGTGGGCCGGACAGCTTGGCCTGGTAGCGCCGCACCTCGTTCGGGGTGCAGCGACAGCGCGACCGCGGATCGCCGTGCCAACCGCACGAACACGGGTTCATGGACGCAACGAGCATGAATCGCGCGGGGAACACGGCGCGCGCGTGGAGGCGAACGAGTGCGACATCGCCGCTTTCCAGAGGTTGGCGCAGCGCCTCTAAGGCATCGCGGCGAAACTCGGTCAGCTCGTCGAGATACAACACGCCGCCGTTGGCGAGCGCAAGCTCGCCGGGCCGCAAGGCCTGGCCGCCGCCAATCAGTCCTGCCAGAGACACGCCGTGATGGGGCGCGCGGAACGGACGGTGACGCACGAGGCCGCTCGCGAGTCCCGCCGCGCTCCACACGCGGGTGACCTCGAGGGCCTCCTCGTGCGCCAAAGGCGGCAAGATGCCGCGAAGCCGCCTCGCAAGCATCGTCTTTCCCGATCCGGGCGGCCCGGTCAGCAAGAGGTGATGGCCGCCTCCCGCCGCAACCTCGAGGGCGCGACGGGCGGCGTGCTGTCCGCGCACGTCGGCGAGATCCTCGCTGGGAGGATCGGAGGAGTCGGCCGCCTCCGGCGTTCCCCCCGTGGATGACTCCCCGACCCGCGAGGAGTCTTTGAGAAGAGCGATCGCGTCGGCGAGCGTCGAGGCGCGCCAGACCTTGATCCCCGGAACCAGGAGCGCCTCCGCGACGTTTCCCGCCGGCACGAGAACCCCGCGGCGACCCGCGGCGCGCGCGGCCAACGCGATGGCGAGAACCCCCCTCACCGGCCGGACCACCCCGTCCAACGCCAGTTCCCCCGCGAGAACGACGTCGCGGGCCGGAGCGCCGCCGAGCCGACCGTCGGCGGCGAGAATCGCCGCGGCGATCGGAAGATCGAGCGACGCCCCCTCCTTGCGGACATCGGCGGGAGCGAGGTTCACGGTGACGCGGTGCTGGGGCAACTTGAATCCCGAGTGGGACAAGGCCGCTCGAATGCGATCGATCCCCTCGCGAACACTGCTGTTCGCCAACCCGACCGCGGCGATGTTAGGGAGGCCGCCGCCGAGATGGACCTCGACCTCCACGAGACAGGCTTCGACGCCGACGAGGACCGCCCCCGTGGTTCGTCCGAGCATGTGATCGTCCTGACGGAGAAGGCGGGTGGGACCGAATAAGGCGAAGAGGCTAGTTCGCGCGAATCTTCAGGCGCGTGCCCGGATAGATCACGCCGTCGGCGTTGATCCTGTTGAGGGCGCAGATCTGATCGACCGTGACCCGGTAACGATCCGCGATGCGATACAGCGATTCGCCCCGGCGCACCGTGTGAACCACCAGGCTCGTGGCCTGGGCGTGATCGCCCGTCGAACTCGACTCCGATGCGCGCGCGGATCCACCCTTTGCAGGTATCACCAGTCGCTGGCCCACGCTGAGAGTCGAACGGACACCGATGCCGCTGGCCGAGGCGATCGCGGATGCGGTCGTTCGATAGTGCTTCGCGATCCGCGAGAGCGTATCACCCTTCCGCACGCGGTACGCCACCGCCGAACTCGACTCCGATGCGCGGGCGGCTCCACCCTTTGCAGGTATCACCAGTCGCTGGCCCACGCGGAGAGTCGAACGGACACCGATCCCGCTGGCCGAGGCGATCGCGGACGATGTCGTTCGGTAGTGCTTCGCGATCCGCGAAAGCGTGTCACCTTTCCGCACGCGATACGCCACCGCACCCGTTCGCAAGTCGTCGCCGCCTCGGTCCGCCGGAGCCACGGCGGGAATGATCAGCTCCTGCCCCACTTGCAGCACGGCGCTCTTGCCGAGATGATTCGCGCTGGTCACGGCCGCGGAGGTCACTCCGTAATGGCCCGCTATGAACGCAACCGACTCCCCCTGCGCGACCTGGTGCCGAGCGAGGGTCAATCGATCGGCCACCGGCATCGTTGCGTAGGCCTGGGCCATCGCCTCGCCGAGGCCGACGGGAACGTAAACGTCGGTCGTCGTTCCCGGGGGGGTCATGCCGCGGCGCAACTGCGGGTTCAACTGTCGAACGGTCTCGGGGTCGAGGTCGCCGAGCCTCGCCAAGACCCGCAGATCGGTCTGTCCCTCGATCTTCACGACCTCGGTCAATACGGGCGGATCGAGCTGCACGTCGAAGCCGAACTTCTCCGGCTGCTTGGCGATCAGCGTCGCCGCGAGGATCGCAGGGACGTAGTTTCTCGTTTCAGGGCGCAGGAACTTCGTCGAGGCGAGCGACCAGAAGTCGTCTTTTTTAGTTTTCGCGAGCGACCGTTGGATCTTCCCCTCGCCCGCGTTGTACGCCGCCAGTGCGAGGTACCAGTCTCCGAACATCCCGTAGAGGTCTTTCAAGTAGGCCGCCGCTGCGTGGGCGGATTTGTTGGGATCGGAGCGCTCATCGACCCAGGAATCGATGCGGAGACCGTAGCGCCGGCCGGTCGCGGCGATGAACTGAAAAATTCCCTTGGCCCTCGCCCGAGAGTAGGCGTTCGTCTTGAACGCGCTCTCGACGTGCGCCATATAGACGAGATCCTTCGGGATCCCCGCCTGGTCGAACGCCGACTGAAACGCTTCGACGTAACGGCCGGACCGCACGAGGCTCGCGGAGAAGAACTCCTTGTGCCGGGTCGAGAAGTACTCGACATAGGCGACAACCCGCTTGTTCTCCACCATCGGGATGTCAAAGGTCGGGAACGCCTCGGCGACGAGTTTGCTATCCCGCTCCAGGGTCGAGTCCGAAACTTCCGGAGTGGTCTCGGGAAGCTCGTCGAGAGGAGACACCGCGACTTCCTCCGCCGGCTCCGCGTCGTCGCCGGATGCGACCTCGACATCGGCTTCGGTTCCGGAAGGCGAAGGATCCTCCGCTTGAAGTAGGTCGTTCGACGGATCCTGCGATTCTGTGGAAGCCATTCCCGACGCCGTGGTCGCGACGGGAGCGGAAGCGACTCCGGCGCACCCGGCAAGGACGGAAACGGCCAAAATCAGTGGGAGCAGCGCCAGCAAATTCTGCCTGCGCCGCGACTCCCCCGTCGTCAAGATCTCCATGGATTCTCCGTTTCGACCAAGACGCAGGAATGCGGACCAAGCCGACGATGCGTCGCAAAGCATAAGGACCAGGCCCTGGACTGTCAACCCGAAGAACACCTTAAGTCCATAGTGCCACTAGAGTTGCAAGCCCGAAATTGGAAGCCCCAGATTGACACTTCGGTTCGTTTTCGCCTATCCTCCCCGCCGTTGCGTCCCAGCGGAACCGGCCCATCAAGCCTCCCACGGAGATCCCCCATGGCTATGGAATCGAAAGAGCGCACCAAAGCGGTCGAACTCGCGGTCTCGCAGATCGAACGGCAGTTCGGTAAGGGTTCGATCATGAAGCTCGGCGATCGCCAGATCGTCGATATCCCGGTCATTCCGACCACGTCCCTATCGGTCGATTACGCTTTGGGTGTCGGGGGAATCCCCCGCGGCCGCGTGACCGAGATCTTCGGCCCGGAATCTTCGGGCAAGACGACGTTCGCGCTCCACGTTATCGCCGAAGCGCAGCGAATGGGAGGCCTCGCGGCCTTCATCGACGCCGAGCACGCGCTCGACCCCGAGTACGCGAGAAAGCTCCGATGCGACGTCGACAACCTCATGGTGTCGCAACCCGACAGCGGTGAGCAGGCGCTCGAAATCGTGGAAATCCTCATCCGCTCCGGCGCGGTCGATATCGTGGTCGTCGACTCGGTTGCCGCTCTCGTGCCGAAGGCCGAGCTCGACGGCGAGATGGGCGACTCGCACGTCGGACTGCAGGCACGCCTCATGTCGCAGGCGATGCGCAAGCTGACCGGGATCGTCTCCAAGAGCAAGACCTCGCTTCTCTTCATTAACCAGATTCGCGACAAGATCGGCGTGATGTTCGGCAGCCCCGAGACGACCACCGGTGGCCGCGCCCTCAAGTTCTATTCGTCGATGCGCCTCGACATTCGCCGCATCGGAGCGATCAAAGAAGGTGAAGAAACCACCGGCAACCGCACCCGCCTGCGCGTTGTGAAGAACAAGGTCGCGCCGCCCTTCCGCTCCGCAGAGTTCGACATCCTCTACGGTGAAGGCATCTCCAAAGAAGGCGACCTGATCGACCTCGGCATCGCCCAGAAGATCGTCGACAAGGCGGGCTCGTGGTTCTCGTACGGCGAGATCCGCCTCGGGCAGGGGCGCGAGAACGCCCGCGTCTTCCTCAAGGACAACCCCGATCTCGCCGGCGAGATCGACCGCAAGATCCGCGCAGCACTGGGGCTGGGGAACGGTCCCGTGACGGTGGAAGCCTCCGCCACGCCGGTGCCCGAAACCCCGCGGCCCGTCGCAGCGCCCGACCCGGCGACCCGCGCCAAGTCCCGCCCCGAGGCCGTTCGTCTGCCTTGAATTCCGCGGGAGCGAGTGCAAGAATCCGCGCTCACTTCCGCGTTCCGCATCGGCTCGGTAGCTCAGTTGGTAGAGCGAGGGACTGAAAATCCCTGCGTCGGGGGTTCAACTCCCTCCCGAGCCACCAAGAACCGGCATGGCTGCGGCACCGTGCTCTCCGGAGGACGGACGGAACTTCGTGTGACGCCCGGAAAGGTCGTTTTCCGGCCTTTCCACATGGCAGGATCTTTGCGAGCCTCTATTCCTCTCGAGGCCCTGTGGGCCACGAGCCGAAACGAGGAGGACACGATGAAACGCATACTCGCATCCGGAACCGTGGTCGCCTTTGGCTTCGCCTTCGCGACCGGTGCGCTCGTTGCCGAGGACAAGAAACCGCCGGAGAAGATCACGTACGAAGCCAAGCCTGGACCGGTCACTTTCGACCACACCAAGCACGTCGAAGCCACGAAACAGGATTGCAAGGCGTGTCACGACGCGATCTTCCCTGAGGCGAAGGCTCCCCTGGGCTACAAGGAGTCGATGCACAAAAAGGCCGAGACCGACAAGAAGTCCTGCGGCGCGTGTCATGTGGCCGGTGGGACGTCGTTCGAGAGCAAGGGGAACTGCGCGAAGTGCCACGTCAAGAAGCCGGCGTAGTGTGTGACATCATCCTCCGTCGAAGGACGGAGACTGGATGAGCAACGGATCACCGATCGAACGCCTGCGCCGGGCGGGCTTGCAAGGCGCGCTACTCGACCTCCTCGGCGTCTCCGAGGGGGAAGCGCTCCGCGAGATCGAGGCGAGCCTCAGATGGGTCGAGCTCCCCCGCGGCGCCCAGCTCTACCGCCAAGGTGATGTCGCCGACGATTTGCACATCGTGGCATCGGGGCGGCTACGCGCAATCACTACGGACGCCCACGGCCGATCCACGACGGTCGGCGAAATCAGCCGGGGCCAGACCGTCGGCGAGATGGCGTTGCTCGAAGGGCAAACACGCTCCGCTTCGGTCTACGCCGTGCGCGACACGCTGCTTCTCGGCCTCGACCGGGGCGCCCTCGAAACCGTTGTCGCTCGCCATCCCCGCCTCGTCCTCAACATCTCCCGGCTCGTCGGCGAGCGCCTTCGCCGATCGATGCATGGTCAGGAGTCGCCGGCGCGCATCGGCGCCATCGCCATCGTGCCGCATGGTTCTGGCGATGAGGCGGCGGCGTTCGCGCGGCGGTTGGCCGCGGCCCTCGAGTCGATGGAAAGCACGACGATCGTGGACGCCGCACGAGCCCGGCGTGAGTTGCATGCGGATGGCGGCGACGAACTCGCGCAGAAGGCGGCGCTCGACACGCTCGAGCTGAACCACGCTTGCGTAATCTACCTGGCGGAGCATGCCGCGACTCCCTGGTCCCGACGGTGCGCCCGGCAGGCCGATACGATCATGGTCGTGGCGCCGTTTGACGGCGAGACCACCCCAGGACCCGTTGAGGCCTGGTTGACCCGCGAGAACGACCCGCTGCTCCGGCCGCGCGTTGAGCTCGTCTTGCTCCACGCCGACGGAGCCACGCCGCCGCGAAATACGGTGCGTTGGCTTTCCGGCCGGACCCTCGACCGTTACCATCACGTCCGTCTCGATCGTAACGGTGACGTCGAGAGAATCGCCCGCTTTCTCGCGGGGCGCGCCGTGGGTCTCGTGTTGGCCGGCGGAGGCGCCCCCGGCTTTGCTCACATCGGCGCGATCCGCGCCCTACGCGAGGCCGGGGTGCCGATCGACGCGGTCGGAGGCACGAGCATTGGATCCATCGTCGCAGCCGGCGTGGCCTTGGACTTCGACGATGAGCGCCTCGCTCACGAGATGCGCACCGGGTTCGTCGGGTCGAATCCTTTGGGCGACTACAGCGTGCTCCCCCTCATATCGTTGGCAAAAGGACGTCGCATGGAGCGACGGCTAAGGCTGGCTCTCGGAGAAGCGACGATCGAGGATGCGTGGATTCCTTTCTTGTGCGTGTCGGCCGACATTTCGGCCCACGAGCAGCACGTCCACCGGACCGGCCCCCTGTGGCGTGCCGTCCGTACCAGCGCGTCGATCCCGGGAGTTCTTCCTCCAATGGTCGAAGGGAACCGCCTTCTGATCGACGGGAGCAGCGTGAACAACCTTCCCGTCGAGTTGATTCGCGAACTCGGGGCCGCCCGGATCGTCGCGGCCGATCTGGACCTCAAGATCGAGCGCGAGCTCGATTACACCGAGGTCCCGAGTCCGTGGCGCGTGCTCGCCGGGAGGTTCCTGCCCGGCATGAAACGCATCCCCGTTCCGGGACTCATGAACGTCGTCATGAAATCCACGATGATCGCCGGAATGGAGCGCGCGGGGCGTACCCGTGAGACGGTCGATCTCTACCTGTCGCCTCAGGTGCAGCGGATCGGGCTCTTGCGGTGGGATGCGTTCGACCAACTCGTCGAAATCGGGTATCGCCACGCGATCGACGCGCTGAGTTCCGAGTCGGTCGAGCGGCTGACCGGCTCAACTCCGGGTCACCGCCCGAGTTGACCCTCGATCCTTCGCACCCACTCCCCCGCCCGTTCGTTCCGTGGATCGAGCCGGAGGATCTCGCGAAACTGCACGAGCGCCTCTTCGGCTTGCCGCTGTTGAACGAGGAGCACTCCGAGGAGAAACCGGGCCTTCGTGTAAGCGGTATCGATTCGCACCGCCTCACGCAAGTGGGTCACCGCCTCGGCCGCGCGCCCGAGATCGACGAGCGCCGTGGCCAGATTGTAGTGGATGCTCGCGTCGCCGGGGGATTGCGTCACCGCCTCTTCGTAGGCGACGACGGCGTCCGCCGGCCGACCGAGCGCGCGCAGCGCGTTTCCCAGGTTGGAGCGAGCATCGGTGTCCAAGGGAGCGATCGCGACCGCCTTTTCGAAATGCTCGAGCGCGTCCGCGATCTTGTGCTGATCGACGAGGGCCATGCCGAGGTTGTTCTGGGCCAACGCGTTTTCGGGGACCACGTCGATCGCACGTTGAAAAAGAGACACGCTGTCGTGCCAGTACGGGAGCTGAGCGCGCGTCGCGATGGACAGCGCCGCAATCCACACACAACCGGCAAAGCCGGCGGCGCGCCGCCAACGAACGGACCTGGCTTCCGTCAGTCGAACGGCCGACCACGCGACGATGACGAAGATCCCGATCAGGGGGACGTAGGCGTAGCGGTCGGCGAAGGCCTGCGATCCGACCTGGATGATGCCCGCGACGGGGAGGAGCGTCCCCACATACCACCACCAGCCCATGGCCAACGGGGGAAACGCCCGGCCTTTGGCGACGACCGCCGCGCAGATGACGACGAGCACGAGGGCGGAAGCCCCGATCTCGGCGATGCCGAGCGAATCCATCGGGTGCGGGTAGAAAACCGCCAGCCCAAACGGCCAGATCATCGCTTTCAGGTACCACGCGTAGGAGACCAACGCGTTCCCCAGGCGCGCGGGTAACGGGAACTCCGTCACCGACTGAATTGCTTTCGCCGCGTGCTGGGCCACAAGTGTCAGCACGCCGCAAGCCCCGGCGAGGGCGAGGACCGGTCCAAGCTCGCGGAGGTCGCGGGGCAACACCCAACCGCGACCCTTCGGACGCATTGCGAGAGGCCACACGTCGAAGAGCACGAGGGTCAACGGTAACGTCACGGCCATCGGCTTCGCAGCGAGGGCGGCAGCCGCGAGCGCGACGACGAGGAGGTATTTCGTCACGTTGGGACTTCGTCGGTATCCGACGTGGGCCAGGAGTGCGAGGAGCCAAAACCCGGTGCTCAGGAGGCTCTTTCGTTCCGAGATCCACGCGACGGTCTGCACGTTCAGGGGATGGACCGCGAACAACGCGGCGACCAACGCGCTCGGCCACGGCCGCAAGGTCGTCCCGGCCAAGAGCCAGAACAACAGCAGCACGTTGAGAACGTGGAGGGCGAGGTTCATCCCGTGATGCCCGGCCGGGTCGAGACCGAACACCTGGACGTCCAGCATGTGCGAGACGAGGGTCAGCGGATGCCAGTTGCCGTTGACGAATGCGGTTACCGACCAAACGAGGTTGTCTTGAGTCAACCCCTGACCGATCCCGGGATTCTCCGTGACGTAGACGTTGTCGTCGTAGTTCACGAACCCGAAATCGCAAACCGGCGCATAGACGGCAATCGTCACAACAACGAGAACGGCGGCGAAGACGAGATTGAGGCGCAGGCGCTGGCGATCCATGTCCGCGATCAGAGGATCGGGCCGCTCTCCCGAATGGGATCGGGCTCGGCGTTCCCGCGCGATCGCCACAGCGCGTAGACGAGGACCGTGGCGCCCCAGACCGAAAGGGCGAACCAAACGGCCTTCGTGTCCAACAACCAACCGTGCGTTCCGTGCATGGCTCTGCTCCTTTTCAAGTCTCGCGCGTTTCGATCGTAGCGCGCCTCGCGTCGCTTGCCCTCAGGTGCTCCGCGAGGCGTCGTGTGACGGGGCCGGGGTCGCCTCGCCGGACGTTGCGACCGTCGATGCGCACGACCGGGCGTACGCCTCGCAAACTCGAGGTCAGGAAAACCTCGTCGGCGCCACGAAGGGTCGCGAGGCGCACCTTCGACTGCCGCACCGAAAGGCCGAACTCGCGCAGCGCCTCGATGGCCCGCCACCGCGTGACGCCGTCGCGAGCGCCGTCGCGAAGCGAGGGCGTCACGACGGCGCGTCCGCGTGCGACGAAGACGTTTCCGGTGCATGCCTCGATCACGTGACCCCGCTCGTTCAGCCAGAATCCCTCGTCCGCCCCGCGTCGCCGCGCCTCTTCCAGTCCGAGCGTGCAGGCCGCGTAACCCACGGACTTGATGCCCGCCGTCGGGTCCAGCCGGTGCCGGCGCCAAGGGAGCACGACGGCGGAAATCGCCTTTCCTTCGTCGGCGGGATCGATCGGCCCCGCGAAGACGGCCCATCGTCCGGAGCGCGACACGACGATCTTGAGCCAGCGGCGTCCGATCGCGACGCCCTCCGCCACGAGCCGCACCGCGCGTAAAATCTCATCGGCCGCCGGGAGCGGCACGCCGAATCGCCCGGCGGCGTCGCTCAGGCGGCGCAAGTGCTCGTCGAGGTTCTTTGGGTCCGCATCGCGCACGGCGATCGTCTCGAACACGCCGAGCCCCCATTGCGCCGCGGGATCGTCCCACCGCAGCAGAAGGGCCTCGGAATCGACAATGCTGCCGCAAAGTACCGCGCGCCCCTCGGAGGTTCGGTCGATCACGTCGCCTCCTCGGGGTCGAAGCCCAAAGCTCGCGTCAGGGCGCGCGCCTTCGCGTTGGCCTCCGACCACTCCGCCTCCGGGTCCGAGTCGGCGACGACTCCGCCCCCGGCCCCGATATGCACCCGTCTTGCGGTGACGATGGCCGATCGTATCAGGATACTCGAGGCCAGGCCCCCATCGTCATCGAACCAGAGCAGGCTTCCGGTGTACAGGCCGCGTGGACAGGGCTCGAGCTCGCTCAGAATCTCGATCGCGCGTTCCTTGGGCGCTCCCGTGACCGAGCCCCCGGGAAAAACGGCCGTCAAGAATGCGGACGGCGACACCCCGTCACGCAGCTCGGCGATGACCCGCGCGACGAGATGATGCACGGCAGCAAAGGAGCGTAGAGCGAGCAATTCCGGCACGGCGACGCTCCCCGTACGCGCGATACGGCCGAGATCGTTGCGCAGCACATCGACGATCATGACGAGCTCGGCGCGGTCTTTCGCCGAGGCGAGAAGCTCGGCGGCCGCTTGCGCATCCGCCATCGGGGTCGCTCCACGGGGGCGGGTTCCCTTGATGGGCCGGGTCTCGGCGGCTCCGACGCGGTCGACGTCGACGAACATCTCCGGGGATACCGATACGAGCGCCAACCCGGGAACCTCGACGTAAGCCGACCGCGGCGCCGGAGTCGCGTTCGCGATGACGCGGTAGAGATCCCACGGGTCGGCTTCGAAGGGCGCGTCGAACCGCTGCGTGAGGTTCGCCTGATACACGTCCCCTCGCACGATGTGCGCCTTTACCCGCGAAACGGCTCTCAGGTAGGCTTCACGTCCGAGGCTCGTTCGGGGCGGCCCCGAGGCCAGCGGGAATCTCGCCGGCGCTTCGGCCACGGGGCCCTGGCGCGCCAGGGCCGATGCCGCCCGCTCGACGATTTCGCGTCGTCCGGCGGCCACGGGGGGGCCATCCTCGGGGAACGCGACGACCCCATCGATGGCAAGCGCAAGGATCTCGCACGTGTTCGCGCTCCGGCGCGATCGCGGGGCGAACGCTTCGTAGGAGCAGAGCACCGCCACCCCAGTCCCTCCGGGACCGCCGGCCAACCGGCGTCGCGCCACGAGGTCGTCGATGGGCTTCATCGCCTGGGAGGGATCGCCCGCGCAGTCACGAGCCTCGAATATCACCCGCGGCTCGAGCGCAAGCCGGCAGGGCCAAGCACCGTCGTGGCCACCGCGTCCATCGAACAGGACGGCCGGTTTTCCGGGGCGGCGCAGCGCTTCGAACGCGGACTCGGGGCTCTGCGCCGGATCGAGCTCACGCATCGTGGCGCCGACTCTTAGTACTTGCGGATCAGACCGACGACGACGCCCTGGACCTGGACACGGTCGGCGGCCACGACGATCGCTGCCATCGTCGGATGCGAGGGTTGGAGCCGCACGGTAGCGCCCTCACGGTAGATGCGCTTGAGCGTGGCGTCTGAGCCGTCGACGAGCGCCACGACGGTCTCTCCGTCCCGCGCCACCTGCCGGGCCTCGATGATCACGTAATCACCTTCGCGGATCTGTTCGCCGATCATCGATTCACCTTGGATCTTGAGAACGAAGGTGCGCCCCTTCCCCGCAACCATGTCCGCGGGGACCGTGATCGTCTCGGTCGTGGGGAGGGCCTCCAAGGGGTTCCCCGCCGCGATCGTTCCCACCAGCGGCAGGTCGAGAGCCTTTCCCCGGGTTTCTTCCGCCAGCTCGATCGACCGATTCTGGTTCCACACGCGGCGCACAAATCCTTTTTCGACGAGATGCGAGATGTGCTTGTGGACGGTTGCGACCGACGAAAGCCCCAGCGTCCCGCCGATTTCCTCGAGACTCGGCGAGTAGCCGTTCGCCTCGATGAACTCTTGGATCACGTCGAGAACTTCCCGCTGTCGTCGTGTCAGCGCCACGGTGCACCTCCACGCGGAGCTTAGGCGAAGATGCGACGAAAATCAACGCCGCTCCGAGCCGGAGTCGGTCAACTCTCGGTCTTTTTTGCGCGCTCCCGGGACGCGGCGTATAGTTCGACGTTCGCCTTGCATTCGATCTCGACAGGAGAATTCACCGTGGGAGTTGGACCGCGCATCGCCCCCGTCGTGCTGAGTTTCCTGCTGATCTCCAACGTGCTTCCCGCGCAAGAAGGCACCGCGCCACCGACCCCGGCACAATTGGCTGCGATGGAGCGGGTGCGTCCCCTCGTGGATGCGATCTGGCTGGACGTCAGGAGTCCGGCCAAGACTGACGACGGGAACCCACGCTACTTCTGGGAGATCACCGGCAGGCTCATCGCGATCGGTCCCGATGTCGTTCCCTTCGTGGTTTCAGAGCTTGATCTGATGGACCCCGCCACCTTTCACTTCTCGGCCTACGCGTTGGGCCGACTTGGCGGGCCGGACGCCGAGGCTGCGCTACGCAAAGCGGTTCACGCCGCGGACGCGATCGGAGGAAATTACGGGGTCGCCTGCAAGAGGTTCGCTCTTTACGGTTTGGCCCTGATCGGGACGCCCGACGCCCTGGACATAATGCAGACCGGACTGTCGATGCACGGCGCCCAGATGCTCCCCGATTTCCCTTTGGTGAGTCAGATGGCGCTTCTGATCGGCCCCGCCGCGGTGCCGACCCTCGAAAAACAGCTCGAGGCCTACCGGCTCGATCCCGCGGCGACGGAGAAGCTCGAGGATACGGTCGTCGCGCTCGGCCGCGTCGGCGATGCGTCCCTAGTACCCAAGCTGACACCCCTATTGGCGAACCCCTCCCCTGAAGTTCGCGCCCTGGCGGCGGACTCGATTTCCCGCCTCGGAGAACCTGGTGTTTGCGAGACGCTGACGCCACTGCTGTCGAGCTCCGTTCAGGGCGAGAGGCGTTACGTGGCCAGGACGTTCGAACGATGGCAGCCCGCGCCCTGCTACAAGGCGATGGTCGGGCGCCTCGAGGTCGAGCGGGACATGGGGGTCCGAGGCCCGATCTACAACGCCATCGTAGCGATGGGCGGAGAGTCCTCGTTGGACGTTTTCCGTGCCTACCTGAACACCGGCGATCAATTCGACCAGGCCCTCGTTATCTTCGAGGTCGGGCAGATCGGCAGTACGAAGGGGCTCAACATGCTGCGCGGGCTGCTGACCGCCGAGAGTTCCTCGACGGTGGTGCGTGCCCTGGAGTCCATGGGCGCCATCGGGGGCGAGGGTGCGATGGACACGCTCATGGCCGCAACCGCGGATCCGCGCCGCATCGTCGCCTTCGCCGCGCGAGACGTCCTCGTCGACCACCGGGTGGCGCAGGTTGTACCTCGGGTAGCGGCGGCGATGCTCGGGTATGTCAGCGAACCGGTGGGCGATCTGTCGCTGCGCACGCCGATCGCCGAGTGGGGTGACGCGCTCGTCCTGTTCGACTACACCGATCCGATCGACGACCTGAAGGCTGCGGCCGCGGTGCAGAGCGATCCGGAGATCAAAAACTCGCTGGAGTCTTGCGTTCGCCGCCTAGAGCTCCTCAAGACAAACGGCGACAACGTCGCCGCGTGGGCCACCGCTTTGGCCTCGCCCTTCCGGGACGTGAGGAGACTCGCCGGCAGGCGACTCGCGGAACTCGGTTCACGGGCGGCCGTTCGAGCGATCAAGAGCCGCCTCCTGAAGACCGACCTCCCCCCCGAAGAGCGCGCCGACGTCCTGATCGCGATCGGCGAGGCGCGCACCCAAGGCGCGGCCGAGTTGGTCGAGCTTCATCTGTCGGACCCCGCCTACGATGACTGGGAGCTTCGGGAGGCTCGGGCCGCCGCCGCTTGGGCGGCGCGCCGCCTCGACGGCGACCGCATGGTCCGAGCCCTTCGGCTCTCCGCCGTGCGCCGCGACGGCCGGGATTGGGCGACCCTCGTTTATCTCGCGATCCTCGAAAAGGGTGCGTCGCTTCCGACCCTGAAGACCCTGCGCGTCCAGCGCCTCCGTTATCCGGAATCGACCTTTGGCCATCAGGAGCAGCTGATCGACGGCATCATCTCGAGCCTCGCCGCCGAACACGAGCCCGAACGATTCGATGTTCCGCCCAAGGCTCTGTTCGAGCTGTGATGGAGCGAGACGCGATTCAGACCGTGGCCGGCTCCGGCAAAGCCGCTTGGGTGATGGGACGTTGCTGGCGTGTGAATTCGCCGGCGAGATAGGCGCGGTTGAACGCCTCCACGATGTGCTCGTCGAACCCCGTCCCCTTGAGATCATTGATACTCGCAAGAGCCTCTTCGAAGCTCTTTGCCTTCTGATAGGGCCGTTCGGTGGTCATCGCGTCGAAGGTGTCGGCAACAGCGATGATCCGCGCCATCAGAGGGATCTCGGCCCCCTTGAGACCGTCGGGGTAACCCTTTCCCGTCCACCGCTCGTGGTGACTCCGCAGCCCCGGCAGCAGTCGCTTCATTTGACGGATCGGCGACATGATGGTCTCTCCGATGACCGTGTGGAGCTTCATGAGCTCGAACTCTTGGGGGGTGAGCGTCCCCGGTTTCTTAAGGATCAAATCATCGACGCCGATCTTCCCGACATCGTGCAGGAGCGAAGCCACGTGAATGTCGGCGATGTCCGGCTCCGAAAGGCCATGGTACCGCGCGAGGATCACCGAATAGCGGTTGACCCGAACCGAGTGGCCCCGGGTGTACGGGTCCTTGGCGTCGATCGCGCTGGCCAGAGCCCGCGCGGTTCCCAAGAACAGCTCGTTGTTCTCGGCCGCCGCCTGCTTGAGACGGCGGATGTACTCCTCGAGGTCGGCGGCCATGCGGTTGAATCGGTCGGCGAGCTCGCCCACCTCGGTGATCGACCGCACCTCCACGCGGGCCGAGAAGTCGCCTCGGGAGAACGCACGGGTGGCATCCGCCAAGCGCTTGATCGGATTCGCCAGGAGCCGCGCAAAAACGGCGGCGGCGACCAGCGCGCTCCCCAAGGCCAGGAGACCCCACTGCAACGTGCTCTCGATCATCTTCGAGACCGGCTCGTAGATCTTGCTCTCTTTCGCCTGCACGAAGACGCCCCACTCCTCGCGAGAGACCTCGTACGATCCGAGATAGCGATCGACGGGAGCGGTGCGGCGGGGGGCCCAGTCGAAGGGCATCGTCACGGTCACGCCCCCGCGATGGGCGCGAAACCGCTTCACGATCTCGGAGTCCGTCATGTCGCGCCCCAATTCGACTCCCGCGAGATCCTTGGCGGCGAAGAGCCGGCCCTGGGCATCGACCGCAAAGAAGGTGTGCGGTTCTTTTTCGTGGCCTGCCACGACGACGTCCCAAACGGACTGGAGATCCACGAGCGCTGAAACGACTCCGATGAACCTCCCGCGGCTGACGACCGGCGCCGTGAGGACCAGCGCCGCGCGCTTCGGATTCCCCGGGAGGAGCAACGGCTCGGCGTGGCCGACGCTTTCTGCCCCTTCGCGACGGTCCGCTAGGTTCTCCGCGGTCGAGTGAAAACCGGCGACAAACGAGGGATCGAGCTCTTGGGGAATCGTCTCGGTCGTGCTGGAACCGACGACACGCCCGTGCAGGTCCGTGAACCTCAAGTACCGAATGCGTTCGTCGACGAGCTCGTCGAGCACCCGACGCACCGCGTCGCTTTCGAACCCCCCGGCGCGACCGCACGTCAGCCCCAGGGAATGCGAGCCGCGAACGAGCTGCGCCCTCATGCCCGCGACGTGGGTGTCCACCTCCATCGAGATCGTCGAGGCAAGCAACGACTCGTATTCCAGTTGGGACGTCTTGAGCGCCTCGCGATTGCTGTCGATCAGCCTCCACGCGACCGAACAGAGCGGGGCCAGGGCCACGAACGAGAACACCGCGAGAAGCAGGTAGACCATGCGCACACGAGGACGAACCGGCGCCGACTCGGACGAAGCTTCGCTGGTTCTGGGAGTTAACACGCCGGCCGCACCTCACGCTTTTGAGCCGGGGCGGAATATAGGGTCGGCGCCGGGCCCCGGCTAGGCCCTTCCGGCAGGACCTGATAGACTCGCCGCGCTTTGCCCCGCGCGCCACACTACGCGATGAGAATGCTCTACAACGCAGCGCTTCTTCCCGTGCGCGCCGCGTCGCTCGTCTTTTCGGTCTGGCCGCGCCGGAGCCCGGAAGCAACGCTCGAGCGCGACCAGCGCCTCGCACGCCGCCTCCCCACGGTTCCGCCCGAAGCGATCTGGATCCACGGCGCTTCGGTGGGCGAGGCGAGGCTCGTCGGCGCCCTCGCTCAAGAGATCAGGAGGCGCCGGCCGGGGCAACCCCTCGCGGTTTCGACCGTCACCGCGACCGGACGGGCGCAACTCCCCTCCCCTCCGGCGGTCGACGCGGCGTTTTTCCTTCCGCTCGATTTTCCGGCCGTGCAGCGCCGTGCGTTCGACGTGATCGCCCCCTCGATGATCGTGCTCGTCGAAACCGAGCTGTGGCCCAACCTGTTGGCCGAGGCCGAGCGGAGGCGGGTCCCGGTCGTGGTCGTTAATGGACGTCTCGCCCCGGAACGCCTCGGGAGGTATCGACGCCTGTCCGGTCTGTACGGACCGTTGCTGCGTGGACTTCACGCCATCGGCGCGGCCGGGAGCGACGAGGCCGGTCGCTTCGTGGCCCTTGGCGTGTCCGACCAAGCGGTCCGAGTCATCGGGAACCTGAAGTTCGACTTGCCCGCCTCCATCGAGAACGCCGCGGACCTTCGCGCGCGGTTCGGGCTCGCCCCCGATCGCCCGGTCGTCGCCGCGGGGTCGACCGCCAACGGCGAAGACCGGCTCGTACTCGACGCGTTCGCCGAGGCGCGCCGCGAGGTGCCTAACCTCCTCCTCCTCCTCGCCCCGCGCCACCCCGAGAGGTTCGCCTCGGCTGTCGAGGAGGCCGAACGACGCGGCTTCACCGTGTCCCTCGCCTCGCGGGGGGAGGCGGTCAAGGACACCGACGTCCTTCTTCTCGACACGATCGGCGAGTTGGCCGTGCTGTACGCGTTGGCGGGCTCAGCGTTCGTCGGCGGAAGCCTCGTGCCCGTCGGAGGGCACAATCTCTTGGAGCCGATCGCGGCGGGAGTTCCCGTCCTCTACGGGCCGCACACCGAGCACGTCGCCGAGATCGCGGCAGCTCTCGAACGCTCGGGTGCGGGCCTGCGCGTTCAAAACGCGGAGGCGTTGGGCCGGGCCTTCACAGACCTCGCGCTGCACCCCGACGACTGCGCGCGCCGAGTCGCCTTGGGCCGCCGATTCTTGGACGCCAACCGCGGCGCGCTGCAGCGCGGAGCCGACCTCGTCCTCGACGTCTTGGACCGCACGCGGTCCGACCAGCACGCATGAGGCCCCGGTCCCACGCGGCCGCGCTGGCCCTCACGATTCCAGCCGCCGCGTTCGCCGGAGTCGTGCGCCTTCGGAACGCTTGGTACGATCGTCCCGGCGCCTCGCGACGCGCCTCGGTTCCCGTCATCAGCGTCGGGAATCTCGCGGTGGGGGGAACGGGGAAGACGCCGCTCGTCGCGTGGATCGCGCGGCGGATCCGGGCGGATGGCCTCGTCCCCGCGGTCGTCAGCCGTGGCTATGGCGGCACGGCGGGCCCCGGCCCTCTCCTCGTTTCCACCGGCGAAGGGCCGCGCGTCAACGCAAGGACCTGCGGCGACGAACCCCACCTGCTGGCGCGTTCGTTGAAGGGCGTCGTCGTCGTCGTCGGCTCCGATCGCGTCGAGGGCGCCCGCTGCGCGGCCGCGGCAGGCGCCGCGGTCGTGCTCCTCGACGACGGATTCCAGCACCGGCGCCTCGCGCGGGATCTCGACATCGTGGTCTTGGATGGGAGGGCGCCTTTCGACGGCGGCCGGGTGCTTCCGCGAGGTTCCCTGCGAGAGCCCCCCTCTTCCCTTGTACGAGCGCAGTTGGTCGTTCTGACGCGCGTGCGGGAGGGAGACCCCGCGATCGGACCGATTGAGGCCGTTCGCGCCGCCGGCTATTCCGGACCGATCGTTCGCGCCGGCCACCGAACGACCGGTTTCACGGACGCCGCCGGAGCGGCGTGCGCGCCTCCGAAGCGCGCCCTCGCGTTTTGCGGGATCGGCGACCCCGGCCTTTTCCGCGACGATCTTGCCGCGGTGGGCGTGATGACGGCCGGCTTTCATGCATTTCGCGATCACCAGCCGTACTCTTTGGCCGGATGGGATGCGCTGGTCGAGGAAGCGAGAACCCTCGGTGCTCCGCTGGTCACCACGGAGAAGGACCTCTCGCGCCTTTTGGCCGCCGCCGGCGCGTCGCTCGGGCGTGCCGAGCTCTTCGTGCTGCGGATCGAGACCGTCGCCTGGGATGAGGCACTCCTCCTCGCGGCGGTTCGAGGGGCGGTGTCGGCTCGGCCTGGGGGCGCTTCGCAATGAACCCGCTGCGCCTTTCCCTTGAGGCCGCCCTGGTCGAGTCGGCGCTCGTGCTGGCCCGCGTGCTGCCCCGACGCGCGCTGCTCGCCGCCGGCGCCGCCGTCGGGGCCTTCGCCGGCAGGATCGACCGCCGTCACACCACCATCGCCCGAAACAACCTCCGTGCGGCGTATGGCGATACGCTCGCCGCGAGCGAGCGGGAGCGCATCTTGCGCGCCTGTTGGCGCCACTTCGGTCGGATCACGTTCGACGCGCTCGCGTTCCCCAAGCTCGACCACGACGCGCTCGGCTCGATCCTCAAGATCGAGGGGTTGGACAACGCGCGCGCGGCCCTCGCCGAGGGGAAGGGCGCCCTGGTGTTCTCCGCGCACTACGGCCACTGGGAGGCGGGGGCTTACGCCATGGGACTCCTCGGAGTTCCGTTCGCGGTCATCGCGCGCCCGCTGGACAACCCGGTCCTCGACCGGCGGCTCACACAGCTGCGCAGCGGGACGGGGAACGCCGTGATCCCGAAGCGGCGTGCCGTGCGCGAGACCATGCGCGCGTTGGGGCGCGGCGCGGGAGTCGCGATTCTGATCGATCAGGATGCGGGAGCGGATGGGGTGTTCGTGCCGTATTTCGGGCGTCTCGCGTCGACGACGCCAACGCTCGCCCTGCTCGCGCTACGAACGGAGGCCCCGATCGTACCGGTCCACGCCAAAGTCGAGACGGACGGTACAATCTCAGTTCACATCGAGCCGGCCCTCGAGAGCCGGCCGACCGGCGATCGGGAGGCCGACGTCTTGCGGTTGACGGCCGAGTGCACCGCGATCATCGAGCGTTGGGCGCGAAGCACCCCCGAGCAATGGCTCTGGATGCATCGCCGTTGGAAAACCCGGCCGCCGGACGTTACGGCCGCCGGAGCGTGAGGGGAGGACACGGCATGAGCCGACGGGCGATCATCATGGACCGCGATGGGACCGTCTGCGAAGAGGTCGGCTACGTCAACCACGTCGATCGCGTGCGCCTTCTTCCGAGGTCGGCAGCCGCCATCCAGGCGGCCAACGACGCGGGGTTTCAGACCGTTGTCGTGACGAACCAGGCGGGGGTCGCCCGCGGCTACTTCGCCGAAGTGCTCATCGACGAGGTCCACGACAGGGTCCGCGAGATGCTCGCCGCCGGCGGCGCGCGCTTGGACGGCATCTACTACTGTCCCCACCACCCCGAGGTCGGCGCACCCGCCTACCGAAAAATCTGTACGTGCCGCAAGCCCTCTCCGGGAATGCTCGAGCGCGCACGCGACGAGATGGGAATTGACCTTTCCGATTCCTACATGATCGGCGACACCGTCAAGGACATCGAGGCGGGGCATCGCGCGGGGACGACCAACGTCCTGGTCCTCACCGGGTACGGCAAGGGCGAGTTGGAGTATCAATCGCACGCCTGGACCGTGCAGCCCGACCATGTCGCGGCGGATCTTCTGGACGCCGTCACCTGGATTCTCGAACGGGAGGCGTCGCGATGAGCGCAATGGCTACCCCCTCCCCCGAAAGATTGGTGGCCTTGGTCGCCAAGTTCCGCGGTCGTCGCGTGGTGGTCCTCGGGGATCTGGTTTGCGACGAGTTCGTGCACGGAGACATCGCGCGCGTGTCGCGCGAGGCTCCCGTTTTGATCCTCGAGCAGACTCGGGTCGACCTCGTCCCCGGCGGCGGCGGGAACGCCGTCGCGAACCTGCGCGCGCTCGGAGCGATCCCGGTTCCCGTCGGGGTGGTCGGCCGTGACGAGGCCGGCGCCCGGCTGATCGCGCTCTTCCGGCGGATACGCGTCGAGACGTCCGGCATTGCGGCCGAGCGCGGCTATGGAACGCCCACCAAGAGCCGCGTTCTCGCCGGCGGCGTTCACACGAGGCGGCAGCAAATCGTGCGGGTCGACCGAGGCCAACGACACGGCGAGTTGCCCCGCGGCGCGGCGGCGCGACTTTTCGTCCGGCTGGGCCGCGCTCTCAAGGGTGCCGAAGGCCTCCTCGTCGCGGACTACGGCTACGGCGCCGCGACACCGTCCCACGTTCGCGCGGCGCGGGTCCATCTCGCCGGCAAAACCGTGACCGTCGACTCCCGCGCCCGGGTGTCCGGATTCCGCCGCGTGGCGGGATGCACGCCCAACCAGGAAGAGCTGGAAGACGCCGTCGGGTTGTCCGGCGTGCCGGACGATCGGCGCGTCGTGGCGGCGGGACAGGAGCTGTTGCGGCGGACGGCCAATCGCACGGTGCTCGTCACGCGTGGCGCGAAGGGCATGATCCTCTTGAAGAAGGGCGCTCCGCCTTTCGCGGTGCCGCCGTTTGGATCGGGAGAGGTCGCGGACGTCACGGGGGCCGGCGACACGGTCATCGCGACCTACACGCTGGCCCTGCTCGCCGGAGCAACGCCCGAAGAAGCGGCGGTGATCGCCAACACCGCGGCCGGGATCGTCGTCATGAAGTACGGCACGGCCACCGTCGGCCCCAAGGAATTGACGGCGGCCCTCCGCTCCGGGACGCTCGCATGACCGGCGCCGAACACGTCGTCTCGCGCGACGAGCTTCTCCGCCGCGCCGCCGGCTGGCGCGCCGAGGGAAAAACCCTGGCCCTGGCCAACGGACTCTTCGACCTCATTCACGTCGGGCACCTGCGCTACCTCGAGGAAGCGGCGACGCTGGCGGACGTCCTGGTCGTCGCGATCAACGACGATGCCTCCGCTCGCGCCCTCAAGGGCGCTGACCGCCCCATCGTCCCTGAGCGCGAGCGCGCCGAGCTCATCGCGGGGTTCCGCTGCGTCTCCCTCGTAACGCTCTTTGGCGAGCCCACCGTCGAGCCCCTCTTACGCGCACTCATCCCCGACGTTCACTGCAAGGGGACGGATTACACCACGGAGACGGTTCCCGAAAGAGAAGCCGCTCGTTCCCTGGGCATCCGCGTGGCGATCACCGGTGACCCTAAACAACACGCCACGCGCGACCTGATCGCGCAGATTCGGGGCGTTCGCTAGCCTCTCGCTTCAGAAATTGACCACCAGCGCCACGGCCAGGATCGTATCGGTCGAGTCGAAGGTGTAGAGCGCGTTGGGCGTGCCGATCGGAGCTCCGGCTTCGGGTTCGATGTACGTCTGCAGAGGCTCGTTGGAGTACAGCACGGTGTAGCTCAACTTCAGCGCCAAATTGTCTGTGAATCCCGCCGTCAACGCGGTGACCGAGTTCACCCGCCAGGCGCTGCTCGTGTCGAAGTTCGTGAAGAGGTTCAAGTCTTCCGTGAGCTTCGATTTTTCGGAAATCTTGAACTCGTACCCCAAGTACGCCCGAATTCCGAAGAAATCCTCGGTCTGGGTCACGTCGGGAGGAGGAGGCACGAGCGGCACCTCTCGCGTGTAGTCGAGGCCGAGTTCCCCCTTCAGGAGGTTCCGGGCGTTCTTGACGAACGTGTAGCCGACGCCGCCGCTTGCGATGTACCGGTCGTCGATGCCGGCGAAGAAGTTCTGGTACCACAAGGCACCGGTGTACCAGTAGAAGCGCTCCGAGATGTTCTGACGGTACACGAGGGCCAGCCCATAGCTCGACGCGGTGGTCGCAGTCGTGTCGGTGACGACGGCCGTGCCGTAGGGCGGTGGGTTCGTGATGCTGCGGGTCGAGCTCTCCGCGTGCAGTGCGGCGGCGTCAAAAGTTAGCTCGGCCTTGGACCACGCGTACTTGAACTTGTTCGTAAACGCCAAATTCGTGCCTTCCGCGTTTCCGGTCGTCATCACGAAGCCGAACTCCGCAACATCCGACCAGGGCTTCTCCGGCGCATCCGCCGCGATCGCACCCGACACGCCAATGGACGCCATCACGGCACCCGCCAACAATCTCGCCCCTACGTTCATCGCGCTATCCTCCTCGTTTGGCTCCGCCCAGTCATCGGACGGGATAGATTTCTTGCAAGCTCCTCACGGTCAGAGCCCCTCGCTTCAGCGAACGGATCGCCTCCACAATCGCGTGGCCTCCGGAGAGCGTGGTGATCAGCGGAATTCCCCGCTGCGTTGCGGTTGTGCGCAGCGCCTTCTCGTCGAAGTACGAGGCCTTCCCGAGAGGCGTATTGATGACCAGTTGGATCGCGTCGTTTTTCATGAGGTCGACGGCGTTCGGCCGGCCCTCGAGCACCTTATAGACGTGAGCGCACGGGAGGTCGTTCGCGCGCAAGAACGCGGCGGTCCCGTTCGTCGCGACGAGGTCGAACCCCATCGCCACCAGCGCCCGCGCCAAAGGGAGCAACTGGGGCTTGTCGCGATCGATCACCGTCACGAACGCCGTGCCTTGAAGCGGGAGTTTCACGCCCGCACCGTAGCTGGCCTTAGCGAACGCCGCACCGAAGTCGTCGGCGAAGCCCATCACCTCCCCGGTGCTGCGCATCTCGGGCCCCAGAACCGGGTCGTCTCCGGGAAACTTGGCGAACGGGAAGACCGAGGCCTTGACGAAACGGCCGTTGAGCGTGGGCTCGTCCAGCAACCCGAGGTCGGCGAGGGATTTACCGACCATGATCTTGGCCGCCAGACGGGCGAGAGGAACGCCGGTCGCCTTGGCGACGAACGGCACGGTACGGCTCGCTCTCGGGTTCACCTCGAGGACGTAGACGATTTCGTCCTTGATCGCGTACTGCACGTTCATCAGCCCCCGCACGTTGAGCGCCTTGGCGAGCCGGTGCGTGTAGTCTCGGATCACGTCCATTTGGGCGGAGACGACGGGGCTGTACGGGGGAAGCACGCACGACGAATCACCCGAATGGATCCCAGCCTCCTCAATGTGCTGCATGATGCCGGCGACGACGACCCGCTCGCCGTCGCTCAAGGCGTCGACATCGACCTCGAAAGCGTCCTCGAGGAATCGATCGAGGAGGACCGGATGCTCCGGCGACGCCTCGACGGCGCGCCGCATGGTTTCGGCCAACCGCTCCTCGTCGTGCGTGACGAACATCGCGCGCCCGCCGAGAACGTAGGAGGGCCGCACCAGGAGGGGGTACCCGATGCGCCGGCCGACCTCGCGCGCCTCTTCGAGAGAACGCGCCGTGCCCCACGCCGGCGCGGGAATCTTCAGTTCCGCAAGGAGGGCCCCGAATCGCCGCCGGTCCTCGGCGAGGTCGATGGAATCGGGGGAGGTTCCGAGAATGGCGACCCCGCGCGCCTGCAGTGGGAGCGCCAGCCCGAGCGGCGTCTGGCCCCCGAACTGAACGATCACACCTTCGGGTCTCTCGATGTCGACGATGCGCAGCACGTCCTCGAGGGTCAGCGGCTCGAAGTAGAGGCGATCCGACGTATCGTAGTCGGTGGACACGGTCTCGGGGTTGCAGTTGATCATGATGCTCTCGATCCCCTCCTCGCGGAGGGCAAACGAGGCGTGGCAGCAGCAGTAGTCGAACTCGATCCCCTGCCCGATGCGATTCGGCCCACCGCCTAGGATGATCACCTTGCGGCGATCGGTCGGACGCGACTCGTCCTCGTCTTCGTAGGTGGAGTACATGTATGACGTATTCGCGTCGAACTCAGCCGCGCACGTATCGATGCGCTTGTACACCGCCTCAATACCCGTCGCCTTGCGGCGCGCCCGAACGTCGTCTTCCGAAGCCTCGAGCAGGTACGCGAGTTGGCGGTCCGAAAAACCGGCGCGCTTCGCGTTGCGCAGCAAGTCGTTCGACAGTCCGGAAAGATCGAAGCTCGACAGTTTTTTCTCGAACGCGACCAACTCTTCGATCTGGCGGAGAAACCACGGGTCGATCTTGGTCAGGCCGGCCAGTTCCTCGACCGTCATCCCATTTTGAAACGCATGGTGGATGTAGAACATTCTCTCGCAGTTCGGCGTGATCAGCTTCTCCCGAAGTCGCGTCGGGTCGATCCGGTCCTTCCCGTCGGCCGCGAGACCGCTGCGGCCGATCTCGAGCGAGCGGAGTGCTTTTTGCAGGGCTTCCTTGAAGGTCCTCCCGATCGCCATCGCCTCGCCGACCGACTTCATCTGGGTGCCCAGCGTCGCGGAGGTCGCCGGAAACTTCTCGAACGCCCACCTCGGGATCTTGACGACGACGTAGTCGAGCGTCGGCTCGAAGGACGACGGGGTGGATTTCGTGATGTCGTTCGGGATCTCGTCGAGCGAGTACCCGACCGCGAGCTTGGCGGCGATCTTCGCAATGGGGAAACCCGTCGCCTTCGAGGCGAGCGCCGACGAGCGAGAGACCCGGGGGTTCATCTCGATGACGACGCGCCGTCCGGTTTTCGGCTCAACCGCGAACTGGATGTTGGAGCCGCCCGTTTCGACGCCGACTTCGCGGATGACACGGATCGCCTCGTCGCGCATCGCCTGGTATTCCTTGTCGGTGAGGGTCATCGCGGGAGCGACCGTGATCGAATCGCCGGTGTGAACGCCCATCGCATCGAAATTTTCGATCGAGCAGATGATGACGACGTTGTCCTTCAGATCGCGCATCACCTCGAGCTCGTATTCCTTCCAGCCGAGCACGGACTCCTCGATGAGGACCTGGTGCGTCGGACTGGCGTCGAGCCCCGCCCCGACGATTTCCTCGAACTCTTCCCTGTTGTAGGCGATCCCGCCACCCGTGCCGCCCAACGTGAACGACGGCCTGACGATCGCCGGGAATCCCACATGGTCGAGCAGAGCGAAGGCCTCGTCGAGCGTGGTCGCCGTCCCACTCTTCAGAGTCAGGAGCCCGATGCGGGCCATGGCTTCCTTGAACGCCAGCCGATCCTCGGCGACCTGGATCGAGCGCAAGTTCGCCCCGATCATCTCGACGCCGTACGTTTCGAGGGTGCCACGCTCGCACAGCGCAACGGCGAGGTTCAGGGCGGTCTGTCCCCCCACCGTGGGGAGAAGCGCGTCGGGTCTCTCCCGCGCGATGACGAGTTCCAAGATCTCGGGGATCAGCGGCTCGATGTAGGTCCGGTCCGCCGTCTGCGGATCGGTCATGATCGTCGCCGGGTTCGAGTTGACGAGGACGACCTCGTATCCCTCCTCTTTCAGCGCCTTGCACGCTTGCGTCCCCGAGTAGTCGAACTCGCACCCCTGCCCGATGACGATCGGACCCGAGCCGATCACCAGGATTTTGCGGATGTCGGTGCGCTTCGGCACGTGGCTCCCCCCGCTCCTAAAAAAAGAGGGAGCCTGAAGGCTCCCTCTCGATGCTGATTCTTGTGCGCATGAGCCTAGGACCCCGACTTACCCACCTTCCGGGTCGCGGCTCCGGACTTGGACTTGCCCTTCGATTCGGTTCTCGTTTTGGTCGCGCCCTTCGTCCGCGAGGACTTCTTGGCCGCGGCATCGTCCGCGTCACGCCCGGGCTTGGCCGTCTTCTCGGCCTTCGGCTTGGCGGCAGATTTGCCCTTCGTTTCTTTCTTTTCGGCGGTCTCGGGAGTCGCGGCGGCACCCGAGGGTGGCGTGGCGGCCTTCTTCCCGACCTCGGCGCCGATGAGTTCGATCAAAGCCATCTCGGCGTTGTCTCCCCGGCGGGGCCCGAGCTTGATGATCCGGGTGTAACCACCCGGCCGTTGGGCAAAGCGCGACGAGATCGTGTCGAACATCTTTGAGACGACGTCCTTGTCGTGAATGTCCCGCAGGACGAGGCGACGCGCGTGCAGGGTTTCGCGCTTCGAAAGCGTGATCAATTTCTCAGCGAAAGGCCGCAGCTCTTTCGCCTTCATGAGCGTCGTCCGGATCCGTTCATGGCGGAACAACTCGGTGGAAAGGTTCCGGAGCAGCGCCGTCCTGTGCATCGACGTGCGCCCGAGCTTCCGGCCCGCGACCCTGTGCTTCATCGTTCGATCTCCGTCCTTAGGCCGCTAGCTGCGGGCCTTGAGCTTTCTCGCTTCGACGTTCATGCCGAGCGAAAGACCCATCTCCGCAAGAATGTCCTTGATCTCGTTCAGGGACTTCCGGCCGAAATTCTTGGTCTTCAACATCTCGGGCTCGGTCTTCGTGACGAGGTCGTAAATCGTCTTGATGTTGGCGTTTTTGAGGCAGTTGTACGAACGGACCGACAGCTCGAGTTCGTCCACCGAGCGATTCAATTGATCGAGCACCCGCTCGTCTTCGGTGGTCGGGAAATCGACCACGTCGTCGTTGGCCTCTTCGAAGTTGATGAAGATCGCCATGTGGTCCTTCAGGATCTTGGCCGCCATCGCGACGGCGTCCTGAGGCGTGATCGCGCCGTTGGTCCAGACCTCCAGGGTCAGGCGATCGTAGTCGGTTTTCTGGCCCAAACGGGCGTCTTCGACGATGTAGTTGACCTTGCGAACCGGGGCGTGGATCGAATCGACGGGGATGTAGCCGATGCCCAAGTCCTCGTCGAAGTTCCGATCGGCGGAAACGTACCCGCGTCCCTTGCGCAGGCGCATCTCCATCGAGAGTTTGCCCTCTTCGGACAACGTCGCAATCGGCGCCTCCGGATCCAGCACCTCGACGTTTGCGCTCGCTTGGATGTCCCCCGCCTTGACCGTTCGCGGGCCCACGGCGTGAACCACGAGGGTCTCCGCATGGTCGCTGTGGCAGCGGAAGGGAATCTGCTTGAGGTTGAGGATGATGTCCGTCGTGTCTTCGACGACGCCGGGGACCGACGAGAACTCGTGCAAGACGCCGTCGATCTTCACGGCGGTGATCGCCGCGCCCTCAACCGACGACAGCAGGATCCGCCTCAAGGCGTTGCCGATCGTCGTTCCGAAACCGCGCTCGAACGGCTGAGCGGAGAAGCGTCCAAACTTCGGGGTCAGCGTTTCGCGCTCGACCTCGAGACGTTTCGGCCTCTGAAATCCCTTCCAAAGCATCACAACCTCCCACGGGGCCTTCAGTTCCCCACGACCGGCCTACTTCGAGTAGAGCTCGACGATCAACTGCTCCTGGATCGGCAAGGCGATGTCCTCGCGAACCGGAAGCTGCTTCACCGTCCCCTGGAAACGATCGGCGTCGAGCTCAAGCCATCCGGGAACGCCACGACCCTTCGCCGTATCCAGGCACATCTTGATCAATTCGTTCTTTCGGGAATCTTCCTTGAGGGAAATCAACGCCCCCGCCTTGACCAGACTCGACGGGATGTCCACCCGACGGCCGTTCACGAGAATGTGCCCGTGCGCCACGAGTTGTCTCGCCGCGGAGCGGGAGAAGGCGAATCCCAGTCGGTAGACGACGTTATCCAGCCGGCATTCGAGCATCTGGAGCAAGTTGGATCCGGTGATGCCCTTCTTTCGTGCGGCCGTGGCGAAGTAGTTGCGGAACTGGCGCTCGAGAACACCGTACATCCGCTTGACCTTCTGCTTCTCTCTCAGCTGCACGCCATAGGCCTGGACCTTCGTGCGGCGCCTTCCGTGCTGGCCGGGGGCGTACCCTCGGCGTTCGAACGCGCACTTTTCTTTGAAGCACCTATCGCCCTTCAGGAAGAGCTTCATCCCTTCCCGCCGACAGAGCCTGCAAACCGATCCGGTCGTTCTCGCCACGATGTGAATCCTCCCTACATCAGACGCGGCGCCGCTTCGGAGGGCGGCAACCGTTGTGCGGTATCGGCGTCACGTCCTTGATCGACTTGACGTCCATTCCCGCGGTCTGCAGCGCGCGGATCGACGATTCGCGCCCGGCCCCCGGGCCCTTCACGCGGACATCGAGCGACCGCACACCGTGCTCTTTCGCCGCGGTGCCGGCGGCCTGGGCCGCGGTCTGAGCCGCGAAGGGTGTTCCCTTGCGCGAGCCCTTGAATCCCTGAACCCCAGACGACGACCACGAGAGCACGTTCCCCTTGGGGTCGGTGATCGTCACGATCGTGTTGTTGAAGGACGCGTGGATGTTTGCCACGCCGTGAGGGATGTTCTTCTTTTCCTTCTTGCCGCCCTTCTTGCCGGGCGCCTTCGTTGCCTTAGCCATGCTTCAACCCCTAGCCCTTCTTCCCGGTCGTTTTCTTCTTGCCGGCGATGGAACGACGCGGCCCGCGACGGGTCCTCGCGTTCGTGTGCGTGCGCTGTCCCCGGCAAGGAAGGTTGCGGCGGTGGCGCATGCCGCGGTACGAGCCGATCTCGATCAGTCGCTTGATGTCCATGCCGACGCTCTTGCGCAGATCGCCCTCGACGCGCCCCTCCGTGTTGATGACGCGCGTGATGCGCAGGACTTCGTCCTCGGAGAGGTCCTTCACGCGCACATCGGGCTTGACGTTCGCCTTTGCGATGATCGTCAGGGCGCGAGGCCGACCGATCCCGAAGATGTACGTGAGTCCGATCTCGACCCGCTTGCTCGGCGGCAGGTCAACGCCCGCGATACGTGCCACGGAATACCTCCTCAGCCCTGGCGCTGCTTGTGTTTCGGGTTCTCGCAGACGACCCGAACCACACGCTTACGCTTCACGATCTTGCATTTGTCGCAGATTTTCTTCACCGAGGTCCGGACCTTCATGACGCCTTTTCTCCTCGACCCGAGCTACTTGTAACGGTAGACAATGCGCCCCCGCGTCAAATCGTAGGGGGAGAGTTCCACCAAGACGCGATCGCCCGGGAGGATGCGGATGAAGTGCTTGCGCATCTTCCCCGAGATGTGGGCGAGCACGCGGTGCTTGTTCTCGAGCTCGACGCGGAACATCGCGTTCGGCAGCGGCTCGACCACCGTGGCTTCGACCTGAATCGCCTCTTCCTTCGACATCGTCTGTTCCAACTCCCCTCCCGCGCCGCGTCAGGCGGCCACGGATACCGGATCGCCCAACACCTTCGGCCCGCCGTCCGTCACGGCCACCGACAACTCGAAGTGCGCGGACAGGCTTCCGTCTTTCGTGCGTGCGGTCCAACCGTCCTCCGCCGAAAGCACGACCTCGGGGCCCCCGGCGTTCACCATCGGCTCGATGGCGAGCACCATCCCGGGCGCCAAACGCATTCCGCGTCCGGGAGCTCCGAAGTTCGGAATTTGCGGTTCTTCGTGAAGGCTCGCGCCAATGCCGTGTCCGACAAACTCCCGGACGACGGAGAATCCGTGCGCCTCGACGTGCGACTGAACCGCAAATCCGATGTCCGACACACGGCGCCCCGGGCGAACCTGCTCGACGGCCCTCAGGAGAGAATCCCGGGTCACGTCGAGGAGCCGCCGGGCCTCCGGAGCGATGATCCCGACGGGGAAGGTCTCCGCGGCGTCGCCGTAGTACCCCTTGTAGAGGATACCGAGATCCACGGAGAGAATGTCGCCCTCACGCAGGACGGTCCGCTCGCACGGCACGCCGTGCACGACCTCGTCGTTGAGGGAGGCGCAAACCGTTCCGGGGAAATCGTGGCCGTCGTTGCGATGAGGATAACCCTTGAACGCCGGGACGCCTCCGGTCTCGCGGATGCGCTTTTCGGCAAAGCGATCAACGTCGATCGTCGAGACTCCGGGACGAACGAACGTGCGCAAATCCGTGAGGATTCCACGGATGATGCGGTTGGCCTCGTCCATCAGGGCGATCTCCGCGGGAGACTTGAGCGTCGTCCGTGTCACGTTCGTCTCAGACCCTTTCCAAGCCCGACGTCAGCCGGGCACGCACTGCATCGATTTCGCCCACTCCGTCGATCTCGACCAAGAGCCCCCTGGACCGATACGCGTCGGCGACCGGAAGCGTTTGATCCGCGTACACCTTCATGCGCTCTCGAATGACCTGCTCCGTGTCGTCCGGTCTCTGGACGAGTTCGGCACCGCAGGCGTCGCACACGCCCGCTACGGTCGGTGGCCGGCTGTCGAGATGAAATACAGCCCCGCACTTGGGGCACGTGCGCCGTCCGGAAAGGCGTCGCACGATCTCGGCATCCGGAACCTTCAACATCAACACCCTGTCCAATTCCAATCCCAACCGGCCCAACACACCGTCGAGAATGTCGACCTGTTCGAGCGTCCGCGGAAAACCGTCGAGAATGAACCCGGCCGCGGCGTCCTTCCGTTCGAGCCTCTCGGCGATCAGATCGCCCATGAGCCCGTCCGGCACAAGGCGTCCGCTCTCCACGAACCTCCGCACTTCGAAACCCAGAGGTGATCCCTCTTGCTGGATCGCCACCCGCAGGATGTTCCCCGTCGAGACGTGGGGAACACCCAAAAGAGCCTGCATCTGAGCCGCCTGGGTTCCCTTTCCGACTCCCGGGGGACCCATCAAAACGACTCTCATCACGGTAAATCGCACATTCTAGCAGACATAGACTCAGGTCCCCAGGTTCCTAGCTTCGGCGTCCTCGGATTCGCGTGCCCTTCATGAATCCTTCGTAGTGCCGCATGATCAACTGAGACTCGATCTGTTGGACGGTGTCCATAGCCACACCGACTACGATCAGAAGCGACGTGCCACCGAAGAAAAACTTCACGTTCAGACCTTCCGTCATGAATTTCGGGAGAATGGCATCCAACGTGGAACCGATCCACGGGAGCTGCTGGACCTGAAGCCCGCTGATGAGCAACACCGGAAGGACCGAGACCGCGGCCAGGTAGACCGCGCCGCCGAACGTCAATCGCGTGAGAATTCCGTCGATATATTCGGCGGTCTTTTTCCCAGGGCGGATCCCCGGAATGAATCCCCCGTACTTCTTCATATTGTCGGCCTGATCCATCGGATTGAAGATGATCGACACGTAGAAGTACGAGAAGAAGATGATCAGGGCGGCGTACGAGAGATTGTAGAGCGGCGCGGAGTACGACAGCTGTCGCAGGAGGTCCTGCACCCAGCCCACGTCTTTCAAGAATCCGATGCTCCCGACCGTCTGAGGGATGGCGAGCATCGACGACGCAAAGATCACGGGAATCACGCCTGCCGTGTTCACGCGGAGCGGCAGATAGGTCGAGGCACCGCCGTAGACCCGGCGGCCGACGACCCGCCGCGCGTACTGGATCGGGATCTTCCTCTGGGCGCGCTCGACGTACACGATCGCGCCGACCACCAACACCATGAGGATCACGAGGAGCCCGATCACGATGGGACTCAGCGCACCGGTCGACCAGTCCTGGATCGTCTGCACGACGGCGTTCGGGAAGCCGACCACGATGCCGGCGTAGATGATCAGCGAGATCCCGTTGCCGATCCCGCGTTCGGAGATTTGCTCACCCAGCCACATGATGAAGGCCGTGCCCGTGGTCAGGGTGAGCACGGTCATGAGCTCGAAGCCGAAGCCGGGGTGCCGAACGATCTGCCCGACCCCCGCCGAGGAACTCGCCGACTCGAGCCACTTCGCCACGCCAAACGACTGAACGAACGACAAGAGCACGGTCCCATAACGCGTCCACTGAGTGATCTTCCGCCGCCCGGCCTCGCCCTCCTTGCTGAGCTTCTCAAGGTAGGGCCAGATGACGGTGAACAACTGGAGGATGATCGATGCGGTGATGTACGGCATGATCCCGAGCGCGAAAACCGTAAAGCGCTTGAAATTGCCCCCCGCGAAGAGATCGACGTACCCGAGGATCGACCCGGCAGAAGACTCGAACAAGCGCAGCAGCGCGGCATTGTCGATGCCCGGCGTGGGGATGTGCCCGCCAATGCGGTAGATGGCGAGGAGCCCTAGCGTATAAAGCACGCGCCGGCGCAACTCGGGGATGTTCCAAATGTTCTTGAAGCTCTGAATCATCGTGAAAAGTCCCTCGCCCACGGGGGCTTCAGGAAATCACCTCGGCCTTACCGCCGGCCGCTTCGATTTTCTGTACCGCCGAGCCGGTGTACTTATGCGCCCGCACGGTCAGCGCAATCGTCAATTCGCCGTTCCCCAAAACCTTCACCGGGCGCTTGCCTTTGCGAAGGAGTCCGATCTTCTGGAGAAACTCCGGCGTCACTTCGCTTCCGGCCGGAATCTCGTTCAAACGGTCGACGTTGACGGTCCGATACTCGATTCGAAAGATGTTCGTGAAGCCGCGTTTCGGAACGCGCCGCTTGAGCGGCATCTGGCCGCCCTCGAAGCCCCGCTTCTGAGAGTAGCCGCTTCGCGACTTCTGGCCGTTCTCGCCTCGGCCGGAGGTCTTGCCGCTCCCCGATCCGGGCCCACGACCGACTCGCTTTCGGTTCTTGCGCGACCCGGGGGTCGGCTTCAGTGCGTTTTGCTTCATGACTCCCTTCAGTCCTTCTCGATGACGACGAGATGCGAAATCTTGGCGGCCATTCCCCGAATCGCAGGGTTGTCCGGGAACTCGCGGACGCGCCCGATCTTGACCAGACCGAGGGCGCGCAGGGTCGCCTTCTGGGTTTTGTCGAATCCGATGCCGCTGCGCACCTGACGGATCTTGATGGTCTTCTTGCCGCTTGAGGCGACCTTCTTCGCGCTCATGACGCTCCACTCCTGTCGAGGTCGTGCACTTCCTTCCCCCGGCGCTTTGCGACCTGATCGGCGTTGCGCAGGGACTTCAGTCCGGCGATCGTGGCGCGTACGACGTTCTGCGGATTCGGACTTCCCAACGACTTCGTCAGGATGTCCTGCACGCCCGCGGACTCGAGCACGGCGCGCACCGCGCCTCCCGCGATGACGCCGGTTCCCGGAGAGGCCGGTTTCAGGAGCACTTGCCCCGCACCGAATCGGCCCACAACCGCATGGGGAATCGTCGTGCCTTGGAGCGGAACGAAGCAGAGGTTGCGCTTCGCCCTCTCGACGCCCTTGCTGATCGCCGTCGGGACCTCGCGCGCCTTGCCGGAGGCAAAGCCGACCCATCCGTTTCCGTCCCCGACGACGACAAGCGCCGAAAAGGAGAAGTTCTTTCCGCCCTTGACGACTTTCGTCACGCGGTTGATGTGGACGACGCGGTCTTTGAGTTCGCCCACGGAATCTCGATTCATTTCGGACACTTCATCCTCCTCAGAACTTGAGACCGGCTTCGCGCGCCGCGTCGGCCAGAGCCTTGATGCGCCCGTGGTAAAGGTAGCCGCCCCGATCGAAGACGACGTCTTCGATCCCCTTGTCCTTGAGGCGTGCGGCGATCGCGCCGCCGACGACCTTGGCGGCGTCGACGTTACCCCCCCCCTTGACGTTGCCCTTCAGATCGGCATCGAGACTCGACGCGTGCGCGATCGTTCGGCCGGAACCGTCGTCGATCGCCTGCGCGTAGATGTGCTTGTCGCTACGGAACACGGCCAGTCGCGGCTTTTCCGCGGTGCCCGCCACTTTCCTCCGAATCCGGTAACGGATGCGGCGGCGGATGGCATCTCGGTCGATCGACTTCTGCATGGCGTCCTCCCCGGCCTACTTCGCGCCGGTCTTGCCGGCCTTCTTGCGAACCTGCTCGTTTGCGTAGCGCACGCCCTTCCCCTTGTAGACGTCGGGGGGCCGGAGCGAACGGATCTTGGCTGCGACATGGCCGACCTGCTGGCGATCGATTCCGGTCACGGTGAGCTTCGTCTGCTTTTCCACCGCGATCTGGATCCCGTTCGGGATCGGGAATTCGATGGGGTGCGTGTAGCCCAGAGTGAAGCTGACGGTCGTCCCCGCGATCTGGGCGCGATAGCCGACGCCCTGGATCTCGAGATCTTTGGTGAACCCCTTGGTCACGCCGACGACCGCGTTATTCAGCAAGGCGCGCGTCAAACCGTGAAGCGCACGCTGCGGCTTCGAATCGTCGCGGCGCTTGACCAGGATCTTTCCGTCGGCAATCTCTGCGTTGATGCCACCCGGCAATTCTTGCGCGAGCGAACCCTTCGGCCCCTTGACGGTCACGGTGCGGCCGAGGATTTCGACCTTGGCGCCGTCGGTCAAGGGGACCGGCAATCTACCGATACGCGACATGACGTGCTTCCTCTTTTCCGGCTACCAAACGTTGCAAAGGATTTCGCCACCGACGCCGAGGCGACGGCAGGTCTTTCCCGTCAAGACGCCCTTCGGCGTCGAGAGGATGGTGAGTCCGAGGCCATCGAGGACCCTGGGAATCTCATCCTTGCCGCAATACACCCGGCGTCCCGGACGAGACACACGCTCCAACCCTTGGATCGCGCGCTCGCCTCCGGTGCCGTACTTGAGCTGGATGCGGATCGCCTCCTGCACGTCGGCCGCGACAAGGTCGAAATTGTCGACGAACCCCTCGTCTTTGAGAATAGTCACGATGGCGACTTTCATTCTCGAGGCCGGCACGTCTACGGTCTTGTGTTTGGCCACTTGTGCATTGCGAATGCGCGTCAGAAGATCGGCGATCGGGTCAGTCATGCTCATCTCTAATCTCCTACCAGCTCGCCTTGGTGACGCCCGGAAGCGCGCCTTCGAGCGCGAGATTCCGGAAACAGATGCGACACAGCTGGAACTTGCGGAGAAAGCCCCGCGACCGCCCGCACCGCTTGCAGCGACTACAAGCGCGTACAGCGAATTTCGGTTTCTTGTTGGTCTTTGCGACCCATGCCGACGTGGCCACGTTCACATCCTCCCGTGTCAGTTCTTACGGAACGGCATGCCTAAGCCCGCGAGAAGCGCCTTGGCTTCCTCGTCGGTCCTGGCCGTCGTCACGATGCACACATTCATGCCCTTGACCTTCTGCACCTTCGCGTAGCTCACCTCGGGGAAGATCAACTGGTCGCGCACGCCGAGCGTGTAGTTGCCGCGACCGTCGAACCCGCGGGGGTTGGCGCCGCGGAAGTCACGCACGCGGGGAAGCGCGAGGTTCATCAAGCGCTCGAGGAACTCGTACATCCTCTTCCCGCGAAGCGTCACACAGCAGCCGATGGCCATCCCCTCGCGCAGCTTGAAGTTCGCGATCGACTTCCGCGCCCTCGTGACCGTCGGCCTTTGACCGGTGATCCCCGCGAGCTCCTCGACCGCCGCGTCCATGGCCTTGCCGTCTTGGATCGCGTCGCCGATACCCATATTGACCACGACTTTGGTCACCCGGGGCACGGCCATGGTCGAGGTGTAGCCGAACTGCTTGAGCAGCGCCGGCATCACTTCGGCCGAGTATGTTTCCGTCAACCTCGACATCGCGTTGTCTCCTCGCCTACTTGTCCAACTGCAGTCCGCTGCGCTTCGCTATGCGCACGCGGGATCCGTCCGGCATGGTCTTGATTCCGACGCGGGTCGGCTTGTCCGACTTCGGGTCGATGAGCGCCACATTCGAGATGTGAACGGGATTCTCGCGTTCCACGATGCCGCCCTTCACGTTCTTTTGAGGGTTGGGCTTCGTGTGTCGCTTGATCCTGTTCACGCCTTCGATGCGGAGCCTTTCGACCTTCGGCAGGACTTCGATGACACGGCCTCGCTTACCCTTGTCCTTACCGGAAATCACTTCCACCGTGTCGTTTTTTCGAATCCTCAGACCAGGCATGCGCTGCTCCCCCGCCCCGGGCCGTTAGAGAACTTCCGGCGCCAGCGAGACGATCTTCATGAATTTCTTGTCCCGCAGCTCACGCGCCACGGGCCCAAACACGCGCGTGCCCACGGGCTCGCGCGCGTCGTTGATGATGACGGCTGCGTTCTGGTCGAAACGAATGTACGAACCGTCCCGCCGCCGGTAGGCCTTGACCTGGCGGACGATGACCGCCCTGACGACCTGCCCCTTCTTCACGTTGCCGTCCGGCGACGCCTCCTTCACGTTGGCCGTGATGACGTCGCCGAGCTCGGCATATTGCCCCTGCGATCCACCGCGAAGGTGGATACACGAGATCCTTTTAGCCCCGGAGTTGTCCGCAACCTCCAGGATCGTCCTCATCTGAATCATGATCCGCTCCTCGTGCTCACGGCGTGCCGACTTCGGCCTTGGCGACAATCGCGACCGTGCCCACGCCCCGCTTGACGATCTTCCGCAGGCGCCACCGCTTGCGGGCGGACAGAGGCCGGGATTCCACGATCTCGACGGTGTCGCCAATCTTCGCCTGGTTGTCCTCGTCGTGGGTCATGAAGGTCGCGGCCCTGCGCACGTAGCGCTTGTAAAGTTTGTGCCGCACGATGCGGTCGACGCGAACGACGACCGTCTTGTCCGCCTTGTCCGACACGACGACGCCGACCTTCGACGCCCTTCGCCTGGTGATCGTTTCAGCCATGGTTCCGGTCCCCTCTAGGAGCGCTTGCCGGCGGTTGAATCCGCCGCGCGCTCGCATCGCAAGGTCAATAGCCGCGCGAGATCCTTCTTGATCAGCGCGAGCTTCAGCGGGTCGGTGATCTGGCCCGTTCCCATCTGGAGTTTGATCTTCCAGATGGAGGTTCTGAGTTCGGCCTCCTCTTTGGCGAGGAGCTCGGGCTCCATGTCCCGATACTTCACGAGAGTCTTCGTTCTCTGCGACATCGTCTGACCCTACTGCGCTCGACGCGCGACGAATTTCGTCTTCACGGAGAGCTTGTGGGACGCGAGGCGCATCGCCTCGCGCGCGGTCTTTTCGTCCACGCCCTCCATCTCGAACAACACCTTGCCCGGCTTCACCACGGCGACCCACGCTTCGGGCGCGCCCTTGCCTTTGCCCATGCGGGTTTCAGCCGCCTTCTTCGTGATCGGCTTGTCGGGAAAGAGCCGAACCCAGATCTTTCCGCCTCGTTTCACGAAGCGGGTGATCGCAATACGGCTCGCCTCGATCTCGCGCGCGGTGATCCAACCGTCCTCCAACGTCTTCAAGCCGAAGTCGCCGAACGCGACGGTGCAACCCGTCGTGGCCTTGCCGCAGCGCCGACCGCGCTGCTGCTTCCTGAATTTCACCTTGCTCGGCATCAACATGACGTTGCGTTCCTTTCCGGCGCTTTAACGGCGCGCGTCGTCGGACACACGGATCTCGCGCGACTCGCCCCGGTTGATCCACACTTTGACTCCGATGACGCCGTAGGTCGTGCGCGCCTCGGCCACACCGTAGTCGATCTCGGAGCGGAGCGTGTGAAGCGGCAGCCGTCCCTCGAGGTACCTCTCGGTACGGGCGATCTCCGCGCCCGCCAACCGTCCTCCGACCTGGACCTTGATGCCCTTCGCACCGAAGCGAAGCGCGGATTCGATCGCCTTGCGCATCGCGCGCCGGAACGCGACGCGCTTTTCGAGCTGCATTGCGATCGCCTCTGAGACGAGTTGCGCGTCGATCTCGGGCTTGTCGATCTCGAGGATATTAATGAAGACCTCGCGCTGCGTACGCTTGCGGATGTCTTCTTTCAGGCGATCCACTTCGCTTCCCTTGCGGCCGATGATGATGCCGGGGCGCGAGGTCAGGATGTTGACCTTCAGCTTGTTGGCGGCCCGCTCGATCTCGATCGCCGAAACGCCCGCGTGACCGAGTCGCTTCTTCAGCTCTTTGCGGAGCTTGAGGTCCTCGTGCAGGAGCTCGGCGTACTTCTTCGACGCGTACCACCGGGAACGCCATGTTTTGTTGAAGCCGATGCGGAAACCGTACGGGTGGACTTTCTGTCCCACGATTACCTCTTGGCCGCGGTGGCGCGCGGGGCCGCCTTGGCGGGAGTCACGTCGAGAGCGATCGACACGTGCGAAGACCTCTTGAGGATGCGGTAGATGCGCCCCATCGAGCGGGCGCGAGCGCGCTTTTGAGGAGGCCCGTCATCCACGGTCGCCCTCGCGATTACCAACCGGTCCACGTCCAGCTTGGGGTCTTTTTGCTGGGCGTTCGCCAAAGCGGACTGGAGCAGTTTCTCGAGGTCCTTCGCCACCATCTTTCGCGAGTAGCGCAAGGAGGCCAAGGCCTCGCCGACGGACTTGCCGCGGACGAGGTCCACGACGAGGCGCGTCTTTTGCGCGGAAACCCCGAGGTACTTGAGTCGAGCCGTTGCGATCACGTCGTCCTCCCGCGCTACTTGACGGCGGCGGTCTTGTCGCCCTTTGTGCCGTGCCCTTTGAACGTCCGCGTGGGCGAGAACTCGCCGAGCTTGTGCCCGACCATGTTCTCGGTCACGTACACCGGGATGAACTTTCTCCCGTTGTGCACGGCCAGGGTGTGCCCGACCATGTCGGGGATTACGGTCGAGCGGCGCGACCAGGTCTTGACGACCTTTTTGTCGAAGCGCTTGTTGAGGTCGTCGATCTTCTTCTGAAGGTGCCCATCGACGAAGGCGCCCTTACTTACGGATCGTGCCATGCGTACCTCTACCTACTTCCGGCGACGGACGATGAACGCGTCCGTACGCGGGTTGTTGCGGGTCTTTTTGCCCTTGGTGGGAACACCCCACGGTGTGCACGAGGGGCGGCCGCCCGAGGTCTTTCCCTCGCCGCCGCCATGCGGGTGGTCCACGGGATTCATGGCGACGCCGCGGACGGTCGGTCGCCAGCCCTTCCAGCGGTTGCGGCCGGCCTTCCCGATGCTCTCGTTCTCGTGATCGACGTTGCCGATCTGCCCGATCGACGCCCAGCACTCCTGGTCGATCTTGCGCGTTTCGCCGGAGGGAAGCCGGACGAGCGCCCAACCCCCCTCGCGCGCCATCAGCTGGGCGCCCGCTCCGGCCGAACGGACCATCTGGCCGCCCTTGCCGCGCTTCATCTCGATGTTGTGGATCGTCGTTCCGAGCGGAATCACCTTGAGCGGGAGCGCGTTGCCCACGACGATGTCGGCGTCCGCGGACGCGAGCACCGTGGCGCCGACCTCGAGCCCGACGGGCGCGAGGATGTAACGCCTCTCACCGTCGGCGTAGCACACGAGCGCGATGTTCGCGGTGCGATTCGGGTCGTACTCCAAGGTCTCGACCTTTCCGGGGATATTGTGCTTGTCCCGTCGAAAGTCGATCAGGCGATAGCGCCGCTTGTGGCCGCCACCACGATGCCGAATCGCAAGAAGGCCGCGATTGTCGCGACCGCCGGTCCGCTTCTTGGTATCCAGCAAGGGCTTGTGCGGCGCATTGGCCGAGCCTTCGGTCCGCTTGACCTCCGACTTGAAGCGCGTTCCCGGGCTGGTGGGCCTAAATATTTTTACGGCCATAAACGTAGTCTCCCTCGGGCCAAAGCGTTAGCTCGCCTCGAAGAATTCGATTTCCTTCTCGCCGGGCGCCAAGCGAACCCACGCTTTCTTCCAGTCGGGCCTCTTGCCGAGATACCGGCCGGCCCGCTTGGTCTTCCCCATCACGACCGACGTGCGGACGTCGGCCACCTTCACACCGAAAAGTGCCGCAACCGCGGCCGCGATCTGGATCTTGTTCGCCCGCGCGTCGGCCTTGAAGCAGTAAACGTCCCGGGTTTCGCGCGCGCGAGTCGATTTCTCGGTCACGAGCGGCTGCCGGATGATGTCCTGGTTCGTCAGTTTCATAGCGCCAACACCTCGCTGAGGCGCATCAGGGCCGCCTCGGAGACCACCACGGTCTCGTGGTCGAGCAGGTCGACGATCGAGACGCCGAGCGCGCGCACGACTTTGAGGCGCGGGTTGTTGCGCGCCGCCAAGTCGAGGTTCGTATCGGCCTCGATTGAAAGGAGCAGGGTCTTCTTGGTCACGCCGAGCTTCCCGGACAGTGCGCCCTCGAGATCTTTCGTTTTCGGCGTCGCCAGAGAGAAGCCGTCGACGCAAACGATCTGCCCATCGCGAAGTTTCTGAGCCAGTGCGGACTTGATGGCGTTGCGACGCATGGCCGCAGGAAAGTTCCAGCTGTAGTCGCGCGGGACGGGACCATGAACCGTTCCGCCGTGTCGCCACAGAGGTGAACGGTTGTCGCCCACCCGGGCGCGACCCGTGTGTTTTTGCTTCCAGAGCTTCTTGGTACCGCCGCGGACTTCGCTGCGGTTCTTGATCTTGTGGGTGCCCCGCCTTCCGCCCGCGCGGTAGGCGCAGACCGCCTCGTAGATCAGATGCTCCTTCAAGGGGTAGCCGAAAACGGCGTCGTTCAACTCCAGCGTGCGGAGCGTTTTGTTGTTCCAATCGCGAACGGGAATCTGCGCCATGGCCGTCCCCACCGTCAGTTCTTGGCCGCGGGCTTCGCGCCCTTCGACTTGTGAAGCGTGACCGCAACGCCCACGGCGCCCGGAACGGCCCCGCGGACCATGAGCAGGTTCTTGTCTTTGTCGATACGGATCACCTTCAAGTTCTTGACGGTGATCTGGGCGCTCCCCATGTGGCCGGCTCCCCGCATCCCCTTGAAAACCCGGGACGGGAACGCCGACGAACCGATGGAGCCGGGGGCGCGGTGGAACATCGAACCGTGACTCCCCTGGCCGCCGCCGAAGTTGTGACGCCGCATGACGCCCTGAAAGCCCTTCCCCTTGGAGGTTCCGATGACGTCGACCTTACCGACGCCGTCAAAAATATCCACCAACACCTTGTCGCCGGGTTTCAATTCCGAACTCGCGTCCACGTGGAATTCCTTGCGGAGACGAGTCGGCGGCACGCCGGCCTTCTCGTGATGGCCCCGCGTCGCCTTGTTCGCCCGCTTCGCGGCGCGCGCGTCGACGAATCCCAGTTGTACGGCCTCGTAGCCGTCCTTCGACGCGACGCGACGCTGCACCACGACGCACGGACCCGCCTCGATAACCGTGACAGGCGCGACCGTTCCGTCCTCGAGGAAGATCTGGGTCATCCCCACCTTCCGTCCGATCATTCCGTCGATCATGATCGCCTCACTGCCCCGGCCCGAAAGCCTTGATCTCGACGTCCACACCAGCGGGGAGATCGAGTTTCATCAAGGCGTCCACCGTTTCGGGCGTCGGCTGCAGAATGTCTAGGAGTCGCTTGTGCGTCCGGATTTCGAACTGTTCCCGCGACTTCTTGTCGACGTGCGGGGAACGCAGCACGGTCCAGCGGTTCCGCACCGTCGGAAGCGGGATCGGTCCCGCCACGCGCGCTCCGGTCCGTCGGGCCGTGTCCACGATTTCGGTCGTGGACTGGTCCAGAAGACGGTGATCGTACGCCTTCAGTCGAATTCGAATTTTCTGGTTCACCATCGTCGCCCTAACCCTCGCCAGGCCATCGCCCAGGGCAGAACCGCTGAAGCCCCCCCGCGTCCCCGGAACAATCTCCGGGCGGCCGGGCGGACCCGTCGGTGACCTACTCCACGATCTCGGTAACGGTTCCCGCGCCGACGGTCCGGCCGCCTTCGCGGATCGCGAAGCGCAAACCCAAAACCATCGCGATCGGCGTGTGCAGCGTGACCTCGAGCGTCACGTTGTCCCCCGGCATCACCATCTC
>JAQBEH010000153.1:0-24579 GCA_032124015.1 Acidobacteriota bacterium
TTGATGGTGGTCGTGACGGCGGCCAGGCCGAGCGGGACGGTTCCTCCGTGGAAGGCCGTGTACTCACCGTCCGCGGCCACGGCGATGCGGTAGGTGCGAAGAGAGGTCCCCACCGGAGTCAGGAGGCCGGGGAGGTCCGCCGGGCTCGAACCGGAGGCCGCGGCCGAGAACGGCTCGGCCTGGTCGTCCAATAGACAATGAGGAATCTCGCCCGACTTCTTGAAGTCGCGCTTGTCGTAACTGATGTAGTGGGCCACGTCGCCTCGGCTGTACGGGTCGACGTAGACCGTGTTCCCGGCCGCGATCACCATCGCGTGGAAGCCGTTTGGGGTCAGGTCGAAGCGGATCGTCGCCGTGGGATCGTCGATCCCCTGGCCGCTGTACGTCTTGATGTCCGGAAACTTCGCCGCGAGCCCAGCTTCCATGATGGGAGAGTCGTAGATCGTGAAGCGCGCGAATGTACCGTCCGGCATCGGGATCGTGAGGACCGCCGGTGAGGCCGCAGCCACGGCTGTGAACTCGACAGGCGCCCGGTTGAGCACGCCGCGCAAGGCGTCGGCGTCGAGCCTGAACGTCCGGTACGCCTGGGGAACGATCCATCTTTCGGATGGGACGGCAAGAAGCTGCGCCTCATCCGCGGCCTGCCAGACTCTGTCCGCCGAAACGTGGGGGAGGGCGCCCGCGGATCGCGCGGGCGTTGCGGCGAGCATCAAAATCATCGAAACGACCAGGCCGGTCAGCGTTCTCATGGTCTCCCTTCCGTTTGAGTCCGTGTGAATATACGGGGCGAGGCCGGGCCCTGTGCGGTTTCGACGCTCAGTGCAGCTTTTGCCACAAAAAGGTGTAGGCCAGCGCCCACATGTGGGCGGCCTGCTTGTTGTCGGCGGCGCCGGCGTGGCCCCCTTCGATGTTCTCGAAATAGTGGATGTCGTAGCCGAGTCCCAGCATGCGGGCCGCCATCTTCCGGGCGTGGCCCGGGTGTACGCGGTCGTCGCGCGTTGAGGTCATGAACAGCACCGGCGGATAGGGCATGCCGGCCTTCACGTTCTCGTAGGGGGAAAACGTCTTGAGGAACTCCCACTCCTCCGGTTTGTCGGGATCGCCGTACTCATCCATCCAGGAGGCTCCCGCGAGAAGATGCGAATAGCGCTTCATGTCGAGCAGGGGCACCTGACACACCGCTGCGCCGATGAGTTGCGGGTAGAGCGTGATCATGTTGCCGACGAGGAGGCCTCCGTTGCTGCCGCCCTCGATGCCGAGATGCTTCACGGAGGTTACGTTGCGCGCGACGAGATCCTGCGCGACGGCGGCGAAGTCCTCGTAGGCACGAGGACGGTTTTTCTTGAGCGCCGCCTGATGCCACTGCGGTCCGTACTCTCCACCGCCGCGGATATTCGCGACGACGAAAACGCCACCTTGGGTCAACCACGCCCGGCCCACGCCACCGCTGTAGTAGGGGACTTGCGAGACTTCGAAACCGCCGTAGCCCGTGAGCAGAGTGGGGTGGGAGCCGTCAAGCACCAGATCCTTGCGCGACACTTGGAAGTACGGGATGCGCGTGCCGTCCTTGGACTTCGTGAAGTGCTGGCCGATTTTGAGCCCCGATGCGTCGAAAAACGCCGGCGACGTCTTGAGTGTTTTCAACGGCTTGCCGATCGCACCGTAGTTCAGCGTCGTCGGCGTGAGGAAATCGGTGACCGTCATGAAGATATCGTCGGACGTATCGGGCTCGACGCCCCAGGCCGCTACCGTGCCGATCGCGGGCGGTCCCAGGAGGGGCTCGTGCGGCCAGTCGATCCCGGTCCCGTCTCGCGCCGGCGTCAGCACGTAGAGGCGATTTTTGACGTCGTCCAGGACGTCGAGGATCAGGTGATGCCGGGTCCAGTTGAAGCCCTCGAGAGAGGTCGTCGCGGTGGGCGCAAAGAGAACGACGAGCTCGCGCTGTCCTTCCATGAAATCGTCGAAGCGCGCCGCGAGCAAGGATCCGGCGGCGTAGGTTTTGCCGCCGACGGTCCACGGTGTGCGAGGCTTGACCAAAAGCCACTCGCGGTTGACGGAGCTATCCGCATCGTCTTGGACCTCTATCCTCCGTTTGGAGCCGTCCTTCGCGAGGAGATACATCTCGCTGGAGAAAAAGGACGTGTTGCGGACGATGAAGTCGCGTTCAAATCCCTTGGTGGGGTCGTGAAAGGCCCCGGCCAGCAGGTCGGATTCGAGGGCTTCGTAGACGGTTGTCGCGTCGGTCAGAGGAGTACCCCGCTTCCATCGTTTGACGATGCGGGGGTATCCGGAGGTCGTCATGGACCCCGGGCCGAAGTCCGTGCTCACGAAGACGGTGTCTTGGTCGATCCAGCCCGCGCCCCCCTTGGCCTCCGGCAACTCGAATCCCCCGAGGACGAACGCCCTGTCCACGGCGTCGAACTCCCGGGTGACGGTGGCATCCGCGCCGCCGCGCGAGAGTGAAATCAGGCATCGTCGGTACTCGTGTCGCAAAAAAGCAGCGCCCTGGAAGACCCAGTTCTCGTTTTCGGACTGGGCGAGCGCGTCGAGGTCGAGGACCGGTTCCCAATTGGGCTTGGCCTTGCGGTATTCGTCGAGGCTGGTTCGGCGCCAGAGGCCGCGGACGTGCTGCGCGTCGCGCCAGAAGTTGTAGTAGTGCGCGCCGTTCTTGATAACGAACGGGATCTTGGCGTCGGAGTCCATGATCTTGAGGAGGTCGGCCTCCAACGACTTGAACTCCGCGCCGGATCCGACATCCTTGACCGTTCCCGCGTTGCGTTCACGCACCCAGGCGAGCGCACGCTCGCCGTTCACATCCTCGAGCCAGAAATTCGGATCCACGTCGTCCTCCGCGGCCGGGAGGCCCTTTTTCTGAGAAACGAGAATGGTAGCCGAGTCGCGGTAGACTGCCGGCATCTTGATGGCATCCCGAAATCGCGCGCCGACTCTTTACGGCATCATCGCCTTCAAGCTGATCCGCGGCGCTGTCTTGTTGACACTCGCGATGCAGGTGTACACGCTCGTGGATGAAGACCTTCGGCCTCACTTCGACGAGGCCGTGTCGTGGTTGAAGCTCGATCCCGAAACCGACTTCTTCGACCGCGTGGGTGACCGGATCGATGCGATCACCCCGGTCAACGTGGGCTGGGCCGCAACGGGAGCTCTTCTGTACGGTGTGCTCTCGTTGGCTGAGGGCGTCGGCCTCGCGCGGCGCACGCGCTGGGCCGGTGTTCTGGTCGTGGCCGAATCCGGTTTTTTCGTGCCACTCGAGGCCTACGGGCTGATCAAATCCCCGTCGTTGACGATCGTGGCGGTCCTGATCCTGAATGTTTCGATCGTGGTCTATCTGCACTGGAACCGGGACCGGCTGTTCCGCCACGGATAGGTTGGGGACACGGTCCGCGGCCGGCTTGCTAGACTGCCCAGATGACCCAACTGGGAAAACCCGATCCGAGCAAGATTCACGCGCCCCATGCGCCGCTCTCGGACTACTACGAGGGGGAGAAGGGACGGAAGGAGTTCGTCCGCCAGGTCTTCGACGAAACGGCGGAAGACTACGATCGCATCGAGCGGATGATGGCCATGGGGTCCGGCCCCTGGTACCGGCGCAGGGCGCTCGCTCGTTCCGGATTGGCGGCGGGCATGGACGTGCTGGACGTCGCGGTCGGCACGGGGCTCGTGGCCCGCGAAGCCGTCGGGATCGTCGGCGATGCGCGCAAGGTGATCGGCGTCGACGCGAGCATCGGCATGTTGCGATCGGCCGCCGGGCCGCGCGACATCGTCGTCGTCCAAGGGATGGCCGAGAAGCTTCCGTTCTTTTCCGGCCGGTTCGACTTCCTCAGCCTGGGCTTTGCGCTCCGCCACATGTCCGACCTCTCGGTCGTGTTCGACGAGTTCCATCGCGTTCTCAAGCCGGGAGGCACCGTCTGCCTTCTCGAGATCACGATGCCGGAAGGGTCGATCGCCCGGAAAATTCTCAAGACGTACATGCGGGGCATTGTCCCGTTTCTTGCGAGTCTCGCGGGAAGCAAGCACGGCACCGCGCACCTCTTCAAGTACTACTGGGACACGATCGAGGCGTGCGTGCCCCCCGACAGCGTGATGGCGGCGCTCCGTCAGGCGGGGTTCACCGACGTCAAGCGGTTCGTCGAGGTCGGCATCTTCTCGGAGTACACCGGGCGCAAGTCGGGCTAGTTCACGGGCAGGCGCCGATCCCCAGCGTGCGCATCGGTGTGCCGCCGGGGCTCGTGCTCGAGTTCACGCAATCGAAGGTCTCGCCAGCATCGAACACACCGTCCGCCACGTTCGCGCGGTAGACCCGGTAGGTGCTGATCGACTGCCGGCTCGTGGCCTGCAGGTTCTCCCAGGTCCAATCGCCGTCCTTGCTCAGTGGCAGTTGGTCCGCCGCGCCGGTTCCCGACACCTCGAAGTCGGGCAATGGGGGGAGGGCCATGTACACGAGGCCGTCTCGGTCCGTCATGTAAAGCTCGCCCTGGGCGTCGGTGCCGAAGCTCGTCAGACCGAAGGCCTAGCTCGTTCCCAGTTGCGAGGTCCAGCTCTGGTGGTTCGTCGCGACGCCGCCCGACTGCTCGAAGCTGAGCACGGTTCCGGCGCAGTAGTCGCCGTAGAAGTACTTTCCGTGGAAGTTCGGCATCCGGCAACCGCGATAGACGTAGCCGCCGACGACGGTGCACTCCGGCCCGGGGCCCGAGGAGTAATCCCAGATCGGAAGCCGCGTGCCGCTCGGGAGCGGATCTCCCACCGGCGCCGGGTCGCTGCACGCGGGCGTGCAACCGGCCGGGGAGGCGGTCGCGCCGCAGCCCTGGAGGGAGTTGTAACAGTGGCGGCCCTCGAACAAGCGCCAGCCGTAGTTTTCTCCGCCCGTGCTCGTCCCCGGCGTCCAGTTGACTTCCTCCCAACATCCTTGACCCACGTCGCCGACGTACAGGTCGCCGTTTTGCTGATCGAACGAATTTCGCCAGGGATTGCGCACGCCGTAGGCCCAGATCTCGTCGCAGTTGCCGGTCGCCGAACCATCCGCGAGCGGATTGCCGGGGGGGATCTTGTAGGGGCCGTCCCCGTCGGGTCGATCCGAAGGATCTTGCCGAGTAGGGTCGCGAGGCTCTGGCCGTTGCCGCAAACGCCGTGGATGTCGCCGCCGCCGCCGCCGTCGTTTCGTGTGGAGTTGACATAGAAGTAGCCACCGGTCGCGAAGTCGGGGCCAAACGCCAGTCCGAGCAACCCCTGCTCGTCCGAGACCGAGCGGACCCGGGCATCGATGTCCATGAAAACCGTGTGCTCTGTCGGTCCGTCGCCACGCTGCAACTGCCGGATGATTCCGTTTTGGAGCACGATGAAGATGCGTTGGACGTCACCCGGTGCTGCCGTGACGAAAGTCGGGCCGCTGGTCCCTGCGGTCATGCCGCTGGCCACCGTGACGCGCGTCAGGTTGGTGTTTGGAACCGGCGACACGCCCGTGCCGACGTTTTGATCTGCGGCGTTGGTGCCCGACGAAAGCGTGGCGACGAACGGTAACAGTGCTGTCGCCCATCGGTCGGCCCGGCTTTTCATGAATTCGATCGCCCTCGGACGATGGGGTCGTGGAAAGCTACGACGAGGCTCCCGTCGGCGCGACCGATGAAGGGGGTCTGAGCGTGCCCGGTTGCGGAGTAGCATGAGCGCTTTAAGGCGATGGGGGATGCGCGCGGTGAGTCAGACGCGGGGAATCGCCAACCGGTACGTCGTCGTCTCCGTCCTGTGGTGCGCGGCGGCGCTGGCGATCAAACCGTTTTTCGCCTACGTCGACTTCGGCGCATTCTACTCGATGGCGATCGAGAAGATCCTCGCGGGGATGCCGCTCGATTTGTACGCGTTCGTTTTTCGCCCGCCTCACAGCGATCTGGTGCTTCCGGTCACCAACCCTCCGATCTGGTTTTTCTATCTCGCGCCGTGGTACGCGGCGGGGAAAGCGCTGGGGATCTCCGACTTCAACGTGCAAACGGGGCTGAGCTACGGCCAAGCCTTCGTGCTCGCGGTGACGCTGCCGCTCGATATCCTCCTCTGTCGCACGGTCGTACGGCTCGCGGAGGTCCGCACCACATTCACCGAGCCCGGCCGATGGCATCTTTTCCTCTGCCTGTTGTTGTCGCCCCTCTTGTGGCTCTCCAGCATTCGTTTCGGGCACAACGAATCGGCCATGGTGCTGCTCGTTCTTCTGGGCATCGCGGCGGGTGAGCGGGGGAGGCCCTGGCTTTCGGGCGTGCTGTGGGGGCTTGCGTTCGGGATCAAGACGACGGCGGTCGTTCCTGCTCTCGTCTATTTCGGCTGGGGGCTCGGTCGGGAGAGGCGCCGCGCGATGGCGATTGCGGTTGGGGTGTCGGCTGTGGTGTTCGCCGGGCCGCTGCTGCCGTATCTGCTCTTGCGGCGCGAACAGGTTGTGTACGCGCTCGTCGGTTTCGAAAAATTGCGTCCCGTGGGCGGCTACGTCCTTTGGAAATTGTTGCCCGACCCTCTCGCCGCGGCGACGTATGCGAACGTTTTGATCCTCGCCTTTTCCGCGAGTGTCGGGCTCGCGATGGCACGCCGCCGTGGGAACAGCTTCCTGGCCGGCGGGGGAGCCTGGGCCCTCGTGCTCGGCCAGGTTTTTCTCCTCCTGTTCGGCAAGGCGCTGTTCATCTGGTATCCGCTCGCCGCGAGCTGCTTCCTCTACCTCGCCTTCATGTACGGAAGGAAAAAGGACGTATCGATCCCCCTGGTGCCGCTTGTTTTGTCCCTCTTCCTCTGGATCGTTCAGGGGGGAGGCTGGGTCGGAGAAACCGTGAATGCGGTCGTCAAGCTCCGTTCCGCGATCTGGGTCGTCCTGCTGCTCGCGATCGCCGCGATGGCGATCAAGGGCCTGCGCGACCCCGCGGCCCGGGAAGCGCCGCAGCCTTAGCGAACGTTTCCCGAGCCGAGGCCGCACTCTCCCAGCATCGACAAACCGCCGATGGGGTCGCCGGGGGGCGGCGCATGCGCCGCCGGGGGAGCGGGCGCGGCATCCCTCGGGCGCGATAGGTGCGCTTCGATCTCGCGCTGCAAGCCCGCAGCGTGGGGGCTTCCCGAAGGCGGGCCATCCATCGCGGCCTGTAGGCGGCGGCCGAGTGTCTTTAACGCCGCGTCGACCCTGATGCGCACACGCGCGGGGGCCTGTTCATCCTCGGCAAGGCGAATCATGCCGTTGACCACCTCCTGCTGGATGACGCGCATCAACTCCGCCTGACGCTCCCCGTGGACCGCGGGCCCGGAAAACCCAGCCGCGGCCAAGCCGTCGAGCACGTCCTCGAGCCCCGGGAGCGAGGTGTCCCGGCGATGGAAGTCGACCAGGCGGGCTGCGCGCTCGTGCTGCAACAAAGCGTCGACCGTCATCCGTGACGCGGTCGCCGCCGCCCCCAAGGCGTCGAATACCGGCGAGGTCGCGGACTCGAACATCTCGACGTCGTCTTCTTGCTCGAACGCACGGGGCAGCAGCACGGCCAGAACGGGCTCGGGGAGATCCAAGGTCTCAGGCGAAAGCACGGAGAGGATCGCCTGCAGCGCCGCACGTTGGGTCGCCGCCGGTACGGGGTGAGACGGAGGTTGCCCATCGCCGCGCACGTTGTAGGCGTAGTCCAATCCGCCCACCGCCTTGGCCGCGCGCGTGAGCTCGTAGCGGTGGTGGAAGTAGACCGGCGCCAGCACTTCCTGAAGCGAAGCCAGCGGTACGCCCCGCCGGACATTGTGTTCGCCGAAGTGGGCGAGCGCGATCTTGCGCACCGCGAGCTCGTGTCGAAGTCCGGCAACGGGATCGGGACCGTTGTCCCACAGGGCCGCGTAGGGATTTGCCGCACCCGGCGGCCGTGCGTCGGCGTCGGACAGAAAGCGCTTGTCACCCGAGGTCCCCTCTCGAAGGATGGCTTCGAGTTGTTTGCGTTCGTCGACGCTCGGGGCGAACTGGGAATACGCGAAACGGATCGACTGGAGGTCCCACGCCCCCACGCCCACGGCGTAGGCGTTCGAAAGGTCGAGCTCGCCGCGTTCGGTGATGTCGACCTGGGGGGCAGGGTAGTCCATCACGGAAGCCCTGCCCCAGGTGCTTGCGGCGAAGTTGTGCGCGAGTCCGAGCGTGTGGCCCACCTCGTGCGCGGACAGCTGGCGGATCCGCGAGAGCGCGATCTGCACGGGGTCGTCGGGACTCCCCGTGCCTGTCTTGTCCGTTCCCACGAGCCCTTCGAAGAGCAGCCGGTCTTGGCGGATGCGCAGGGAATCGAGTGAGACGTGCCCTTTGAGCATCTCGCCGGTGCGCGGATCGATGACGCCGCCGCCATACGACCAGCCGCGCGTGGCGCGTTGTACCCACTGGATGACGTTGTAGCGCATGTCGAGCGGATGCGCGTCGGGCGGCAGCAGCTCGACCCGGAAGGCGTCGATGAAGCCGGCGGCGTCGAACGCCTTCGCCCACCACGAGGCCCCTTCGATCAGCGCGGAGCGAATCGGTTCGGGTGTCGCGGGGTCGACGTAGTAGACGATCGGCTCTTCTACCCTCGACCGCGGCGCGCTCGCATCCACTTTTTCGAGGCGATGGCGCACGATCCACTTCGTGCCGAGCTCGGAGGCGATCGGGGCGCCGTAGTCGAAAAACGACACCGCGTACGAGCTCGAGCGTGGATCGAACGTCCGCGGCCAATAGCGGTCGTCGGGGAGACGGATCAGCGAGTGGTGCTGCACGAGCGAGAGCGCGCCGGGGGCCGCCAGCGTGGCCCGCATTTCGGGACCCGGGTCGTTCCCGGCGTAGGTCAGCAGGGCCTCGAACTCGAGATTCCCCGGGAACGAGAAACACTCGGTCAGGTCGAGCGCGCTTCGGGCCTCATCGAGCGCATAGCTTCCCTGGCCGGCGGCGCGCAGCGTCTGACTGATGCCGTGCGCATCGCGCACGAGAAAGGACGTGAGGTCGATCAGTCCACGGCCGTCGCCGTCTTGCGCTGCGATCTCGCCACCCCACAGCACCGAGCTCGCGAACGACTGGCGGATGGCTTGGGCCTCGGCGGCGTTACCGGTCAGCGCGCGGAAGCGCTCGTTTGACGCCTCGATCACGACCCGACCTCCGACCCGGCGGAACGCCACCACCTGGGTGGCGCCGAGCTGCCCTCGGTCGAGGCCGACCGGATTCGAGCCCATCCCGGTCGTGATCCCTTCGATGTAGAGGTAACGGCCGATGACTCCGGTCGCGGCGCTCTCCGCGGGGAGCTCCAGCCAGACGCGTCCCCGCTGGCGATCGAGGTAGAGCGGGAGCAGTCCGTCACGACGCTCGAGCCCTTCGGTCTTCTTCGCGACGAGCGGCAGGGGATCGGCCAGGGCGCGAGAAGCATCCGCCGAGGCGATCACGGCGCAAGCGACAAGCAGAGGGGTGCAAAGTCGTGATCGAAGCAAAGTGGATCCTCCAGGTCGGCTCTCAGGCGACGCGCGCCGCGCGTAGCACGAGTTCGGGATCGAACACCGTCAACTCCGTTGCGGCCGCGTCATTCGTCAGAACGAAGCGCACGCGCACCATGGGGGCGCCGGCGGGGTGGAACGCGTGATCGCCGCGGTAGATCAGATTCCGTGCCGTCGTTCCCGCGCGCTTGAAGCGAACCCCGCCCTTTTCGAAGCTGATCTCGATGCGATCGATGTCGCGCGCACCTAAGGCGTAGACGCCGACGAAGCGGGCCGCGAGCTCGGGGGTGAGCTCGACGGACTTGGGCACGGGATCGGCGCCGCCGATTGCGACGAGATAGTCAAACACCGGTTTCGCCGGATCGCGGCCGGCCCTGGCGTGGGCGAGCAGCGTGATGCCGTGGGGGCCGGGAGTTCCCTGGAGGCCTGGAGACGCCTCGATGAACGATTGCACGACGGCGAGTTGGCCGAGCATCGCCGCCGAGAAGATCGACGGCCGGGCGCCGTGGGCCAATAGCGCGCGGGCGATCTCGACGCTTCCCGTGTGAGATGCGGCGCCCAGCGCGGTTTCCCAATCGCCGAACCCCCAGTCCCACGTGGCAAGGGCGAGGGTCGCGTGAAGCGCGAGGAGCTCGTTCACGCGGGCGAGGTTTCCGTGCGACACCCCAACCATCTCTTGCGCGAGCGCGGGGGACTGGGTTGGGAACTCGTCGGGGACGGGCGGCAGCACCGGCGGGGGAGTGGCTGCCAACGGGGGTGTGGCGGCCGGAACGGCGAACGCGCCGAGGCCGGCGATTGAGGCAAGGCCAACGAAATGGCGACGGGTGAGTGGGTTCATGGTACGCGAGTCTACGACGGCAGGCGGTGGAAGTTGCAGCAAGTACAATGATCGCCTGTTCCTGGGTCCGATCGTCGTTCAAGAGGATGCGTATGGCGAGTGCGAGCGAGGCAGACATCGAGGTCATCATGCCGGTCGGCTACAAGCCGGATTGGATGGAGCGGACCGGCCGGAAACTGAAGATGGAGTACGTGGGCATGGGCTCCGTCTTCGCCGTCATCTTTAGGACGGCGTTCGTGCAACTTCCGCGGGCGTCCTTCGCCGCGATCGCGACGATCGGCTCTTTTTTCTTGTTCATGGGGCTGAAAAAGAAAACGCGCGATCACATTTCCTGTTCCTTACTGCTGTTCATCGCGGCGGCGCTCGCCCACTCCGGCGTGACGGACTGGGCTTGGTTCTGGCCGTACGCGCTGTTCGGGGCCTGCGTCTGGGCGATGGAGGGCTATCTCGAAAAACGCCGCACGCGCATCTACACCCTCCCCCTCGTGCTCGGAGTGTTCGCCGCGGTCAGCCCGGGGTGGGTGTTGGGGCTCGCCTTCGTCGCGGCCTATTTGCTCGATCCGCGGCCCGAGCTTCCCGGACTTCGCAAGCGGCTGGCCGGGATCGTCGCGGTTTCCGGTGTGGGCGGTGCGGTTGTGGCGTCCTACGTTTCCTCGCGTGGTGGCTTGCGCGTGCCCACGTTCGACTCACCCTCCGTCGCGCTGCTTGCCCTCTATGTGGCGACAGCGGTGGTCACCGCGGCTTGTCTCGCGTATTACTGGAGCCGGCTCGCGTGGCCGCATCGCGTGAACGCGGTCGTGTTCGGTGTCCTCGCCGCATTCGACGCGCGCATCGTGGCCCTGTTCGGCATGACGTCGATGATCGTGTGGTCCGCGACGATCTTCAGGCACGGCATCGACTCCGACCGGCTGCGCCCGTGCACCAAGCACGCGGAGTGGTATTTCTTCCCGATCGTGTTCGTGGCCGCGCTCTGGGTCGTGTGTTTCCGCTGAACAAGAGGGCTGATGAACGGTAACCGAGCCATCTTGACGACGGGTCTGCTCCTGTTGTTGACCCTCGCGGTGTTCGAGACGACCTCGCTGGATCTTCTCGTGCAAGATCATCTGTACGACCCGGTCCGCGGCTGGTGCGTCGATCGCAATGCGCCCTTGCCGAAGCTGATCTTCTACGACGCTCCCAAGGTGGTCATCGGCGTGATCGGCGCCGTCCTCCTCGTGTGTCTTGCCGTTCCGGCATCGAAATCCGCGAAGCTGACGTTCTCCCGGCGCGAGGCGGCCTTCCTTCTCGTTTGCATCGGCCTGATTCCGCTGACGGCCGGGGTTCTCAAGAAGACGACCGGTGTCTTCGGTCCGTGGAAGATCGCCCGTTACGGCGGTGAGCAACCGTACCGCACGCTCTTTGAGGCCATTCCCCACGTCGCGGGACAAGAGCGGGGACGCGGCTTCCCGGCCGCGCATTGCAGCGGCGCCTTCGCGCTCATGGGTTTGTACTTCGTCGCGAAGGGGCGGACGGCTCGTCGTGCGGGGTTGGCTTGCGGGCTTGCGGCCGGGTGGACCGTTGGGGTCTACCAGATGCTCAAGGGCGCCCACTACCTGAGTCACACGGTCGTGACCATGATTGTGGCGTGGTTGATGGTCCAACTTCTGGCGCGCGCGTTCGGGCTCGGCGGGGCCGTCGAGACGCGTTAGTCGCGAGGATCGGGAAGCGGCCCGGACCGTTCGAGCTCCCTGATCAGCTCCGGCAAATGGAGCTTGGACTCGGGGCTGTCGGGGTCTAGCGCCACGGCGCGCTTGAACGCCTCCAGCGCCTGGTCGTTTTCTCCCGTGGCCACGTAGGCCAGGCCGAGTTCGATCGAGACGCTGGCGTCTCCTGGGGCGAGGCCCCGGGCGATCTCGAGTTGCTCGATCGCTTCGCCATTGCGGCCAAGGCGCCTGAAAACCCCGCCGAGGTTGAACCGCGCGGGAACGGAATCCGGAGCGAGAGCGACGCACGCCTGGAATTCGATCGCGGCGTCCTCGAGATTCCCCGATGCCGCGAGCATCGCCCCGCGATTGAAGCGATCCTCGGCCGGGGGCGCCGCGGCGTGCTTGAGATCCGCCAGGTTCTGGAGCAACTCAGGTTGATCGGGGGCGAGGGCGACCGCCTCTCCAGCCAGCCGCTCGGCCCGGCCGGCATCGCCTCGCAGGAGGTGGCACCAGGCGAGGCCGAGCTTGACCTCGACGACTCCGGCGAGTCCCCATCGATCCGCGAGCGTGAAGTGCCGGAGCGCCTCGGCCAGTGCGTGCTCGTGCCGATCGGTGTACCGCTTGGTCTTGAAGGCGCCGCTCAAGCCGTCGGCGTGTGAGACCTCGGTTTGGTTCAGATAGTGGCGGCCCTGGGCACGGTGCCATTGAGCGAATGCGCTGTGAGATGTGAACATCAGCCAGAGCACCGTCAGGGCGGAGAACGCCCAGCCGGACCGACGCATCCGGCCCGCCGTTTTCAGCTCGAGGTTCTGGACGCGGACGGAGGGTCGCCGCGCGAGGTTCCAGAGCTTCAACGACAAGAAGGCGGTGATCCCGCCGAGCCCGACGGACATGAGGAGGGGTGGGCCGTTGTAGAGGTCGCGAAACGCCAGCGTCGCGACGGCCCCTACGGCACCGGCGAGCAGCTCTTCGGAGAGCGACAGGTCGAACCGTCTCGCGCGGGGAGCCGAGGGAGCCTTCTTCAGTAACGACGGGAGCGCGAACGAGAAACGAAGCGCTCCCTTCGGACAGACGCTTACGCAGTCGGTGCACTTCATGCAGCCCGGATCGACGACCATCCCGTACAGCCGGACTTCCTCGTGCACGCGTACGTTCGAGGTGCAAGTGGCCGTGCAGTGGCCGCACTGCTCGCAATCGTCATTGACGACGATCCGTCCCGGAGAGGCGTAGTCCAAACCGCTGAACAGGGCGCCGTAGGGACACCCGTAGGTGCAAAACCCCTTCGCCCCGAGGAAGTACACGGCGGCGAAGCCGCAGGTCGCGAATGTCAACACGGCAAAAACAGGGCCCGGAAACGTGGCCCAGAGGTCGCTCGTCATGAGGTGGTTGCTGAACCCCGGGAAGGCGCCGGCTCCGCCGCCGAAGGCGAGCCGCGCGAGCGTCGGCCACGCGAACATGTAGAACGCCAGCGCGAGCGGGGTGAACGCGAGCAGCCGCGATCGGAAGGGTTTCGGACGCACGCCGAGTTTCTTCATGATCCAGGCACAGAAATCCTGCAGCGCGACGACGTGGCAACCCCAGCCGCAGAAAAACCGGCCGAAGATCAGCGTCCCGGCCAAAGCGACGGCAAAAAAAATGAACCCGGCGTTCACGTAGCCCAACTCGAGCGTGTACATCGACTCGGACGGCTCGACCGGCGAGAGACTGCGGCCAGCGATCAGGAAGTGCGTGAGGTGAAGGGCGATCAGCGCGTGCACGCCGATCAGGACGCCCGCCCGCCACTTGCTTCGTTTGGACTTGCGGATGACGGAGAGCTTCCCCGTCCCGGCGACCGGCAGGGAGGGGTCGTCCGTTGCGACGCCGATGTTGCACAGGCCGGAACCGGCCGCGCGTTTGGGTGGTGCCATCGATCTCCGCTCGAGCCGCCATTCTAGTCCAACTTCACGAGGCGAAGGGCTTTTGCCCAGCAACCAAAAATTCTACATTCTAAGGGGACAGTTTTAGTCGTATATTCCTGCGCGCCTTTTTTGGATGAGGAGAATCGCCGGGGCGAGGCCACGCAAGCCTCAGGCGTCAGGTGGGCTCGAGACGACTCGATGACTGACTGATGGGGGAGTAGGAGTGACCTTGGTGCGCCCGTTCCGCATGATCTCCGTTTCCACGATCTTCGTCTGGCTCGTTGTGGCCGTCCTGGCCGTGTCATCGGCCGCTGCGTCTTGTGGTGACGGTGTCGTCGACCCCGGCGAAGATTGCGACGATGGGTCGTCGAATAACGGCGGGAACAACTCGTGCTGCAGCGCCGCCTGCACGTTCAACGGCAAGAGCCCCGACGTGATCGTTGGGGACCTCGTCGGAACCACCAATTACGGGGCCATCGGGGGGATCAGGGCGTACGCGATCGGAACCACCTCGTGCAATCTCGGCTCGTGCTGGCTCAACTGGTTCGCGAATAGTGCGAACAAACCCATCATCGGCCAGAACATGTACCGCCTCAAGAACGGGCGCTTCGAGCAGATCGGTCAGTCCTGGCTGAAGCACGCATTCACGGCGCTGCAGGGGAGCGTTTGTTCCAATTCGTGCGTTTCTGCACCGAACGGCACGCACTTGGGTGTCAACTGCTCCGACCCTTACAGCTCGGGGTTGAACGGCGATCAAAGCCGGCTCGGCCCGAAAGTGGACGTGAACCCCAACACCGGTGTGTACCTGTATCCCGACGGCAGGATCGGCACGACCGGAAATGCGATTTTCAAGCGCTTGCAGGTCCATGAGGTGGACATCGACCCCGCGCAGAACTCCGGCGCGGTGTATTTCGTCGAAGGCCAGTACGTCACCCTCGACGACGCGGCGGCCAAGAACAACACGAACAACGCCTCCTACCGTAAGGTCACGATCGGCGTGAGCCCCTTCAACCTCACGCTCACCGGTTCCACCGTGCGCGGGAAGATGGCGATCCAGGCTTGGAAAGACACCGACCCGACGGTCACCGAGACGCCCGTCGGGGCCGCGGAGGGGCTGTTCGTCGTGTCCGCGAAGGCGACGTCCCTCGGGGGAGGGATCTACCACTACGAGTACGCGGTGGAGAACCTGACCAACCATCGCTCCGGCCAGTCGTTTACCGTGCCGTTCCCCGCAGGCACGGTGATCACCAACGTGGGATTCCACGACGTCGACTACCACAGCGGCGAGCCCTTCGACGGAACGGACTGGACGGCGACGGTCGGATCGACGTCCGTGACCTGGGCCACGACGACCTACGACGTGAACCCGAACGCCAACGCCCTCCGGTGGGGCACCTTGTACAACTTCCGTTTCGACGCGAACCTCGCGCCGGGATTTGCCCTGACGACAATCGGCCTGTTCAAGCCCGGTGCCCCGGCGGGCGCCACGGTCACCACCGTCGCGCCCAATGCCTGCTTCGGGGCCGCCGACGGGACGTCTTGCAGCGATGGGAACGGTTGCACGCAGGGCGATACCTGCCAGTCGGGCACGTGCACGGGCGCCAACACGGTGGTGTGCAATGCGGTCGATGCGTGCCATACCGCGGGAACGTGCAACCCCGACACGGGATTCTGCTCGAACCCCACAGCCCCGAATGGTACGGCGTGCAGCGACGGAAACGGCTGCACGCAGGGCGATTCCTGTCAGTCGGGCACGTGCACGGGCGGAAGCCCGGTGGTGTGTACACCGAGCGACGCGTGCCACAGCGCGGGGACGTGCGGTCCGAGCACGGGTGTTTGCTCGAACCCTGCGAAGCCGAACGGGACGGCGTGCAGTGACGGTAGCGCGTGCACGCAAAGCGACACGTGTCAGTCGGGGATATGCACCGGCGGAAGCCCCGTGGTCTGTGCAGCGAGCAACAACTGTCACAACGCGGGCACGTGCGATCCTCCGACGGGTCTGTGTTCGAACCCGGAAAAGCCGGACGGGTCGGCGTGTACCGACTTCAACGCGTGTACGCAAGCCGACGCGTGTCAGTCGGGCACGTGCGTGGGAGCGAGCCCCGTGGTGTGCACGGCGAGCGACGACTGCCACACGGCGGGGATCTGTGCCGCCGCGACGGGGGTCTGCTCGAACCCGGCGGCCGCGGACGGAACGCCGTGCAGCGATGGGAACGGGTGCACGCAAACCGACGCTTGTCAGTCGGGCACGTGCGCCGGCGGAGTTCCCGTGGTTTGCGCGCCGAGCGATGGGTGCCACGAGGCGGGGACCTGCTCTTCGGCGACGGGCGTCTGCTCGAACCCGGAGGCGCCCAACGGAATCGCCTGCAACGACGCGAACGTCTGCACGATCAACGACGCTTGCCAAAGCGGCGTCTGCGTGGGAGAGGGCGCCCCGTCGCCCGTGGAGGTGGACGCGGGCGTACTGTTGACTCAACTCGACGGGGTCACGACGATCACCTGGAACTCGACTCTCGACAGCACGTTTTACGACGTGCTGCGAGGTGCGGTTGGCGCCCTTCCCGTCGGACCAGGCGGCGGCGACGAGGTCTGCGTCGCAAGTGGCATCCCGGCAACAACCGCGAACGACCCCGACACACCGAATCCCGACGAGGGGTTCTGGTACCTGATCCAGGGCGGCAACGACTGCGGCAAGGGGCCGTTTGGTTTCCAAGTCGACGGCGGCGTGCAAACACCGCGGGTGAGCGCCACCTGTCCATAGTGGTTCCGAGATTGTCTCTTCGGGCCGGTAGGCATCCCGCTGGGCCGCGCCGATTCCGGATTCCTGGTGATTCCGAGTTCGTCTCGGCTAGTACGCGAGCTTGAGTTGGTGGGGCGGGGCCTGCGCGAGGGTCGGCGTGGGCATCCTGCGGTTGTAGAGGTCAGGCCACGCCGCTCCACCGTCGATCCGCGACGGTTGAAGCCGCTCGGCGAACACGCGTTCCCACGTCCAGCGAGTTTCGGTGAGCCCGAGCCACATCGCGGGGGTGATCGAGCCGGCTCGCCGCTCTGACCTCTTCTTCACGAGGTTGCGGAAAACAACGAATAGTTGGGCCCGCTCGAGTTGCGCCTCGCTCCGGCGGCCGAATGCGATCGTCTCTCTCGCATGTGCCTTCACCGAATGTCGCGTAAACCCGTGCAGCGTGTCGATCGGGAACATCGCCCGGTCGCGCTCCCGCGCCTCCGGGGTGCGCTTGGAGCCCTTCGGGCCGCGTTTGGGGTTGGGATAGATGCGGTGCAGTACCTGGCTTCCCAAGGGATGCCGTTCGATGGCGCGGGCGTAGTCCTTCTTGTCGTCGGAGATGAAAAGCAACTGCTCGCCTCTGGCTTTGGGGATCAGGACATCAAACTGGCGGTGAAGTGAATGTACGTAGGGATCGCGGACGGGCTTCCCGCCCCGGCGGTCCCATCGAGCTTGCCTTCGCCGCTGAGCGGGCGACAGGTGGCCGCCGCGCCGATGGGGGGCGTGTCCGAGCCCGTACACGAACCACGAGTTGTGTCCGACGCTCGTTCCGACCCCGCAAGGGTGGTACTGCGTGCCGGTGAACGTCTCGAAGTCGTCGTAGTTGAGCGGCTCGTCGAGCCCCGGCAAGGCCGCCAGGCAAAGCTGGTGCAGAAGTTGCGCATGCCTCCCGAGGCGAGCAATGCGTTTGGTGACGGTGCTTGGGGCGCACCCCACGATCCGGGCGACTTGCCGGTGAGCGGCGCCGTTGACGACGCCGCGGGCGATCGGAACCGTGAGCTCGGGACGCTTGAGGTAGTAGCTCACCGCGAACGACTGCTGGGAGAACCCGCGACGGCAGGCCTTGCAAACGAACCGGGGGACAACCCGGCCGTCGCAACGTCTCAAGTAGGTCGCGCGAAGCCGGCGGTAGCTAAACGACGTGGGCTCAATCCGGTGCTGTGGACAGTCGGGGCGCGGGCAGAACGACGGCGCAAACTGATCTTGAGGGACGATTTCGATCTGGGAGCACGGCCAGTCCACACGCGGGCACTACGGCAAGTTGCATGCCCGCCGCCGGAGAGCAAAATAACGCGAGGTCTCGCGAGGCTCGGCGTCCGGTGGCCGTCCAAACCGTCCGCCCGCGGACAACGCGGACAGACATTTTGCGAACCACTATGAGCTTGACGCCCGGGCCGCCGGGTCTTAATCGAACAGTCGTCATCGATATCCATCTATGGCGACTCAGAGGAGGGAAAAAGCCATGAAACTCGTTCGGTGGGATCCGCTTCAGGAGTTTCTCGCGATGAGCAACCGGCTCAATCGCCCGCTCAACGACCCTTATGCCCAACGTACCGAAGACTCGTTCGGGGCTTGGGCTCCGCCCGTCGACATTTTTGAGCGCCAAGACCATCTCGTCATCCGGGCGGAGGTTCCGGGCATCCATAAAGAAGACATGGACGTCCGGATCGAAAACGGCGTGCTGACGTTGCACGGCGAGCGCAAGGAGGAGAAAGAAACCAAGGACGTGAGCACGCACTTGATGGAGAGAGTGTACGGGAGTTTCACCCGGAGCTTCTCGCTCCCCACGACCGTTGATCCGACGAAGGTCTCCGCGGTCTACAAGGATGGCGTGCTCGAAGTGACCGTCCCGAAGGTCGAGACCGCCAAGCCGAAGAAGGTCGAAATCAAGGTCGCGTGACCACCCGCCGCGGGATCCCCCCGGATGTCGCGGCACGCGACGCGCCCTGGCGGCGGATGATCGCCGTCAGGGCGGGTGGCCCTCCGCCTTTCCCGTCATGGGCACGAACCGGACGGGAATGACCGACTCGCGGCGGTATCCATCCTCGTTCTTCGTGACGACGAGCAGTTCCTGCTCCGCCGAACCGATCGGGATCACCAGGCGCCCGCCCACCGCGAGTTGCGTTAGAAGCGGGGGAGGGATCGTCTCCGGTGCTGCGGTGACGACAATCGCGTCGAACGGCGCGTCTTGCGGCCTGCCGTCGAACCCGTCGCCGACAAACACCCGGATGTTGCGATAGCCCATCTCGCGGAGGGTGTTCGTCGCGCGTTCGCCGAGTTCGGGGACGATCTCGATCGTGACCACCACCCCCACGATCTCGGCGAGGATCGCAGCCTGGTATCCCGAACCCGTTCCGACCTCGAGGACCTTCATCCCCGCGCGCGGCCGCGACAGCTCGGTCATCAAGGCGACGATGTACGGCTGCGAAATCGTCTGACCGGCTCCGATGGGAAGCGGATGATCATCGTAGGCCTGGCCGAGGAGGGACTCCGGAACGAATCGGTGCCGGGGCACCTTCCGCATCGCGGCAAGGACCGCCGGATCGCGCACGCCTCGCCCCTCGATCTGTTCCACCACCATGCGCGCACGCGCGGCCTCGAATTTCGCGTCGTCGTTTTGGCCCGGGTCCGCGAGGCAAGCCGCCGGGAGCATCCCTATCGCGAGCGTGGCGGCGAGGCGTGAAGACCGTCGAGGGGTCATCGTGCGTGACCTCCGATGACTCCGATAGGGTACTGCGCCTGCGGCTTGTTGTCTTTGCTTCGGACAGGCGGTACTTATTGCCCCGAGGGGTATTCACGATGCGTGCTGGTCAAGCGTTGTCTGCCGTCTTCCTTGCCGCTTGCCTCGTTCTGCCAGCAAGCACACACGTCTTCGCGGATGGCCCGCTGAAGGCCGCGAAAAAGGCCCGCAAGAAAGACCGCGACGCGGCAACCCCAGGCCTCGCCTCGGGTATTGCGCCCACGCCGGACCCGGGCGACGCCTACGGCGGCGGCGCCAAGCTCGACACGATCAAGGAACACCGCAACGAGCTTGGAGAGGTGGTCTATGCGGTCTCGGCGTCCCGGTTCGACGTCTCCCCGCCGCTCGTCGACATGGCTGCCGGCGCAACATCGGCGATGGCGGGCGAGGAAGAAGAAGAGCGCTCGAATCCACAGCTTCCTTCCTGGCGTATCCCGCGCGGAAGCGTCCCCGATCCGGTCGTCCAGCCCGTCGTGTCTTCGTCCGAGTCCCAGGCGTGGAGTGGATTCACGCCGGCCGCGCCGAGCACGGGGTTCAATTTCGCCGGCATCGGCGTCTTCGGGGGTTCGCCGTCCGACAGCAACGGCTCGGTAGGCAACAACCAGTACGTCGAGACGGTCAACACCCGTTATCAGGTCTGGTCGCTCAACCGCGCCACGTACGTTGCCACGTCGGTCCTCGGCCCTTCGAGCATCAACACGCTCTGGTCCGGCTTCGGTGGCCCCTGCGAGACCCAAAACAGCGGCGACCCGATCGTGCTCTACGACAAGATCGCCAACCGCTGGTTGATCTCCCAGTTCACGACGACCTTGAGCGGCGGCTCCTACTACCAGTGCGTGGCCGTTTCAACGACGGCCAATGCGATCGGGACCTACGCGCGATGGGCGTTCGTCGTACCGTCGGGACGCTTCGGCGACTACCCGCACTTCGGCGTTTGGATCGACGCGTACTACATGATGGGCCACGCCTTCGCCTCCACATCGGGCGGTTACATCGCGGCGATGTTCGCGGCGATGGATCGCAAGAAGTTGCTCGACGGCGACCCGACGGCGACCTGGCAGGTGATCTTCGACCCGACCGAAGGCGGCCACATGCCCGCTGACCTCGACGGCTTCACGCCGCCACCGACCAACGCGCCGGGGATCTTCTTGTCGCTCCATCCCTCGGGAATGTTCATCTATCGGATGAAGGTGGATTTCGACACGCCGGCGAACACAAAAAGGACCAAGCAGGCGACGGTGCCGGTGGCCGCTTCGTCCGCCGCTTGTGGAGGGGGCTCCTGTCTTCCGCAGCCGGGCACCTCCGCCGTCCTCGACTCGTTGGCCGACCGGCTGATGTTCCGCCTCGCCTACCGCAACTTCGTCGACCACGAATCGCTCGTCGTCAGTCACTCGGTCGATCCGTCCGTCACGGGGGTCGTCTCCGGCGTTCGCTGGTACGACTTCCGCCTCTCGGGGACGCCGGACGCCGTCTGCGACTCGTATCCTTGTATCTACCAGCAGGGAACGGTTGCGGACGTCCCGAACGGGCGCAGCCGGTGGATGTCCTCGATCGCCATGGACAGTGCCGAGAACATCCTCGTCGGCTACAGCACGACCGGGAAAGCGGCGGACACCGAAAACCAGAGCCTTCGCTACACGGGACGAGCGAAGGACGATCCGCTGGGGACGATGACGGCGCCTGAGGCGACCATCGCAACCGGAACCAAGAACAATACGAGCAACTCTCGCTGGGGCGACTACAGCAGCATGAGCGTCGATCCGTTCGACGATTGCACGTTCTGGTACGTCGCCCAGTACATCCCCACTTCGACGAGCAGTTGGGGAACAAAGATTGCCTCAGCCGCGTTCCCGGCTGGCAACGGGCCGGGGCAGTGTCTTCCCACGACGTGTACGTCCCGTCCCGCCTCCGCGCCGACCATCGGCCAGGCGACGGTCGCCGGTGACAACCAGATCACGGTGAGTTGGACGGGGATCGCACCCCAGCCCGGCGCCTACGCCATCGAACGCGCGGACGGTGTCTGCGGAAGCGAAGGACTCTACCGGCCGTTGGGCGCGGCGAGCGGAGCCGCCAACAGTTTCACCGACACGACCGTCGCGGGGGGCCTCGATTATTCCTATCGGGTGATCGCCGCCACGGATGCCGCCGGCAAGTGCCAGGCGCAAAGCGCGAGCGCGTGCGTCAGCGCAACGGCGACCGGCACGTGCAGCCTCAAGCCGTCCTTTGCGGGCGCCTCCCATGCCGCCAGCAGCCAACAGAGCTTCTGCGGCGTGTCGGTCGACTGGACACCTGCCGTATCGAGTTGCCCGCTCACTCCCGGCGTGCGCTACAACATTTTCCGGGACTCGGTGCCGGATTTCGTTCCGTCGGTTGCCAATCGGATTGCGACGTGTGTCGTCGGTCCGAGTTCCTATCTCGATTCCGAAAACCTCACGAGCGGTGCCAGCTACTACTACGTCGTCCGCGCGGAAGACGTCAGCCAAGGTAACGGCGGCGAGTGCGGCGGTGGCAACGAAGAGTCGAACAGCGTGGCGGTTTCGGGAACCGCGTACGGGCCCGGCACCCAGGCCAGCCCCGGCACCTGGACGGACGGCGGCGGCGACGGCTCCTCTTTCTTGCGCCTCAACGTCGCGGGTCCGGGCGACACCAATGATCCGGTGTGGCGCTTCGTCAAGACCGCGGACGACCCCGGCGCCAACCACACCCCCGGCGGCGCGTACGCGTACCGCAACGCCGGTCCCGCGGCCAACAACAACTACGCGCCCAACGTCTGCGCCGAGATGCAGGCGCCACCCCTGACGGTCGGGGCGACGACAGTCAACCTGAGCTACTGGGAACGTCACCAGATCGAATATCACTGGGATGCCGTCGCCGTGGAGTATTCCGTCAACGGCGGCGCGTTCGCGGATGTTCCAGCGCCGAGCGATAGCGTGGCCTTGGGCTGCGCGGCGTCTGACGACACGACGGGTTGGGAGGCGCTGAGTTGCACACAGACACCTCCCATCAATGCCTGCGGCTATCCGTCCACGAAAAACGCGTTCAACGGTCCCCTGGGGGGCGGCTCGACGTGCAACGATTTTGCGACGAGCGCGATCACCCCTTACGCGCACCGTTGCCACCCCATCACCGGACTCGCCCCGGGCGACACGGTCCAGTTCCGGTGGCGCTTCTCCTCCGATCCGGGGGCTGAATTCGCGGGCTTTTACCTCGACGATGTCGCGGTCACCAACATCCAACTACCGAATGCCTGCGTTCCGGACACGTGTGCCGGGCAGCCTCCAGCCGACGTTTCCGGTGTGCAGGTCGACGGTCATGCGAGTACGACATTGACTTGGACTGCGGTCGCGGGCGCCGTCGCGTACGATGTCGCGTCGTCCACCCTCTCCGACTTGAGGCTGAACGGAACCGGGACGGCGAGCTGCTTGGCGGACAACGTCGCCGTGGCGAGTACCGTCGATGGTCGACCCGATCCGGCGGCGGACGACGGTTACTACTACCTCATCCGCGCGCAGAGCGACTGCGGCTCCGGCGCTTATGGGACGGACTCGCTAGGGGCGCCACGCACGCCGGTGGCCGGGTGTCCCTAGGAGACCGCGCCACTGTCGGCGAGGCACGCGGCGGAATTTAGCGTGGGGCGCTTCGTGTTCTCTGTCCACGCGAACTCACCACGGTCAGGATGACCCCAACGGTGGCCTCGATGTCACCGCGTTGACTAAGGACGTCCAGTCGATGACCTTCTGAACCGTCAACTGTGAACTGTCAACCGTGAACTGTTAACAGTTCACGGTTCACAGTCACGGCACTTTCGTCTTTATTTGGAGCGCGTGAATCTCGCCGCTGGCCGGAGCCATCTTGTGCTGCAGCGCCGCATGGATCATCCGGTGCTGGTCGATCAGCCCTACGCCTGCGAACTGGGAGGCGGTGACCACGATGGAGAGATGGTCGCCGCCGCCCGTCAGGTCGGACACGTCGACGCGGGAGCCCGGGAGGGCGTCTTCGACGAGGCGCTTGATCTCCGCCAGGTCCGCCATCTACCCGATCGTCGCCGCGACGACCTTGTCGAGTTCTCCCGTCGCTTTCATCTCGCGCACGATGTCGCAGCCGCCGATCAGCTTGCCGTCGACGAACACCTGCGGGAGCGTCGGCCACTGGGAATGGGCCGACAACACGTGCCGGAACCTCGGGTCCTCGAGCGCGTCCACGCCCACGTACGGGACGTTCATCTTGTTGAAGATGTCCACGACGGTGGCCGAAAAACCGCACTTCGGTTGCGCGGGCGTGCCCTTCATGAAAACCGCGATCTTGTTCTTCGCGATCGCGTCCTTGATGTTCGCGAGCATCTGCTCTTCGGTGAGACTCATGGGGATTCTCCTTCGCCAGGGTGGCCAGGCAGGTTACCCGCAGGGCGGATCCGCGGCCACCGTCGGTTCCGCCGAAGATGCCGCCGGCGGCCAACTTCTGGTAATATCTGCGGCATGAACAGAAGATCCACGACGGCTCGCGGACTGTTTCTCGCCACCTTCGTGATGGCTCTGCTTTCGGCTTTCGGATGCGGCGGCGGGAGCAGCGACACCGGCGGCGGGGGTCCGGCCGCGCCCGCTCTGGTCTGCAGCGATGGCGGTACGGCGGGAACAAACACCGTCACCATGACCTGCGGGGGACTGACCGACGCCTCGACGGAACGGATCGTCGTCGTGATCGGGGGGCCGGCGTCGGGGACCACGACGCTGCGCGGGCTCAACTTCGACATTACGTACGATCCGGCGACGCTCGAATTCGTGCCGGCTGCGACCCCCACGAGTCCTCTGTTTCCGGACGCATTGGTCTTGACGGTATTGGCCAATGGGCAACAGGGCCGTGTGGTGGCGGCGATTCAACAGCCGGGAACTCTGCCCGATGTCAGCGTCACACCGGGCGAGCACGAGGTCATCAGCCTTTCCTTCCGTCGCGTGGGGACGGACACGTTTCCCGCCAGCCCGTTGACGTTCGAGCGCGCGCAGGCCACGGCCCCATCGCCGGCGATCGCCTTCGCGAACGGCCTGACGCTGGCCTACGAGTAACGATGAAGGGCGCGATCTCGGTCGCCCTCGCCCTGCTTTTGGCCTGCGCGGGCTGCGCGGGGCGCGCGGGGGCGACGCTTTCTGAAGTCACGTCCGCGGCCGTCCCCAAGAGCACGCCGCAGCCGCCCC
>JAQBEH010000154.1:0-30566 GCA_032124015.1 Acidobacteriota bacterium
GAGCCCTCGCGCCGAGCGAAACGACGGCGCACACATGCCCCCTCGCTGCAAGGCGTCCGGTCAATCGGACGAGGAACCCCTCGGCGCCGCCACGGTCGAGACCCGCCGTCACGAACAACAAGCGCAGCGGCCTCACGCCGGACCACCGGCCGCGGCAAAGCCGCGATCCGCCACGATGGAGGTGAGCAGCGCCTCGGTCGCATCGCACATCGCGTCGACGGAGAATCGATTCGCGATGCGATCGCGAGTTGCGGCGATGGGAGGCCGTGGGCGCGCCGGCCCGGACAGGCATGACATCGCGGCGGCGAGCGCCTCCGGGTCCTTCGCCGGGACGACGACGCCGGTATCGCCGACGAGGTGCGCGGCGTCGCCGACATTGGTGACGGCGCAGGGCACGCCGCAGGCCATGGCCTCCGCTACCGCGTTGGGGAATCCTTCGCCGATGGAGGACAATACCAACACGTCGAGGGCGTTGTAGGCCGCGAGCATGTCCGCCGTTTCGCCTGCCCAGACGAGCCGTTCGCCCAAACGCAATGCGGTCGAATGACGCCTTAGTGACGAGGCATAGGGCTCGGGACCTCCGCCGATTGCGACGAACCGGGCAGCCTTGTCGGAGCTCGCCACGCGTGCGGCCGCAGCGAGGAACGTCACGTGGTCCTTCATGGGATCAAGGCGCGCCGCGATCCCGAAGACACGGTCGGCCGGGCCGAAACCCCACCCTGCGCGCGCCGCGGCTCCGCGCTCCCGGTCGGGACGCCACACCCCCAGGTCGATGCCGTTGTGGATCACGCGGAGTGCGGCATCGGGAAAACCGTGTTGGGTGTGATAGAGGGCGCCCGCCTCAGAGTTGACGATCAGGAGGTCGGCGAAGCGTGACGCGATGCGAGAGGCGGTGAAGATCACTCCGTGCAGTCGGTCGTAGTGGCTCCCATCCATGGAGGACGCCCGAAGACCCCAGATGATTCGCGCGCGAGGAATGAGTGGCCGCGCTGCCACGGCGAAGAGGTTCGCCGCCACGAGGTAACCGTGCACCACATCGGGTTGGAACCGGCGGATCTCGCGCAGCGCCCGCAAGGTGAATTGCGCAAGGTCCCAGCGGGAACGCTTGCCGAGATCCACGACGGGGACGCCTGCGGCGCGAGGCCCGGATTCGAGCGTTCCGCCCGCGTAGAAGACGGCGATGGTGACCTCGTGTCCACGTTGCTTGAGGCCGACCGCGAGCTCGGCGAGCTGGCGCTCGGCGCCGCCCACCTCCAGGGAGCGCGCGAGAAACAGGATTCTCATCTACGGTGTCGCATGGGGTATCAGTCGTCGCCGCCCGCTCCGCGGAATCGGTCGTCCGGGTCCGCGAACAAGACGTTGAAGCTGGTCAGCGACCCATAGCATCCCGTGATGTAGCCCTGGAGCTTGATCTTGACGTCTTCCGGGATGTCGAGCGAGTTCACGTTTTGCTCCAGGACGCGCAGGCGGTTTCTCAACATCACGACCTTGTGGAAGAACCCGTCGATCGGCCAGGTCTTCTCCTGGAGGCCGGGGGTGCCGGGGCGAAGCACGAGCTCGCCCCCGCGCCACTTTTCGGCGGGCGCGACGGGGGTGAGCCCGGTCTCCTCGCGGATTACGCGGCGCAAGATCATCTCGATGTCGGCTCCGGCTTCGGTCACGGGAAAGCTCCTTTCACGTTCTGAGACCAGTTGAACGGCCGTGCGGCTGCCGGGCGCGCTGCCCCCGTGGTACCGGTGGCGGCTGCCGCAAAAGTCGCAGACGACCTGGCTGATGACGCCTCCGGGGTCGACGGCGACGATGACGTGCGTTCTTGGCGCCTTGCACGCGCGGCATTGATCGTCGATCCGTTGTCCGGCACGATGGGAGCGAGGCGGTTCTTCGATCATCGGGCGGGAGTTTAGCCCATGCGGCGGTCCCGCGGATCTCGGTTACACTCTCCGCTCTTTTGCCGAGGAGACGACACCCCATGAGAGTCAGCCTGGCCGCCGTGCTCGCCACCCCCTTGCTCTTCGTGCTCGCGGCCATGGCCGCCGACGCTCCGACGCCTCCCGCCTCAGCAACTCAAGACCCCGCCAAGGCCGAGGGCCGTTTCAAGAACATCAAGGCCTTCAAGGGCTACCCGGCGGACGATGTGTTCCCGGCGATGCAATTCATGTCGGCGGCGCTCGGGGTGGACTGCGAGTATTGCCACGTCGATCACGAGCCCGATAGCGACGACAAGAAAGAGAAAGGGATCGCGCGGAAGATGATCACGATGACCCTCGCGATCAACCAGAACAACTTCGACGGACACGTCGAGGTCACGTGCATGTCCTGCCATCGTGGCGTTACACGTCCGGTCGCGATTCCCGTCATCGCCGAGACCGAGACCGAGACCGAGACCGAGGCTGGCTCCGCCGCTCCGAAGGCCGCGGAGCTTCCTGCCGTCTCCGCCGTGCTCGACAAGTACACCCAGGCCACGGGAGGGGCGGATGCGCTCGCGAAGATCACGAGCCGCGTCCAGAAGGGGAAACTCACGGGCTTCGGTCCCGCACCGCTTTCTGTTGACGTCATGGCCAAGGCGCCGGACAAGCGCGTGACGATCGTAAAGACCCCTAAAGGTGAAAACATCACGGCGTTCGACGGCCAGCAAGGTTGGTCGTTCAACACGGGACGCCCCGCCCGCGACATGTCCCCCGCAGAGAGCGAAGCCGCACGCCTCGACGCGGCGGTTTTGTTCCCGTCGGACCTCGAGCGGCTCTTCAAGGAATTCAAGGTCGCGTCCGTCGACACGATCGACGGGAAAGCGGCCGTCAAGGTGGTTGCCACCGGCGAGGGCAGGCCTTCCGCCGACCTCTGGTTCGACGTGCAGTCGGGACTCATCGTGCGACTCGTGCGCTATGCGGACACCCCCGTCGGGCGCAATCCCACACAAATCGACTACGCGGATTTTCGTGCCGCCGACGGGGTCAAGATCCCGTTCCGGTGGACCGTGGCCCGGCCTTCCGGCCGGTTCACCGTTCAGATCGACGACTCGAAGCAGAACGCGCCCGTCGACGAGAAGTCTTTCGAGAAGCCGTCGCCGGGGCCGCCGTCCTGAGGCTCGCCGCATGCGGACGATCACGGACGAGAAGCGGGGGATCCGGGTACTCGCCTGCCTCGGGTCGATGACCCTGGGCGGCGGCGCCGAAGAACTCGATGAGGCCTTCGAGCGCGCGCTCCTCCAGGCGGGCTCCGGGATCGTCCTGGACCTCACGCGTTTGAGCTATCTCGACAGCGCGGCCATTGGGGCCGTTGTTGCGTGCTCGAAGAAGGCGGCGGCCGCGGGGATGGTCATGAAGATCGCCGTTGCGCCCGCCGGTCCGGTACGCCGGATCTTCGAGCTCACCCAACTCGAGCGGGGCTTCGAGATCTTCGAGGATGCCGACTCCGCCGCTGCGAGCTTCGCGTAGCGCCGCGGACGAGGTCCTCGAACCCACCATGTCCGACTTCGTCAATAACTCAAAGAGCCCCCCGCCGCAGAGCACGGCCGATCGCCTGCTGCGCCGGTTCGCGCGGATCAGCTACCACCTCTTCGTCGCGCTCGTCGTCGTGATCGCGGCTTCGGCGATGGGCTTGGCTCTGGCTCCCGCCCTTTGGGTCTGGGACACGGCTGCGGCTTGGAGCGCTGGGCTTCCGGCATTGTCCCGGTATCTGGTTTCCGGGCTCGCGTTGGCGGCGTCGTTCTTCGTTTTCGGTTTCGCGCTGCTTTTGATCGTGCCCGTCTACAACTTCGTGCTGCCGACGCGGGTGAAGCCTTTCAAGGGGGGCTACTACACGATCCACGCGGTGCCGTGGGTCCTACACAACGTCTTGTTCTACCTCGTGCGCTTCACGTTCCTCCAGTTCGTGACGCTGACGCCGATCGGGATCTGGTTCCTGAAGTCGATGGGGATGAAGATTGGAAGGCACGCGTTCGTCAACACCGAGTTGATCTCGGACCCGCGGCTCATCACGCTGGGCGACGACGTCACCTTGGGCGGCAGCGTGCGCGTCTTCGCGCACTACGGCGGGGGCGGAAACCTCGTCATCGAGCCGGTTGTCATCGAAGATCGCGCTACCGTCGGCATCGGCGTGACGATCATGGGCGACGTCCGTATCGGCAGGGGCGCCGTCGTTCTCCCGCACTCGGCGTTGCTGCCGGGATCGAGGGTCGGGCAAGGCGAAACCTGGGGCGGCGTCCCCGCGCGTCCGATTTCGCGCGAAGAGATGGACCGGATCAAGGCCTCGATCCGCTAGAGAAGCTTGCGGATCTTCTCGTAGCCCTTCTTCAGTTCGACCGCAGCCTGCTCGAGCGCGGAACCGACGCCGCGCGCGGTCTCGGCAGCGGCTTCCTTGATCGGCGGTCCCTTGATGCTTTTCAGGTGGTTCCACTTCGTTTCGAGATGCTCCCACTCGGCGAGCACTTCTTCTTTGCCGAGATACACCTTGAGAGCCAGCTCATCCCGCTCCCGCTTGAGCAGCGCCATCATGTCGTCCCAGGACTTCTTCGTGCCTTCGGTGTCCATGAAGTCACCTCCGGTCCGCAGTGTAGCGCTCGACGTGTAACCTCTGCCTCCCTTCCGGAGGCGCCGCGCTATCATCCGCCCTTCCGAACGGAGGCACCCATGCACGAACTGGCCCTGGCCGAAGCGGTTGTCACCGCAGCACTCGAAACGGCGAAGAAGAATGGCCTCACGAAAGTCACGCGGATCGAGGTGCGCGTGGGCGAGCTACAGCAGATCGAGCGCGAGGCGTTTCGCTTCGCGATCGAAGAGATGATCGAGGCCGACATCGACGTCTCCGCCGAGCCGGCTCGATTCCTGTGCCGCAAGTGCGGCCTCGAATACGGGCTGTCCGACACGCCGGGTCCCGGCGATCACGAGGCGGCCGAGGCAATTCATTTCATCCCGGAGCTGGCCCACGCGTTTCTACGCTGCCCGGCGTGCGAGAGCCCCGACTTCACGGTCACGGGCGGGCGCGGCGTGACCCTGGGAGCGATCGAAGGTGACTGACGGGGTCGATCCGAGGCGCGCGATCATCCCGCGCCGTCTTTCCGCGGTGAAGCGCGTGATCGCAGTCACCGGAGGGAAGGGCGGGATCGGCAAGAGCGTCGTGTCGTCGGTGCTCGCACTCGTCGCCGCGCGTTCCGGAAAGCGCGTGGGCCTTCTCGACCTCGACCTGACCTCTCCGACCGACCACGTCATCCTGGGGTTGGGCGATCAGTTCCCGACGGAGGAGTTCGGCCTCGAGCCCCCGAAGATCGGCGGCGTGAATTTCATGTCGGTGCAGTACTTCCTGCGAGAGCGCGCGGCGCCGCTTCGCGGGCAGGAGGTCACCGACGCCCTGGTCGAGATCCTCGCGGTGACGAATTGGGGAGAACTCGACCTGCTCGTCGTCGACATGCCGCCGGGCCTGGGCGACGCAACCCTCGACGCCGTCGCTCTCCTGCCGCGCGCGGAGTTTCTCGTCGTCGCCAACGGCTCGGCGATCGTACTCGAGACCGTGCGACGGATGTTGCGGCTCCTGATCGAGCTGCGCTCGCCGCTTCTCGGCGTCGTCGAGAACATGGAGCGCGTCGCGTCGGGGGCCGTGGCCGAGTTGGCCCGCGCTTCCGGCGTCGTGTTTGTCGGAGCGCTACCAACCGACGAGACGCTCGAAGCGGCATTCGGAGATCCCGACCGGCTCGTCGCGACTCCGCTCGGTCGCGCGCTCGCCGCCCTCGCCATCGTCTAAGGGGACCGCAACCTCTGAATTGGGGACATTCTGTTTTTTCTTGTCAAATCGGTATCCGAGGAGATTTGTAAGAAAAAGCAGAATGTCTCCAATTCAGCAGATGCGTGGGAGTTGCTCTCCGGTCAGGAGGTCGACGACGCGTGTGCCGCCGATGCGGCTCTTGAGCCACACCGTCCCCGGGTGGTCGGCGACGACCTCGCCGACGATCGCCGCGTCACGGCCGAGCGCGTCGGCGCGCAGGGTCGAGAGCGCCTCGTCGGCGGCGTCCCGAGCCACCAGCGCGAGGAAGATCCCCTCGTTCGCGACGTAGAGCGGGTCGAGGCCCAGGATCTCGCAGGCTCCTTGCACCTCCTCGCGAACCGGGAGGCTGCGCTCGTCGAGCACGATGCCGACCCCCGCCGAGGCCGCGATTTCGTTCAGTGTGCTCGCGACGCCACCGCGGGTCGGATCGCGCAGCACGTGGACGCGCGGGCCCAAGGCCGCGATCAGCGCGCCGACCACTCCGCACAGCGGCGCGGTGTCGCTGACGAGCTCGGTTCCAAACTCGAGTCCCTCGCGCACCGACATGATCGCGATGCCGTGGACGGCCATCGAGCCGGAGAGGATGACGACGTCGCCCGGCCGTGCCTGCTTCGGGGAGATCGTGATCCCGGGAGGGACGAGCCCGACGCCGGCGGTATTGATGAAGATCCCGTCCCCCTTGCCGCGGTCGACGACCTTGGTGTCGCCGGTGACGATGGACACGCCGGCAGCTGCCGCCGCGCACTTCATCGAGCCCACGATGCGCCAGAGGTCCTCCATCGGAAGCCCTTCTTCCAGAATGAGGCCGGCCGACAGCGCCAACGGACGCGCCCCGCACATCGCGAGGTCGTTGACCGTGCCGTTGACCGACAGCGACCCGATGTCGCCCCCGGGGAAGAAGATGGGACGGACGACGTACGAGTCGGTGCTGAAGGCGAGGCGCGACCCGCCGACATCGAGGAGGGCGCCGTCGTGCAATTCGTCGAGGGCGGCGTTTGCGAATTGCGGGACGAAGATCGTCTCGATCAGCATCTTCGTGAGGCGGCCGCCCCCGCCGTGCGCGAGTTGGATCGTCGGATAGTCGGAGATCGGGATCGGGCAGGACGACGCCGAGAAATCCGGCCGGCGCTCGTCGCTCACGCCGTCCTCCCGTACCGGTGATACGCCGCGCACGCCCCCTCGGAAGAGACCATCGGCGCGCCCAACGGGTGCTCGGGCGTGCAGCGGCCGCCGAACGCCTCGCACTCCCCGGGTTTCTTGATCCCCTGCATGATCGTTCCTGCGATGCACAGCGGGGACTCGACGGCGGAGATGCCGGCCACGTCGAAGCGGGCGAGGGCGTCGTGGGCGGCGAACGCGGGTCGCAGACGATAGCCGCTGTTCGGGATCACCCCGATGCCCCGCCACGGGCGGTCGCAGACCTCGAAGACCTCGTCGATCATCCGGCGCGCCGGGACGTTCCCCTCGCGCCGGACCGAGCGGCTGTATTGATTCTCGACGCCGAAGCGGCCCGCCTCGAGCGCGGCTACGGTCATGAAGAGGCCTTGCATCAGATCAAGCGGCTCGAATCCGGTGACGACGATCGGGACGCGATAGCGTGCGGCGATCGGCTCGTACTCCTCGTATCCCATGACCGTGCAGACGTGCCCGGCGGCGAGGAACCCCTGGATGCGATTTTCGGGCGAGCCGAGGATCGCCTCCATCGCGGGTGGGACCAGGACGTGGGAGCTCAAGATCGAGAAGTTCCGCACGCCGTCGTGGTGGGCCTGCCAGACGGCCATCGCATTTGCCGGCGCCGTCGTCTCGAAGCCGACGGCGAAAAACACGACCTCGCGATCGGGGTTGGTTGCGGCCACCTTCACGGCATCCAACGGGGAGTACACGATGCGAACGTCCCCGCCTTGGGCTTTCACGGCGAGGAGATCGGTGGCGGACCCGGGGACGCGCAGCATGTCGCCGAACGAGGCGAGGATCGTCTTCGGCCTCCTCGCGAGCGCGATCGCGCGGTCGATCTGCTCCAAGGGGGTGACGCACACCGGGCACCCCGGCCCGTGGACGACCGTCACCGTGTCGGGGAGCATGCGGTCGATGCCCGACCGAAGCAGGGTGTGGGTCTGCCCGCCGCAGATCTCCATGATGGTCCAGGGGTGGATGGCCACGCGCTTCAACGCCTCGAGCAGCCGGTGGACCTCGGGTTCCCGCCGGTACTCGTCGACGAATTTCATCGCGGCTCCTGCGCGTCCAGTCCTTCGAGCTCGCCCAGTTTCACGAGATCCTCGAACATCGCGGCCGCTTCCGCTTCGTCGATCGTGCTGATCGCGAAGCCGACGTGCACCAGCACGTAGTCGCCGACTTTGGCCTCGGGCACGTAGGCGAGGCAGATCTCCTTGCGGATGCCTCCGAAGCTGACGATCCCCGAGGCGAATCCCAGCGCGTTGGGGTCGATACGTTCCACGCGGCCGGGTACACCGAGGCACATGCGCGAACTATACCCAGTGGGTCCGGAGTTCCAAACGACCGAATTGGCCCGATTTTACCGGTCGCCGCCGAGACGAGCCGCGGCGACGGCGAGCTGCCCCAGGGCGATGCCGCCGTCGTTTGGGGGAACCTGCCGGTGGAGGAGGGCGGCGAACCCCGAAGCCGTCAACGCCGCAGCCGCCCTCTCGGTCAGGACCCGGTTCTGGAAGCAACCTCCGCTCAACGCGACGGTTGCGCAGCCGACTTGCGCCGCCACCCCGACGATCCCGGCCACGAGCGCATTGTGGAAGCGCGCGGCGATGGTTCCCGGCGGGACGCCGTGCCTTACGTCTTCGACCACCCCAGCCAGCAGGGGGCCCCAGTCCGAACCGTGGAACGGATAGGCGTCCCTCACCGAGGGGTCCACGGCGAATTCGAGAGCCATCGCCGCCTGGCCCTCGAAGGACGATCGCTCGCCCAGGCCCACGAGAGAGGCGACACCGTCGAACAGGCGGCCCACGCTTGTCGTCCACGGGGAGTTGGTCCCGCGCGCGAGGGCGCCGGCGAGCACGTTACGCTCCGTCGAGCCGAACGCGCGGATGGGCGCGAGGTCGTTCCACGACAGCGCATCCTCGCCGAACGCCGCGACGAGCAAGCCCAAGGCGGAGCGGCGGGGCTCGCGCACCGCGGCTTCGCCGCCCGGAAGCCGGAACGGGCGCAGGTGCGCAACGCGCGCGAATGACGCCGCGTCGCCAAGGAGGAACTCTCCGCCCCACACCGTGCCGTCGGTCCCGAATCCCGTGCCGTCCCAGATGACGCCCAAGGCCGGCCCTCCGAATTGGTTGTCGGCGAGGCAGGAGGCGAGGTGCGCGTGATGGTGCTGCACGGCGATGCAGCGAAGTTCACTCCGCTGCGCCCAACGTGTCGTCGCGTAGTCGGGGTGAAGGTCGTGGGCGACCGCGACGGGGTGAGCGTCGTGCATCGCGACGAGGTCGGTGATCACCCGTGAGAACGCGGCCTGCGCCTCGAGGGTTTCCATGTCTCCGATGTGCTGGCTGACGACGGCGCGCCCACCCACCGAGAGGGCGACCGCGTTCTTGAGGTGCGCTCCCACGGCGATGACGGCCGGGCCGATCGACGGGAGCGCGATCGATCGCGGCGCGAACCCTCGGGCCCGGCGGATCAGCCGCAGCTGTCCGCAAAAGACCGCGGCAACGCTGTCGTCGACGTGGCGTGCGATGGGGCGGTCGTTGACGAGGAACCGGTCGGCGATACCTCCCAAGCGCGCGACCGCCTCGCGCTCGTCGGTGCAGATCGGCTCTTCGCTGAGGTTCCCGCTGGTCGCGACCAGCGGGAACCCGGTTGCGCGGAGCAAGAGGTGGTGGAGGGGTGTCGCGGCGAGCATCAGGCCGATTCGCGGGTTCCCCGGCGCCACGTTGTTCGCGAGGCCGGCGACGCCACGGCGTGCCAGAAGAACGATCGGCGCGGAAGGCGACGCCAGAGCGGTCGATTCCTCCTCGGAGATGTCGCAGAGCAACGAGGCCTGCAGAAGCCCTTCGACCATGACGGCAAGAGGTTTCTCGCGCCGGGTCTTCCGCTCGCGGAGCCTCGTGACGGCCTCCTCGTCACGCGCATCGACCATGAGGTGGAATCCTCCGAGCCCTTTCACCGCGACGATCTCGCCCGACGCGAGCGCCGCTGCCGCCGCCGCAAGCGCCTCACCGCCGTCGGCCACCGCCTCGCCGTTCCCGTCCCAGAGCGCAAGTCGCGGGCCGCAATCCGGACAGGCATTGGGTTGGGCGTGGAACCGGCGGTCGGCCGGGAACGCGTACTCGCCGCTGCACGCGGGGCACATCGTGAAGCCGGCCATCGTCGTGCGCGGGCGATCGTAGGGGAGGCCCTCCACGATCGAGAACCGGGGCCCGCAGAGCGTGCAGTTGGTGAAGGGGTAGCCATGACGGCGATTGCGCGGATCGAGCACCTCGGAGAGGCAGGCGGGGCAGGTCGCCAGATCGGGGAGCATCTCCGCGACCTTCGCGCCGCCCTCCTCGCTCGCCCTGATCTCGAAACTCGTCGCGCCTGTCGGCTCGATCCAGGTGTGCTCCAGGTGGGTGATGACCGAGGCCGCGGGTCGCTCGAGAACAATCCGTCGCAGGAATTCCTCGAGCGCCGCGCGGTCGCCAAAGGCTTCGGTCGTGACGCCGCGGTTGTCGTTGCCGACCCAGCCGGAAAGCGCCAGCTCCGTTGCGAGCCTGTACACGAAAGGCCGGAACCCGACCCCCTGGACGGCGCCGTGGATCCCGATCCGCAGCCCGGCGGTCGAGACTCTAGGTCGTCGCGGCGTTCCCATAGACCGCGATGCTAGCGCCTCGGCGCGCCGCGCATCAGGTAAAGTGGCGGGCATGGTGCGCACCGCGGCCGCAAGCTTGTTGCTGGCGTTCGCCTTCGGGCCGGCCGCCGCCGTCGATCCGGCCCCTCCCGCCACGAAGTACCCCGTCGAGTTGATTCCGCAAATCGGGGTTCGCGGGGGCGCCGACCTTACGGCCGACGTTCCCGTGGTGCCTCCCGCCACGGCGAATCCGAGTCTGTCGTTCGGCCTCGCGGTCGACGTCTTCATTCGCCCGGACGCGTGGTTCGAGGTTTTCGCCGACCATCAGACCCTGCACTTCACTTCGGACCCCTCGGCTTTCGGGACGGAAAGCTTCGACCTCGCCGTCGATTACCTCCAGTTCGGTGGCGGTTACGGGCCGGCGGAGGGACGCGTGCGGCCATACGTCACCGCCGCGGTGGGCCTCACGCGTTACGGCGCCAACTCCGGAGATGTCGGTAGTGCGATCGGGTTTTCGGGGTCGCTCGGGGGCGGCATGAAGGTGCCGGTCGGCAAGCGGCTCGCGTTGCGCTTCGAGTTGCGAGGCTACGCCACGCTGACAGACGCCGCGGTTTCCGTATCGTGCGGCCCGGGTTGTTTCGTCAATTTCGCAGCCAACGGCTGGTATCAGATCGCCGGGACCGTCGGCCTCGCCATCAGGCTCTAGGCCGCCTCGAAATCGACGAGCACCGGAGCAACGCGTGCCGGGTCCTCGAGGAGGCGGAGCGCGCATTCGATGACGCGCCGCTGCCCCGCCGCATCGCCTGGCAGACCGAGCGGGTAACCGTGCGGGTACGGCACGTAGAGGGCGCGCGGTGGGCGGACCCGCTCCGCGACCTCGCGAAGCAACTGGATCGCCACGGTCGCGATTCCTTGGCGCTCGAGCTCTGCGGCGACCAGACCCACGGTCTGGTTACACGTCGGTCAGACCGGGACCAGGAGCGCGACGTCGACCTGGTCCTCGACGAGGAGCCGGGCCGCTTGAGGCGCGGTCTGGCGAACGAGCCGTCCGGGGGCGGTGATCGAACCCATGAACGAGAGGTGCCTCCGATTGACCGAGCCGATGACGCCGGAGGAGGCAAGCTCACGCGCCCGGTCCAGCGGGAAGGCCAGGTTGGGGTCGGACGCCATGCCCGCGTGGTCGAACGACCGGCTGCGATGGGTGTCGATCAGGCTGCTGGGGTCCGCGTCGAACGGGATCTCTCGAAAGCTGAAATCGCCGCCGCGGATGCCGCCGTCGAACGGCTGCTGGCCCGGGAGGACGTATCCCGCGCTCGACACGAGCGCGAGACGGCACGCGGACAGGGGCTTCGCCAGGGACGTCCAAGGCACCGGGTCGATCCGGCGCCACGGATAGGTCCCCACGAAGATCCGATCGGTCAAACGGAGACTATCGAGTGTCGCCATCCAAGACCATCCTATCCGGTCGTAACGTCTCGGCCTAGAACCGTCGCGTTACGGCCCGCGGTTCTTGCTATATTGAAAGCTCTTGCGGAGGCCGTCATTGACCCGGTACGTACGCAGAGGTGATGCAACTTCAGCACGGCGCGCTCGGGCAGAGTTCGCCAGAACGGCCGTCATCTCGATCGTGGTGACCGTCGCGGTGGTGCTGGCCTCGACGGGGCGCACGCTCGCGGCGCCGCGGAAATTCGAGACCAAGCCGTGCCTCGCGTGTCACACGCAATTCGCGGAGCAGATTCGCCCGTTGAAGGTCGTTCATCCCGGAATCGCGGACGCCCAGTGCGAGACCTGCCACATTCGTCACGGCATCGTCGGCAAGCTCCTCCTGAAGAAGGACGGAAACGCTCTCTGCCTCGGCTGTCATACGAAGGAATCGATCGGACTAGACAAACCGCTGATCCACTCCGCCCTCGAGAAGACCGAGAAGTGCACCGCCTGTCACGATCCGCACGCCTCGAAGGACGCCGCCCTTCTGAAGGCCGAAGGGGCGGAGAATTGCTACCAGTGTCACGACAGGGCACCCTACGAACGCAAGGTCGTTCACGCGGTCCTGAAGACCGTCGGCTGCAAGGCCTGCCACCTCGCCCATGCCTCGACCGAGGCCGACCTCCTCGTCAATTCGGCGAAAGATCTCTGCCTCGGCTGTCACAAGCCGGACGCCGCGGGGATGAAGACCGCCCACAGGAACTACCCCGTCGCCACGGCGACGTGCGCAACCTGCCATGACCCGCACTCGTCCGACCTCCCGAATTTGTTGAAGTCCTCGGCTCATCCCCCGGTGCTCTCGGGAACCTGTGATGCCTGCCACGTCGCCGCCGATGCCGCCAAGCCGTTCGACGTCAAGGCGTCGGGTGTCGCGCTGTGCCGCACGTGTCACGACGTCGCGAAGCTCCAGGGCGGGGGAACGCACCTTCACGCCCCGTTCGAAGCCGGGGAGTGCGCCTCGTGCCACGAGCCTCATGCGTCGTCGAACCCGAAGCTTCTGGCCCGGTCGGGGAACGCTCTGTGCACCGACTGCCACACGGACCAGGCGAAGGCCTTCCCGGTCCGTCACGCGGCCGTGGACGACGGAGGCTGCCTCTCCTGCCACCAGCCGCACGCCTCGAAGGGCGAGAAGCTCCTGGACCAGCCCGAGGCCGAGTTGTGCGTCACCTGCCATACCGACGTTGACTCCGCGATCCAGGCGACGGTGCCGCACGCGCCGGCCGCCGCGGGCGATTGCTCGACGTGCCACGATCCGCACGGGGCCGATATCCCGAACCTCCTGAAGGACCGGACCGACCGGCTTTGCTTCTCCTGCCATACCGACGCGGAGATCGACTTCGCGAAGAGCTCGGTCCATCAGCCCGTCCTGACCGGCAACTGCGCGGCTTGTCACAACCCGCACGGCGGCCCCGAGCCGAAACTCCTGAGGAAGTCCGGCTCCGAACTCTGCGCCACCTGCCACGCCGAATCGATGAAGGAGGACGCAGGGGGCACGACCCACGCGCCGTTCCTAGCCGGCGAATGCGAGACCTGCCACACCCCGCACGCGTCCAGCCAAGCCGGGATGCTCGTCGACAGCCAGGAGAAGCTCTGCCTGGCTTGCCACGTCGACCTCGAAGACGGGTTGAAGGCCGCGACGAGCAAGCACGCGGCATTCACGGGTGGGCAATGTTCGAAGTGTCATAGCCCCCACAAGGCCAAGCTGCCGAAGCTTCTCTTGGCGCAAGAGCCGGACCTCTGCGTCAGCTGCCATACGACGACCGGGGAGAAGTTGCACGGTGAGAACGTGCATCCCCCGGCGGCTAGCCAGTGCACCACGTGTCACGCGCCGCACTACAGCGGCGAGACACGACTGCTCGTGCAGCGTCAACAGGTGCTGTGTGCCGGCTGCCACGACGTGAAGGAACCGGCGTTCTCGAAGGCGCACCTGGGCATCGATCCGTCGGTGATGAGCTGCGTGCGGTGCCATGACCCGCACGCCTCGAAGGACCCGAAGCTCTTCAAGCCGGAGGTTCATGCGCCGTTCGCCGCGGGGAGCTGCGAGGAGTGCCATGCCGTCAAGAACTAGGGGCTGGGCTCCGTGGGCTTGGGCGAGTCTCGCCCTCGCCGCGGCCCTCGCCGCGACGAACGTGGCCGCAGCGGGGGCGGCAGACAACACCGCGAAGTTCCGGCTGAAACCGGGGGCCAGCGGCACCCTGTGCTTGGACTGTCACGTGGACTTCCAAGAGGTGGTCAAGCAGCCTCACGTGCACACGCCGGTGAAAGCCGGCCGGTGCTCCGACTGCCACGACCCCCACGCGTCGAACCACGGAAAGCTCCTGGCGGAAGCGCCGGACAAGATTTGTTCGACGTGTCACGGGACGATGATCCCCGAGGGGGCGAAGAGCACCCACGAGGCTGTGGTCCAGGGCAAATGCGTCGCGTGTCACGACCCTCATGGCTCCGCGAACAAGGCCAACCTGGTGCGGACCGGGAACGAGCTCTGCCTGGGCTGTCACGAGGACGTGAAGGCCGGGTTGGCCGCGGCGACTCACAAGCACTCGCCGGTGACCCAGAATTGCCTCGGTTGCCACGACCCGCATGCCTCGAAGGACGCGCCGTCGCTCCTCGTCAAGACGCCACCGGCCCTGTGCGTCGGGTGTCACAATCCGGCCCAACCCGGCTTCGCCAAGGCCCACCTCAACTACCCGGTGGCCCGCGCAAACTGCCTGTCGTGCCACGATCCACACGGTTCGCCCAACAAGGGAATTCTCTGGGCGAGCGTCCATGCTCCCGTCCAAAACAAGCAGTGCGTGCAGTGTCACGGGGCGCCCCCCGCGTCCGGTCCCATCAATGTAAAAAGGGTAGCACCCGATCTCTGCCGCGGTTGCCACAACGAGTTGTTCGTCGAGATCGCGTCCAAGAGTCGCGTTCACTGGCCCGTGGTGGACCGGGTGGCCTGCGCCAACTGCCATGAGCCGCATGCGTCGAAGACCGCGAGGCTCCTGAAGGCCTCACCGAAGACGCTGTGCGGGAGCTGCCATCCGGATGCCATCGCACGGCAGGAGCAGTCCTCCACCAAGCACCCGCCGATCGCCGACGGTGAGTGCTCGGACTGCCACGCACCCCACGCGGCGGACCCGACGTTCCTCTTCGTGGCCCCGACCGAAATCGAAGTCTGCGGCACCTGCCATGACTGGCAGAACCACTCGGCGCACCCCCTCGGTGACAAGGTGGTCGACAAGCGGAACCCGAATCTCAGGCTCGACTGCGAAAGCTGCCACCGGTCTCACGGCACCGCGAACAAGTCCTTCGCCCACTACGACACGAAGGGGGAGTTGTGCACCCAGTGTCACATCCAGTACACGAGGTGACGCCGTGACCACCCGATGCCGCCTCGCCGCCTCAGCGCTGGGTGTCGCCCTGGCTTCGACGGGGCCCACACCGGGCGCCGAAGTCCTCAAGCTGCGTCCGACCGCGGTGCTCTATGCCGACGAGAAGGGGGTATCGCTCAGCGTGCCGCAGGGCGTCGGCTGTGGCGGCGGAACGACCTTCGTCGTCGCCGACAGCGGCCGCGGACGCGTCCTGCGCTTCGAAGTGTCCGGGGCGCTCGCGCAGACCAACGGCGAAGTCGCGGTGCCCGAGCTCCCGTACCCGATCCGGGCCGATATCGATGCGAAGGGGCATCTGATCGTCCTCGACGGCAAGTCGCGCCGCATCGGCCGGGTGGGTTCCGACGGGACGTTTGCCGGCTGGGTCGACGTGCCCGCCGCGGAGGGAGCGGGTCCGGCGGTGTTGCGTAGCTTCGCGCTGGACCCCGCCGGGCGCGTTTACGCGTTGGATGTCGTGGGCCGCCGCGTGGCCGTGATCGGGCCGGGTGGGGGCCTCGAACGATCGATCGGCTTCCCGGCCGACGCCCGCTTCCCGACGGACCTCACGGTCGACCCCAGCGGAACCGTCTTCGTCGTCGACGGCTTGCGACGCACCGTGTATTCGGCCCGCAAGGACGACAAAGACCTCGCGGTCTTCTCGAACTCCCTCGCCGAAGACCTCGACTACGCCAGCGCGATCGCGACGGACGGAGCGGGGCACTTCTTCATAGCGGACGAAAACGGCGGCGGAATTGTGATCCTGGGCTCGGATGGATCTTTTCGCGGGCGGCAGTCGGCGTATGGTTGGAGGGAGGGTTACCTGCGGTACCCCTCCGGCCTTTGTACCAACGGTCGGGGCCTCCTGGTCGTCGCCGATCGCGAAAACCAGCGCGTGCAGGTGTTCAGCATCGGCGACTGAACGCGAACCGCCCTCGGCGCTAGGAGGCGGCCTTCTTGGCACCCACCAGCGCGCGCAGCTCGGCCTGGGTGACGATCACCTTGACGGTTGACGACTCCTTGAGCTTGGCCGCGTAGGCTTCGAACGCCTTCTGGAGCTTCTCCCCACTCAGCGTGCCTTTGATCTGCTGGGCCACGCTCTCGAGCCCCTGGGCCTGCCCCGTGATGAGATCCTTGACGAACACGACCGACGGCGTCCCACCGTCCGGCGCGTAGAGCCTGTAGTCACCGGCGCGCGTGCCGGTCAACGCCTCCCGCAGATCGGCCGGCAACTCGGCGACGATAATGGGGGCGGCTGGGATCCGCTGGTCGTCGGGAAGGGTCGCGGGGTCGCGCCGACCGTGCGCGTTGACGCGCATCCACGCGAGATCGGCTCCCGCACGGAGCTTTACGAGGGCGGCTTCTGCCGCGGCGCGCGTGTCGAACGGGAGTGCTACCAGGCGGATCATGTCGGGCGCGGTGAACTCCTTGAGGTGTGCCCGGTAGTAAGCCGACACCTCGTCGTCCGAGACCTTGATGTCCGGCGCGAAGACCTTTGCGACGAAGGCGCCGAACATCAGATCGCTCTCGGTCTCGTCGCGAAGGGCGACGTACGCGGGCTTTTTGTCGAGTCCGAGTCGAAGGGCCTCCTTCATGACCACGCGCTTCGCGATCAGATCGTCCAAGACCTCGGCCTTCTTGCGATTCAGCTTCCCGCGCCCGCCCGCCTCGTCGGTACCGTGGAAGAGGCGCTTTCGGAGCGCCCCCGCGAGGTCGGCTATCGTGATGGGCTTTTCACCCGCGATGGCGACGACCGGTCGCGTGTCCTTCAGGAACGAATCGAACCCCGGGGCCTTCGCGTCGAAGTCGACCGATGCGAGCAACGCCTGGTTTACGGTGGCGTACTTCTTCTTCAACTCCTCGACATAGGCGGTGAGGGTGGCGAGCTCGGCGCGTTTGTACGCCTCGATCTCTGCGGCAACATGGGATTCGGCGTTCTTTTCGAACTTGCGCTCGAGGAGGCGGGTCACCGCGAATTGCGAGCCGATCTTGTACACGGACGAAACCTGGCCGGGCTTCAACGCGGCGATCGCCGCCTGGACCTCGGGGAGCAGCTCGGACACCTCGATGAAGCCTTCCCCTTCGTCGACCTGCCCGAGCTTCTTCGCCGCAAGGTCTCTGATGGCGACCTCGAAGTCGTCCCCCTTGCCGACCGCAGCGACGACGGTCTTGGCGTCGGCCTCGGCGGGAGTCAGAATCGACAGCATGCTCACCATGGTGGTCATGTCGCGTTCCAGCGCGTCGACTTTTTTGGGATCGACCTTGATGCCGGCGACTCGCGTCGCGAACAGACCGTCCCTCAGGGTGTCGCGCTCGAATACGCCGAGTTGATCGCGGACCTCGATCGTCTGGTCGAGTCCCATGCGGCCGGCTTCCTGGATGATCAGCGTCACGTTGATCCGTCGTTCGAGCGTCTTCCACGGATCGGCCTCCGCGGCACCGCTCAGGTCGGTCTTCAGCTGCTCGATCGTGATCGCGTCGCCGTTGACGGTGGCGAGCACCCGACCCACCGGAGGCGGCCCGCCCGCGGGCGCCGCGGCGTGCGAGGGCCCGACGGGCGTCAGTGAGACGATCGCAGCCGCGGTCACGAGTCGGATGAGACCATTCATGGTTTGCCTTTCGTTGGAGGAGCGGTGGGTGGGTGCACGCGGGCGCGACGTGTTTCTTGGTCGAGGCGCTCGACGACCCCGCGCACCAGTTCCGATGTCAAGAGCACGGCGGAACGCACGTGGCCCGTGCCGAACAGATGCAGACCGTCGTCGCCGCGGGCGAAGCTGAAGCTCGCCCAGATCACGCGGCGTGAGCGGGCCTCGATTGCGTTCGCGGTGAAGCCCACACTGGGGCTTCCGGCGTTGATGCCCAGCGGTTCGTAGACCGAGACACGTCCGGAGACGACCACGTCGACGTTCAGCAACGCCCGGACCGCGTCGACTTGAGCGAGAGAGACACCTCCGTCTTGGATGACGCGCGCATCGAGGAGCGCCTGTCTCACGACCCCGGGCTCTAGGACGTCGTACGCCTCGTAGGCGGCGAGACGCCCGACGAATTGCCGGGCGACAAGCTCCCCGATGTCGCGATCGGGTCCGTCGGTGAAGAAGGGAAGGACCGCGACCCGGCTGCGGGCGGCACCCTCCGGAGGGCCTGCGCGCGAGGCGTCGAAGGCCATGCTCCGCGGCCGAAACCTCCTGTCGACACCATGCCGACTCGTTTCCCCGGCTTCGCCGGCCTGTAGGGCGACTCGGAAGGCCGCGAGCCCATCCGCGATCTCCGCAACCGCCTCCTCCAGCAGCGCGTCCGCGTCCTTCCCCAGCCCCAGCCCGAAGGCTCCGGGCCGCTCGAGCGCGTGATGGGCCGCCCCGTCCATCCAAAGGATCGGCGTCTCGGGCGTCGCTCCTACCCACCGGCACGTCAGCGCGACGCGCGATGGTTGCGACTCGTCCCAGTCGTCGACGGAGGTGATCAAGATCCCGGTCACCCCGGACTCCTCGGCGAACGCCGTCGCCATGCTCGCCGATACACCTCCCGTATACCGTTCGCGGTGCCGCGCGAGCACGGCGTCCACGTCGGCCTGCGGGAGCACGCTGAACCCTCGTGCCACGAGGGCCGCGCCGAGCGATTCGGCGATGTGCTCGACGGGAGCGAGTCCGGACGGCGGCGGAACCGGCGTCAACACCGCGATCAGCGTGGCGCCGTCCGGAATGAACGGGGCCGCCGGCGCCTGGGACGCCAGAAGCAGGAGCATCGGCGCGGCCACGAGCCGCGCGACGGCTCTACTCGAAGAGCTTGTCGAGAAGATCACGGACGGCCTCGGTGGTGACTTGATCCATGGGGTCGCCACCGCCCCCGAACATGCGGTCGCCGGCGGTGATGCCCCCTTGGGTGGACGACGCGCTCCAGACGATCTTGCCGGTCTGGGTTTCCATCAGTTGAACGCTCACGGACACGACGTTCGACGCCGCGCTCCCGGAGCGGACCTCGCCATACTCTCGCACGACCCCGGTGATCATGGCGTCCACCTGCAGGATCTTCCCGAGGTTGACGCACTCCTCGGCGGTCGGCGTCGTGCCTTTCGTCACCGCGGCGCGATCCAGTCCCCGCGCCACCTCCCCGGGGGGGAGCACGTAGATCGAGCCCCCGGCCTGGAGCATCGTCATGAACACGTCCCGAACGCGCTCCGCCGCCGCGGGCGCCTGGGTCAGATTCGCGAATGGAAGCACGCCCACCTTCTGGAGGAGACTGAAGTCCATGCCGGGATCGTGATAGGTCACTTCCGCCGGCCGGTGCGTCGTGCAGCCGGCAACGGCAAGAACGGCCGCGAAGGCCACCACTCGAATCGCCCAGGATGCTCGCATCGCTACCCCCTTAGAATCCGATGTGCAAGATGCCGGCCAGGGTGTCCTGCCGGCTCGAGCCGAGATCCGATTCAATCCTCAGGTTCTCATAGGAGATCTGAAGATAGGACCGGCGATTGAATTCCCACCTTATGTTCGGCGTGAAGGTCTGATTGTCCTCGTTGTAGAGCGAATTGCGGTTCTCGGTGTAGTTCAGGCCGAGATGGAACGTTCCCCCGGGAAACGGCGTCCAACTGAAGGCAAACGTGTCGAAGGTCCGGTTCGGCTGTCCCGTGCGCTGATCGTAAAGCCAGGACGCGTAGAGATAGACCGAGGAGACGGGGCTGAACGCGATGCCGACGGTTGCCGACCGGACTCCTTCCTGCCAGTCCGGCACGCCGCGAGCCGAGTAGCTCGAAGTCCGATCGTCGAGGTCGATATTGATCGTCATCGTCCTGTGTGGCACCAGCGTTGTTCCCACGTGGTATTGCATGGAATCGGTCGTCGGAGCGTTGGCGAACGCGTTGTGGGAACTGCCGACGCTGACGTTCAGGTCGACACCCTGGTAGACGGTCGCGCTCGAATTAAGGAAGACCCCCGTGCTCGACTGCCTGACGCCTCCGGTGACAGTATCGGCCCCGCTGAACGAGAGCGTATTCCGGAGCGTCTCGAGCGGAGTCGAGCTCACGAGGGCGCTATAGACGTAGGCGACCCGCGACCCCCCTTGCTCGTGGCCGTCCTCCCGGGCGACCCGTGCGCTCACCGCCCAGACATCGTCGAATCGCTGCTGGAGGAACAGCCCGTTGGACAGTGTCCAATACGTCGCGCTCCCGGAATTCTCGGCCCCGTAGAAAGTCGTTTCGAAGTAGAAGCCCGTGCTTTTCAAGAGGCGAATGCGAGAATTGGCCTGGACCAGGTTGCGCGTGTTGGTCACCGTCTGCGAGATCGATCCGGAAGACTGAGTGAGAAAGGTCTCCATCTCGGTCACCAGAATGGCCGGATACGCGGACGCTGACGGGACCGTTGCCGCGAGCGGCAGCACGACGACCTTGATGTACCGGGTGTTCACGAACGGGAAGCGGATCTGGAACCGTTTGTCGAAGGGGCCGAACGGTGCCGCCGCGACGGTCGACCGGAGGTTCCAGAACTGTCCATCCGCGCTCGTCCAGATATCCCACCTGAACGAGCGCGAGATTTCGACCGGCAGCTCCCGATCGACCCAGACTTGGATGAGGTTGACGTCGCGGACGATCCCAAGGTCGACGCCGAAGTTGCGCGCGCGCCGGTCCCCCGCCGGGGGGGGGAGCCCGAGATTGATGCTCGTCCCGACCAGCGTGTTCTGGTCCACGAGTGCCGGGAGCGGGGTGAGCACGCCCTGGTCCGGCGTGTCGTCGATGTCGTACCCTCCGGTGAGGGCGACGACCGGGATGACGAGCTCCCCCGTCCCCGCGTTGTTGACTTCGATCTGACGATACCCGCCGTTCCAACTGCCGTAGAGATCCCAGATCTGGTTGAAGAACGTGTCGTTGAATCGCACTTCGCCGTTGTGGGCGATCGTTTGGAAGTCCGACCCCGTGATCTGGTCGGTTTGCTTCTCGAGCAGTCCGCGATAGAACAGCCGCGTCGAGGGCACCGGAATGTACTCGGAATTCACGCGAAGGATGTTCTGCGTGGCGTCCACCGATTCTCGCGTGGCGTCGCGGTCCTCCACGTGGGACAGCTCGAGCCGCAGCGATGGCAGCCGGACCGGGTACCACCCGAACACGCCGATGAACGTGTCCCGAACAAGTTCAAATGTCGCGAGGTTGTCCGTCCCGAACCTCTCGTCGGTCCGATACCAGGCCGCTTCCGCCAAGAAGACATCCGAACGCAGCGCCAGGCGAACGTAGGGACGCAGCTTCGACGCGGACGAGTCCCGCGTGAAGCCATCCTGGTCGATGGTCGTGTCGTCGTGTTCGTAGTACGCCCCGAGATCGATGAGCAGATGCGGGAAAAGTCGACGCGTCCAGGTCACGTTGACCCGGCGTACCCAGACCGAAGAGTCGAGTTGGCCCGCCTGCCCCAGCGTCGATTCGAACTCCGTGCTGGTGTCGCTTCGCCCCAACTCGAAGTACCCGCGGACGTCGTCGGCCGTGCGCGCGGACGACCCGGCGACGAGAGCGAGGATCGCCCCCAACGCGAACCGGGCCACGTCCCGGACGCGAGGACCGGGGGGGAGGACCGGCGTCGTCGTCTTGGACGTCATCGTGCCTCGAGGAATCCCAAGGCCGCGGGATCGGGACCGAGTTGCGTGCGGGTCAGGATCTTTCGGCCGACGACACCGACGACGTCGACCTCGCAGGCCTCGCCCAGCAACACGCCGAGCGCGTTTCCTTCACGCTCCAGCGCCAGGTAAGCCACGTCGCCGCGAACCGGGATTTCGTCGATCGGAAGGAGTGAGGCCGGATCGAAGATCTCGATCTTGCCCGTTCCCCGCCGGGCGAGGAAGAGTCTTCCGCTCTGGCGGTCGACCTCGAGAGCCTGCGCCCCGTTACCCACGAAGATCCGCCGAAGCGTGGCCAGAGACGACGTATCGGCCACCAGGAGGTTCGGCGACCATGCGTGAGCGACGTAGAGCAGCTCGTCCGCTCGCCCGCCGAGTCGAGCCTGGACGGGGGCCGTGTCGGTCGCGATGGAGCCGACGATCGAGCGGGATGTCACATCCACGACCGAAACGGAGCTCCCACGCTCGGCCACGACGAAGGCACGACGCCCGTCGCGACTGATCACGAGGCTGACCGGGTTGCTGCCGACGGCGATGCGGTCCGTCTCGACGCCTGCTGTGGTGTCCACGAAGCTGACGGTGTCCGAGCCGGAGTTGGCGACGATCAGAGTCCGGCCGTCCGGCGTCAGGACCACGTCCCGCGGAGCGTCTCCCGATCGCAACTCGACGCGCTCCCGCACGCGATCTTCGACCAGATCGAGCACCGCGACCACGTCGTCTCCGGTAACCGCCACATAAGCGCGCAGACGTTCCGGGTCGATAGCCAGAGCGGCCGGTGCGTGGCCGACCGGGATGATGGAGGCGATCCGGCCGGTCCGCTTGTCGAACAGGGCGACCGCCCTCCAGCCGCCCACGCTGGCCAGCCCGAGCAGCCCGGACGCGACCTTCCCAGGGGGGACGAGAACGAACTCGGGGTCGAAGCGACCGGGATCACCAGGCTGTGTTCTCGAACGCAACTCGGCGTTTACGACGACGGCGGCATCTCGCGTCGCGGTGAATGGAAAGGAGGCGTCGACCGGCTCGGCGGGGACCTCGAGAGGTCCTCCGCCCCCCGAGGCGGCTCGCGACGCCGAGACGAAGGTCACCCTCAACCCGACGTAGGAACCAGGGGGGACCGGGCCGGAAAGCCAGAGTCGCTCAGGCGGAAACGGCCGTCCTCCCGTCGGCTCGATCGCGACCTGCAACGGGACGGTCCCGCCGTCCCCCCGGATAGCGCTCGCGGTGGAGACCTCGAACACGGTCGAGGGGGCGGCCGGCTCGCGGATGAAGACGTAAAGGGCACTGCTCCCCGAGGGTGGCGCGACGCGATCGGCCGGCGTGCCGAGCCTCGCGGGGGCACAACTCGCCGCAGCGAGAACGACGGCCGCGCCGCCGAAGAGTCTTCCCGGGAGCTTCATCCAGTCCTCGTCGGCCCATGATAGGGGACCCATTACGCAAAAAGGGGGCCGACTTGCGTCGGCCCCCTTGGTCTCGTCACGACCCGGATGGTCTCCGGGCCCAGGACAGGCCTAGTCTTGCGCGTGGCACTTATTGCAGAGCACGCGCTGATAGGACGCCCACTTCGTGGCGGGCTGGTCGTAGTAGGCGCCGGCCATCTCGGTCGAGGTCCGGCCGCGGGCGAACTGAACGGGCGCGCCGTTGTCGGTTCCAGGATAGGCGCCGTTGTAGGTCAGGAATTCGCCTTCCATGTTCCAGCGGAGCATCTCGGGGAACCCGGAGGCGTGGGCGCGGTGGCAGGAGAGGCAGGTCACCTGGTCGGATCCGACCGGACCGTCCAGGACCGTGTTGTTGTTGGCCGAGAGCGCGCGGAGACCGGCGTAGGTCGTGACTGTCGCGCCCTTCGCGAAGGGGACGAGCGACTGGTAGGCGGACCCGTGCGTGCCCGTGAGGTCGCCGGACTTGACATAACTGTCATAGGTGCCGGCGATGCCGCTGAGCGATTGGTCCACGGGGTGGACATAGTTGCCGGTCGAGTGCATGTCGGAGTGGCATGTGGCGCACCACGTACCCCAGTTTTCATGACCTGAGGTCGCGATCGTGCCGTAGGCCACGCGAACCAAGTTGGTCGCTTCGGTCTGGTTGTAGGTCGAGGGAGCAACGGCCGAGGGGTTGCCGGCGAAGGTCACGCCGTCGGTCGTGTAGCCGGCACCGTTGAGAAGGCGATACGCGCCAACCGCTTCACCGGCCACCGGGTCGGCGCTGTTGTTATAGGAGCCCGAGCGTACGATCGGGCCGCCCGAACGCGAGATCGTCCCGTCCGGAAGCCGACGGTACTTGCCGTGCGGATTGTGGCAACTGGCGCAGCCGAGCTGACCGTTCGGGTACGAACCGCCGGGCGACGTCGGATTGTCGGTGTCGGCGACGTAGCCGTAGCTCGCCCCGGCAGCGATGATGTTATGGCCGTGGGTCTGGCCTTCTTCCGTGTTGAGCGTGCCGCGCACGGTGAAGGTGTAGGTCTTCTTCAACCAGCCGAAGTCGCCGCCCGGAGTTCTCTGAAGCGGGGCGGTGCCCGCCGGCATGTCGGCGGACGCGGTGCTGATGTGGTAGCTGGACGGGGTCAGCAGCCCGGCCTGCTGGTGGCAACTGAGGCACGTGGAGCTGCCGTCCGGACCGATCAGCAGGCTGGTCCCCGCGGGGTCCGGGCTGTGCATGCTGTGGCACCCGCCGCATTCCGCGACGCCGCCCGAGTGGAAGGCGTACACGTTGCCGAAGCTGGCAAGTCCGAACGCTGCGGCAAGAACCAAAATCGAACGGAGCTGTCTCATCGAATCCTCCTTAATTACTCGGGGCTCATCGCGAATACCGCGATCCCACGATTTCCAAGTTGAGAGACGTAGAGCTTTCCGGCGGTCCCGACGGCGAGGCCGCCCGGCCAGTTCACCCGGCTCTTCACGTTGCCGTTCTGCCCGAACTCGCGGACGAAACCGAAGTCTTCGTCGAACACCATGACGACGTTTCGCAGCCGATCCGACACGATGATGTGACCGTTTCGGTCCGAGGCCACGTCGGCCACGATTCCGAAGTTCCCCGCGGCGGAGCCCACCTTGCCGAACGCGCGGGTGGTGCCGTCGGCGGCGACCACGTAGACCCGAAAGAGCGTGGGGATGGAGAAGATGACTGAGCCGGAAGGATCGACGTCAAATCCTCGAATGCCGGTGTTCTCGCGGTCCTTGGATTCGACACCGGCCAGGTCGGCCAGATCGAGCTCGCGGAGGAACGATCCGTCGGTCGAGAACGAGGCGGCCATCATTTGCGTGGTGCTGGCGAGCCAGATCACGCCGGACCCCATCACCAGGCGGTTGGGGCTAAACGTCGCGAGGGCGTCGGGAATCTCGAGCGCGACCGAATCCAGCGGCCGGCCGCGATAGTCGGCGCGACCGAGCGCCCAGGCGGCCCGACCGTCCGGGCCCAAGGGCGCGTAGATCAGCGTCAGCAGGTCGCCGTGCTCGTCGACCGCGAGGTCGAGGATCCGACCCTTCGCCGAATCCAGCGAGAACGAGTAGACCTGCATCCCGGTCCCGTTGAACACCCGGACGTCGTTGGCGAAGATCGTGTAGACCTCGTCATGGGACGGGTCGGCGACGACGGTTGCATCGGTATACGGGATCGTCCCCGTGAAGTCGGACAACTCGTAGAGGTGACCGACGCTGATCGGGCCGGAGGCCGCCGCCGACGCACAGACCGCCCCGAGAAGGGCGATCGTCACGGTGAGGCGGTTGGTCAGATTCATGCCCGTTAGTAAAGCAACCGTGATGCCACTTGAATACCCTAAATTCTAGACTTTTTGCCGGAATACCCGGCGCCGCGAGCAGTCGCCACAGCGCGTTTGGGTGAAATCCCCCAACTGCCTGCGTGATCCGGCGCACTGCGCATGGCATTCGAATGCGGACCAAACTAGACCGGTATCGCCGGCGCGCGGTCGGAGCGATGCTGTCCTGGCGCTGCTGTAGAAGCCGCAGCGTGGTCCGTCGGAGCGGCTGCCAAGCGACTTGCCGTTCCGGTTTTGTGCGTTGGCCTCCACAGGGTCATGGGCCTGGTGCCGGTGGACCGGGATTTTTCCGATCCGGCCGCGACCATCGGGTTACTCCTCCGCTGCGCTCTTCTCGTCCTCGCGGTGCGATACCGGCGCGTTCCGATCCTTGTCCTGTCCGTCGCCGTAGTCGTGCCGCCCATCCTTCGAGAAGGGCTCTGTTACGCGTTGTACAGTGCCGGCCGGATTCAAGAGGCGCTCTTGGCCTGCGGTTCAACTCGGCCCGCCGCGCCACCTGCGCTCGTCGGGTCCTTTCACGCAGTCTCTGGGTGGTTTCACACAGCGTGGCGCCGTTCGGGGGCGCCAGGATCCCCATTCGTCCTCTGGTTTCGCCGATAGGCGACCCATCCGGCGGCGACGAAGACGACTTCCGCCAAGGCGACCCCGGCCATCCCGTTCACCACCGACGAGCCGCCGAAACCGTACGAGTGGAGCCCGGCGGTGAGGACGAAATTCACGCCGAGATAGGTCATCAGAATCATCCAGAACGCCGCGATGCTGATCGACGCGACGGCGAACGGGCCGATATAACGCTGGTGCCGCGCGTGCAGGATGGCGAGATAGGCCAGGAATGCGACGAGCGACCAGACCTCTTTGGGATCCCAGCCCCAGTAGCGGCCCCACGAGGACGACGCCCAGACCGAGCCCGTGATGATGCCCGCGATCAGCAGGATCGATCCGATGTGGATGTACCAGTACAGCAGGTCGTTCATGCGGGCGACGAGATCCTGCCGTCTTGGGGCGAACAGGCCGATCCCGATTTGCATGTGCGCGAAGAGAACGCCCAGCGCCAAGACCGAGTAACTCACCATGATGATCGGCACGTGGATCGCGAGCCACGCGGTGTTGGCGAGCACCGGCGCCACCGGGTGGATGAAGCCGTCGATCGGGAGAAGGTCCGTCAGGGCCATCGTCAGCGCCGACATCGCGGCGGCGTTCAACACGACGAGGCGGTTGCGCAATACCGCAAACGCGATCAGCGCGAAGAACAAGACGCCCCACGCCAGGAACAGGAGCGACTCGTACATGTTCGACGCCGGGATGCGCCCGGCGAGACTCCACCGGGTCCCGATCCCCCAGGTCATGACGGCGAAACCCGCGATCAGCGCGACGAGCGAGGCCACATCCAGCCATCGCCGCTCTTTGCGCATCGCGAAGAGCGCGAGCACCATCCCCGTGAGAAGAACGATCCAGGCGATCCGTGTCGGCCGCACCGCGTTGTAGACCAACTCGCGTTCGATTGCTGCCCTTGTCGGGTACGAGGGGGCCGCGGATGGGGTGGCCGCGAGTCGGAGCATCTCGTCGATGGACGAGACGGGGAGAGTCGTCCACGCGCCGTTCGCCTCGGTGGGGTGCGGTACGACCGTCAGGTCCGACCTACGGAGGAAGCCCCACATCCGGCTCAGCCGACCGTCGAGTTTGCTCGCGGCAGCGAGCACGCCCGAGAGTTTCCCGCCGCCTTCCTCGGTCTCTTGCGCCCGCCGGACCAGGCCGACGAGGGCCTGCGAGCGGGCCAATTCGTCGAAGGTGGCGTACCCGGTTCCGGGCGGAAGGCCGAGCTCGTTTGCGAGCGCAACGCTTCCGATTTTGACCAGGGGCTGATGGGCCCACTCTTCGGGGGTGACCACCCAGCCGATCACCATGCCGGTGGGGTCGAGACCTTGCCAGCGCGTTTGGCCGGTGACGTTCCACACGGCCTCGCGCGCCATCGTGTCGAGGGGCATGACGCGGCCGTCGTGTTGAACGGGGAGGCGCTTCAAGGTCTGGATTGTCGCCGGATCGGGCTCGGTGGCGGCGAAGACCCGTGAGCCGCAAATTGCCAATCCAATCGCCAGAACGACGATTTTCCCGAGGACGCGGTGTTGCGAGATCCGCGTGCCAAGCACTGTGACCATTCCGATCAAAAGCAGCGCGTAGCCCAAAAACACGATCGGCTGGCCGGGGTCCTTGGCAACGGCCAGGATCGTTTGATCGCGGTCGGGGGTCTGGTTGTAGCTGCTCTGGAAGAACCTCCAGCCGCCATACGACAGTTCTTGGTTCATCTGGATGACGGCGGGGGTGCTCTTGCCGTCCTTCGCGTCGACGACGACGACGCGAGAGCGGAACATGGCGGGGCGCATGGTGCCGGGATAGGTGTCGATCTCAAAAGAGTCGAGGCGCAGGCCGAACGGAAGGGCGACGATCTCGCCCGCTCGCGTTCCCTCCCGGGTGAACTGCTCCGACGTTTCGCCCTCCCAAATCGGCATGCGGCCTTCGACCTTCAAAAACTGCGTGACGGCCGCGCCCGCCAGGATGATCACGATGGCGCTGTGCGTGAACAGGAACCCGGTGCGGCGCGCTCCCCAGGGCCAGTGATCGACGATCGACGCGACTACGTTGATCGCCAAGGCGGCCTCGAGCAGTTGGAACCACCAGGCGTAATAGACGAGCCGGCTCGCGGTTTCGGACCCCCTGGCCGATTCGACGATCGTCCCCGCCCCCATGATGGCGAGCAGGGCGATCAGGAGCGTCACGGCGATCTTCATTGAGGCGAGGCGATGGACGAGCAGTCTCACGGTGGTCTCCTGGCCCACAGGAAGGCACGAATGGGCTGGAACCTCCCATCAGCAAGACGCGTTCCATACAACGATCAGGAGAAACGAAATGGATTCCACCCCCATGACCATCGCACCCGAGGAGAGAACCCTCGCGGCGCTGACCCACCTCTCAGGCCTAGCGGGTTACGTTATTCCGCTGGGCGGCGTCTTGGTGCCGATCATCATCTGGGCGGTCAAGAGCGACTCGAAGGTGATCTCCTCCATCGCGAAGCAGGCCCTGATCCTGAACATCGTGGTGTTCGTGCTGATCGCGGGCACCTTCTTGTTGTGGCTGACGATCCTGCTGATTCCGCTTGCGATCGCCCTCTGGATTCTGCTGGCCCTCGCCGCGATCGCGCTCCCGATCGTGGGAGCGATCAAGGCCTTGGACGGCGTCTTTTACCGTTACCCCGTCGTGGGCGTGAACCCCGCCTAGTCGTTTCCGACCGGTCGAATCGGGGGTGGGAGCGGCAGCGCGCCCCGGGCATCGATGATCATCGCGCGTTCGCAAACCTGACAGTCCCGGCCCAGCGTCGGACACGGCACCCCGTCGGACTGCGCCTCGGCGCAACAGCGCGAAAGCTCGAAAAGGTCCAGGGACGATCCGGTCCGAATCGGCTTGTCGGCCATGGGGCACCTCCCCACGTGGTCTACACCAAATCAATTGCTGACAAACGTACGAATAAGGGCCTCTGGAATAGACGGCGATGCCTGTCCGGTGACCCTCCTGGCTGTTACCTTGCATTCCATTGCCTTCACGGCTTTCTCTCCAAGGAGGAAACTCCACATGACGCAAACCAGCGAACGGCCAAAACCGTTTTTGCTCCCTGAGTTTTGCAAGGGGTGTGGCCGCTGCATCGAGGCCTGCCCGAAGCACTGCATCACGATCGGGACCGAGATCAACCCCGCCACCGGCCTGACGCCGGTGCTGCTCAATCTCGAGCAGTGCAACGGTTGCGGCCTGTGCCTGTCGGCCTGTCCTGAGCCCTACGGCCTGGCGGCGACCCCCGCCGGTGCTGCGGACTACGAGCTGCAAGATCCCGCGCACCTGTTCGGCAAGCGGAGGCAGGCCCCGGCCTCGGCCGAGACGATCGCCGATAGCCGGGTCGCGCTCACCGCCGCCGAGCCGCTCGTCATCAAGGGGACCTACGCGTCGGCGATCGGCGCGCTGCTCGCAGGGTGCCGCCACTTTTACGGCTACCCGATCACCCCGTCGACTGAGGGTGCCGAGCTGATGGCGAAGATCCTCCCGAAGCTCGACGGCGTTTTCCTGCAAGCGGTCAGCGAGACCGCGGCGGTCAACATGATGTACGGATGCTCGGGAGCGGGCTTGCGGTGCATGACGTTCACGTCGTCGCCCGGATTCAGCCTGATGCTCGAGGGGATCTCCTACATGATCGGGGCCGAGCTTCCGGGCGTTTTCGTCGACGTGATGCGGGGCGGTCCGGGCTTGGGAAACATCGGGCCCGAGCAATCCGACATCAAGCTCGCCTGCCGCGGCCTCGGACACGGCAACACGCAAGCGATCGTGCTGGCGCCTTCGACCCCGCAAGAGATGCTCGACGTGACGATGCTCGCCTTCGAACTCACGTTCACCTATCGCAACCCGGTCGTCATCTTGGGCGACGGCTATCTCGGACAGATGACCGGGAAGGTCTCGCTGCCGAAAGATCTCGTGAAGCCCGGCTTGCCGTCGTGGGCTGTCTTCGGCGACGCGGCGCATCGCGGGAATCTGATTTGCTCGATCTTCTTGGCCGAGGCCGACCTCGAAGCGCACAACGTTCACCTCAACGCGAAGTACGCGAAGATCAAAGAGAGCGAGCAACGCGCCGACGCGTTCTTGTGCGACGACGCCGACGTCATCCTCGTCGCCTGCAACACTCCGGCGCAGATGGCGAAAGGTGCGGTGCGCGATCTGCGGTCCCGCGGAATCCGCGCCGGCCTTTTCTGACCCGTCACCTTGTGGCCCTTCCCGATCGACGCGCTACGCC
>JAQBEH010000155.1:0-36463 GCA_032124015.1 Acidobacteriota bacterium
GGACAGCATGACGTTTCTCTTGCTCGCCGTTGCTGCCGGTGGCGCGCTCACGGGCTGGTGGCAACGGCGGTGTCTGCAACCACGTTCGGTGAGAGGCAACATGTGGGCGGTGGCGTCCAGCGGCGGCTGGGCGCTCGCTGCTTTAGTGACCATCACCGCCATGGTGCCGGGACACCCCGAATCCGCGCTGGACATGTGGCGCAACCTCGGTGTGCTCCCTCTTGGGGGCGCCGTGATGGGTGCTGTGACCGTTGTCGGGTTGGTGTGGGTCCTGAAGGCAGAAGGGACTGCATCGCCAGCGGTAGGTGATGCTGTCAGGAGCCTGCCCGACTCGCATGGATCTCCCGCCGTTGGCGACCGACCGGAGGACACGTAGAGAGGGTGGGGCTATCCCTCGCCAAAATCCAATCTCGCTCTCTCAGCGACGCCTTTCAGGGAGTGGGCGACGCGCACGTCGTGCGTCGTCCAAGAGTCCGATCATCCAGCGCTTGAGGGCCCGTCGCGCAGATGGCGTCCCGGTCGAATGGAGACGGGCCGCGTTCTTATCAATGTTCAGCGTCTCCGACGACCGGGTGGCTCTCCAGCAAGCTCGCCGTTCCGCAATCCCAGGTCGCTGGCTTCGGGTTCGAGATGCATGTCGCTTGGGCAGCCGCCGCCGATTGTGAGCCGTTCGTTTTCAAGACGGATGGAGTTGTGGCGAGGGACAGTCACAGGCCACCCCGAGTTCTTATCGCAACCAACTCTTGCGTCGGGCGAGAAAGGAAAACCAAAGCAACGCCGCGGCCAGAGCGATGACAACCGTGGGCATCACTGCACCCGACGGGCCCATCGCCTGCAGGCCGCCGGCGATGAGCATCGAGTAGATCATTTGCACCAGCACGGCTGCGAGGCTAATACCGAACAACGAAACGGCCCACGTTCGACGCAGGAATAAAGTGATGCTGCCGGCAACTCCCGTTCCGACGGCCGCACCGTAAATCAAATAAATCCAGCCTGGAAGGGACCGCGCCCATTCCCTTTGGACATCGGTCATCGATTCCATCGCCGCTTCTTGCGCGAATAACTCCATCGCAAACGCGGCACATCCCAGAAGATTCCAGATCAGCGCGATTGCCGCCACGACCCAATACCAACTCGGAACCGTCGATTTCGCTTCGTCATTCATTGCATTGCTCCCGCGTGCCTCAATGGGCAACTAGAATCCCGGATATGGACGAGATGTCAACGTGAGCTGCCCCAGCCGGACGACAGAATTCGGCCTATCCTAACCCAGAGCGCCGTAGGCCAACTCCCCCCTCGAGGATGGCCGACGACCTCGGCGTTGCCGTTCGGCTTTGAGATTACCGCTCTCATCGACGGCGTGCTCTTGCCCAGCAAACGGTGCATTCTGTTAACCGGGCGCTGATTTGTTTGTATCTGCGTTACGCCTGGGGAGCTAAATCGCCGCAGGCGTTTTCGCTCGAGCTGCTACTTGAGGACGCGGTTTTCCTCCCGGAGGCAGTCGATCACGGCTTCTTGCTGGCGCGTCATCCGTCCGGCCGTCCCCGAAAGTGACCGAAAGAACTGGTAAAGCACTCGTTCCGTTCAGCTCGCGCCGACGGGCGAGCGCTTCTCGATCCGGTACTCGCGTTTGGCGCATCGGCTGTCCGCTCCACCTCGCACGGAAGCAAGCGCATCCTCCGCGACACGGAACAGGTGAACCGGATCTACGCCCCCGTCCACATCGTTGACCGTCACCACGCCGACGCTGACGCGGATCGGCAACGGGTTCGCCCCGCCGGTCGTCTGACCGTCGAGCGCCACCAAAACCCGATCGACCGCCGGACGCGGATCGACACACTCGCCGAGTACCACGGCGAACTCGTCTCCACCGATCCGCCCGATGAAGTCGGTGCCGCGCGTCGACGCCTGGATCGCCAGCCCCACCGCGCGCAGCACGCGATCGCCGATCATGCGCCCCGCCTCGGCGTTAATTCTCTTGAAGCCATTGATGTCGATGAGCAGGAACGCCATCGGCTTCTGCAGCCGCGCATCGCGCTGAAGCACCTCGTCCAGGCGCGCAAGGAACGCACGCCGATTGAGGGTGCCGGTGACGTCATCGTGGTTCGACGTGTCGCGCATTTGCGCCACGAGCGTCGCGACTCGATTCTCGGAGGCTGATGCCGCCGTCTGAAGTTGCCGCTCGCGGTGTTCGAGCGTCCCCAATTTGCGAGCCCAACGAACGCTGCTCACCAGTAGACCCGTCGAAGCGATTGCCGCTCCCGCCGCCGCGAGCATCGTCCATCGGCCGGGCGTCAAATAGGCTGCGAAAAGGGCTGGCACGACGCCGACTGTTGCACAGGCCAGCATGGGAAGCATCGACGATTTCGAATGAGGCATGGCAGCAAGAACTTCGTTCCCAGAACCGCCCTCGTCAAGTGTGCCTTCTTGTGTGTTCGGTCCGGCCGGATCGAGAAAGGCAGACCCATCCTTATTGATGTGGGTCACGTCCGATAGCAGGGTGGCTCTCTGGCGAACTCCCGGGCTGGCCATCGCGGGTCAAGACAGCTCGCCGTCCCGCTATCCCCACGGTCGTGTCGTGCTCTTCGGGGGCAAGGGCCCGTCACGTTATTTCTCCGACACGTGAGAAGGGGATGGCGCCGTCTGGGTCGAGCGTACACCCGCAACGAGTCCCTCCGGTCGCACGGCTATCTCGTCCTTCAGTTGGAAAGACCGATCGAGAGCGGACTGGGAACCGATTTCATCGTGTATGAGAACGGCGCCAACGTGGCCGACACCAACGAGAACTTCCGCGTCGAGGCGCGGATATCGACGCGGTTGCCGCGGTCCATTGCAGTCAGCAGGTCGAGTCGTGGCATCGGGGATCGCGTCTTCCGTGCGAGTGGAGGAAACTTCACAATTCCGACCACCGCGTGCCCGTGAAATTCTCGAGGGAGGGCTCGCACCGCCCCGACGGGAACGTCCACCTCGCGCAGACCCGCGCTCGGTGCTTCGGGTTCGAGGAGCGTTCCGCTCGGGGAGCCCATTCCCTTACCTTCTCGACATCGTCGAGGCTGCGGACCGCGTCGACGTGCATCTCGCGGCACGCGACCGCGAACGGTTCCCCGCCCCCTGAGGGAACTTCACCCCAGCAACGCCTCGAGGTCTTCTCGCGTCAGGGTCCGGAGAAGTGATTCGTCACCAGCGAGAATCGAATCCGCGAGCGCGCGCTTCTTTTCTTGCAGCGAGAGGATGCGCTCCTCGACCGTGTCCCGGGCGACCAAGCGGTACGCGATGACCGGCTTGCTCTGCCCGATGCGATGCGCGCGGTCGATCGCCTGCGCTTCCACCGCCGGGTTCCACCAGGGATCGAGGAGGAACACGTACCCGGCGGCCGTGAGGTTGAGCCCGACCCCGCCCGCCTTGAGACTGAGCAAGAACAAGCGGCAGCTCTCGTCTTCTTGAAACCTCGCGACGGCTTCGGCTCGCTGTCTCGCGGGCGTCGCCCCGTCGAGGTAGGCGATCCCGATCGTCCCCAGCGCGCCAAGCCGCGGCTCGAGTAAGGCGAGCAGACTCGTGAACTGCGAGAACACGAGCACTTTGTGTCCTTCGTCGACGACCTCGGCGAGGCGCTCGATGAGGAGATCCAGTTTCGCGCTGTCCATGCCGGCCCGCGCTTGATCGATGAGCCCAGGATGACAGGCCGCTTGACGCAATCGCAGCAGCGCTTCCAGGACGTGGATCTTCGACTTCGCGAGCCCTTCGCGGCTCACCTGGGCGAGCAACGATGATCGGTAGTGATCGCGGAGCTGGTCGTAGAGTCGACGTTGAACGGGGCCCAGATCGCACCAGAGCGTCTGTTCGGTTCGCGCGGGAAGCTCGGGTGTGACCTTCTCCTTGGTTCGTCGCAGCACGAACGGCTTCACGGCTCGCGCGAGCGCCTGCCGGCTCAGGTCGTCCGCATCGCCCGTTCCTGCCGTCCACGCCCTGAAGGCCGGAGACTTCCCGAGCATCCCCGGATTGAGGAACTCGAAGAGGCTCCAGAGCTCGCCCAAGTGATTTTCGATCGGGGTTCCGCTCAACGCGAGACGATGCCGGCCCGAGAGGAGCCGGGCGGCCTTGGCGGCCTGGCTGGTTGCGTTCTTGATCGCCTGGGACTCGTCCAGGATGACGTAGTCGAACGGAACCCCCGACAGCGTCGCGGCGTCGCGGCGCAGCGTTCCGTACGTCGTCAAGACGAGGTCGTGCTCGCCCGTCGCAAGGTCCGTCGCGCTCCGCCCGATCCCGGTGTAGTCCAGCGTGCGGAGTTTCGGCGCGAATCGCTTGGCTTCGTCGAGCCAATTGAAGACCACGGACCGGGGCGCGACGACGAGCGACGCCCTCGGCGCCTCGCCTCGCTCATGCCCGCGAGAAGCGAGCAGCGCGAGTACCTGAACGGTTTTCCCGAGACCCATATCGTCGGCAAGGCAGCCGCCGAAGCCGAACTCGCGCAGGAACCGGAACCAACCAAGACCGTCCCGCTGGTAGCCACGCAACTCGCCGCGAAACCCGGGCGGCTCGGTAACGGGCGCGATGCCCTCGAAGCTCGACAGCTTCCGTCGCGCGTTTTCGAAGATCTCGTCGGTGGCCACTTCGGGAAGCGTGGCGACCAACGCGTCGAGGAGGCCGGTCTGGTGCGGGGAGAATCGGACGGCGCCGCCGCCGGTGTGGCCCAAGCCCGCGAGGGGAGCAACGCGCGCGAGCCACGCCTCGGGGAGGATGCCCAAGGATCCGTCTCCCAGCTTGACGAACCCCTCTCCCTTTCGCGCCGCGGCGAGCAGCTGGGGCAGCGGCACTTCGATCCCATCGAACGACGCTCCTCCCTGCAGCTCGAACCAGTCTTCGCCCGAAACCACGCGGAGCCGCGACGCAGAAGACTGACGGTAGAGCGTGCCCTCGGCTTCGACCCGCCAACCCAAAGCGACCAGCGCCGGCACGGCTTTCGGGAGCAGTGCGGGAGGCAGCTGCCAAGCACCGTCGACATCCGCTTGGCCACGGAACCGAAAGCCCAGCCGGACCAGCCGATCCCGCGCCTCGCTTTCCGCTTCTTGATCCCTGGGCACGATCAGCCGCCTGACCTCGTCGAAGATTCTCGTCCGGGCGTCGAACGCGTCGATCTCGATGGCGTCGTAACGGAAGGAGAGCTCGACGTCGAGCCCGTCTTTGTATCCGTCTCGCCGCGGCCGCCTGATCCGCACGGTCGGGACGGGCACTTCGGCGATCTCGTCGAACCGGAGGGCGTCCGGAACTCTGACCTCCGCTCCGGAAACGTATTCGAGCGTATGGGCAACCAACCGCGGGCCGTCGTCCGCGGGGGCGACGATCTTGCCGTGCTCTCGAAGCAGGGCGATGACCGGGAAGGCTGCATCGGATTCGATCCGGCCGGCGACGCCGTTATGGAAGAAGTGGCCCGAGGAGAGGAACAGCTCGACGTCGGCGATCGGAAGCTCGAGGCTTCCGCGCACCATCGCGCCGTCCAAGACCCACTGTCCGGACCGATCGTCCGCAACAATTGCGATCACCGTCCGCCACGGCGGATCGAAGTCGCACCGGAGCGCATGCTCCTCTTCGGCGCCCTGGTTCGCTCGGACGAAGCAGCGCCCGGTGGCGGCGAGCGCCGGGAGGAGGAAGGGAATCGTCTCTTTCGAGAGGACGGCCGGGTTCCCCACTTTCTCGTATTCCCGTGCCGTGGCGAGCCCCCAGCCGCGCGACTCGCTGCCTCGAAGCAGGGCGAAGACCCGGCGGTCTCGCTCGTCGGGGAGCCGTTCCGCATCGCCGAAGTCGAGGCTGAGGGACTTTTCGGCCCCCCACGTGTCGTCCTTCCTCCGGTCGCGCCGCTTGAGCTCGACGACGAGCGTCCCGCGCTCTAGCGCGACGTCCAGGTGGATGACGTAGCAAATCTCGCTGCGTGTCGGATCGAGCGCCGGCACTTGCGACGTGGCGGCGAGAGACGACGCGAGATCGCGCATGAGCAGGAGCCAATCGGGTCGCCGTCCAGGTGACCCCGCTGCCGACAACGGACCCCGTTCGCCGTCGCCCAAGGCCCGCGCTTCGGTCACGAGCGGATCCGGCTCGAGCGTCAGAACGCGCGCGCTCGCCGCGAGCACCCGCGAGCGCTCGCAGTCGAGGACCGCCGCCCAAATATGCTTGCAGGCCTCCTCGCGATCGACAAAGTAGGGGCAGGTGCAGGCGCAGTACAGAATGTCGTGTTCGATCGACAGCGTGACGGCGTAGTGTCTCGTACCGCGAACGACGTATTCGACCGACTCGCCATCCGACCGAGCGACGCGCGCGCGCCCCTGGCGGAAGTAGTCGAGGCCTCGCCTCCGCGCACGATCGGAGACGCCAACAGAGAGCCGCAATGAGAGGGACATGAGGCGACCCCGCGTGGGACCTGGGCGAGAAGACGACGGCCAGGATAGCAGGCGAAAGGTCGGGAGCGGATGCCGCGCGGGATCAACGGCGATGCGGCCCAGGATTGGCGAGGGACAGCCTCACCCTAGACGGTGACGAACCACCCAAAGTAGTCCTTTGCTTTGTCGAAACCCGCGCCGGCCGGGGGGAGTATCTACACGACCAAGACGTATCCCTGGCGCAACGCAACCTTCAGGAGCGGTCAAGATGAAACTCATGGCGACGCGGTGCAGCATCCTGTTCTCCCTCGGTCTAGCGGCGATGACCTGCCTGGCGCCGTCGCCGGCGAAGGCGGCCACGCCCGATAGCGTGCCGGACGGACCCACACGGCTGCTCCGGTACCCGGACATCTCCCTGGACAAAGTCGTCTTCGCCTATGCGGGCGATCTGTGGATTGCGCCCAAGGAGGGCGGAGCTGCGCGGCGACTGACGTCGCACGTCGGTGACGAGCGCTTCCCGAAGTTCTCTCCCGATGGCAAATGGATCGCCTTCACCGGCGAATATGACGGCAACCAGGACGTGTACGTCATCCCCGTCGAAGGCGGCGAGCCCAGGCGGCTCACCTTCCATCCCACGAACGACATCGTTCTCGACTGGACGCCCGACGGCGCGAACGTCCTGTTCCGCTCCGATCGCTTTGCCGCCCCGCCGCGCCGCTACACGGAGTTGTTCCTCGTCCCGCCCCAGGGCGGCACTCCGAAGCGGCTCCAGGTTCCCCGCGCGGCTCTCACCAGCTTCTCGCCCGACGGCGGCAAGATCGCGTACCTCGAAACCTCGCAGGAGTTTCGGACCTGGAAGCGCTACCGCGGCGGCTGGAGCTTGCCGATCGCCATCTTCGACCTGAAGAACAACACGTATGAGGAGCTGCCGAAAACGGACGGCATGGATCTCTTCCCCATGTGGCACGGTAACGCGATCTATTTCATCAACGACCGGGACGGCGTGATGAATCTCTACAGCTACGACCTCGGCTCCAAGCAGACCAAGAAGCTGACCAGTTACAAGGAGTACGACATCAAGTGGCCCAGCCTCGGCCCGAACGCCATCGTCTACGAGAACGGCGGCCTGCTCTGCGAGTTCAGCCTGCAAAGCGGCAAGGCCGGCGTCATCCCGATCCAGGTTCATGCCGAGGACATCACGGCGCGCCCCGAATTCAAGAATCTCGGGGAGAAAATTTCCGGCTTCGGAATCTCGCCGTCCGCCGCGCGCGCCGTCGTTGCGGCCCGAGGCAATATCTTCACCGTGCCCGCCGAGCACGGCAGCATCCGCACGCTGACCACGGACAACTCCGGCATCCACGAGATGAACCCGAAGTGGTCGCCCGACGGCAAGTGGATCGCCTACCTGTCGGACAAGACCGGGGAGTACGAGGTGTACGTCCGCCCGCAGGCGGGAGGCGACGAAATCCGCGTCACGACCGACGGCGGCGTGTACCGCTACGGTCCCGTCTGGTCGCCGGACAGCAAGAAGCTCCTCTACTGGGACAAGCTGCACCGCCTGTGGTGGATCAGCACGGACGACAAGAAGCCGGTCCAGGTCGATCAGGGCGACTACGCGGACATCGCCGACGGCGCGTGGGCGCCGGACAGCCGGTGGATCGGCTACTCGAAAGCCGACCGCCGCGGCGCCGGGCAGCTCTTTCTGTACTCTCTGGACACGAAACGCAGCACCAAGGTGTCCGACGGATACTACAGCGACGTGAACCCCGTCTTCGACCCCGACGGCAAGTACCTGTTCTTCATCTCGCAGCGCTATTTCTTCCCCAGCTCGGGGCAGCTCGATCAGCGCTTCAACTACTACAGCACCGACGGGATCTTCGCCCTGACCTTGAAGTCCGACGAGGCTTCGCCCTTCTCGCCGCAAAGCGACGAGGAGAAGGCCGAGGCCGACGAGGACAAGGAGAAGGAGAAGGAAAAAGAGAAGAACAAGGCCAAGGACAAAGACAAGGACAAGAAGGACGAGGCTCCCAAACCCGTGCAGATCGATCTCGACGGCATCGCCGTGCGCGTGGCGTCCCTGCCGATCAAGTCCGGGATCTACGGCGGCCTGGACGCCCGCAAAGGCAAGCTCTTCTACGTCTCGCAGTCGCAGGCAGCGTGGGCTGCGGGCGACCAGCAAGATGGCGCCCCCAATCTCACGCTTCACGTTTACGATCTCGAGAAGCGCGAAGATAAGGACGTCCTGTCCGGCATCGAAGACTACGCCCTCGACGCCGAGGGGAAGAAACTCCTCTACAAGGCCGGGCCGGCGCTGGGCGTGGTCGAGGCCGCACCCGACAAGAAGGTCGGTGACGGCAAGCTCGACCTCTCCGAACTCCAGGTGCGCGTCGATCCTCGCGAAGAATGGAAGCAGACCTTTCGCGAGGCCTGGCGGATCGAACGCGACTTTTACTGGGACCCCGCGATGACCGGCCACGACTGGAAGGTCATCGGCGAGCGCTACGAGGCGCTTCTCCCGTGGGTCGCGCACCGTAGCGACTTGAACTACCTCATCGGCGAGATGATTTCGGAGCTTTCCACTTCGCACACCTACGTGGGCGGCGGCGATCTTCCCGACGCGACGAAGGTCTCGGTCGGCATGCTCGGCGCGGACTTCGAGCCGGCCGGCGGCTACTACCGCTTCACGAAGATCTACCCGGGCGAGAATTGGGACGAGGCTAAACGCTCTCCCCTGACGGAGCCGGGCCTCAAGGTGAGCGCGGGGGACTACCTCATCGCCGTCGACGGCCACGAGGCGAAGTCAGGGCAAGACGTCTACGCCTACTTCCAGAACCTCGCCGGCAAGCTGGTCACTTTGAAGATCAACGGAAAACCCACGGCCACAGGCGCGTGGGAGATCGTCGTCAAGCCCGTGTCCAACGAGTCCGGCGCGCGCTATCTCGACTGGCTCGCGACGAACCGCAAGAAAGTCGCGGACGCAACCGGCGGGCGTGTGGGCTACATCTACGTGCCCGACACGTCGATCCCGGGGATCATCGAGTTCGACAAGGCGCTCAACGCGCAGCTCGACAAGGACGGCCTCATCATCGACGAGCGCTACAACCAGGGCGGCAGCATTCCCGACTTCTACACGGAGAAACTGAAGCGCCAGCTGCTCGCCGTGGTCGCGCCTCGCGACACCAAGGACATTCCGTGGCCGCCGGTCGCCGTCTACGGCCCGAAGGTCATGATCGTGAACGAGCTCTCGGGCTCCGGCGGCGACGCGTTCCCCTGGTTCTTCCGCCGCGAGAAGATCGGCCCCATCGTCGGCACGCGCACCTGGGGTGGTCTGGTCGGCATCGGCAACCGACAGCCGCTGCGGGACGGCGGGGGCGTCACCGCGCCGGGCTTCGGGTTCTGGAGCACGGACAACGGCGGCGAGTGGGTCGTCGAGCAGCACGGCGTGGATCCCGATTACGTCGTGCCGCAGCGCCCCGACCTGGTTGTCAGGGGTCAGGACCCGCAGCTCGAAAAGGCGATCGAGTTGGCCAAGGAAGCGCTCAAGAGCTACAAGCCCATTCCTCCACGGCCGAAATACCCGGTAGCCAAGCTCGACCCCTCGTTATGACGACAAGTTGCAGGTTGAATCCCCTAGTTCTCCACTTCGGGTTCGAGATGCAGCGGTGACGTTGGGGCAAAGCGGCAGGGCGTCGAGCCGACATTGCCATTACGACGAAACCCCGATCAATTTAGTCGGGATCAGTCTTGCCTCCCTGCTGGCGCGTAGATCCACAGGGGTGACTCGGCCCCCTCTCTATTCCGATCCATTCTCTCGTTGACTAAGGTGGGCCTTAAGCGTATGAATAAAAGCGATTCTCGAGAAGTTCATTATTGTTAAAAGGGGAGGAAGTCATGCGAAGTAGAGGAACTGTAATTCTGTCTCTGGCAATTCTCGTCTGTGCGGTCGCCGTGTACGCCTGGGCCATGGTGCCTGTGTCGATGGCGGCCCCGTCGGCCGGGCCCCGTGCTGAGTGTCCGACGGCGCATTGGTCGAACGTCACGATCAACTGCAAGAAGGGGGCGGATGGAAAGGCCAGCGGGAACTACGGCGGTGACGATTGGAGCCTGACGTGCGGCGGGACCGAATCCGTGTCGATTTGCAATGATACGTTTGAATACACATTCACGGTCGATACGTCGTCGCACGAGTCTTGCACTTTCACTGGCGACAGGGTCGCGGTCACGGTGAAATGCGGGAACGTCGATCTGCGGATCAACTAGGCCAAGCCCGGAAGGGCAGGCCGCCGTTCGGGCGTAGACACCGGGTTCGCATTTCGGTGGTCCGCCTTCTGTGCGTTGTGACCGAGGTGAGCCAGCGGGGGTAACCGCTGGCGCACCTCGATTCGCCGCGCGCGAAATGCGCAACGAAACTATGCAACGCGGCTGAGGCGCCACGCATAGAATCGCATAGTCGTTCGCAGCGCGAACGACGAGCCTCTCGATCTCCTTCATGACGCGTGGCAGTACCCTTCTGCCGACAGCCTTGCCGGCAACGGCCAGCCGAGGCCGTTCTCTTTGGACTTCGGAGGCTTCTCGCCCCTGGGTCACCGCCTGAGGTCCAAGTGAGTCAGGAACAGCGCGAAAGGCAGAAGGGTCGCAGGAGCAGGCTTGACGGGACGACGATCGTCCCATACGTTAGGTCCAGGTTCTGGTCGGCATCCTCTCGTACAGAAACGAAAGTGTGATGCGCCGAAGCCGGTTGCGCGCTAGGCGCTCTTGTCTGACCCGACGGATCGGGTTGGCGGCCGGAACCCGGAAACGACGCCCTCATCTGCGGGCGTCAGGAGTTCGAGCATGGGTACCAGACTGTATGTCGGCAATCTCCCTTTCACTGCGGACGAAACTCAGATCCGCGATCTCTTCGCCCAGAGCGGGCGCACGGTCTCCGAGGTCAAACTCGTGACCGATCGCGACACAGGTCGCCCTCGCGGATTCGGATTCGTCGAGATGGGCAGTTCGGAGGACGCTGATGGCGCCATCCGCGATCACAACGGCCGCGATTTCGGCGGTCGTGCCTTGACGGTGAACGAGGCCAAAGAGCGCACCGCCGGCGGCGGCGGTGGTGGCGGCGGGTTCGGCGGGGGTTACGGCGGTGGTGGTGGTGGCGGGAATCGTCGCTACTAGTCTCCGCATTTCTCGAGCATTGCTCACGGGCACCGCTTCCGCGGTGCCCGTTTTTTTTAGATCGCCACCGAACGGCCGGGAAATGGCGCGACGCTTGATCTCGTGCGCGAGGGAAAGCTGCCGAGCCACCCGCGGAACGCGGCGTGGGGGAGCCGTGGGAGGTGTCCGCGGGCGACTCGATCGCACGGAATCTACGCTGAGCGTGGCTGTTGCGGCACCGCTCCCGATTCGGTCCGTGCGGTCCTGACACCGCATGCCGGACGCCCCGCCGACCGGAGGAGCTGATGCACCGACAACTGCCCCTGATCATCTTCCCGTTGCTGAAGCTCGTCGTTCACCTGGCGAGCTATCGCGGCTACGGCATGTTTCGCGACGAGTTCTACTACCTCGCGTGCTCGCATCATCTGGCCTGGGGCTACGTGGATCAGCCGCCGTTGTCCATTTTCGTGCTGTGGGTGACAAGGCTGTTATTGGGGGACTCGTTGTTCGCCGTTCGACTGGTCCCGGCGCTGGCCGGCGCGGCAACCGTGCTCGTGGCGGGACTGATCACGCGACGCCTGGGTGGCGGCAAGGGGGCCCAATCCCTGGCGATGGTGGCCGTGATCGCGGCCCCCGTCTACCTGTCGTTGAACCACTTCTATTCGATGAATGCACTGGACATCCTGGTGTGGGCGCTGGCCGCGTATCTGCTCGTGAACTTGCTCCAGAGAAACGATCCGCGGTTGTGGATCCTGCTCGGCACGGTCCTTGGAATCGGCCTGATGAACAAGATCAGCGTTCTCTGGCTGGGCTTCGGCCTCGCAGTCGGGCTGTTGGCGACCGATCGGCGGCGGCTCTTGCTGACCCGGGGCCCCTGGATAACCGGCGGCATCGCCGCGGCGTTCCTCGCGCCCTACCTGCTGTGGCAGATGAAGAACGACTGGCCGACCGTCGAGTTCATCCGCAACGCGACGCAGAACAAGATGGTGGCGGTCGCGCCCCTGGCATTTCTCGAAGGCCAGATCACCACGATGAATGCCGTGGCGTTTCCGCTCTGGATCACGGGGTTGGGCTGGCTACTCTTCGCCCGGGCCGGCCGGCCCTTCCGTTTGCTGGGGATCGTTTACCTCGCGGTTTTCGCGCTGCTGGTCGCAAACGGCACCAGCCGTTCCGGCTATCTCTCTCCCGCCTACACGTGGTTGCTTCCGGCCGGGGCGGTCGCTGCGGAACGATGGCTATCCCGCTGGCGCGCCGTGCCGCTATGGAGCTACGCCGCGCTGATTGCGATCGGCGGTGTGCTGTTCGCGCCGTTCGCCCTGCCGGTGTTGCCGGTGGAGCGCTACATCAGCTATGCCGCGCGTGCGGGTGTCGGCCCGTCAACGGCGGAGCGCAAGGAACTGGCCGAACTGCCTCAGTTCTACGCCGACATGCACGGTTGGGAGGCCATCGTCGAGACGGTGGCCGGGGTCTATCACTCGTTGCCTCCCGGGGATCGCGAGAAAGCCGCGATCTTCACCTTCAACTACGGCGATGCCGGCGCCATCGATTACCTGGGCCGGGCTCATGGCTTGCCCAAGGCGATTGGCGGCCACAACAACTACTGGTTGTGGGGACCGCGGAACTACACCGGCGAGGTGGTGCTGGTGATGGGCGAGGAGCGCAAGGACGTGGAACAAAGCTTCGAACACGTCGAGCTGGGCGCGGTCATCGACTGCGGGCGTTGCATGCCCTACGAGAACGGGCGCTCGATCTGGATCGCCCGCGGGCTGCGCGGCACGCTGACCGAGCGCTGGGCGCAGCTGAAGCACTACAACTGAACGATGCTGTCGTGCGCCAACGAAACCGTGCGACCAAATCGATGGGGATCGACCCACATTAAGATCCAACGAGGGGATTCATGCGTCGGAGCCCCTGGCTGCTGGTCGTTGTCTCGGGATTAGGAAACTGCGGCGTAAATCGCGAGTGCCTGCTCTGGAACCCCGCCCAATGGAAACGCATGCACGATGGCCGACAAGGCCACCTTCAACTGGGGCGCCGCGCCGTTTGCGACGCAATACAGTGTGGTGCGCGGCAGCACGAGTGCGCTCCCCGTCGGCCCCGGCGGAGGTGACGAGGTCTGCTTCGACGGCCTCGCCGGCTCGACGCTCGTCGATGCGACGGCGCCGTCACCGGGCACCGGGTTCTGGTACCTCTCGCGGGGGCAGAGCGCATGCGGTATCGGGACGTTTGGGAATCGGAGCAACGGGTCGCCGCGCAGTACGACGACCTGTCCGTAGCCGGGAACGACGTCAAGGGAGTCGTTCCGTTGTCCCGGTCGGTGTGTGATTTCGATCGCTTTTCGATGCGTTTGAAAGTAAGTATCTCGGTGACGTGATGCGACGGGGGAGAGGGGATTCCCTATGTCCATTCCAAGCCGAGCGGCCCTGGTGGCGCTCTTGGCGTTGGTCGCGGGGGCGACTACACCCGTTCTGGCCACTCCGCCGCGCTCCCCCATTTCGCTCAACCTGAAGGTGATAGGAATAGAAGCGGGCGAGCGTTCGGGCGAGGCAGTGCTCGAGGTCGTCAGCGTCCTCCCATCCCCGGACACGACGGTCACGCTCCTCCTTCCGGAAGGCATGGAGGCCGACCGCACCCAGTGGGCCCTCAACCTCGAGCCCGGCATCCCGGTGGGTCATCCACCGTTGTTGCTCTGGCGCAAGACCGACGGCCAGGTGCGCGCCTTCCGCGAAAACGGAGACCGACTGCTGCTCTACACCGATGGAATCACCGAAGCGGAAAACGCAGTCGATGAACAGTTCGGCGAGGAGCGCCTGTTCGGATTCATTGCGGCAAACGGCGCGCTCCCGGCCGGTCGCTTCGCCGACCTGCTGCTGGCCGAATTGGCCGCGTGGTCCGGCGCCTCGGGCGGAGCGCAGCGCGACGATGTGACCCTGATCGTCGTGGATCTTGTATGCTGAGTCCTCGAACAGACCACGCGGATGGGCGCGGTGGGGCGAACCGCCCGGATTCCCTTCGCGTACAACAACGCCAAGGGAGGGTTCCATGCGCACGTTGCGTTCGATCAAGTTCCTGTTCACCGCCCCGTTCATTCTCGTGCTCTTGGTGGTCATCAACTGGATGACCTCGCCGGGCCACTGGTGGGTTCAGTGGGCCGCGCTCGGGATCGGCATCGCCTGGGTCCTGGCGCTTTTTCGCGTCATGCGGGCGCTCGTTCTCGTCGGCGGGCTTGCGGCGCTCGGGGCCTGGCTGAACCAGCGATCCAAGGGTTAGGGCGGCTCACCCCCCCCCAGAATGGCTGTAGTATCCGCCATGCGCGGGGTCCACACCCCGTAATAATTGACCTAGACTCGCGGGCCGAAATGAGCCCGCAAAGGGGGAATCCGCTATGAACCGTAGAATCGTTTCGACCGGTATGGCCGTTGTCACACTCTTGTTTCTTTGCCAGGGGACCGGCGCTTACGCCGGGCTGAATCTCGAGGAGTTGAAGGGCGCCATCACCGCGCCCAGCCAAGGACAGGTCCCCATCGCCAAGCCGTTCAAGCTCAAGGGCGGCGGCCAGATTGACGTCAACACCTTCACCTTGTATTTCGCCGGAGCGGCGACACATCTCGGGCGGTACACGGCGTCCGGACAGGTCGACCCCGCCACGTCCAACATCCGGGGAACGATGACGGCCGCCAATGGCGACACGCTCGACTGGGTTGCGCAGTTCTCGACGGGTCCTCTCGGTGAAATCGATGCGGGGTTCACGGTCACCGGAGGAACCGGACGATTCGAGGGCGCAACCGGCGAGTTTGCGGGCCCGGTCGTTCTCGATCCGGACTTCATGTTCACGCTCAACCTTTTGGGAACGATCGCCTACTGAGACTCCTCGAATCGTGACGGGCGGGGTTGGGCAAGGGCCCTCCCCGCACGCAAGGAATCCTATTTCGCCTTCGCGATACCGAGCGCTTCGAGTTTCGCCGCGAGGTCCGGCCCTGCTGTTTGCGGTTTCACCTTCTTGTCGATGTCCAGGATCTTCCCATCGGGGCCGATGTAAAACGTCCATCGGCTCGCGTATCCGGCCCCCGGGATGAGAACGCCATAGGCGTCGGCGACCTTCTTGTCGGGGTCGGCGAGAATCGGGTAGTCGCACGAAAGCGACTCCGCGAACTTCTTGTTGGTCTCGGCATTGTCGGTGGAGATGGCGAAGTAGGTCACGTCGAATTTTCGGATTGCGGCGCCGCTCTCACGGAGCGACTTGCACTCGGCGGTTCAGCCACCGGTGAACGCCTTCGGGAACCAGGCGAGAACGACCGCTTTTCCCTTGAGCTCGGCGAGATCGTGGATCTTCCCATCGGAGCCCTGGAGACTGAACGGTGGCGCTGAGTCTTCCGGCTTCAGCTCGGCGGCCCCCGTTGGGCTCCCGGCGGATCCCAAACCCACGATTGCCAGCAGTCCTGCCACAAGTGTTTTCATCGAAGTTTCCTCCTGGCGCAGTCTGCCAGTGAAAGCTCGGTGCGACAATCCAACGTCAGGCGAAAAGCTGTAGGCTCTTCGGAATCTGACCGTATTCTCGCCCCCGGATCGGTACACAAAGGATGGGCAACGCCTCCTTCGCCACCACAACGTCGCACGTTCCCCGGCGCCTGGCCCGGCGATCCGCCGCACAGGTGCTCGCAGGGTGTAGGCGGCCCCGAGCAACCAAGGCTCGCCTGGGGGACATCATGCGAAGAATACTGATGACGGGCGGCACTGCATAGGGCCCACAGCACCAACTCGATTCCGACGGAGTACGGTCTAGAATGAATGCTATGAGCGAGCGGCTTCCGATGACGTCGTCGAGGCGCGGGGCGCCAGTTCACCTCAGTATCTCGTGCTTTGTGCTGGCGGTGGCCGTTGGACTCGGGTGCGGAGGCGGTGGCGGCGATGGCGCCGTTGCGAACTTGACCGCGTCCTTTGCGGAGAGCGGTACGCCGGCGGCACCGAACCGGGTGCGTCTGACGCGCGTGTCGAGCGGCGGCGAGCTCATGACTCTCGAAGCCGCGCTCGGCGGGACGACGACGAGCTCCGATCTTTACTCTTTCGCATTCGACCTCGTCTTGAGCGATCCCACCGTCGTGCAGTACGTGCCGAATTCCGTTCAGATAGGGACCGTACTGACGCCAAGCGGGGGACAGACGCTCGCCGTCGAAGCGGTGCAGTCCGGAGGCCGCATCATCGTCGGCGTGACAAAACTTGGCGGCGGCGCCGGTAACGGCGTGAGCGCGTCCGAAGCGAGCATCGTCCGGCTGACGCTGAAAGTGTTGAAGGTCGGAACGTCGATGATCTCGTTTTCCGGCTCGATCTCGCCGTCGAATCCGACCGGCCAGCCCGTTGCGCTCGACTCCAGCGGGGTGCCGATCGGTAGCGTGATCTTCGATCCAACCCCGGCTGCGATCAGCGGCTCGTGAGCCCGAACACCGCCGCGAGACTCGCCAGATCGACGCCGTCCACGAGCCCATTGCGATCGAAATCGACGCCCGGGTCGTAGCGCGGATCACCCGTTGACGCGCCGAAGCTCCGACCCAGTCGAGCCAGGTCGAAGCCGTCGATGAGGCCCGAACCGTCGGCGTCGACAAGGAGGCGTCCGGTTTCGCAGGCCTCGCCAAGACCGTCGCCGTCGAAATCCTCCTGATCGGCGTTGGCGATGGACGCGCAGTTGTCGCAGGCATCGCCGGCGCCGTCGCCATCAAGGTCGCCCTGCGACGGATCCGACGCGAGCGGACAGATGTCGCAGCCGTCCCCGACGCCATCACCGTCCGTGTCGGCCTGGACACGGGGAGAGCCCTCCGAACGGCTCGTATAGACGTAAAGGACGGCGGTCGGTTCCGAGCGCCCGATCAACAGGATGTCCGGGCGACCGTCGCCGTCGACATCGCCGGTGGCAGTGATGCGCTGTGACGGCGCCATGGGGCGGCGCCAACCGATCGGCAGGTTCGGCACGTTCACCGCGCCCTTGAACAGGTTGGCCGCGGGCGCACCGCTTTCGCTCACGAGGAAGTCGGCACGGCCATCGGCGTCGATGTCGCCCGCTGCGGTGAGGAAGGCCCCGAATCCCCCGTCGGGAAACTCGTCATGACCAACCCATGCCGCTGCCGCCTGGATCCCGTTCGGTCCTCCTCGGTAGAGATAGACGCTGCCGCGTTGAATCGGGTTGAGCAGGGCCCCCGGTCCTTTTCCGTTCGGGTAGTCCTCGCGGGCGGCCCCGATGGCCAGATCGTCGTAGCCGTCGCCGTCCACATCGCCTATCCCGGCGACCGCGGAGCCGAAATCCGAGGCGAGCACGAGGGGCGACATCCCGACCCAATTCGATTCGTACTTCGTGCCCGAGGGTGATCCCACGAACACGAAAGCGCGGCTTTGACGCGACGACCCGACGTAGTAGTTCGAATCGCCGACGACGACCTCGTCGTAGCCGTCTCCGTTCAGATCTCCGGCATTGTCCAGTGTCGTTCCGATTTCGGCGCCCGGGTGATTGCCGACAAACGCCCAACCCGGGACGTCCTCGAGTCCCAAGGACGATCCGTAATAGACGAGGAGCCTCCCCTCGTGTCGATAGGGTATGGCCTGATCGTAGTCGGGCTCGCCGACGGCGAGGTCGTCGAATCCGTCGCCGTTCGCGTCGAGCACCGCAATTGTGAACCCGAATCGCGTCCCGGCCCGGGTTCCCTCCGCAAACCACCCTGGAACTTGGGAGGGGCCGGCTGGGGAGCCCATGAAAACGTCGACGCGCCCTTTGACGGCGTTCTCGCCCATCCCCGCCGCGACCAGATCGACGAACCCGTCGCCGTTGAAGTCGCCGCCCGCAACCGCGGCGCCCAGCTGCAAGCCGTCCTGTTCACCCGCAAAGGTCCAAATGGGGTGAGGGTCGATCCCGCTCGCGGTGCCGCGAAACAACGACGCGCGGCCGCGCGGTCTCGCCGGCCAGGCCGCCCCGTACGTCGCGTCGCCGACGAGCAGGTCGCCGTGACCATCGCCGTCCACGTCGCCCACGACCCGCATCGAGGAGATCCAACCGATCGCGTACGAAGCCGCATCGCTCGGATCGGCGACGTTTACGCACAGGTCGACGGCGTCGCAGAGTCCGTCCAGGTCGGTGTCTCCGCCGGGAATGGAAGGGCAGACGTCGCAAACATCGCCGATCAAGTCGCCGTCCGCGTCGGCCTGATCGGGGTTGTAGGCGCTCGGGCAGCGATCGGGCGGGGCGCACATCAGATCGCCGTCGAAGTCGTCGATCGTTTCGAAGGGGCAGCGATCGCACACGTCACCTTCCCAGTCGCCGTCACTGTCGAGTTGGCCGGCGTTCGCGATCGACGGGCAGTTGTCGCAGGCGTCACCCGCGTCGTCGCCGTCCCTGTCCTCCTGCCCCGGGTTGGTCGATCTCGGACAGTTGTCCACGTCGGCGCAGTATCCGTCCGCGTCGCCGTCATTCGAAAAATCGAAAGGACACAGGTCGCACGGATCGCCGCGGGAGTCTCCGTCGGTGTCGGCCTGATCCGGATTCGTGATGTCGATGCAGTTGTCGTTGCTCTGGCAGACGCCGTCGCTGTCGGGGTCGTCGGGATTGTTCAAGGGACACGGATCGCACGCATCCCCCTTGCCGTCGCCGTCCCCATCCGCCTGATCATCGTTCGTCGCCCGGGGGCAGTTGTCCAGCTGCGCGGCAAGGTGGTCGTCGTCTTTGTCGCAGGCGCCGCGATTGACGAGCGTGATCTGCGCCGCCTGCGGCGGCGCGTGGAACGCGGCGCACTCCGACTGCGAGAGGCCCTCCCCGCGGGCCAGAGCCGGATACATGAGCGCCAGCGGATCGGGCCGATGCGCGAGACCCACGTTGTGGCCGTACTCGTGCACCCAGAGAAAAGCGTCGTCATAGCCATTGAGATGCACGACCACGATGGCTTTGCCCGGTCGGAGCGAGCAGCCGATGATGTTGGTGCCCGGGCCGCCGCATGAGTTGATCGCCCGCACCACCTTGACGCGTCCCGCCGCGACGGTGAGAACCGTCAGGAGTTCGGTCTCGTCATCGACGATGTCGAGTCCGTCGCCTGAAACTCCGAACGTGGCCGCGGATCCCGACGTTACGAGCGTGGCGCAGCAGGCCACGTCTTCCCCATCGCGTGCGGTCCCCAAGATGGTGGACGCGTCGTCCAGCAGGCCGCGCGCCTCATCCTCCCCGACAGGCGACGCCAGATCAACATGGTTGGCCCAGGTGATCCCGGCCTCGTGGATGCTGGCGTTTTGGTCCTGAAGATAAGCGGAGGTCGCCGGCGACACCGTGAAGAGTTGCTCGCCTGGTCGGGCATAGAGAACGGCCGTCGCGGCTCGAACACCCGTTGCGAGGTCCGCGTCCGGTTCGCCGGGTCGTTCCGCGCTGCGTTCGATCTCAGCCAGGCGCGCCAGCGCCTCGCTCGAACCCGTGAACGCCAACGCTCGAACCGCCTGACGCGCGAGGTCGGCGTCGATCGTGATGCTCAGGGAGAGCGCGCCGTCAGTTGGGTCGCGCCGCGTGAGTGCGAGCAGCGCGCCAAGAGCCCTTGGGTCCCCGCGCCCGGCGATGCGCCCAAGAGCTTCAGGGACCAGCAACGCCGCGCGATCGTCGGCGGGTAACGAAGGATCGAGCGCTCCGCGCGAGAGCGACGCGATCAAGTGGGCGGTCGAATCGCTCCCTCCGAGATACGCCAGAAACGCGACGACGTTGTCCCGCCGCGGGAAGCTCGGATCGACGAGCAGCTCGTGCAAGAGGGGGACCGCGCCGGGCTCCGCCACCTCTTGCGCGATCGCCTCGGTCATCCCGTGGACGTAAGTTCGGAGCGCGGCATCCCATATGCGCGACTCGAGTTGGCCCGCCGCGATCACGGGCATCGCGCCCAGCAGCAGGAGCATCGTCGTCACGGCACCGGCTCGGCGCATAGTGCGTATCCTACTCTGCGCTACTCCCCCGAGATCCTCTGGCCGTTGAAAGCGGCCTCGCCGTCTACGGACAGGTCGTCGTGATGCGCGAAGCTCCGTTGCTCTGCTGACCGAACGAGCCGGCCCCGCAGGCGTTTTCTCCCCGCGAGAGGTACCAATAGCCGGTGTCGGCGGCGGGAACCGTCGCGTCCACGAGTGAAGGACCCGGGAGGTCGTCGAAGCAGGACTCATCGCCGCCGCCGGGGCCCACAGGCAGAACGCCGAGGCTGCCCCGCACGACGTCGTAACGGGTGGCAGATGCCACCGAGGACCAATCGTAGGTCGCCTTGTCCGCCGCGACGGTCACGCCTGCCGTCTCCGCCGGAGCCGTGATGACGGATCCGCCGCTGCACACGCCACCGCCGCAGACCTCTCCTGTGGTGCACGCGTCGCCATCGACGCACGCCGTTCCGTCAGCCTGCCCCGAGCACGTGTCGGGAACACAAGCGTTCGGCACTCTCACGTTTGTGACCGCGATGTCGTCGAGGTAGAAGCCCGCGAATTCCGCGGCCTCGTCGGATGCGAAGCGCCACCGGAACCGGATCGTGTCGTCGGGGCTCAGGCCGGTGATCTGATGGCACCGGTGGGCGTAGGACGTGGGCGCGCTCGTCGCGAAGTCGCCGCACGACGTGCCGCTCCCCAAAGGACCGCCGAAAACTTTTTTCGTGTCCGGGTAGTTGCACGCGTTGACGGCCGGATTCTGAGTGCAGCTCAACGCCTCCCAGCCGGTCGTGTCGTCGGACAGTGCGCAGCCGGCGGCTTCGCTGTTGCTCGGATCCGGGACGTCCGTCCACGCTCCGCCATTGACGGAATACTCGACGGCGACCGCGTCCCAGTGGTATTCGAGCTGATGGCGCTCCCAGTACTGAAGGTTGACGGTCGTCGCGGCGGCCGTCAAAGACGGCACCTGCATTTCGGCACAGGCGGCGGGCGCGTAGGTGCTTCCGGCGGTAGGCCCGGCATTGCGGTAGGCGTAGCCGCCGCCGGGCGTGTGGTTGGCGCCCGGGTCGTTCACCGTCTTGACCAGGCGCCACGCTTGATCGCCGGTGTTACCACCGCCCGCGACGTTGAGCATCAAGAACGCAGAACCGTCGCCGCCGCCGTCCGTCCAGGTGCCGGGATTGGCCTGCATGCCGGCCGCGTAGGGGGTCGCCGAGACCCTGACGCTGTTCGATTCTTCGTTGCCGCCCCCGCACGCGCCGCCGTTTCCGGTACTGCCGTCTTCAGCGCGCACGACGTAGTAGTAGGTGATTCCGCTCTGGAGGTTGTCGGTGTCGAGATAGGAGCTGGGGCCGACGACGCAGGTCGCGATCCGGTTCGCAACCGACGGAACGAAATCGGGCTCGGTTCCGCGGAAGATGTTGTAGAGGAGGTTGGGGGCGGTCAGGCAGCTCGACACGCCGGGTGTCCAGTTGACCGTCACGCCGCAGTTGCTCTGGCCGTTGCTAGAGGCGCTGGCGGCGCCGGCGAAGCTCGGGTTGAGGACGCACGTTCCGGTTGCCGTCGCGCTGACACACCCGCTGGTGAGTTGCGCGTTGCACCTCCCTGAGGCATCGGTTGCGGCGCGCACGCGGTAGGAATAGGTCACGCCGCCGAGCACGCTCGTATCGGTGTAGCTCAGGTTCGCGCCGGGTGTGGCGGCAATCGGGCGGTAGAGTCCCTCGGCGCCGCATACGCCCTCCGCGCGTTCGATGGCGTACGCGCCGGGCTGGGGGGTGACGCCCGTCCAGGTCACGGTGATCTGGTTGTCGGCGGGGGTCGTCGCCGTGCCGATCAACGGCTGGGTGAAGGGACGCGTGGTGCAGGTCGCTGGCTGGCACTGCCCGGGTCCGGTTCCGGTGGGGAAAACGGCCGACGCGATTTGCGTCGACCATTGGTTCAGCGTCGCGTAGTACTGGCTGACGGACCAAAACGTGCAGTCGTCGGCGGGGTCGATGGTCACGCTGGAGTAGTCGCCCCAACGCGTGTTGCTGGTGTTGTTGGCGGTCCCGGTGACGATCGTGGCCTCCGGCACCGTCATCAACCCCGGCGGATCGCCCTTGGCGCGGCCGGTGTAGCGCGTGCTGTGGTTGTCCGATCCGGCGGTTTGCCCGGTTGCGGTGTAGCTGACGAGGATGTTCTCCGCACTATCCATGGCGAGAGAGGACATCCAGCGGTTCCGGCCGCCGGGCTCATCCGCAATCGTTCCCTGTTGATAGATGCAGGGATAGGTCGGGCAGGTCGCGTCTGCCGGTCCCGACAGGCGGAAGTCATACCAGCGGACACCCGAGACCAGCCCGCTGACGGAAGGATTGACGGAGTGGCTGACGACCAGCGATTCGTGGTCGATGTAGTTGCGGTAGGCGGCGCGGAACATGAGCCGGTCGCTGATCGCGTCCAGAAGCCGGGTGCTGCCCGGCTGCGGAATGCAGGTCCCGCCGCCGCATGCGGCGTTGGAAGGCGCCACCGGAACGATCGCCTGGAGGGTATTTGTGGTGGTCGCGGGCGAGGCGTAGTTCACCTTCATCCTGTAGATGTACATACCTTCCGTGTGGAGCGAAACGAAAATGCCCGGCGCTTTGGCGGGCGGGTAGGCAAACCCGTCGAGGTCCGCGGGCATGTGGCCGCCCTCGTTCGGGTCCTGGATCACGACCCAGGTGGCGGCCGCGTTGCCGACCAGCATCTTGGCTCGATCCATCGCCGCGAACAACGCAACGAATTGTCCGCCGAAGCCGTGCGCCATCATGTAGTAGCCGTCCGGCCACACCGCGATGTGCGGGTAATCGCCGAATTTTCCATTCGGCACGGCAAAGGCATAGCGGGCGTAGGTTCCCGTCGCGTTTGCGGTCGTCGACACGGCGACGCATTGGTAGTAGACGCCGGCGCTCGGGCTCGAGGTGAACTGAGAGATCAGCCATCTTCCAGGGCTCGGGTTCGCGGTTCTGTCGAAGAGCACGATCGGGTCGCCGCTGTTTTGTGTCTCACACGCCCCGCCGAAACCTGCCCAGAGCGAGTTGATGTTCGATGGACCCAGGATCGACGTCGCCACCTTCGTTGAACGGTTCAGCGACCAGACCTGATAACGCGTGTTGACCGTTTCGACGAACTGGTTGTTGCCCACCGCGCCGTTGCTGTCGGACGGCGTGCCTCCGTTGACGCCCACCCCCACGAAATTGAACCCTGTAGTGGGTGCGGCGAGGGGAGTGCTGCTGAACGTCTGGAAATCGTCGGGCTCGATCACGCGCTGCACGACCGGATCGGGGAGGTCGGAGCGAATGATACGAGCGGCCGGTATCTGTGGATTGGTCGGCGATTCGTCTTCGTCGGCCTGCTCCCGGGGGGCCGCGATGGCCAGCTGTTGAAGCGGCGGCGAGATGTCGAAGTGGGATGTCGTGATCGAATAGACGGTTTGCCCCGCCTCGTTTACGAATTCGGTGATTGAGTCGTTTCTGGGACCACCGTAGTAGGCGTCCGTGGGGTCCACCTTCGGCGCCACGCCCGTCGGGCGAGCGGGGGCGGGTGCCTTGGGAGCTTTCTTCTTGTTGGTCTTCGTGGTGGCTTTCGCAGCGTCACCTGCGAAAACGTGAGCGGTGGTAGGCAGAACGAGACAAACCGCCAGGACAGCGGAGGACAAGAACCTGCTGACTCGCATCGGTGATGCTCCTTAGACGATTAAAGCCAGAGCTAAATACCGTCAATTAGTAGCAGAAACAAGGCGGCCGGGCGAATATTGCCGCCGGGGACTAGAGATCAAGGAGCTTCCCGGGGTTCATGACGTTGTTCGGGTCAAAGGCCGTCTTGATGGCCTTCAGGTACGCGATCTCTTCCGGGCTGCGGCTGTAGCCGAGGTACTTCTTCTTCATCAGGCCGATGCCGTGCTCCGCCGAGACGCTCCCCTGGTGGCGCTGCACCGCCTCGAAGACCCACTCGTTCACGAGGTGACACTGCGCGAAGAACTCGTCTTTGGGCAGGTCGGCGGGCTTCAAAATGTTCAGGTGAACATTGCCGTCGCCAATGTGGCCGAACCAGATGATCTCGAAGTGCGGGTAGCGGGCAGCGACGATTCGGTCGATCTCTTCCAAGAAGGCGGGCACGCGCGATACGGTGACCGAGATGTCGTTCTTGTAGGGCGTGTGCTTTGAGATCGCCTCCGAGATGTCTTCGCGGAGGCGCCAAAGGGTTCGGGCCTGCGTGGTGGTCTGACTCATCACTCCGTCGACCACAAAGCCCGCTTCGGAGCATCGCTCGAAGGCTCGCGCAGCCGCGTCGGCGGTCTCGTCGGAGAGCGCCTCGAACTCCAGCAGCGCATAGAAGGGCGCCCGCGTGGCGAACGGAGGGCCGACATGTCCTTGGGCCAAGACGTGGCCCATGGCTTCGTCCGAGAAGAACTCGAGGGCGGTAAGGTCGAGACGCTCCTGAAAAGCCTGCGCGACCTGCATCACGTCCGTCATTTGGTTGACGCCCAGCACAAGAACGTTGAGTTCCTTGGGGGGGCGCGTCAGCCTCATGGTCGCCTCGGTGATGAAGCCGAGCGTGCCCTCGGCGCCGATGAACAGGTGGCGCAGGTCATAGCCGGTGGCGTTTTTTACCAGATCTTTGTTGAGCTGCAAGACTTCGCCGCGGCCCGTGACCACGGTGAGTCCCGCCACCCAGTCACGGGTCATCCCGTAGCGAATCACCTTGATGCCACCGGCGTTGGTCGAGAGGTTCCCTCCGAGTTGGCTCGACCCCGCCGCGGCGAAATCCACCGGGTAGAAAAGGCCTTTCTCTTGGGCGAACTCTTGGAGCTGACGAGTGACGACCCCGGCCTGACAGTGTACGGTGCGATCGGCCGGGCTGAACGCGAGGATCCGGTTCATGGCATCGAAGGCGACCACGACCTCGCCGTTGGCCGCGACGGCGCCGGCGCTCAAACCGGTGCGACCTCCGGAGGGCACGAGACCCACGCGATGCTCGTTGGCGAAGTGCACGATGGCCTGCACCTGCTCGGTGGTCTTGGGGAAGACAATGGCCGAGGGCGCGGGCTCGTAGAGTTCCGTCCAGTCTTTGCCGAAGTGTCGTCGCGATTCGTCGTCGATCAAGACCTTGCCTGGGTCGACCAGGGCGAGTAGACGTTCGAGCAGGTGTGCTGCGATCATGTGTTTTCTTCCGCCGAGCAGAGGTTTATCATGAGCGCATTATCGTTCGACAAGAATGAATTGAAGTTCCTGCTGCTCGAGGGCATCGATCCGTCGGCGGTCCGGACCTTGCACGCCGCGAATTATACGAACATCGAGGTGCTGTCAAAGTCGTTCTCCGAAGACGAGCTGATCGAGAAGCTCCCGGCGTATCACTTTCTGGGGATCCGGTCGCGCACACAGTTGACACCGCCGGTTCTCGCGGCGGCAAAAAAACTTGTCGCGGTCGGCGCTTTTTGTATCGGCACCAACCAGGTCGACCTCGACGCGGCGATGCTCAAGGGCGTGCCGGTGTTCAACGCGCCCTATTCCAACACCCGCAGCGTGGCTGAGTTGGTGTTGGCCGAGATCGTCTTGTTGCTTCGCGGCATCCCCGAAAAGAGCGCCGCGGCTCATCGCGGCGCGTGGCTGAAATCCGCCAGCAACAGCTACGAGGCCCGCGGAAAGAAATTGGGCATCGTCGGCTATGGCAACATCGGCACGCAGCTGGGCGTGCTGGCCGAATCGCTGGGAATGAAGGTCTACTTCCATGACATCGTTTCCAAGCTGCCTCTGGGCAATGCGCAACCGGTGGGAAGCCTCCATGAGCTTCTGGCCCTGGCCGATGTCGTGACACTGCACGTGCCGGAGACTCCATCGACCAAAGACATGATGCGGGCCGAGCGGCTTGCGCTGATGAAGGCCGGCGCCATCTTGATCAACGCCTCGCGCGGCACGGTGGTCGACATCGAGGCGCTCACCGCCAGCCTGAAGAGCAAGAAGCTGGCGGGCGCGGCCATCGACGTTTTTCCGGTGGAGCCTTCTAGCAACGATCAGGAGTTCGCCTCGCCGCTGCGAGGACTCGAAAACGTCATCCTGACGCCGCACGTCGGCGGCAGCACCCTCGAGGCGCAAGAAAACATCGGTGTCGAAGTCGCGGAGAAACTGGCGCGCTACAGCGACACCGGCGCCACGCTGTCGGCGGTGAACTTCCCGGAGGTGTCCCTGCCGCGAGCGCCCGGCAAGCACCGGCTCTTGCACATTCATCACAACGTGCCCGGCGTGCTGTCCGAGATCAACGCCGTCTTCTCAGCGAATAACATCAATGTGGGCGGGCAGTATTTGCAGACCAACAGCAAGGTCGGCTACGTGGTCATCGACGTCGATCAGGAATACAGCGAGCTGGCCATCCGGAAGCTGCGGTACGTGAAGGGCACCATTCGGTGCCGGGCACTGTTCTAGGCGCCGCATGGCTTACCACGCCCCGGGCGCCAGCTTCGCGGGGCTAGGCGGCGGAGGACGCGTGATCGAACGGGGTCTGAGTGCGTCCCTTTTCGAGATGCCGCAAGATGGCCTCCGCCAACTCGGGCCGCGCGTCCGCGGACAAAACGACAATTTCGCTGTCGCAGGCGGGACAGAGCAACGGCTCGACCTGGAACAAACGCTGGAGCAACTCGAGCCACGAACTGAAGTCGTGCAAGCTGCTGCATTCCTGGCAGCGGATTTGCGCGGGAGCTTCGAGCAGGTCCTGGACTCGCTCTGGATGTCGCTCGCGCTGGTGGTGCTCGAAGCGCTCGCGGTACCACCTCCGGTAGTGGTGCTTGGCCCACTCGCGGTCCACCCAACCGGTGATCATCCCGTTGAGCCCGACTCGCGTGCTGGGGTTGGCGGTCGCCATGAAGATGTGGCCGATCACCAACGGCAGGCCCAGGAACGCGCTGAGGAAGTGGGCAAGCCACGAGTAGAAGGCGACCCCGGGTATCCACACCAGCAGGCCGGTGATGACGTACAGCGGATAGGTCGCCATCACCATCATGAAGTTGAGCTTTTCGGCCGCGTTGAATTTTCCCTGTTCGGGAAGTTCTACACGGGAATCCATCGCCGCCTTGGGGTACAGGATCAGCCATCGAACGTCGTTCTTATCCCACAGCCAGCCGTGCCGGATGTTTTCGAAGTGCATCGGCCAGTCGCGGATGCGGACCAGCAGCGCCAGCGGCGGGAGTACGATCAAGCACACTCCGGCGAACCGATGCATCCAGGCGGCCGCATGATGGATGGGGCGGGGTGCTGCTTCGCCCCAAGTGATGACCAAGGTTGCGGCGGTCGCGTAGAGCAGCACGTAGGGGAGGGCGAGCCCCCAATGGAGGAGCCGTTCCCCGACTCCGAAGCGGTAGACCTTCGTCTCGGCCAATTGCCACCTCTTGGCGCGGACCCCAACGCAAAGTCACCGAACTGGGTGAGCAAGGACGGTGCCATCGGGCTGCACGCAATTCGCCACCTGTCCACGCGTGGCCCATGCGTAGTCCCAAGATTGATGAGATTACGAAAATGGAATTTCATCGCTCCACCCGGATACGGCGCACCGCATCCGGTTCGACGGTGGCGGGGTCGGCGCCGAGGTGCTGGCCAGCCACGGACCGAAGAAGCTTCGTGGTCTCTTCCGGCGGGACGGGTTTCCCGAAGAGATACCCCTGCATGAGATCGCACCCGAGCTCGTAGAGGCTCTCGCGCTGGTGGGGGTGTTCGACGCCTTCCGCGATCGCTCTCATCTTGAGAGTGGCCGCGAGGGTGATGATCGCCGAGACGATCGCCGCCGCGTCGGGGTTCGTCGCGATGTCGTGCACGAACGACCGGTCGATCTTCAGGACGTCCGCATGGAACCGCCGCAAGTAACTCAGGGACGAATAGCCGGTCCCGAAATCATCCACTGCGATTCGGAAACCGCGGGCCTGGAGTTGCTGCAACACCTCGAGGGTCGCCGCGGCGTTGCTCATCAAGACGCCCTCGGTGATCTCAAGCTCGATACAGCGCGTCGGAAGGTCGACCGAGCCGAGCGCGTCGTCCACGCGCTCCAGAAGATCCTTGCGGTGAAACTGCGATCCGGAGAGGTTCACGGCGACGTGAATCTGGTGAACTCCGGCATCGAGCCACGCACGTGCTTGCACGCACGCCTGACGTAAAACCCAGTCGTCGATCTCCAGAATCAGTCCGGTCTCTTCCGCCACGGGCACGAACTGGCCGGGGTAGACGAGCCCCAGGTCGGGGTGGTTCCAGCGAATCAGAGCCTCGACACCGATCAGCCTGCCGTCGCGCGCCTGGACCTGAGGCTGGTAGTGGAGGACGAACTCGTGGCGCTCGATCGCTTTCCTCAAGCTCGTCTCGAGGGACAGCCGCTGGAACGCGGTGGCGTTCAGGGAGGGGCTGTAGAACTGGAAGTTGTTCCTTCCCGAGTCCTTCGCGTGGTACAGAGCGGCGTCTGCGTTCTTGAGCAGATCCTCGGCGTTTTCGCCGTCCTGCGGAAAGATGCCGATGCCGATGCTCATCGAGACGAAAAACTCCCTGTCGCCGACCGGGATCGGCTGGTGGAACGCATCGAGCACGCGACGCGCAACCCGCGCCGGGTCCTCGGCGCGCGAGATGTCCGGGAGCAGGACGATGAACTCGTCCCCTCCGAGACGGGCGACGGCCCCTTCGGGTCCCGGAACGGCGTCGACACGGGAGACGAGGTCGCTGGCGCGGATGGCGTCTCGAAGCCGGGCCGCGGCCGCGCGGAGGAGCCGGTCACCCACGCTGTGCCCCACGGTGTCGTTGATGCGCTTGAAGTTGTCCAGGTCCATGAACATGACGGCGGCGGTGCGTCCCGTGCGGTGCGCGAGCTCGAGATGTTTCTTGAGCTGCTCGTTGAAATGGAGGCGATTCGGAAGCCCCGTCAGGCTGTCGTAAAACGCCAGGAACCGGATACGACTTTCAGCCTGCTTGCGATCGGTGATGTCTTGAATCGTGCCGGTCAGCCTCGACGGCTGACCCTGCGGGTTGCGCACGATCTCGGCCTCGGAGTGGAGGAAGAGCAGCGTCCCGTCGGGGTGTACGACGCGATGGTCGACGCTGAAGGCCCTCTCGCCACGGAGCGTCGCCTCGAGCGCGTGCGCCACCATGTCGGCGTCGTCGGGATGGACCCGGCTGAGGTAGTCCTGGGACCGCGGGTGGGGGTGATCGAGTGGATAACCCAAGAGCCGATAGGTTTCCGAGGTCCACTTCATCTCGTGGCGGGAAAGGTCCCACGTCCAATTGCCGAGATGCGCGAGCCGCTGGGCGGACTCGAGCGTCGCCTCGCTCCGTTGGAGATCGTCGAGAAGCGCTGCCGAGCGAAGCATGTGCCGGATCCGATGGCCCAAGAGACTGGAGGTGAACGGGCGCGCCGCGAAGTCCGAGACGCCCGCTGCGAGTGCTCGCTCCACGGCCTCCGGGTCGCCCTCGTCAGTTATCACGAGGACGCGGACCCGCGATCCTCCCTCCATCCCGCGCAGGGTCGTGCAGATGCCGACGACGTCGAGCCCCGGGGATGCAGCATCGAGCACCAACAGATCCGGGCGCGAGTTCGCGAGGGAATCAACGACCAGGGCCGGGTCTTCGATCTCAAGGACCGTGAATCCCTGGCTCTCCAAGGCGGCCGCGACGACCGTCCTCGCCGACGGATCGGCGCTCGCGACGACACCAACGCCACGCACCGGGTTGTCCTGGTTCTGGGCAGAATCGTCGATGGAAGCGCTCCCCTCGGTTGTTGGCGACGCCACAGGGGAACCTAGGGGCTCCGAGGGCCCTCGGCAAGCCACGCCGCACTTTTGCCCCGGGGCCCTCGGGCGTCCGTTCGAGCGCCCTATCCGGAAGATTGGGCGCGCCGGACGATTCGCCAACCGCTACACTCGTTGGCTCATGACGAAAAGCCTCGGCGAAACCCGGCAGCGCCGATTCCTTCGGAGCGGGACTTCGGCGCGCCCGTTGTGCCGCGGGTGCGGCCGCGCGCTCGTCGCATGGGTGAGCACGGACGAGTCCGCGGACGCGGCGAAAGTCGCGGTCGCCGGCTCGTGTTTCTGCGATCGCATCACCGCGTTGCCGACCCGCACGCGCATCCTCTTGCTCCAGCATCCGCGCGAGCAGCGCGTAGCGGTCGGGACGGCACGGATGGCCCAGCTCGCCCTGCCGAACTCGCGATTGCGGGTCGGCCTCGACTTCGCTGAGGACAGCGAGGTATTGAAGGCTCTCGACCCGTCGTCTCTGACATACGTCTTGTTCCCCGGACCGGGAGCGCTGCCGGTCGAGCGGCTGCCGCGAGACCGTCCCGTCACCCTCGTCGTGCTCGATGGCACGTGGTGGCAGGCGCGCAAACTCTTGAAGCTCAATCCGGCGATTGCGGAACTTCCCCGAGTCGCGTTCCACCCGCACAAGGCGAGCGCGTACGTCATCCGTCGGCAGCCCGCCGACTTTTGCGTGTCGACGATCGAGGCGCTGGCGGAGGTGCTGTCGGTGCTCGAGCCGGAGGGAGGCCCGTTCGCACGACTGCTCGATCCCTTCCACGCCATGGTCGAGAGGCAGAGGTGGTTCCAGGCTAAGGTTCGCTCGAGCCGTCATCGCTCCGCTCGCCGCGAACGCGTCTCGCCCCGAGACGTTCTGGCCGCGCGCCTTGCCGCGAACTGGTCCAGGCTCGTTTGCGTCCACGGCGAGGCGAACGCGTGGCCGCGTCATCATCCCGAGCGTGAAGAGCCGGAGACCGTTCACTGGGTCGCGCACCGTCCCGCCACGGCCGAGACGTTCGAGGCGGTGATGGCGCCGCGGCAGGTGCTTGCCAAGGCCACACCCCTGCACGTCGAGTTGTCGCCGGAGCGCCTCCGGTCCGGCGGCACCGTGCAGCAGTGGCACGACGCCTGGATGGGCTTCACCCGGCCGGACGACATCCTCGTGATGTGGGGGACCTATTACCGCGATCTCGCCGCGGCGGATGGTTTGCCCCTTTCGGTCCCGTCGTTGAATCTGCGTGACGAGGTCTCCCGGTTGCTGCGCCGGCGCTTTGGAACCGTCGAGGCGTCGATGGATTCTCTCGGCGCCAAACCGGCGCCGTTGGCACTCCCGGGCCGCGGCGGCCGCCGTCTCGCCGCTCTTGTCGGAGCGCTCGAATCGCTGCGCGCGGCGACGCGCGCGTAGGCGTGGTAGCTTCACTACGAGATGGCGCACACCAGGAAGCCCCCGGCCAGCGGCCCGTCGATCGACTGGGGTCCTTGGGCTCCCGTGCGGTTCCCGACCGAGATCGCCCGCGATGAATTCATTTGCTCGGTCGCCGACACGCAAGACGCCGGCTGGGGGGCGGAGGTCATGCCCGACGACGGTCGGGGCGCCCAGGTCCGTTGGCGCCCGGGTCGGTTCTTGCGCCTCAACGATGTCGCCTACGCCCACGGCGGTCGGATCGTCGTCGCCGTCGGGCACTTCGGGATCGTCTAGCTTCCTCGCGGGTTCTACAGCTCCACTCATCATCCGACGGTCGTATCGATATCAGGGAGCGCATGCGCAAAACGTGGATCGCCATCGCGATGATCGCCCTACTCGTTGGGATCGCAGCGGGCTATCGCATCGGCCGGTCCGGGAAATCCCCACAAGAAACGGAAGCAGAGGGTCGACAGGTCGCGGCGCCGCCTGAAGAATCGAGGGCGCCGGCAAACCAGCCCGCGTCGCCCCCGGCGGCGCCGAGCGTTTCTGAGCCTCGCCGTGAAGACGAAGCGCGTGAGGCCGCAAACACAACCCCGAAAACGGCATGGCTGCCCGCGGCCGCAACGGTCCCCACGGTCGCCGACGTTCCCGCCATCATCGAGAGCGAGTCTGTGCCGCGCGTGCCCGTTTCCAGCGCGACCGTGCCGCCAAGAGTGTCGTCACCGACGCTTCCACCGATCCTCCCGCCGGTCCCGCAACCGGCCGCAACCGGCGATCCGAACCAGGAGCCCGCCAAGGAAACAGAATCGCAAGAGCCGACGGACGATCTGGAATCGGACCGCCTCCCGCCGGTTCTCCAGAGCCTCCGCTTCGATCCCCCCGAGATCAAAGACGGAGGCACGACCATCCTCTCCGTCGGGTCCACCGACGAGTTGTCCGGGGTCAAGTTCGTCTACGGCTCGGTACGCAGCCCCAGCGGCACGGCCATCATTCCCTTCAGCGCTCGAGACGCCACCGGGACCGGCTTGTTTTCGTCCACGATCATGATCCCCCCCCAGGCCGAAACGGGGGAGTGGTTCGTCGCGAATCTCCAGATCGTCGACAAGGCCGACAACGCCCTGGCTTTGGTGTTTGCGAGGGCGACGGTCCCTGAAGGTGGTGCCCTGCGCATCGTCTCCGAGGAGTCCGACTCGATCCCGCCCGACGTGCATCGTGTTTCGATCGTGAAGAATTTCGTCGACGCGGGGGAGAGCAACCAGATCGTCGTCGACGTCGATGACGACAGTTCGGGGGTCGCCTTGGTCAGCGGCGCGTTTCAGAGTCCTTCGAAAGCCGCCTTCATCCCTTTCAACTGCACGCAAGCCGGCGACTCACCGACGTGGGAGGGAGAAGTGAGAATTCCGGAGACTGCCGACTGCGGAGAGTGGACTCTGCGTCAGCTCCGCGTCGTGGACAAGGCCAAAAACGGTGCCTTTCTCTCGATGGATGCACCCCAAGTCGGTCGCGTGAGTTTCGTTGTTTCGGGTGGCGGCGAGTGCGACTCGGAGCCCCCGTTCATCGACGTCATGTATTTCTCGCCGACCTACGTCTCGAACGCGACCGCCGCCGAGATCGTCGTGACCATCATGGCTCATGACGACGGAAGCGGAGTCGCGTCGCTTTTCGGGTGGATCGACGGACCGGTCGCGGCGAACGGCCGGTCTCCTCGGATCACATTCGAATCCAGGCCCGACCCGAACGACCCGGAGGGGCCGATGACCGCGCGGATCACCGTTCCGCAATTTGCGGCCCAGGGCGTCTGGAGGGTGACGTTGGCGCAGGTGGCCGACAAGGCGCGCAACACGCGCGCCTACAATCGCAACGACCCGGCTCTGAGAGACGCGAGCTTCACGGTGGAGTGATGAAGCCCTGGTCGGTCTACATGCTGCGATGCGGCGACGGCACGCTCTACACGGGCATCACCGTCGATCTCGAAACGCGGCTCGAGGCGCACCGGCGCGGTGTGGCCGCGAAGTACACGCGAAGCCGCCTTCCGGTCACGCTGGCCTACGAAGAGAGCCAGCCGGACCGCTCCGCCGCGCTCAAGCGCGAGGCCGCCCTGCGGCGGCTCGGACGCGCAGGAAAACTGGCGCTACTCGTTCAGGGACAAGAGCCCGTAAGCTGAACCTTGCACGCCGGACTTCCCTGCGGTCTTTCGACCAGGGCGCTGTTTGCGCCGTAGGACCCTTCGTGGTCCGCCGACAGCGGCACCACGAGGAAGTAGAGGCTGTCCGAATCGGCCGGGAACGTCTTGGTGAGAAGTCCCTGCGTGGTGCAAAATTTCATGGCGTGACTGGTGAAGGCTCCGATCGTTCCCTGGTAGATGGCGTAGTCGACACCCGATTCGTTGCAGGACGCCCCCCACGACAGCGTGAGGTCGGAGCCATCCGCCGTCACCGTCAGCGGGGTTCCGGGCGCGCTCCCGGGAACCGCGCCGGGAAACGGAAGCGGGGCGTTGCACGCCTGGGTATCAAAGCGCAGTGAGAACTGCCGGATCGACCCGGTGTCCACGCTGGCCAGATCCGCGACGTTGAGCGTCCAGGTGCCGTTCGGGTTCTGGTTGTTGAACGTCGACAACACGTTCGCCGGCTGGAACGTGCCCGTCCACGGATTGCCGGCGGCGCTGATCGCCTGAATCGAGGACGGCCCGGCATCGTCGAGGGCGGTCTGGCAGAAGTTGTTCCCGCCGTTGCCGGTCCCTCCCGGACGGTTCATGAGCGTCACGATCGTGGACGTGGGCGAGGTCAGTCGGGCGACGAGGTCTCCGACATAGGTGTGATCGAGGCCCACCGTCGTCGACCCGATCGTCGCCGAGCAAGACGTCCCGCCGAAACCGAAGTTGACGTCGATGACCGTTCCCGTGACCCCGGTGACGACGAGCGCGGCGTCGACTCCGGCCGGGACGGCGTCCGGGATCGCCACCGGGGGGCCGGAATAAGAAAACGTGCTCGTCGCCGGAGGCTCTCCCGTCGCCACCGCGAAGGGGCGGACCGCGGGGCCGCCCGCCTCCGCGTAGGATCCGGTCACGGTGAAATTCAATATCGCGCCGCACGGGACGGACGAGGACACGGTGAACTGGAACGGGAGGCTGCCCACCGCGCTCGTGGCGGGGGCCAGGTTCGGGAAGGGCACGGCCTGCGTGGTTACGATGGTGACACCCGGGGTCTGAGACGTGAGCGTCGCGCTGACGCCGGTCGCGTCGACCGCCCCGACGTTGGCGAGAGTGATATCGAGACGGCCCGATTCTCCCGGCTCGAGGTAGGCGTCCCCATCGGGGCCAACGGCCGTCGTAATGACGGTCCCGAGGTCGAGGAAGGGGACGCCCCCGGCCCTGATGGTGAAGGCGGCGTTCGACATGTCGAAGTAGATGTTCCCGACCGCTTCGACCTTGACGCGGGCCGTGCTCGTCGGTGTATCGGGGACCGTGATCGTTTCGGATCCGTCGTTGGGCGTACTCGCGACGAGAACCGTGGGAAACGTCGAGCCGTTGTCGGTCGAAAGCGAGATCGTGACGAACGGCGTGTTCACCGGAGCGCCCGCCGTCCCCGCCACGTTCCAGGTCACGGTCTGCGTCGAGCCGCCCACCCAAGTCAGCGCGGTGTTCGGTTGCGTGATGGCGAAAGGCCCCGCCGATGTCGTCGAGGTCACCTGCATGACGTCGTAATTGACCCCGCCGCCGTTCACCCGGTTGTCCCTCACCGTCGCGCGGAAGTTCATGGTCCGGTTCGTCGTGGGGAGGGACTCGCCCAACGTCGAAGTCCCCGAGATGATGTCGGCGAGCTTGGGGAACGTCCGCGAGGGGCTCGTGACCGGATCGAACGAGCGGAAGATCGGGCGCGAGCCGTCGTCCGTGTTGGGCGGGGCCACCGTTCCTATGTCGAACTGCTCCCAGCAGTAGGTGATCGCGTCGCCGTTGGGGTCGCTTCCGACCGCCGTCAGGACGAACGGGGTGCTGATCGGGACGGTGAAGTTGGGCCCGGCCTCCACGGTCGGTGGCAGATTGCCGGTCGCAGTCGACGTCGGGCAGACGCTGCCCCCGGCGCCGACGTAAGCCACGATTTCGTCAAAGCTTTTCGTATGGAAGTAGTCGTCGCTGTGGGGTTGCAGGTCCTCGGCGCCGCAGATGCCGGCGTAAGCCATGATCGTCGAGCCGCTGCCCGGCTCGTAGGCCGAAGTCGCGGTGCGGTTGCCGCCGGCGCAATTGTTCGTCGAGCCGTTGAAGGTGTGCCGGCCCCCGAACTGATGGCCCATCTCGTGGGCGACGTAATCGACGTCGTAGGGATCGCCGACGGGAGAGCCGGAACCCGTTTCGCTTCGCGCCTTGGATCCCGCGCTGCAGACCACGCCGAGCGACGCGAGACCGCCCCCGCCGGTCGAGAAGACGTGGCCGATGTCGTAGTTGGCGTTCCCGATGACCGCATCGAGGTTCGCCTGATTTTCCGACAAGAGCGCGCTGGGGCTGGAATTCGTGTACGGATCGGTGGCGGCGTTCGTGTAGATGATCGACGCCTCGTCCGCGACGAGCACGAGCCGCACGGAGAATTCTCGCTCGTAGATTCCGGTGACCCGGTTGATGGTGGTCGTGACGGCGGCCAGGCCGAGCGGGACGGTTCCTCCGTGGAAGATCGTGTACTCGCCGTCCGCGGCCACGGCGAGGCGGTAGGTGCGAAGAGAGGTCCCCACCGGAGTCAGGAGGCCGGGGAGGTCCAGCCGGCTCGATCCCGAGGCCGCGGCCGACAACGGCTCGGCGTCGTCCAACAAACAATGAGGAATCTCGCCCGACTTCTTGAAGTCGCGCTTGTCGTAACTGATGTAGTGGGCCACGTC
>JAQBEH010000156.1:0-16395 GCA_032124015.1 Acidobacteriota bacterium
GCCACGGAAGAACGTTTTGTGGACGTTGCGAACCTGAACCAACGCTTCCATCGTCTGCTCTCTCCTTACTCTTGCTTGCGTTCCGCGACGACCACGCCCGCCGCCAGCTCGGCCGGGCCTTCGAGCACGACGCGCTCGCCGTCCGCGAGGCCCGCGACGATCTCAACGGGATCTCCGCTGCCCGCGCCCACCGTAACCGCACGACGCTCCAGCTTGGCGTCGGGGCCGACCACGAGGACGAACTCATTCCCTTGGGAGCCCCGAAGGGCCGAGCGGCCCACGCGAACGACGCGCGCGCGCGCCGCCGCTGAATCCGCGGGGGCAACGGCGTCGGCCAGGAACGCGACCTTGATTCCCATGTCCGGGAGAATGCGCGGGTCGAGCGTGTCGAACGCGATGCGCACCGTCACCGTGGCCTTCTGGCGGTCCGCGGCCGGGATCGTCGTGATTACGGTCGCCGGGATCGCCCAGTCACGGTAGGCGTCGAGCGTGGCCAGCACCTTCTGCCCGGGTTCCACGCGTTGGATGTAGGCCTCGTTGACGTCGACCTCGATTTCGAGCGAGGTCATGTCGACGATCGTTGAAATCCCCGTCCGTGTGAAGCCGCCCCCCGCGGACATCGGGGAGATGATCTCGCCGGGTTGGGCGTTCTTCGAGATCGCAACCCCGGCGAAGGGCGCGCGAATGACCGTGTCATCCACGTACTGCCTCTGAATGTCGACCTCGCGCTCCGCGGTATTGACGCGCTGCCGCTGCGTCGCGAGTTGCGCCTCGAGCACGTTGACCTCGGCCTCGACCGCGTCCCAGTCGGCCTTGGACGAGACGCCGCCGGCGACCAGATCGCGCACGCGGGCCTTGCGGATCGAAGCCTCGTGCAGCCGCGCATCGGTCTCGTCGATCAACAGGCGGGCCGCCTCGAGTTGCGCTTCGGACAGCGCCAAGGCTTGGCGAGCCTGGCTCGCGTCGAGGCGGGCCAGGATCTGATCCTTCTCGACCTTCATCCCTTCTTCGACCAGAACCTCGATGACCTTGCCCGTGAATTTCGAGGAGACCGTCGCTTGACGTCGCGCCGTGACGTACCCCGAGGCGTTGAGGACGGACGACGCGCCGGCCGAGGCCGCGGTGGCCGCCTCGACGGTCGTCGTGCGCACGAGCACGGCCCTCGGGCGGAGCATGAACCACGCAGCCATAGCCACGAGAAGGACGACGATCACGCCGAGCCCTATCTTGAGCCCGAGCCCGGAGGACGGCGGTTCCTGCCCCCGGTCGATCTTCAGCGCGTTCAGCTTTTCCTGGAGGTCAGACGCCATGGCCGAAAGAGACTACGCGACCGACCGCTCGGGGGCAATGGGAGACCGGCCCCGCCTACTTGGCCAGCACCCCGGCGACGATGAGTAGTGCGACCGCGACGCCCATCAGGCTCTCACCCGCGATCAACCCGGAGCTCACCGGGACGATGTAGCGCTCCGCGAACGCCGGCCTCTTGAGCCGCAGCACCTCGGCGATGAGCCCGCCGGCGAACATCGCAATGGCATTGCTTCCGGGGATGACCATCGAGATGCCGAGACCCGAAGGAGACGGGACCAACCGCTTCAGCCGCGACGGCGCGAATTTCTCGAGCAGCGCGAGCGACACGCCCAAGGCCAGGCCGACGAGGATGCCCGACCTGGCGGTGGAATCGAGGGCGCCCACACCATGGGCGAACGCCTCGGAAACGCCGGCCCAGACCAGGCACGACGGGGCGGGCCACGCCTCGGTCCCGAGCATCGCGGGGTCGGGTATCAGGATGTTGAACGCGGGCACGACCACCGCGGCCCCGGCGACCACACCCAGCAGCTGCGCGCGGAACTGCGCGCGCGGGTCTCCTCCGAGCAGCCATCCGGTCTTGAGCGTCGTGAGCAGATCCGCGGCGTGCAGGCCGATCCCGCCGGTGACGTTGGCGCTCATGATGTTGCCGGGGACGTTCCCCGGCGTGATGATCCCGTACAAGAGTTGGGTCACCGGGCCCAACGCCTTGGTCGGGGTGATGTCGGTGTCGCCGGTGACGCGCGCGGCCACGAAACCCATCACCATCGCGAGGGGCACGGCGATCAGGCCGGCCCAGAGCGGGATCTGGAACAACCACGCCATCAGCGCGACGACGACGGGGGTGAGGGCGATGAACCCGGCGGGGAACCACCAGCCCGGACACTCGATGCGCTCGATCGGATGCTCTTCGCCTTTTCGTCCGATACCGAGGGTCGTGGCCATGCCCGAGAAAGCCCTCCCGATGCTTCGCCAGTCGAGGGCGAACGTCGTGATTCCGGAAGCGACGAGGATCGCCGCGCCGGGCCAGACCGTCCAGCCGACGATCGCCTTGTAGCTGACAGTTTTTATGAGCCCGTTGGCGGCGAGGGCGGGGGCGAGCACCGCATAGGTCAGGATGCCCCCCAACAGCATCGACCACGCCGTGCGGAAACTCATCAAAGCGCCGGCCCCGACGAGCACGACCTCGGTTTTGAGAGCGATCGTCCATTCGGCGGCCTTGCGCCCGGCGATCGACAACGGAACCGGAAACGACGCCGGCACGTTGAACGGCATCCACGCGGCCTTCGCGTCCCTCACCCACGTCAGCGCGGCCGCGAACAAGGCCGCGTATCCGAGAGCCTTGGATTGGCGCGTCCCCTCGCTGCCTCCGGACGTGCCGTGAATCGTTCGGATCGTCTCGGCGGTTGCCGTGCCGGTCGGAAACACCAGCCCTTCTTTGTTGATCAGCTGGCGCTTGATCGGGATGGCCGCGAAGACGCCCAAGGCGGCGATCGCCCCGAACCAGAACACCATCGGCAGGAGGTCCGGGCGCACCGTCGTCGTCATGAGGAGGGCGCCGAACGCGGCCATGTTGCCGCCGCCGGTCATATAGCCGGCTCCCGATGCGACCGTCGTCAACGCGTTGTTTTCGAGCGCGGTCAGAGGCGTTTTCGTGATGCGCGCCGCCTCGAGCATGCGGAAGAAGGCGAAGGCGAGAATCGCCGCCGTGATCGTCACGCCCATCGACCAGCCCGTCTTGAAAAAGACGTAGAGGTTCGAGAGGCACATCACGGCGCCGATCGCCATCCCGACGACGATCGCGCGCAACGTCAGCTGCGGCACGCCCGCCTGATAGGTGTGATTCAGCCAGTGGGTTTCGCGGTCTTCGGTCATCCGGAGCTCCTAAGCGCGCAGCAAGAGGACGGGGATCTGGACCGTGTGCCGTACCCGGCTTGCGGTCGAGCCGTAGATGAGGTCGCCCAAGAAGCGGTGGCCGTGGGTGCTCATGGCGATCAGGTCGGCGCCGGTTTCTTTCGCGAGCCGCACGATGGCGTCCGCCGGTTCGCCGACCAGAAGCACGGCCTGGGCCGGTATGCCGGCCTCGACGAAACGGGACCGCACACGCTCGAGATACTCGCGGTCTTCCCGCATCTCCCGGGATTCCGCAAGGTTCAACTGGTTCAGGTTGCGCGCGACCCAACCGTCGGCCACGTGGACGAGCACCAGCTCGCTTTGCATCAGCCGAGCGAGCGGCTCGATGTGGGCGAGGATCGCCTCGTCGGTGCGGCTGTTCTCGAGCGTGACCAGAATTTTGCGGTACATCGTCAATCTCCGCGGTAAAAGTAGCGGACCCAGATCGCAAAGGCGGCCGACACGCCCACAATGATCGCCATCCAGCCCGCGCCGAGCGTCTCAAAAAGCAGGTAGAGGTTGAGCGACGCGATCAACGTGCACATCGCATAGCCGACGATTTTGACGGAGAGCGAGTTGGCGAACTCGCCCATCAACTTGTGATCGGACGTGAACGCCATGAGCGGAAAAATCGCGAACGACAGCTGCATCGACAGCACGACCTGCGAGAAGATCAGCAGTTCGACCGTGTTCCTGCCGCCCGAAGCACTGATCAAGAAGACCGCCGGCACGATGGCCAGCAAGCGGGTGATCAGCCGGCGGAGCCAGGGACGGATCCGGATGTTGAGAAAGCCCTCCATCACGATCTGACCGGCGAGAGTGCCCGTGATGGTCGAGGACTGGCCCGAGGCGAGCAGGGCGACGGCGAACGCGGTCGAGGCGATCGGCGCGCCCAACAGAGGCGCCAGGAGTCGATGCGCATCCTCCAATTCGCTGACGTCGAACTGTCCGGCGCGGTGAAAGACCGCGGCCGCAACGACCAGGATCGCGGCGTTGACGAAGAAGGCGGCGCCCAAGGCCACGATGGTGTCGATTGTGTTGTAGCGGATGGCCAGGCGCTTTCCCTTGCTGGTTTTTTCGATGTCGCGGGTCTGGACGAGCGCGGTGTGCAAATAGAGGTTGTGAGGCATGACGGTGGCACCCAGGATGCCGAGCGCGATGTAGAACGCCTCGGCGTTGGGGATCGTCGGCACGACGAGCCCGGTCGCGAGCGCCCCCCACTCCGGCCGCGACAGGAAGACCTCGATCGCGAAGCACCCCGCCACGGTGGTCACCAGGGTGATGACGATTGCCTCGATCTTGCGGAAGCCGAAGTGCATCGCGGCGAGCAGCAGCATGACGTCGAATCCGGTGATCACGACGCCCACAATCAGCGGAATACCGAACAGCAGGTTGAGCGCGACCGCCGAGCCGACCACCTCGGCCAGATCGCAAGCGATGATCGCGATCTCGCACAGGAACCACAAGACGTACGCGACCGGCTTCGAATACTGATCGCGGCAGGCTTGGGCGAGATCGCGCCCGCCGGCGACGCCCAGCCGCACGCACAGCGTCTGAAGGAACATCGCCATCAGGTTCGATAGAAGGACCACCCACAGGAGGGCGTAGCCGAACTTGGCGCCGCCGGCGAGGTCGGTCGCCCAGTTGCCGGGGTCCATGTAGCCGACGGAAACCAGATAACCCGGACCGGCGAACGCGAGGAACCGTCTCAGCCAGCCGCCGATGCCATTGACGCGAACGCTGCCGTGAACCTCGGGCAGGGAGAGGCTGGGCGTGGGGTCCGGCTTCATGTCGCGATTATTGAACACATCAGGGGCGGAGCGGGTACGATTTCGACCGGAACCGGCGTGCCGGCGCTTGCCCTGGGTCCAGCGGACACCCGTGCTATGTTCGCGCGGCCCACGACGGGGTCGATGAGTTCGCATGACCGGAGCCGCAAGCACAGCGAATCCCCAGGCCTTCTCGTCCATCCGTGGCGTTCGGCTCGGGCTGTCGCTGCTCCTCGTTGCCCTGACCCTTCTGGCCTATGCGCCCGCGATGCAAGGCGGGTTCGTCTGGGATGACGACGACTACGTCACGGAAAACGCCAACCTCCGTTCGCTTCAAGGCCTGCAGCGGATCTGGTTCGAGCTGGGGGCCGTGCCGCAGTACTACCCCATCGTCCACACCAGCTTCTGGGTCGAATACCACCTCTGGGGATCGCGCCCGCTGGGCTTCCATCTCACAAACGTCCTCCTTCATGCGTTGAACGGGCTCATCCTCTGGGAGTTGCTCCGGCGCCTCAGAGTTCCCGGAGCATGGGTGGCGGCGGCCCTCTTCGTGCTGCACCCGATTCAAGTCGAGTCGGTGGCCTGGGTGACCGAGCGCAAGAACGTGCTGTCGGGGACGTTCTACCTCCTCGCGGCGCTGATGTACCTCGGCGGCCGCGACCAGAACGACGATGCGGGGGATGCGGGGCCCGGCCGTGCGCGATACGCCGCCACGGTCCTGCTCTTCCTGTGCGCCCTGTTGAGCAAGTCGGTCACGGCCACGCTCCCGGCGGCCATCGGCGTCGTCTTGTGGTTTCAGCGCGGCCGCCTCGGTCGGCGAGACGTCCTCCGGCTCGCGGCGATGATCCCCTTCGGCATTGCGGCAGGCGCTCTCACGTCCTGGATGGAGAGGTACATCGTCGGCGCCACCGGGCCCGAATGGGCGCTTTCTCCACTCGATCGTTTGATCGTCGCCGGACGCGCGTTTTGGTTCTATCTGGGGAAGCTGGCGTGGCCGCACCCGCTGACATTCATCTATCCGCGGTGGGACCTCGCGGGTGCTTCACCCGCGATGCTCCTCGTCCCCGCCGCCGCGCTCTTGCTGTTGTTGGCGCTCTGGTTCGCGCGAGGGCGCATCGGACGAGGCCCGCTAGCGGCGGCTTTGCTCTTCGCGGGAACGCTCGCCCCCGCGCTCGGCTTCGTCAACGTCTACCCGATGCGGTTCTCGTTCGTGGCGGATCACTTCGCCTACCTCTCCGTGATCGGACCGCTTGCCCTCGTTGCGGCGACCGTCGTCACGGTGCTCGGCAGGTACCGAACCCGCCTTCCCGCGCTCGCGCCGGGGCTGGCCGTTCTTGTCCTCGGGATCTTAGGAGCGCTCACGTGGCAACGAGGGTACGCGTACGCGGATGAGGAGACGCTCTGGCGGGATACGCTGCGCAAGAACTCGAGTTCCTTCATCGCGAACGGCAACCTGGGAGGGATCTTGCTTCAGCGCGGCGAACTCGAGCCGGCGGCGGATCTCTTCCAGACGGCGCTCCGTTCGAAGCCGGACTTCCCGGAGGGACTCGACAACCTCGGTATCGTGAAACAGCATCAAGGGAAAATCGACGAAGCCATCGCGTTGTTTCATGAGGCGCTGAGATGGAACCCGAAATTCGCGAACACGCACAACAACTTGGGGATCGTGTTGGCGCAACAGGGAAGATCGTCCGAGGCCTTGGACCGTTTCCGAGAGGCGGTCCGGATCCGGCCCTCCTTTGCCGACGCGCACCAGAACCTCGGACTGACGCTCGAGGGACTGGGACGAACCGCTGACGCCGTCGCGGAGTACCGCGAGGCGCTGCGGTGGGCCCCCGACAAGCCCGACGTCGAGAGACGACTGGCGTGGATTCTCGCCACCGATCCCGACCCGCGGGTGAGAAACGGCGCCGAAGCCGTGCGTTTCGCGGAGGCGGCCGTCTCGGCGCCCGGCTTCAGGGACGCTCGGACCGTGGATGTCCTGGCTGCGGCCTACGCGGAGGCGGGGCGCTTCTCCGAGGCGGTGATTGCGGAGGAGCAAGCCTTGGCCCTGGTGAGAGCGTCGACGGGCGGCGAGACGGATCCACGCGGGGAGGAGCGCCTCTCCCTCTACCGCGAGGGACGCGCGTTCCGGAGCCGGGCGGAGTGAGTCCGTCTAGAAGGTCCGCAGCACCGCTCGGACCGGGCTCGCGTCGAAGCCGTCGAGCTTGAGGGGCAGGGCGATCAGTTCGTATTCCCCCTCAGGCACGTGCGCCAGGACGAGACCTTCGAGGATCGCCATGTCGTGCGTTAGGAAACGAGCGTGCGCCACGAGTTGTTTCGCGGAGTAGAGGTCGACGCTGGGCGTGTCGATGCCGACGAGTCTTGTGCCGCGGTCGTGAAGCAGGTCGACGGTTTCCGGTTCGAGGGCGACGAAGTCCTCGTTGAAGGCGTACGGGTCGGGGTAGCTGCCGGTGGCGATGAGCACGCGCTCGGCGCCGAGATCTGCCGGAATCGCCGAGGGCGGAATGCGCGTCCCGCGCGCCGCCGGAATCCGGACGACGCGGCACCTCCCGAGATAGAGGTCGAGCGATCGGGACTCGATCGAGGCGGCGGCTCGCCCGTAGTGGCTCGGGGCGTCGGCGTGCGCTCCCAGGTGAACCGTGGCGCGCAACGTCGAGAGCGTTATGTTGTCGCCGCGCTTCAGGTCGGCGAGCACTTCGCGCGCGGGGGGCGTGTCGCCCGGCCAGACCGCAAGGGCGGCGGTAACGGCGGGGGTGATGTCGTAGAGCAAGCCGTCTACGCCGTGACCTTCGCAACGCTGGCCAGACCGAGAATCTCCAGCACGCGGATGATCGGCCACGCCGGGTCGATCTCGGACGGACGCACGCTGAACTTGGCGGCACGCGGACGGCCGTGGTGGTTGTTGTGCAACCCCTCGCCGCCGGTGACGAGCGCGATGCTACGGAAGTTGCCCGCGGTGTTGTCGAAGTTCTTGTAGCCGAAGCGATGGCACAGGCCGTTGATCGACGACGACAGCACGAAGACGTACATGAAGCCGGCGAACGCTACCGTGAAAAGACCCCACCAGCCTAGGAAACTGCACGCCACCGCGGTGCCGACGACGAGCCCGAAGCTCCCGTGATTGAACAGGGCGCGGTCCCAGATGTCGGACGCCATCAAGTCCTTGGCGTAGGTCGCCACCATCTCTTCGTCGCGGCTCCCTTTGATGTAGTAGAAGACGTTGCCGAGCTGGACCTTCCAGAACCCGAGGATCTTTGGGCTATGGGGGTCCCCCTCCTCGTCGGTGTGCGCGTGATGCTTGCGGTGCACGGCGACCCAGCCGCGCGGGACGATTCCGGTGGTCATCCAAGTGAAGAAACGGAACAGCCACTGGGCCACGGGGTGCAGCGTCAGCGCACGGTGGGTGGCGGAACGGTGCAGATAGATCGTCGTGCAAAACACCATGATTTGGATCGCTACGACCGAAACGGCAAGAGCAATCAGGAAGTCTTTCAGCACATGAACCTCGAGAAAATGGTCAGAGACTTGGACGGAACAAAGGATAGTCTTTGATCCGCCAATCGTCGAACCCGGGTCGCTCGCCCCGTGATCATAACTCGTGTCGTATCGCCCACAGGTCCGGGAAAAGAGGCTGGAACAGGCTTTGTTTGAGGAACTCGACACCCATCGAGCCTCCGGTCCCCCGCTTGTTCCCGATCGTTCGCTCCACGAGCTTGACGTGCCGGTACTTCCATTCCTGGAAGCCCTCGTCGAGGTCGGTCATCGACTCGAACAGAATCGCGAGCTCGGGGCGCGTCGTGTAGAGGCGAAGCAGCGCGCGCTGGATCTCCTCGTTGGGCTGGTCGGCCGAAGTGCGAGGCTTCTCGCGCAGCTCGGTGGGGATCGCCACGCCCTGGTGCGCGAGGAAGTCGTAGAAGTGGTCCATGACCGACGGTTCGCCAAGGCGCTTTTCGAGCGCGGCCAACGCCACCGGGCCGGCCGCGTACTTCAACATGTGGGGGCGCTTGAGCCCCATCACGAACTCGAATTCCCGGAACTGGTACGACTGGAAGCCGGACGCGGTGTCCAGCCGCTCGCGAAACGCCGAAAAGGACATCGGCGTCATCGTCTCCAGGATGTCGAGCTGCTGCACGAGCGTCTTCATGATCGTCCGAACGCGCTTCCACGTTTGAATCGCGCCGAACAGATCGCCTCCGGAGAAGTCGCGTTTCACCTTCTCGATCTCGTGCAGCATCTCTTTGAACCACAACTCGTACACCTGGTGGATCACGATGAAGAGCATCTCGTCGTGTTCGGGCGGCGTCGAGCGCGGCTCTTGCAGGTCGAGCAGCGTGTCGAGCTGCAGGTACGACGCGTAATTCAGATCGGCCATCGAGTTACCTCCGCGCCAGGACGCCGGCGAGAACGACGAGGGCGACGAGGGCGACGATAAGCGTCAAGCCCGCCGCCGCGAACACCACCCGCCACTGCGTTCGCGCGCGATGCACGGCGTCGGCGTAGGGCGTGCGGCTGAAGCTGACCAGGTAATAGAGAGGGACGAAGCGGCTCGGGAAGAGCCTCGCGAGCACGTTTTCGACCCTCTTTCCAAATAAGAACGCCTTCGACGCCGTCTTGTCGCGCATCTCGAGGAAGTTCCGGATCGCGAGATCGGCCAAGGCATCGGCGTGCCGCTTGCGGCGCTGCTCGTACGTGCCGAGCGCCTCGGCGATGTCGCCCGGAAACTCCCGCAAGCACTCGTCGAGGACGATGCAGTCCTCGAATGCCGCGTTGGCGCCCTGGCCGTAGAACGGGACGACGGCGTGCGCCGCGTCCCCGAGAAGCGCCACGCGATCCTTGAATCGCCACGGCGCGCACCGCACCGTGACGAGACTGCCGACGGCGTTCAACAGGAAGTCCTCTTCGAGAGACGGCATCAAGGGCACCGCGTCCGGGAAGGTCTTCGAGAAATACGCGCGCACCTCCTCGCGCGTCGCCAGTGCCGAGAAGGAGTTGTCCCCGACGAAAGGCCAGAAGCAGGTGCACGTGTAGGAGCCGTCCACGTTGGGGAGCGCGATCATCATGAAGCCGCCGCGCGGCCAGATATGGAGCGCGTTGCGTTCCATCTGGAACCCGCCGCGCTCGGCCGCCGGGATCACCAGCTCTTTGTAGCCGTGCTGGAGATACGACTGCTCGTACGCGAACCGGTCGGTCTTTTGCATCGCGAGACGAACCTCGGAAAACGCGCCGTCCGCTCCGATCAGGAGGTCCGCGGCCACGGAAGAGGTCGCGCCCGTGTCGGCGTCCGCGAAGATGCCCACCGCGTTTTCGAGATCGGCGCCTACGCAGCGTTGCCCGAAGCGAACCTCGACGTTCGGCATGGCTTCGGCCGCTTCGACGAGGAGTCGGTTCAGGCCGCCGCGCGACACCGAGTGGATGACGTGATGAGCCTTATGGCCGTAGGGTTGGAAGGTCAGGCCGCCGTCAATCGCGTGCACCATGCGTCCGCGCATCGGAACCGCGACCTCAAGGAGTTTTTTCTCGAGGCCCACCCGCTCGAGCGCCGCCAACCCGCGGGTCGAGATCGCGAGGTTGATCGAGCGGCCGCGGCCCAACCCTCCCTTTCGCGGATCCGCGCGCCGGTCATAGACCCTGACCCGGTGCCCCGCGCGGCCGAGGAACACGGCCATGAGAGCGCCTCCCAAGCCCGCGCCCACGATCGTGATCGACTTTTTCGTGTCCGCCATGGTTCGTCTAACTCGCGAGGCCCGCGCGCTGGAGCAAGTGCACGAAGCGCCAGACCTCGTGAAACGTGTTGTAGAGCGGCACCGGCGCAACGCGCACGACGTCGGGCGGCCTGAAATCGCCGATGACGCCCAAGGCTTCGATCTCGTGGAGCGTCTCCGCTGGACGGTCCAGGATGCGAAGGGACAGCTGGCAGCCGCGCTCGCCGGTGTTGGACGAGGTGATCACCTCGAAGCGCTTGTGCGTCGCTTGGTCGAGCAACCATTCGAGGTAGCCCGTGAGCACGACGGACTTGCGGCGCAGCGCGTCCATGCCCGCTTCGTCGAAGATCGCAAGCGACGCGCGAAGCGGGGCCATAGCGAGGATGGGAGGGTTGGACAATTGCCAGCCGTCGGCTCCGGCGCGGGGAATAAAGTCGCGCTGCTCGTGCATGCGGAATCGCGTGGCGGGATCGTTCCCCCACCAGCCGCCCATCCTCGGAAGCGTCTGGTTTCTCGCGTGGCGCTCGTGGACGAAGCACCCCGCGATCGCCCCGGGCCCCGCGTTGAGGTACTTGTACGAACACCACGCGGCGAAATCGACGTCCCAGTCGTGCAGCTTCAACGGGACGTTTCCCGCGGCATGTGCTAAGTCCCAGCCGGCGACGCAACCTTGCCGCCGCGCGGCCTTCGTGACGGCCGCGATGTCCAAGAACTGGCCGGTGTAGTACTGGACGCCGGGGAGAAGCACGACGGCGATCTCGCTCCCGCGCCGCTCGATCAACTCGACCAGATCTTCCGTCCGCAAGAGCGTCTCGCCCGGGCGCGGCGCGACCCGGATCAACCCCTCAACGGGATCGATGCCATGAAGGGCGAGCTGCGTCTGCGCGGCGTAGGTGTCGGAGGGGAAGGCGCCGTCTTCGATCAGGATCTTGTGGCGGGAACCCATCGGCCGGAAGAACGTCGCCATCATGAGGTGGAGATTCACGGTCAGCCCGTTCATCACCACCACCTCGTCCGCGAGCGCGCCGACCAGGCGCGCGCTCGGCTCGCGAAGCGTCTCGTGATACGAAAACCAGGGCGTCTTCCCGGCGAAATGCGCATCAACCGCGAGCGCCGCCCAATCGTCCAGTTCGTAGGCTAGAAGCTCGCGCGCGGCCTTGGGCATCAGCCCCAGCGAATTCCCGTTGAAGTACAAAGCGGGAACACCGCCGCGTGCCGGAAGCGCAAACCGATCGCGGAACGGTGCGAGCGGGTCGCGCTCGTCGAGGCGTTTTGCAAACTCCTCGGTGGCGTCGAAGCTCGGCATCATCCGAGAAACCGCTCGCGCGTCACGGCGAGAAATTCGAGCGCGGTGCCGCCAAGCAGCCGTTCTTTCGTCGCGGCGTCGAAGTCGTCGATCGATTCGATGAGCGTCCCGGGGACGGACTCCCCCAGCGGGAACGGATAGTCCGAGCCCAGCGCGACGCGCTCCGCGCCGATCAACCGCACGAGATAGCGCAGGGCCTCGGCGTCGTGCACGAGCGAATCCACGTAAAAACGGCCGAGGTAGTCCTTGGGCGCCACCGCGTTGTCGACCGCGCACAAGTCGGGGCGCGACATGAACCCGTGCTGGACGCGTCCGACGGTGCCGGGGAACGAACCGCCACCGTGCGCGAACGCGATGCGTAGTCGCGGCAACCGCTCGAGGACACCGCCGAAGATCACCGAGCAGATCGCCAGCGCAGTTTCCGTCGGCATCCCGACCAGCCACGGGAGCCAGTACTTCGTCATCCGGTCCTTGCCGAGGATGTCCCACGGGTGGACGAAGACGCAGGCGTTGAGCTCGGCCGCGGCTTCGAAGATCGGGAAGAGGCCCGGGTGGTCGAGGCTCGATCCGTTGATGTGCGTGCCGATCTGCACCCCGGCGAGCCCGAGCTCGCGCACGCAGCGCTCGAGTTCGTAGATGGCGAGGTCGGTTTGCTGCATCGGGAGCGTCCCCAAACCCACGAAGCGGTTGGGGCTGCTCGCAACGATCGACGCGACGTGGTCGTTCAGTAACGTTGCGAGGTCGAGGGTGTGCTCCGGCTTCGCCCAGTAGTTGAACATCACCGGAACCGTCGAGAGCACCTGCACGTCGACCCCGGTCGCAGCGCAGTCCTCGAGGCGTCGCCGCGCATCCCAGCAGTTGTCCTCGATCTCGCGGAAGAGGGTGCCGTCGAGGATCATCCGCGCGCACCCGGGAGCGTGGTGGTCGAGTTGGATGAATCCCGGCGTGCCGTAGCGTTCGGTCAGATCCGGGAGATTCTCCGGAAGGATGTGCGTGTGGAGATCGATTTTCAGGACGCGGCGCGGATCCACCGGGCCTAGCCCGCCTTCGGGGGCTCGGGCTTCCGCATCACCATTCCGCACACCTTGCACGTGCGCTTCGCTTCATCGGCGAAGAACCCCTCGATGATCGGCTTCAGTTCGGTGCCCAAGTCCTTGCAGTGGAAGGTCGCGTCGTGGAGCAGGGCGCCGCACCCTTCGCAGAACCAGGTGAGATGGTCGATCTCTTTGGGTTCGCGCATCCTCTCAACCACCATGCCGACCGTGCCGGCGGGCCGCTGAGGCGAGTGCGGGATCCCCGGGGGCAGGAGGAAGATGTCCCCTTCCTTGATCACGACGTCGCGGGGCTTGCCGTCCTCGATCACCTTGACGACGATGTCCCCTTCGATCTGGAAGAACAATTCCTCGCCGTCCTCGATGTGGTAGTCCTTCCGCGCGTTCGGACCCCCGACGATCATCACTTGGAACTCGGTGTCCTGAAAGACCATCTTGTTGCCGACCGGCGGCTTCAGAAGGTGGCGGTGCTCGTCGATCCAGCGCTTGAGGTTGAAAGCGGCTAAAGCCATGAGGATCCTCCCGGAAGTCGCCGGATTGTAGCGCGGAACCGGGGCGACCGAGCCATCGCACCGCTGGGGACATGAATCTCCTCGGACGAGCGATCCATCTCCCGCGTGGTTCGGCAAGAGAGTGCCGACGCTCGGGGCCGCCACGAGCAGAGCGACCCCCAAGAGACATCTCCTCGCACGTTCGTTCTCTTGGTGACGGCTCGCGTCAACGGGGAATCGGCCGGAACCAGGACCGAGTTGGCCACAGCGGCGGGCGGAAGGCGGGCGAGTCGGCGCTCGACGAGCCTCCCGCCGTACACGGTCGATCGGCTTCCACGCGACACGCGTGTCGCGGCAGCAGGTTGCGCAGATCCCTGCCATTCGGCCGGCCCGTTCCGGCACAGCGATTGGCGTTTGCGCCGGACTGCGGCCAGCCGGAAATGAAGCGAGGAGGCGGAACGCGCGACGGCGGTCCCGCCCCCTCGCCAGTTCGGGCATGAAGCGACATCGTCCCTACATCGGTGGGTCGCCGTCGTGCTGTCTCACCGTCGCGGCCGGCTTCCGAGGGTCACCAGGGTCTTCCGGCGGCTGCGCCGTGGCGAGTGGATCGGACGGAATCGGTTCGAGCACCGTCTTCGATGCCGCGACGGCGCGGACGATCTTTCCGTTCGACACGAACCCTTCTCCGGCCTCGCTCTGCACGCTGGCCACGAAGACATACGCGGGCTGGTAGTACCTCTGCCCACCGGTCGCGGTCGAGAGATAGCCGAGTCCCCAGCGCTCGATCCGAAGCGTCTCTCGGGGTCCCACGTGAAGGGCGCTCTCGAACTCCCGCTGCGCAGCCTCTGGCGTCCGATCCACCGGCACCATCGATCCGCCACCGACCGGGGTTCGCTCGCCGCCCAGCATGGTGGCGTTGATCGATCGCCCCGAGATGCCGATCTCCTGGAGCTCGCCGGTGGAACGAATCACCACGACCACGCCCTCTCCGAAGACCGGAACCCCGTTGAACTTGCGTTTCACGAGCACGCGGTAGTCGACGATGCGCTCCGCCGTGAGATCCGGTGCCTGGCCCCGCTCGATCATGCCCAGCTTCTGGTTCACGATCTCCAGATCCTTGAGATCGTATTCGGCCGGGTCGAAGACCCTCGCCACACCGAGGGACTCGATCACACGCAGCGCGGACGAGACCGCGGTCTCGCGCGAGACCATCTCGAGCGCCGAAGGATCGATCGGCTTGTTGCGCACGCTGTGATCGACCACTTGCAGCCGCCCGTTGTCTAGGTCCACCTCGTACGTGATTTCCGGGGCCGCCTGAAGACTCCCCGACCACGTGCGATTGCCGCGGGACGCTTCTCGAACGAGCGCGCCTTCGTCGGCCACGGAGATTCTCTCCGGCCCCAGGAGCGCTTTCATCGTTGCACTGACGCGACCCGCGGCGGAGCTCTCTCCCTTGCTCTGCGCGATCTCGAAGACCGGCAGAACCTGGGCCTCGTACCGTGATTTCTCGGGAGTGCCGTAGCTGCCGAGCGACGACGCCGCAGCGCCGCGCCCCTCCGCCAGCGCAAGCCCCAGGCACCCCACCAAGAAAATTCGACCAGAACATGTCCTCGTTTTCATCGTCTCTTCCTCCATTTTTCCGATCACACGCGTCAGTAGCACTCACCGTGGCCGTTATCCACGTACGTGTAGTAGCCATAGTTGGGCCGCTCGATCCCGGGATCGTTGTGCGAGTACCAGAGGTTCGCCGTGTTGTGGATGCTCAGCGCCTGTGCCGACGTCATCCCCGTGCTCAGGACGACGGGCGAGTTGGAACAGAACCAGTACCACGGCCCGCAGTGGGACATCGTGTCGAGCCATTCGCCCCGGTTCGTCCTCGAGCTCGAGCCCAACAGGCTCTCGACGACCATCCGAGGCTCGTCGTAGTTGAACTTCGAGATTCCGTGGAGGCCAAGCATCTGAGCGACCCCCACCGTAGCCCTGCTGTTGAACCACACGGTGGCGAGCTTAGGCACGTAGCCCGTGCAGCACGTAAGGGACATGACATAGGACGTCCGGCCGTTACCGCCGTAAGACACGCGTTCACCGAGCCGAACCTCACCGTCGATGTCGACGGAGCACTTCCCGTTGTGGGGCGAGCCGAAGGACCAGCCGTAGTACGCGTTCGTGTAGCCGTGCCCGGCGAACACCGCGAGGTTCTTGGAGTCCGCATACAGGTTGTCCAGTCCCCCGAACGAGTCCTCGACGAAGTCCTGGGGCCAAGCCGAGCTACCGGTGTAGCGCGTACCGGTCCAGCCGTGACCTCGGAGGAAGTCCGCCAACTGCGTCGTGATGGCGCCGAGGTTCGCGCCCCCGCAGGCGCTGTTGTTCAGCGGCTCGTCGATGTAAAACGTCCGATCGTCCGCCCGAGCAGCCGTCCCAGCCGCGATGGCGGCGCCAAGGACGACAGCAAGGATCGTAATTGTGCGGCTGTTCATAGGAGTTCTCCGTCTCTTTCTTCGTGTTTCCCATTCACTCATGTCGTTTCTCCTTTGGTCTCATGCCGGGTTCTGGTCCGGGAAAGCTGTGAGGCCGACCAACCGACGCCCCGACCCGAATCGCATTCCGACAACGCTTCCTGCGCTTCCGAGTCGCATTAATCCCTCCCACATCGGACCGAGGGTCGTCTCGGGTGACATCCCGAGCCGCTCGGCACCGCTCTTCGCATAGGAGAACGGCGCATCGGGGCTTTTTCGGAGCGCGGGTCGAACGACCTTGTGAGTGAGCCACGCCAGCGGACGGCGACCGTCGCTTCGGCTGATCGTCGACTCGCACGACCCGGCGAGGTCTCGCGTTTACGGTGCGATGGGCGTCCGTTGGCCGGTCAAGAAGAAC